>NZ_JBITEV010000011.1:0-302413 GCF_044455465.1 Streptomyces sp. NPDC051217
CGCCCGGTTACATTCCGAACCCGGAAGCTAAGCCTTTCAGCGCCGATGGTACTGCAGGGGGGACCCTGTGGGAGAGTAGGACGCCGCCGAACAATTTTTGTGGGAGTGCCCCGCACCGTTTATGGTGCGGGGCATTTCCGCGTTCAAGACCCTTTTCTATGACGGGTGGACCAACCTCGCCTCGTACGCCAGGATTACCGCCTGGACGCGGTCGCGTGAGCCTGTCTTCGCCAGCACGCGGCCCACATGCGTCTTCACCGTCGATTCCGCGAGGTGGAATCGGGCGGCGATCTCGGCGTTCGTCCAGCCCTGACCGATGACGGTGAGGATTTCCCGTTCCCGGCCGGTGAGCAGGGCGATTTCCGGGTGGGATCTCTCCGGCGCCGACTGTTCGGAGCCGGCAACCCCGTTCGTGGTCGGGAGGCGCTGGGCGTACGCGTCCAGCAGGCGGCGAGGGTCATGTCGTCCTGGCTCTCCAGCAGCATCCGGAAGCCCATGCGCCGCAAGGGCTGGTCGTCGGCTATCAGTACGGTCGTCACACCCGGTCGTCCTCGTCGTTCGGCAGATGCAGGTGGACCCGCCAGCCCTCGTCGGGCGCCGGCAGCGGTCCGACCTCAAGTGTGCCCGCGTACAGGGCGCTACGTTCCCGCATGCCGGTGATGCCGCGGCCTCCCGCCCGCGTGGGACCCGGTCTGCCGGTGTCGGTGATCTCCGCGGTGATTGCCTCCGGCGTACGGCTGAGTGTGACCGTCGCCGTGGCCTCGGGGCCCGCGTGCTTGAGGGTGTTGGTGAGGGCCTCCTGGACGACGCGGTAGACCGTGAGCTGGCGGCCCCGCGGTGCTGCTTCGAGTCCGAGGTCGCCGATGACCGTGACATGGACGGGCAGGCCCGCCGCCCGTACACCGTCGATCAGCTGGTCCAGTTCGCCGAGGCCGGGCTGTGGCGCGAGTTCGGCGGCGGCGGCCTGGGGCTCGTTCTGGAGGATGCCGAGCAGGCGGCGGAGCTCCGTGAGGGCCTGGCGGCTGGTGATGGCTATCGCGTCCAGGGCCTCGGTCGCGCGCTGCGGGTTCTTCCTCGCCGCGTACGAACCGCCGTCCGCGAGGCCCGTGATGACCGACAGGTTGTGGCCGAGGATGTCGTGCATCTCGCGTGCGATCCTGGTGCGTTCGGCGGCGGCGGCGAGCTGGGCCTGCTGGTCGCGTTCGATCTCCAACTGCTTCGCCCGCTCCCTCAACGAGGCCGTGTACTCCTGTCTCGTGCGCCACGCGATCCCCAGCAGAGCCACCGCGGCGAAGCTCGTCAGTGACGACTGGAGGGGGATGACCCAGCCTTCCGCCGGGTGGCGCGCCACGCCCACGACGAGGGGGACGCTCAACAGCGCCGCACTCAGGGCCAGTTGGCGCATCGGGAGGCGGAGCGCGATGTTGAAGATGACGATCAGCTCGCAGAAGACGGCGATCTGGAGCCCGGCGCCCGACCAGGCCTGCACCAGGGCGAACGGGAACATCGCCAGCAGCGTTTCGAGGGGATGCGTACGTCGGCGCAGCAGGGGCAGCGGGAAGCCCACGACGCAGACCGCCGCCGGCCACAGGAGCGCGTCGGGGTTGGGCGAGACCGATCGCCAGCCCCCGCCGCCCACGTCGATCGCGCCGCCGATCAGCAGACAGCCCACCAGAAGCAGGTCCCGGACAAGCGGGTGAGTCTTGTCGTAGGCGTCGATCCGCCGGGCCGCGCGGTTGATCAGCTGGGTGAGTGATCTGTTGTCGCCACGCACCCTTGCTCCCGCTGTCGGCCCCGCGCTCGTCATTTCTCCATCGTCATACATCGCGCGTGTGGGTCCCGCCGGTTCTGCCGCCGTATCGCTTGGTGAGTCCGTTGGCCTTGATCATGGCTTCGACGGTAGGCGGTTCGCGGGTCGGGAACGTCGGACCGCGGGCGGGCACCGCGTACGGGGCGTACTACCCCGGTACCACGGCGGTCCCGGGGAACCCTGAGACCCGTCTCCGGAAAACTGGTTTGTGGGCGGGGGTCCCGGGCGCGGAGGATCGCCGCATGAACCAGACACCTGTCGTACGTGCCGTACGCGCCGACGAATGGGCCAGGGCGAAGGAATTCGGGCTCGACGCCCTGCGTGATCCGGCCGCGCCCGTCGCCTTCCTCGATACCTACGAGGACGCCGTACAGCGCCCGGACTCCTTCTGGCGGGAGCGGACGGAGGGATCCGCGCGGGGCACGTCGGCGCGGCAGTTCGTGGCCGAACTGGCGGACGGGGGCTGGGCCGGTTCGGTGGTGGTGCTGGTCGAGCGGCGGGGCGCGTCGGATGTGCTGGGCGGCCGGAGCGCCTGCGACCAGGCGCACATCGTCGGTGTGTACGTACGGCCGGAGCACCGGGGCGCCGGGCTGCTGAAGGAGCTGCTCGACGTGGCCGCCGAGTGGGCGTGGTCGCTGGAGGAGCCGCGTGTCGAGCGGGTGCGGCTGCTTGTGGACGAGCGGAACGGGCGTGCGCGGGCCGCGTACCGCAAGCTGGGATTCGAGCCGACCGGGGAGACCCTCCCCGTGGAGAACGATCCCTCCGCGCGGGAGTTCGAGCTCGCGGTGTCGCGGCCGCGGACCTGAGCGCCGGGAGCCGTCAGCGCCGCCGTACGAGGCCAAGCCGGCGGGCGCGGGGTGAACGGGGCGGCTCAGGCGGGGAGTTCCTGGTGGGGCCAGCGGTCCGGCCAGCGGTCCCTGCCCTGTTCGCGTGAGCGCAGGAGGACCAGCGCCGGCATCCCCTGCTCGTCCCCGTCGGCCAGCAGCTCGGGCAGCGCGGGCAGTGGCGCCACCGCCGCCACGTCATCGAGCACCAGCGTCATTGGTGGGTCGAGCCGACCGGCGGATGACCGTACGGCCATGCGGCGGCCGTGCTCGACCACGCTTGAGGCGAGAGCGGTGAGCAGCGGCATCGCTCCCGGACGAGTGCGCGGATCTTCGATCGGCTCACCCACCACATAGAGCGTGCCCCCCTCGGCCGCGAAAGAATCCAGGGCGAGCGAGTCGGCGCGATTGGGTGTGCACGCGTCGCGGATGTGGACGGACGACAGGGACGTCAGCGCGCGGGTCGTCAACTGCTGGGCGATCTCCCGGCGTTCGGGGTACGCGGTGAGCGCGGACTCCAGCAGACCCGCGAGCCCGGAGGCGGCCTTGGGGTGGGTACGCAGGAGCCGTACGGCGTCGTGGGCGCCGCCTCCCTGTGCCCAGCGGTGCACCTGTTTGAACGGCCGCCCGTCGGCGGCGGCGGCGTGCAGCCAGCAGCGCAGCAGGGTCTCCGCCGTGTCGGCCATGGCGGCGTCGAGGCGGGCCGGCGGACGTACGGGCGCGAGCAGCGCGAGGGCACGCGCGGCGGCGGTGTCGGCGTCCTCGCAGCCGGTGGTGGGGGACCAGTGGAGGCGGGCCGGGGTGTCGCAGAGGTGGCCGGGGTCGTAGACGAGAACGGGGCCGAGTTTGGCGCGGGCGTCCTTGGTCTCGGCCCAGACGGTCGGGTCGGAGGTGACGACGAGCGCGGGGCCCTCGGCGTCCTGGATGGCCTGCACGGCGGCGGGGCGGCGGGTGTGGGGGGCGCCGTAGCGGACGTGGGAGTACGGGGCGGTACGGGGGGCGGGGACGGGCACCTGTACGGGTGGGGCGACCGGTGGGGCGACGGGTTGGGCCTGCTCGACCGGCGCGGGGGCGGGGGGCCGTTCGACGGGAGCCGGGGCCGGGGCGGGAGTCTCCCGTACGTACTCCTCCTCCGCCCTCGCCTCCTTCGCCTCGGCGCGCTCCCGCGCCCGTTGGCGTTCCCGGAGCCGTACCGTACGCAGCGCGCGCCAGCGGGTCACCACGCCGAGCACGAACACCGCCAGGACGGTCGCCACCATCAGCTCGCCGATGAACAGACCCCAGAACAGCCCGTATCCGGAGAGCTCGCCCGGCGGTGTGTCCGGCCAGGCGGCCGGAAGGTCGTGCGGGGCCGAGACCAACTGCCGTGCGGCCGACGGCGTACGCATGAAGGTCACCGTGTCCGGCCACGAGCCGTGCGCGAAGAGCGCGGCGAGGCCCGTCGCCGTCCACACGAACAGCGTGATCCCGAGCAGGAAGCCCAGCACGCCCAGGATCAGCCCGTCCGGGACACCGCCCTCCCGAGCCGCCCCATTGCCCGCCGCCATGCCCGTCACGCCACCGTGGACTCGGAGGACGCGTTCAACCGCTGCTGCTCCATGAGGATCGCGCGCTGTTCCGCTTCCCACTCGGCGGCCCGTACGTCGTCGGGCAGCCCGCCGCTCAGGGCGTCGGCGGCGTCGGAGGCATTGGACGCCTGACTGTTCTCCGTCATCGCGCGGTCGGTGAAGACGAGTGGTCGTTCGGCCTCGGTGACCAGGTGTTTGACGACCTGGACGTTGCCGTTGACGTCCCACACCGCGATACCCGGCGTGAGGCTCGGGATGATCTCGACCGCCCAGCGCGGCAGCCCGAGGACCTGGCCGGTGGACCGCGCCTCGTCCGCCTTCTGCGCGTAGATCGTCCGGGTCGACGCCATCTTGAGGATGGCGGCGGCTTCCTTGGCGGCGGCGCCGTCGACCACGTCGGAGAGGTGGTGGACGACGGCCACGAACGACAGACCCAGCCGGCGGCCGAACTTGAGGAGCCGCTGGAAGAGCTGTGCGACGAACGGGGAGTTGATGATGTGCCAGGCCTCCTCGACCAGGAAGATGCGCTTCTTCCGGTCGGGGCGGATCCAGGTGTGCTCCAGCCACACGCCGACGATCGCCATCAGGATCGGCATCGCGATCGAGTTGCGGTCGATGTGCGAGAGGTCGAAGACGATGAGCGGCGAGTCCAGGTCGATACCGACGGTCGTCGGTCCGTCGAACATGCCGCGCAGGTCACCGTCGACCAGGCGGTCCAGGACGAGGGCGACGTCCAGGCCCCAGGCCCGTACATCGTCTATGTCCACGTTCATGGCCTCGGCCGACTCCGGCTCCGGGTGGCGCAGTTGCTCCACGATGTCCATGAGGACGGGCTGGCGCTCGACGATCGTGGCGTGGACGTAGGCGTGCGCGACCTTGAGCGCGAAGCCGGAGCGCTCGTCCAGACCGTGGCCCATGGCGACTTCGATGATGGTGCGGAGCAGGGCGAGCTGGCCGGTCGTGGTGATCGCCGGGTCGAGCGGGTTGAGCTTGATACCGCCGTCCAGGGCCGCCATCGGGTCGAGCCGGATGGGGGTTATACCCAGCTCCTGCGCGATGAGGTTCCACTCGCCGGCGCCGTCCTCGCCCTGGGCGTCGAGGACGACGACCTGGCGGTCGCGGAAACGCAGCTGCCGCAGGACGTACGTCTTCTCCAGGGCCGACTTGCCGTTGCCGGACTCGCCGAGGACCAGCCAGTGCGGGGCGGGGAGTTGCTGCCCGTACAGCTGGAAGGGGTCGTAGATGTAGCCCTTGCCGCTGTAGACCTCGCGGCCGATGATGACGCCCGAGTCGCCGAGGCCGGGGGCGGCGGTCGGCAGGTAGACGGCCTGCGCCTGGCCGGTGGACGTACGGACCGGGAGCCGGGTGGTCTCCACCTTCCCGAAGAGGAAGCTGGTGAAGGCGTCCGTGAAGGCGGACATGGGATCTCGCATCACAGGCCCCTATCAGCGGCGGTCGGTTTTCGAGCGGCGGTCGTCGGGTGGTGCACGGCGGTCGTCGGTTTTCGAACGGCGGTCGTCGGCATGCGGTGGACGGATGTGGGCCGGCGGTGGACGGTCGGTTTTCCAGCGGTTGTCGGTCGGCGGACGGTTCTCATCGGCGGATGCCGGTGGCGAACGGCAGGGTGTTCACGAACGCCCGGTGGTGCTCGCGGTCGCACCACTCCAGCTTCAGATACGACTTGCCGGCGGACGCCCGGATCGTCCGCTTGTCCCTGGCCAGGGCCTCGGGCGAGCGGGACGACACCGTGATGTACCCGACAATGTTGACCCCCGCCGCGCCACTGGCGAGATCTTCACCCCGTTGGTCGAGCCGGCCGTGCGCCGCGATGTCGCGCGGGTCGACGGTGCGGTTCATCTTGGCGGCGCGGCTCGCGTCGGCCTCGTCGTTCGTCTTCTCCGTGAGCATCCGCTCGATGGCGACCTCGGTCGGCTCCAGGTCCATGCAGACCGCGACCGTACGGATCACGTCGGGCGTGTGGACGAGCAGCGGGGCGAGGAAGTTGACGCCGACCGGGGTCATCGGCCACTCCTTCACCCAGGCCGTGGAGTGGCACCAGGGCGCGCGGGTGGAGGACTCGCGGGTCTTCGCCTGGAGGTACGTGGGCTCCATGGCGTCCAGCTCGGCGGGCCAGGCGTTGCGCTTCGTCATGGCCTGGATGTGGTCTATGGGGTGGTCCGGGTCGTACATCGAGTGCACCAGCGAGGCCAGCCGGGCCTGCCCGAGCGGCTGGCGGACGCGGATGTCGGCCTCCGCGAGGCGGGCACAGATGTCGGTGAGCTCGCGGGCCATGACGACGGCGAGGCCGGCGTCCTTGTCGAGCTTGCGGCCCCGGCCGCCCTTGCCGCCGCCCGCGGCCTGGCGGGTGGCGCGGGCCATGGCCTGGCCCTCGGAGGCCAGTTCGCGGGTGTAGTGCATGCAGGCGACGAGGTACGCGCGGTGCTGCTCGCTGGAGGTGGAGACCATGGACTGGAGCTGTTCGTACGACTCCTGGAGCCAGCCCGGGGACGCGGAGTCGCCGCGCTGGGCGACGTCCTTGGCGTGCGCGTCGGGGTCGGCGGGGAGCGTACGGGCGAGCATCTGGAGGCGGGTGACGAAGCCGTCGCCGTTGGCGACGTGCTTGAGGAGCGTGCCGAACCGGTCGACGAGCGCTTCCTGGTCCTCGCTGTCGCGCAGGCCGACGCCGGGGCCCTCGATCTCGATGGCGGCGGTGACGGTGCGGCGGTCGGCGTGCAGCAGGACGGCGATCTCGTCGGGGCCGAAGGGCGCGGCCAGCCAGTTGATCCGCCCGATACCGGGCGGGGGGCCGATCTCGACCTCGCGGCCGTCGGCCATGGTGCCGGACTCCATGGCGGGGGAGCGGTAGGTGGTGCCGTTGCGCAGGGTCCGTTTGAAACTGCGGTTGATCTCGAACCACTTGTAGACCGTGCGGTGCTTGTACGGGACGTACACCGCGGCCAGCGCGAGGAGCGGGAACCCGAGCAGCGTCACGATCCGCAGCGACAGGACGGGCACGACGAGCCCGCTCATCATGCCGAGGAACGCGCCGGCGATGATCAGCGCGATCTCGCCCGTCTCACGGTTCTTGCCGACGATCGCGTTCGGCCGCGCGCGGCCGATGAGATACGTACGGCGGGGCGCGACCGGATGGGACTGAGTCGTCAACGCCCTCCACCTCCTGTGCTGTTGTTACCGGTTCCGCGGTTTCCGTGGTTGCTGCGGCTGCTGTGGGGGGTGCCGCTGGTGGGGCTGCTGGAGCGGGGGGCGGGGGCCGGCGAGGGGACGCTGCCACCTCCGCCTCCGCCGCCCGAGGAGGCGCGGCTGCTGTGGGCGGCGACGCCACCGGAGACGGGGTTGGAGGGCCGGGCCCCGCCGCTGCTGCCGCTTTCGCCGCCGCCTCCGCCGCTTCGGCCGCTGTGGGTCTTGATGCCCTGCGAGACGACACCGGCGGGCGAACTGATCACGGCGGCGGCGCGGCCGCCGGCGGTGGACAGCTTGGCGTTGCTGCGGGCGCTCGCGATCTCGTCGCCGAAGCCGGGGACGAAGCGGTAGATCATGGCCGACGCGAAGATGGCGAGGATGATGATGGCGAGGCCGGAGACGACGGCAGAGAACGAGTCGGGCCCGTCGTCGGAGGTGAGCGCGCCGGCGAGGCCGAGGACGATGACGATCACGGGTTTCACCATGATGACCGCGATCATGAGCCCGGCCCAGCGGCGTACATGGCCCCACATGTTCTTGTCGACGAGCCCGGCGTAGACGACGACGCCGAGGAGGGCGCCGACGTAGAGCAGGATCGCCCGGATGAACAGCTCCAGATAGAGGATGCCGGCCGCGAGGATCGTCACGAGGGACACGACGATCAGCATGATCGGCCCGCCGCCGATGTCGGTGTCCTTCTTCAGCGCCTCGGAGAACGTCCCGAAGAACACATCGGTCTGCCCACTGGTCCCGCCGGCGATGACGTCGGTGACGCCGTCGGTGGCGGAGACGAGGGTGTAGAGGATGAGCGGGGTGAAGGCGGAGGCGAGGACGGTGAGCCAGAGGAAGCCGATGGCCTCGGAGA
This sequence comes from Streptomyces sp. NPDC051217, assembly GCF_044455465.1. Lineage (NCBI taxonomy): Bacteria > Bacillati > Actinomycetota > Actinomycetes > Kitasatosporales > Streptomycetaceae > Streptomyces > Streptomyces sp. NPDC051217. The sequence goes on from NZ_JBITEV010000011.1 coordinate 8,269, forward strand.
TGGCGGTGGTGAGCGGGACGCCGCGGATGGCGCGCTTGGCGACGGCGAGGAGCCAGAGGATGAGGGTGAGGATGGTGGCGGCGGCGAAGACGACGGCGTACTGGGAGAGGAAGGTGGTGTTGGTGAAGTCGACCTCGGCGGTCTCCTTCACGGCTTTGGAGAGGGTGTCGACGGTCCACGCGGCGGCGTCGGCGCAGCCGCGCGCGAGGGCGGTGAGGGGGTCGACGACGCTGGTGGGGTCGTCGAGGGGGGAGTTGCGGGAGGAGCTGCCGGGTTCGCCGTCTTCGCAGTAGTCCTTGGCGAGTCCGACGATGAGATCGCAGGGATTGTCGCTGTCGCTGGGGCTCGGAGTCGGAGTGGGCGACGGTGCTGCGGACGAGCGTGTGGCCAGCATCATGACCAGCGCGGACGCACTGGCCACGGACCCCAGGAGCGAGGACAGGCTGAAGCGACGGCTACCGGGCATAGGTGAAACCTCCGTATCCCTCGACAGCCTTGGCGATCTCGTCGGCCGAGGAGGCTCGATTGTCACCATTGACAGGCGTCGGACCCTCGGACTGCGTTGATGACACGATCTTCCAGTCATCACCGACCCACTTGAGCTTCTCGGTGATGGTGAACCACGTGGCGGTCACGGGCTTCGTGGAACCCTCGCCGGCCATCCCCACAAGGCCGGTGCACCAGACCTCAGCTGTGGCCGTGTCCCCATTCATTTCGGTCACTTTGGTGCCGACGGGCATGGTCCTGGACACGAAGGTGAGTCCGCTCGGTGCTGTCCCATCGTCGTTGAGGCCGACGTTCTTGAGGAAGGCCGGGGAGTAGGCCGCGTCCAGCTGGCCGAGGAGAGTGTCGACGGCTGCTGGATCGTGAGTCGTCCGGACGATCTGCTGGCGCGAGTCGGGGGTGAACATACCGTCGGAGCCGAGTGCCACCGCGTAATTCGCCGCCGCACTCTCCGCCCCCTGCTCATCCTTCGCGAACCCCGAGGGAATCCCCCCGTTCTTCCCCGTCACCGGCTTCACCCCCGACGCCGCCGTCGGTTCCGGGCCCGACGCGTTGTCGCCGCCGCCTCCTGCGCCCGACGCGCCCGTGTCGTCGCCGCCACCGCGGTTCGCGAACGCGATAGCCGCGATCAGGAGCACCACCACACCCACCATCGCGATGAGCGAGCGCGAACTCCGTTGCGGGCGACGACCGCCCCCGTATCCGTCGCCGGCCCCGCCGTCGGGCAGACGCGTGCGCGTCTGGCCCATCCCGCCGAAGCCGTCGTCCGTCGTCCGGCCCGGGTCGTTCCCGTGCTCGTCGCCGAAGCTCATGCCGCGTCCGCCCCCTCGACCGGTTCAACCGTGTGCAGTTCCGCTTGCGCTACCGCTCGCAGTACCGCTGGGCACGACGGTAGCCGCACTGGTTTCCGCGCGGGCGCGGTGTGGTGACTCGACATCAGGGAGACGCAACCTCGGCGGATGGGCGCGACGGACGGATGGTGTGGGGACGGATGGTGTCGATTCGGATGAGGTAGAGGTGGGCCGGGCGTACCCGGTGTGGATCGGTCCGATGTGACGCTAAACAGCCATCCCGTACACAATCGTGAAGACTGTCCCGAGGGACCCGATGATGAAGACGCCGGTCAGCCCGGCGACGATCAGACCCTTGCCCTGCTCCGCGCTGAAGGTGTCACGCAGCGCGGTCGCGCCGATACGCTGCTTGGCCGCACCCCAGATCGCGATGGCGAGACAGAGCAGGATGGCGATGGCCATCACCACCTCGACAATGATGCGAGCCTCCGTGCCCAGGTTCCCGAAGGGCCCCCAGCTCGGAGCGATACCACCGATGATGGTGTTGATGTCGCCCTTCTCGGCTTCCACGTCCATGCAACTCACCGCCCCTGTTGGGTTGTTAAGTGCCCGCGCCCGGCGGCACGGATCGCCTTCTATCTTCGCTGATGGAACCGGCCTCGTATGCCGACTTGGCGGGTCTCTTTACCCGATCCCCGCACGTTTGACCGATCCGACTGCCCTGACCTGTGTCGTGAACCGGAGTATGCGCGTACGTGTACGGTCACTCTGTGTATCACGGAGAGTGACTCCGGGCAATGATTGGCGTTGTGCACTCTTGAGCCCGCCGCGGTTTTGCGTCCGTGCGCCATCCGTGCGCCAGTCGCGGGCGGAGGCGGGCCCACCGTACGGGTGAACCTTCGCGGGACGCCGCGACGGTGAGGGACGCGGCCGATGCCAACGGGGAACGGGCCTTCCGCCCTCCCGTGGCCGCTCCGTCCGTTCTTCCCCCTCCTTTCCGTGCGGCACCTGCGCGGTCCCGGGTTGGGACAGTGCCACCCGACATCCCGGACAACAGAGGACAGGGGCGGGTGGCATGGCGGGCATGGCGGGCTATTCGGGCGGTTTGCGGGCGCTGGCCGACGAGGCGGGCGCGGCGGCCGGGGGTTCCGGCGGGGGAGCGGGGGAGCGGCTGAGGCACAGCGACGGGCCGTGGACCCGGGCGGCCGGCGGGGCGGAGGTGATGCGTACGCAGATGGCTTACCTGAAGGCGGAGTTCGAAACGGCGCACGAGGGCGTGGCGGGCGGCGGGGAAGGGCTGAGCGTCGTCGGGGTGCTCGCGACCGTACGTACGTCATGGGAACGGCGCATCGAGGCAGCCCGCGACGAGTGCGGAAGCCTGGCGGGCCCGCTACGGGCGGTGGCCAGGACGCAGGGTGAGCACGACACCGCGATCAGGTCGGGGCTGGCGGGGGTCGACGCGGGGGCGGGGCGGTGAGCGGCGGGCTCACCTGGGCGCAGTTACGGGACGTGAGATGTGCCGAGCTGGAGGGCGCGGCGGACGGCTGGGGCAGGGCGAGCAACCGCGCGGACGCGGCACGCGACCGGATCGACAAGCAGCTGCTGGCCGGGCTGACCGCCTCTCAGGAGGGTGAGGCGGCGCGGGCGGCGGCGGGGCGGCTGCGGGCGCTGGGGCGGAACTTCCAGTACATCTACACGGAGTGCGGGCTGGTCCGTACGACGCTGAACAGCCTGGCCCAAGACCTGCGGGGCCCGCAGCGGCAGCTCAAGGACGCGCTGGATGAGGCGGCGGGTCTGAGGTTCACCGTGCAAGTGGACGGGTCGGTGAGCTATCCGGCGGCGGGGGAGGACCCGTTCACGAAGGAGAAGCTGCGCGGCGGGACGGTTACGGGCCACGCGTATCTGCGGTCCGCCCCGCCGCCGGGATTCACGAGCCCGAACCCGCTCGCGGCGAAGGCGCAGGCCATCGCGGACCGGATCGCCCGCGCGCTGGGCGAGGCGGCGGAGGTCGACGCGCGGTACGCGCAGACGCTGCGGAAGCTGACCGCCGGGGACGGTCTCAAGGTCACGGCCGCGATGTGGGCGGACGCGAGCGCGGACGCGACGGCGGTGCGCGCGCTGACGGCGGACTATCTCCGGGCGGCTATCCCGCACGGTGCGACGCCGGCGGAACGGCTGGCGTGGTGGCAGGGCCTGACGGCGGAACAGCAGGAGGAGTACCTGGCGGTCCACCCCGACCTGATCGGCAACCTGGACGGCATCCCGGCGGCGGTACGCGACGCGGCGAACCGGGACAACTTGGCGCTGCTGATGGGGAAATTGGAGGGTGCGGAGGACGACAGGTCGCGGACGATGCTGGCGGGTCTGAGATCCATCGACGGGCAGTTGCGGGCGGGGGGGCATCCGCCGATGTTCCTGTTGGGGATCGGGGACGAGGGAAATGGGCGGGCGATCGTGTCGTACGGGAATCCGGATACGGCGAGGAATGTGTCGGCGTACGTGCCGGGGCTGGGGACGGGATTGGACGAGGGGTTTGCGGAGGACGATTTGAAGCGGGCGAGGGATACGTGGATGGGTGCGCAGGAGTACGACGCGTCCACGGCGTCGATCGTGTGGCTGGGCTATGACGCGCCGCAGCTTTCGCTGGACGACATCCCGGGGAATTCGGACGTGATGTTCACCGGCCGCGCGGAGGCGGGGGCGACGGCGTACGGCGGCTTCATGGCGGGAATCGCGGCGACGAACGAGAACGAGAACCCGCATATGACGGCCGTGGGCCACTCGTACGGCTCCCTGACGGTGGGCCAGGCCGCCCAGCGGGACGGCGGTATTCCGGGGGTGGACGACATTGTGCTGGTGGGCAGCCCTGGAACGGGCGCGGATTCCGCGGATGACCTGGGAGTGGGCAGAGACCATGTCTACGTGGGCGCGGCGGAGAACGACCCGGTGACGCGGGCGCCGGCGAAGGGGGAAGCGCAGGGCATGGGGATGGGCGCGCTGGGGGGCGCGTCGGCGGGGGCGGTGCTGGGAGGGCCGGTGGGGGCGGCGGTCGGGGGTGTGGGCGGGGCGACGATGGCGTACTTCGCGCAGGACGCACAGACGAGGGAGAGCGAGATCTGGTTCGGCACGGATCCGGCGCATGAGGATTTCGGGGCGAGGAGATTCAGGGTGGATGACGGGCCGCATCCGGTTGTGGGTGGGGTGAAGGCGCACTCCAACTATTTCAATCCCGGGAAGGATGTCACGTCCGCCGACAATATCGCCAGGATTGTTGTTGGGGACTACCAATACGTTCAGATGGACGGGCATAGGAGGGGATGAAATTGCGGCGTGCCCTGGGACTTGCGTTGGCTTGCGTCACAATGGTCGGGTGCTCGGCACCCGACGGCTCTGGAGCGGATGGGGAGCGGGCTTTGAATATGCAGGAGGCAGCGGACCGTGCGGATTCCATTCTTGAGGGCACCTTTCGCGCGATCCGGCCCGGGGTCAGGTGGACGCACGGTGAGACAACGGCGGGGAGCTGCGACTTGTCGCGGCGTAGGGCTGTGATGACGATCATTTCCGAGCAGCGACGTGGCGGATTCCTCGGAGTTGTCGAGCGGTCCTGGCGGAAGAGCGGTTACGAGATCACCTCCGTCAACAGCAGCCCAAGGTTCCCGGCCATCTATGCCAAATCTCTCGACGGCTTCGGGATCAGACTCAGCATCGGTGGACAGGGCCAGGCCTTTTTCGAGGTCGCCACTCCATGCGTGGAGAACTCGGCCGTCGCGGACCCCACGGCTGAGACCGATGGGCCCAACTACGCCGGCGGCCCTATTCCTCGACCCGACGTCCACGACGACTTCTGGTCCGCGACCACGCCCCCACCCCTCCCCTGACCGGCAGTCAGCTCCGCATGACCCCCCGCCCGCCCCTGTGGCACAGTCGTTCTCGTGGATGCCCTCAGAGCCCAGGACCCCGCGCGCATCGGTGCCTACGTGATTCTCGCGCGGCTCGGGGCGGGTGGGATGGGGCAGGTGTATCTCGGGCGGTCGCCCGGCGGGCGGCTCGTGGCCGTCAAGGTCGTGCGGGAGGAGATCACCGAGCATCCCGAGGCTCTCGCCCGGTTCCGGCGGGAGGCGGAGACCGTTCGGGCCGTGCGCAGCGCGTACACCGCGAACCTCATCGACGCCGGGCTGGACGCGGCCCCGTACTGGATCGCCACCGAGTACGTCACCGGCCCCACCCTCGCCCGCGCCGTGCGCGAGCGGGGGCCGTTTCCCGCCGAGACCTGTCGACGGCTGGTCGCCGCCATGGCCGAGGGGCTCGCCAGCGTCCACGCGTACGGCGTCACGCACCGCGATCTGAAACCGCAGAACGTTCTCCTGGCCGCCCAGGGGCCCCAATTGATCGATTTCGGGATCGCCCGTGGGGCCGGGCAGACCGCGCTCACGCAGGACGGCCAGGCCCCCGGTACACCCGGCTACACCGCGCCCGAGGTGCTCGCCCGCAACGAGGTGGGTGACGCCGCCGACGTCTTCGCTCTCGGCGCGACCGTCGCCTACGCGGCGACGGGGCGCGCGCCGTTCGGGGTCGGGGATGGAGCCGCGGTGAGTTACCGGGCCGTTCACGGGGAGATCGACATCGCCGGGGTCGAGCCCGGTCTCGCCTCGCTCATCCGTGAGTGCGTCGCCAAAGACCCCGCCCGGCGGCCCGATCCGGCGGAGCTCATCCGGCGGTGTGCCGTGGACACGGCCCTCGTGGACGATCCCGCCTACCAGCCGCTGGTTGCCATGGCCGACGTGGTGCCGGACACGCCCCGACGACCCCACCACGCGACGCCACCGGCGATGCACGAGTTGCCGACCCAGGGGCCTCCGCCGTCCGCCCCGGCACGCCCCTCCCGGCGCGGTACCCCCTGGCTCGTCGCCTCCGGTGTCGGCGCCGTCGTCGGGATCTCCGTCGCCACGGCGGTGTGGCTCCTCCCGGGGAACGGAGGCGACGGCGGTGAAAGAGACGGCGCCTCCCCGAGCGGGCGTGCCTCCACGAAGGACCCGGCCGTCGGCGAAGGACCGAAGAAGCCCGCCGACGACCCGACACCCGACGGCCCTCCCCAGTACATCCAGGACATCGGCACCTCCAGGCATGCCTGGAACGGTCTCAGGGACAGTTGCAACCTCCCGGGCGAGGAGGAGCCGCCGCTCCAGTTCCAGTACTCCGTCACCACCGCCGAGACCGACTTCACCGGTGAACTCGCGCCCGGCAAGGTGGAGATCGGCTACCGGCTCAAGTACGAGGAGCCGAACCTCCCGCCGTACTACCTCGCCGTCGAGATCAAGCCTCCCCACCGGCTCGACGCGAACGGCCGCCCCGGTACCTCGGACCGGAACAGCGACCGGTTCGGCTTCGTGAGCAAGGCCGCCGATCTGTACGAGGGCGACGAGACCGAGTGGACGTTCCTCACCTACCCCGACGACTTCTCCTTCCGCGCCGACGGCAAGGTCCGGCCCGCGCTGCCGCTCTCCGACGACCTCGGCGAGTGGACCGTCGTCTACCACCACGCCACCTCGGACAAGGCCCACAAGAGTGTCCTCTGCGCCGGATTCATGTCCACCGGCACCGTGTCCGAATAGAGCCGACACGACAGACGGGAAAATGGCGGTGAACGTGTCCCGGATGGGGGAGGGTTGAGGGGTGCGTAAATTCTGGATCGGCGGCGCGATCGGGCTCGGGCTCAGCCTGAGCTTCGTCGCGCTGCTCGTCGTCGGGACGTTCTCCGCCGCCGCGGGGCTCGGCGGCGCCGGAGGCGGTGGGGCCGTCGCGCTGGCCAAGGGCGCCGTGCCCGCGAAGTACCAGCGGCTGGTGCAGGACTGGGGCAACCTCTGCCCGGCCATCAATCCCGCGCTGCTCGCCGCGCAGCTCTACCAGGAGAGCGGCTGGGATCCCGACATCGTGAGCCCGGCGAAGGCCCAGGGCATAGCGCAGTTCATCCCCGGGACCTGGGAGGCGCACGGGGTCGACGGGGACAAGGACGGCGACCGCGACGTCTGGGACCCGCAGGACGCGATTCCGTCGGCCGCGACGTACGACTGCAAGCTCGCCGGGTACGTCGACGACGTGCCGGGCGACCAGACCAAGAACATGCTCGCCGCCTACAACGCGGGCGCGTACGCGGTCATCAAGTACGGAGGCGTCCCGCCGTACCCCGAGACGCAGAACTACGTGAAGGTCATCACCACCCTCGAACAGAGCTTCGCCCGCCCCGTCGGCCGCGTAGAACCCTCCCGCCAGGCCGCCGGTGCCATCTACTACGCGCAGAAGAAGCTCGGCACGAAGTACCTGTGGGGTGGTAACGGGACCCCCGAGCAGCAGGGGCGGTTCGACTGTTCCGGGCTTACGCAGGCCGCCTATCGGTCCGTCGGGATCGAGCTGCCGCGCGTTGCCAACGATCAGTACAACGCCGGCGAGCATCCCTCGCGCGACCAACTCATGCCCGGCGATCTCGTGTTCTTCTCCGACGACCTCACCAATTCACGGGCCATCCGGCACGTCGGCATCTATGTCGGTGGCGGGTACATGATCAATGCTCCGTACACCGGAGCCGTGATCCGGTTCGACAAAATCGACACCCCTGACTACTTCGGAGCGACCAGAGTCACCGAAGACGGCGCGAAATCGCTGCCGACCGATCTGCCCACCGAGCGGAAGTCCGATACGTGAAACGGCTGACGGGGCGTCCGTCCGACGGGTCGTAGGATGGGCCGCGAGTTGACACCCGGAAGGGTGGAGTCGGACCTCTGCCGGGCTCGGGTGGCCGGAATTCTTCGTTCGTTCACCCCTCTGAGCTGGGGCGATGTGTCACTCTTCGATAACGTCCTGGAGATCGTCCGGTGAAGTCTGGAACCTGGTGGGGTGTCAGGCCGTTCCCTGGACTGGGGCTGTGGTGTTGATCGCGCAGCACTGACCGCAGGCACCACGGGGGTTGGTGGAAGCGACACGCCCGGAGGTGTGTCGTGGTGGGCAACAAGGCAAGGGGCCGCAGCACATGGCTGGACTCGCTATCGATGGGTCGAACCCCGACGTCAGCCTGCTCTACGACATCAACGGTCTGGCCGAGTCGGCCCCCGACTGGTTCGACCGCGGTGCGGAGTTCGCCGGCAAGTACGGGATCATGATCGCGCTCGTCCTCGTCGCGCTCTGGTGCTGGTGGAGCGTGCGGCGGCGGGGGACGGCCGAGGATTCGGTGGCCGCCGTCGCCGGGCTGCTCTGGGCGCCGCTCGCCGCCGGTGTCGCGCTGCTGATCAACATCCCGATCCGGGAGTTCGTCGGGCGCGACCGCCCCTTCGTCGACCACCCGGGGCTCAACGTCCTGGTGCCCGGCCGGACCGACTTCTCCTTCGTCAGCGACCACGCGACGATGGCGATGGCCCTGGCCGCCGGCATCTTCGTCGCACACCGCGGGTTCGGGCTCGCCGCGATCGGGCTCGCGCTGGCCGAGGGTTTCAGCTGGGTCTACATGGGCGCGCACTACCCGACCGACGTCATCGGCGGGTTCGCCCTCGGTACGGCGGTGGTGCTGCTCCTCGCGCCGCTCGCCATGGCGCTGCTCACCCCCCTGGTGTCGGCGGTCTGCCGGTCGGGGCGGGCGGGGCTGCTCGTACGGTCGCGTGCCGCGCGGGACGCCGACCGGGCCGAGGCCGTCGAGGCGCCGGGGACCCGGCCGCTCGGCATCCCCGAGCCGCGGCCCGACGACAACAACCTCGCCGCGTAGGCGCGGGCGGCTCAGAGGGCCTGCGGGAAGTCGAACAGGCGGTCGGGGTCGTACCGCTCCTTCAGCTTCTTCAGCCGTCCGGCCGCCGGGCCGTAGTACGCGGTGCGCCAGTCGGTCAGCGACGGGTCGGTGTAGTTCTGGTACGCCGCGCCAGAGGCGTACCTGCGCAGCGCGCCTTGGCCGGTTCTCAGCCACGCGCGCTGCTCGGTGCCGGACGTGCCGGGGCGCCAGGACGCCACGTACTGCGCGAGCATCCGGGAGCGGCGGTGCACGAAGGCCGTCGCCAAGGGGTCCACCCGGTTGATCGCGCCGCCGAGCGCCGTGAGCGTGATCGTGCCCGACCCCGCGCCGTCGGCGACCTTGATACGGCTGAAGTCCCGCACCGCCGACAGCAGGGTGTCGATGCCCGCGGCCGGGAGCGACCGGTCGAAGAAGTCGGAGGTCGCGGCATACGTCTCCCGTCGCAGTGCGCCTTCCTTTCCGCGGCCGGGCGTTGTGCCGGGCAGTCGGCACTGCTCGTCGCCGAGTCCGGCGCAGCCGGCGTACGCGCGCATCGCCTCTTCGTAGGTCCCCGGGCGCAGTGAGACGAAGCTCGCCGAGGAGCCCGCGCGGTCGGCGAGCTTGTCGACGGCGTTCTTGAGGTCGTCCTCGTTGCCGAGGGTGAAGGCGGACACCGCGACCGTCGGGTCGGCGCCGCCGCCCGCGCCGACCGCGACATGGAACGACGACCAGATCTCGTCCGGCTGGTCGGGCCCCCACTCCTGCCAGGCGGCGAGCACCGAACGGGCCTTTGACCAGGGCCAGTTGAAGTTCGCCGCGACGCCGGTGGTGGCGGGGTGGGTACGGAAGCGCAGCTCGGTGACGACCCCGAAGTTGCCGTTGCCCGCGCCCCGCAGGGCCCAGAAGAGGTCCTTGTTCTGCTCGGCGTCGGCGGTCAGGCGCTTGCCGTCGGCCAGCACGACGGTCGCGGAGGTGAGGCTGTCGCAGGTCAGACCGTACGCGCGGGAGACGACCCCGTGACCGCCGCCCAGGGTGAGACCGGAGATACCGACGGTGGCGCAGGAACCGCCCGGGACCGTGAGGCCCTTGCGGGCGAGCGCCCCGTACACGTCGACGAGCTTCGCGCCCGCGCCGATCACACCGTCCGACGCGGCGTCGCCGAGGCCGTCGAGGGAGGAGATGTCGATGACGAGCCGGCCGTTGCCGCTGGACCAACCGGCGTAGGAGTGGCCACCGTTGCGGATCGAGACGGGCATGCCGTACCTCCGGGCGAAGTCCAGGCACTCCCTGACGTCGTCCTCGCCGGCGACGTACGCGACGGCCGCCGGTTTCAGGTCGTCGAAGCGGGTGTTGTAGAGCTGGCGTGCCGTCGCGTACTCGCCGTCGCCCGGCCGTACGAGCCTGCCGTGCATCCCGGAGGCGAGCGCGTCCCAGTGCGGCGGCCCGGCGGAACCGGTCGCGGAGGGGGCGGGGGAGGCGGGGGAGGTACGCGTCGACGGCGGCTTGTTCGCCGAGGCGTCCGGTGAGCCGTTCCCGCCGTCGCCCGTACAGGCGCCGACCGCGCCGCCCGTGGTCACGGCCAGCGCGCCGGCGAGCAGTGTGCGCCGTTCCATCGGACGCCTTCCCCCCTCCGACCCGCTGGTCAGTGATGTCGGAGGTGATGTCGGTTCAGTGAGTGGAGTCAGTGTGCCGCCTGATGGGACGCGGCGTCCGTTCGTGCCCGGTCGCGGGAGCGCCGGGCCGGTCCCGACCAGCCGCACGTGCAGTGGGCGGTTAGGAACGAGCCTCGTTCGACGGTCGATGTGCAGTGGTGTTCGTGGGGGGAGGTGGGCGGATCCGACGTCTCTTGGTCGCGCACCTTCACACCGTACTCGCGCGTGCGTTCCCGGCCGCGCGGTGGTGCGTGACGACGCGCGCGGGACGTCGTTATGGGGACAGGGCGGCTTTCGGACAGGCAGCGCGAGTAACGGCGAGCGACGGCGGACAACGGCAAGCAACGGTAGGGCGTTGGGGGTTGGCAGGCGATGGTGCAGCAGCACAGACGCAGGGGCGTGGCGGTCGTCGCCGCTGTCGTGGCGGTGGCGGGAGTCGTGGCCGGGACCGGCGGCTGTTCCGGGAGCGAGGGCGCCGCGGCCGCCGACGACAGACCCGTAGGTGACCCGGCCGCGGTTCTCAGGTCCGCGGACGTCCTGGTCGAGGCGGGCAGCTCCAAGGCCCGGACCTCACTGGTGATGGCGACGGGGGGGACGCGCGTGACCATCAGGGGCGAGGGGCGGTACGACTTCCGTAAACGGATGGGGCAGCTGTCGGTCGTGCTGCCCAAGGACCCGGCCGGCGCCGACGGGCACCGGCCGATCTCGGAACTGCTGGCCCCGGCCGCCCTCTACATGAAGAACCGGGGCGCCGGGGTGCCCGACGACAAGTGGGTCATGCTCGACTCCACCACCCTCGACGACGGCAATCTGGTCACCGGCGGCGCCACCGATCCCCTGACCGCGGCCGAACTGCTGCGCGCCGCGAAGGACGTGGTCCACGTCGGCGAGCAGGAGCTGGCCGGCGTCCGTGTCTCGCACTACCGGGGCGTCACCGACATCGGGCGGGCCGCGAAGCGGGCGGCGCCCTACGCGCGCGAGGCGCTGGCCTCGGCGGCGCGGGGCTTCGCCGAGGACGTCGTGCCTTTCGATGCCTATCTGGACGACGCGGGGCGGCTACGCAAGGTCAGGCACCAGTTCAGCTACCGGAATCAGGGGCGTACGGTCGCTGTCGCCTCCACCACACTGCTGTACGAGTTCGGGGTGTCCTTCGGGGTGCGACTCCCCCCGAAGGACCAGATCTTCACCGGGAAGATCAAGCTGTAAATGGTCCGGACGTGCCATGCGCGTCACGCCTCACCCTCCTTACCCTAGGAAGTCGGCAGTCGACACCGCCAGGAAGACGACACCGGCAGGAAGAGGTGAACGCACGTGGCGCTGTTGCGCACGCCGACCGTCCAGGACCACGTGGCCCTCGCCGAGATCGAACTCTGCGGAGAGCTGATGATCGCGGCGTCGGCCGCGGACGGTGAACGGCTCAGTCCGGACCGTATCGACGAAGTGCTGAAGGTGCGCGTGGAGTGCGGCGAGAGATCGCCCTGCCGCTGAGCGCCGGCCCCTCCGTCAGGTACGCAGCAGGCGCGCGATCGCCTTCGTGGCCTCCTGCACCTTCTCGTCGATCTCGTCGCCGCCCTTGACCGCCGCGTCCGCGACGCAGTGCCGCAGGTGCTCCTCCAGCAGTTGGAGGGCGAAGGACTGGAGCGCCTTCGTGGAGGCGGAGACCTGGGTGAGTATGTCGATGCAGTAGACGTCCTCGTCGACGAGCCGCTGGAGGCCGCGGATCTGGCCCTCGATCCGGCGGAGCCGCTTGAGGTGCTCGTCCTTCTGTTTGTGGTAGCCGTGCACACCGCGGTCGTGGTCGGTGACGATCTCGTCGCCGACTCCGCCGACCGTGGGTGTGGCCGCCGTCGGGGTCGTGCCGGAGGTCGCGTCGTTGGTCGCCGCGCCGGCCGCCTCGGTGGTCGTCATCGCGTCCTCCTGGTGGGATGTTCGGGATGAATGTCCGAAAGGGGAGAAAATACCCCAGGTAGGTATATGGTACCCAGTCGCGCACGAAGGGGCAGGGGCACGTCATGATCGTCGTGTCCTATGCAGCACACTGAAGTACGCCGGTTAGCCGTGGCCGGATGATGCGCCTAGCATCAGCCTGACCGAATCCGATGTAACCCGAGGATCCCCCGTGCGCTTTCGTCTGACCCCCAGGGAGACGAGCTTCTACGACATGTTCGCCGCGTCCGCGGACAACATCGTCACGGGCTCCAAGCTCCTCATGGAACTGCTCGGGGCGGATTCCTCCGCCAGAGCCGAGATCGCGGAACGGATGCGTGCGGCCGAGCACGCGGGGGACGACGCCACGCACGCGATCTTCCACCAGCTGAACTCCTCTTTCATCACGCCGTTCGACCGCGAGGACATCTACAACCTCGCCTCGTCCCTCGATGACATCATGGACTTCATGGAGGAGGCCGTCGACCTGGTCGTCCTCTATCAGGTCGAGGAGCTGCCGAAGGGCGTCGAGCAGCAGATCGAGGTGCTGGCGCGGGCGGCGGAGCTGACCGCCGAGGCGATGCCGCACCTGCGGACGATGGACAACCTCACCGAGTACTGGATCGAGGTCAACCGCCTGGAGAACCAGGCCGACCAGATCCATCGCAAGCTGCTCGCCCAGCTCTTCAACGGTAAATACGACGCCATGGAAGTCCTGAAGCTCAAGCAGATCGTGGATGTGCTGGAGGAGGCCGCCGACGCGTTCGAGCACGTCGCGAACACGGTGGAGACAATCGCGGTCAAGGAGTCCTGAACCACGTGGACACCTTCGCCCTGATCGTGACCATCGGAGTCGCGCTCGGATTCACGTACACCAACGGCTTTCACGACTCCGCGAACGCCATCGCGACATCGGTGTCAACGCGTGCGCTGACCCCGCGCGCCGCGCTGGCGATGGCCGCGGTGATGAACCTCGCGGGGGCGTTTCTCGGCCAGGGGGTCGCCAAGACCGTCAGCGAAGGCCTGATCGCCACGCCGCACGGGTCGCGAGGGATGGGGATCCTCTTCGCGGCGCTCGTCGGCGCGATCGTCTGGAATCTGGTCACCTGGTACTACGGCCTGCCGTCGTCCTCCTCCCACGCGCTCTTCGGCGGCATGGTGGGCGCGGCGCTGGCGGGCGGGACCGAGGTGATCTGGACCGGGGTGCTGGAGAAGGTCGTCATCCCGATGTTCCTGTCACCGTTCGTCGGTCTTCTCATCGGCTATCTGGTGATGGTGGGCATCATGTGGATGTTCCGGCACTCCAATCCGCACAAGGCCAAGCGCGGATTCCGTATCGCGCAGACCGTGTCGGCGGCCGGCATGGCACTCGGGCACGGTCTCCAGGACGCGCAGAAGACGATGGGCATCGTGGTGATGGCGCTGGTCATCGCCGATGTCGAGGGTCCGGGCGACGAGATCCCGATCTGGGTGAAGGTCGCCTGTGCGGTGATGCTGTCGCTCGGTACGTACGCGGGCGGCTGGCGCATCATGCGGACGCTGGGCCGCAAGATCATCGAGCTGGATCCGCCGCAGGGGTTCGCGGCGGAGACGACGGGGGCGTCGATCATGTTCGGCTCGGCGTTCATCTTCCAGGCGCCGATCTCGACGACGCACGTCATCACCTCGGCGATCATGGGCGTCGGCGCGACGAAGCGGGTCAACGCGGTGCGGTGGGGTGTCGCGAGGAACATCGTCCTGGGCTGGTTCATCACGATGCCGGCGGCCGCGCTCGTCGCCGCGCTCAGCTTCTGGATAGTCGACCTGGCCTTCGGCTGAGAGGGCTGGGCGGTCGCCTTCGGCCGGGGGCCCGGGGGTTGTCCCCGGGTTGGCACGGTTGGATGGTCGGCCTGGCCTTCGGCTGAGGCCGTGGCCGAGCGTCGGGGTTACGCCGGAGCCGTAGGCCCGTGTGACGCCCGAGCCGCAACTGCGTACCCCCGTAAAACGTGTGGGCCCGCCCCCTGGGAGAGGGGGCGGGCCCTTCGTCTTGCGGTGGCACCGCCATGCAGCACCGCAGGACGGCTTTCCTGCCGGGGCCTATCCGAAGCGGCCGGAGATGTAGTCCTCCGTGGCCTGTACGGACGGGTTGGCGAAGATGCGCTCCGTCTCGTCGATCTCGATGAGCTTGCCGGGCTGACCCACCGCCGACAGGTTGAAGAAGGCCGTACGGTCCGAGACCCGCGCCGCCTGCTGCATGTTGTGCGTCACGATGACGATCGTGAAGCGCTCCTTCAGCTCACCGATCAGGTCCTCGATCGCGAGGGTCGAGATCGGGTCGAGCGCCGAGCACGGCTCGTCCATCAGCAGGACGTCGGGCTCGACCGCGATCGCGCGGGCGATGCACAGGCGCTGCTGCTGACCGCCGGAGAGGCTGGAGCCGGGCTTGTTGAGGCGGTCCTTGACCTCGTTCCAGAGGTTGGCGCCCTTGAGGGACTTCTCGACGACGTGCCCGAGCTCGTTCTTGCGGTACTTGCCGTTGAGCCGCAGTCCGGCCGCGACGTTGTCGAAGATCGACATGGTCGGGAACGGGTTGGGGCGCTGGAAGACCATGCCCACCGTGCGGCGCACGGCGACCGGGTCGACATTGGAGCCGTACAGGTTCTCGTCGTCCAGGAGCACCTTGCCCTCGACGCGGCCACCGGGCGTGACCTCGTGCATACGGTTGAGGGTGCGGAGGAACGTGGACTTGCCGCAGCCGGACGGGCCGATGAAGGCCGTCACGGAGCGGGGCTCGACGGTCATGGAGATGTCGTCGATCGCCCGGTGGTTGCCGTAGAACGCGGTCAGGCCGCTGACGTCGATTCGCTTGGCCATCTGAATCACTGCTTTCTGCGTGACCCCGCTTCGGCGGAGCCGGATTTCGGGGCCTCAGCGGCCGGTCTTGGGGGCCTTCCAGCGGGCGATGCCGCGCGCCACCAGGTTGAGGATCATGACGAAGGCGATCAGTACGAGGGCCGCGCCCCAGGCGCGGTCGACCGCTGCGTCGGTGCCGACCGAGTACTGCTCGAACACATACAGCGGCAGTGACGACTGAGCGCCTTCGAACGGGTTCGTGTTGATGAGCTTCGTACCGAAGACGAGCAGCAGCACGGGCGCGGTCTCACCGGTGATACGGGCCAGCGCGAGCATCACGCCGGTGGTGATACCACCGATCGCGGTGGGCAGGACCACCTTCAGGATCGTGCGCCACTGGGGCACGCCCAGCGCCAAGGATGCCTCACGGAGCTCGTTCGGGACGAGTTTCAGCATCTCCTCGGTGGAGCGGACGATCACCGGCATCATCAGGATCGCGAGCGCCAGGGCGCCGGCGAATCCGGAGAAGCCGAAGTCGAGCATCGTGATCCACAAGGTGAGGATGAACAGACCGGCCACGATCGACGGGATACCGGTCATCACGTCCACGAAGAAGGTGACGGCGCGGGAGAGCCTTCCGCGTCCGTACTCCACGAGGTAGACGGCGGTCAGCAGACCGATCGGCGTCGCGATCAACGAGGCGATCGCGACCTGCTCGATGGTGCCGAGCAGCGCGTGGTAGATGCCGCCGCCCTCGTCCGTGTCGAGGAGTCCGCTCATCGAGTGGGACAGGAAGTACCCGTCGACGACCCCGGCGCCCTTGCTGACCGTGGTCCAGGCGAGCGAGAGCAGCGGGGCGACCGCCACGAGGAAGCAGACCCAGACGAGGCTGGTCGCGACCTGGTTCTTGCCCTGCCGGGGGCCTTCCACCTTGGCGGTGATGAAGTACGTGCCGGCGACGAAGATCAGCGCGGCCAGCAGACCCCACTGGATCTTGCTGTCCAGCCCGGCGACCACCCCGATCAGACAGCCCAGCGCCGCGGAGCCGACGGCGATGGCCAGGGGGGCCCAGCGGGGCATGCGCGCGTGGGAGAGCGAGCCTTGGGGTTCGTCGGCGACCGCGGGCCGCTTGTCCTGAAGCGTGTGGCTCATGCGTTGGCCCCCGAGTACTCCTTGCGGCGGGCGATGATCGCGCGGGCCGCGCCGTTGACCAGCAGTGTGATGATGAAGAGGATCAGGCCGGAGGCGATCAGCGCGTCCCGGCCGAACTCGTTCGCCTCGTTGAACTTGGCGGCGATGTTCTGCGCGAAGGTGCCGCCGCCCGCGTCGAGGATGTGGAACGAGAGCAGGAAGCTCGGCGAGAGGACGACGGCGACGGCCATCGTCTCGCCCAGCGCGCGTCCGAGACCCAGCATCGAGGCGCTGATGATGCCGGAGCGGCCGAACGGGATCACGGACATCCGGATGACTTCCCAGCGCGTGGCACCGAGGGCCAGCGCGGCTTCCTCGTGCATCTTCGGCGACTGGAGGAAGACCTCACGTATGACGTTGGTGATGATCGGGAGGATCATGATCGCCAGCAGGATGCCCACGGTGAACAGGTTGCGGGCGATTCCCTCGTTCGTCTTCTCGAAGAGGTACGTCCAGCCGAAGTATTCGTTGAGCCATTTGTTCAGGCCGTCGAGGTACGGGACGAGGAAGACGGCGCCCCAGAGGCCGTAGATGATGCTCGGTACGGCTGCCAGCAGGTCGACCAGGTAGGCGATCGGGGTGGCGAGCCGGCGGGGCGCGAAGTGCGAGATGAAGAGCGCGATGCCGATGGCGATCGGGACGGCGATCACCATGGCGATGATCGAGCTGACGACCGTGCCGAAGACGAGGACGGCGATGCCGAAGGAGGGCGGGTCGGCCTGTGGGTTCCACTCGAAGGTGGTGAGGAAGTTCGTCTCGTCCTTGGAGATCGCGATGGCGGCGCGGTAGGCGAGGAAGCCCGCGATGGCGGCCATGATGACCAGCAGGGTGATGCCGGAACCCCGGGACAGACCCAGGAAGATCCGGTCGCCGAGCTGCCTCGGTCCGTTGCTCGCGCTCTTGTTCTCAAGGGTGGGGGGTGGTGGGGCGTCGTGAGGAGCTTCTGTTTCCATCAGGTCTTCTCCGGTCTGCGGAGCCGGGTCACGGCTCCTGGCGGCGGTGCACCGGAAGACGTGGCCGGTCCCTTTTCAGCAGGGACCGGCCACGTCTTGGAGTCAGGACAGGGTGGGGACGATCTCGCGGACCTTGGCCGCGATCTCGGTCGGGAGCGGCGCGTAGCCGGCCTCGCTCAGGACCTTCTGGCCCTCTTCGCTGACGGTGTAGTTGAGGAACGCCTTGACGCTGGGCAGGGTCTCGGCCTTGTTGCCCTTGTCGCAGGCGATCTCGTACGTCACCAGGATGATCGGGTAGGCACCCTCGGCCTTGGTGGCGTAGTCCAGCTCCAAGGCCAGGTCGCTGCCCGTGCCCTTGACCTTGGCCGCGGCGATCGCCTTGGAGGCGTTCTCCGTGGTGGCCTCGACCGGCGCGCCGGCGCCCGTGTCGACCTTGACCGTCGTCAGGTTGCTGGCGGTCGCGTAGGAGAGCTCGAAGTAGCCGATGGCACCTTCGGTGTCCTTGACGCTGGACGCGACGCCGGAGGAGCCGCTGGCGGCCTGGCCCCCCTTGGCCTCCCACGACTTCGAGCTGTCGTCGTACTTCCACTCGGCCGGGGCCGCGGCCTTCAGGTACTTGTTCAGGTTCTGCGTCGTACCCGACTCGTCGGAGCGGTGGAAGGCCTGGATCGCGGTGCTCGGGAGCTCGGCGTCCGGGTTGAGGTCGGCGATCGCCTTGTCGTCCCACTTCTTGATCTTCGAGTCGAAGATCTTGGCGAGGGTCGGACCGTCCAGGACCAGGCTGTCGACACCGGGCACGTTGAAGCCGATGGCGACGGGGCCGCCGACCATCGGGAGGTTGATGCCCTTGCCGCCCTTGCAGACTTCCTCGGAGGCGGTGACTTCCTCGGGCTTCAGGGCGGAGTCGGAGCCCGCGAAGGCGACCTGGCCCTGCGTGAACTTGGTGATGCCACCGCCGGAACCGATCGGCTGGTAGTTGATCTCGACGCCGGCGCATGCCTGCTGGAAGTTCTTGACCCAGAGGTCCATGGCGTTCTTCTGGGCACTCGATCCGGCGGCAAGGATCTGGCCCTTGGCGTCGTCACACTTGATGCTTGAGGCGGCCGCGGTCTTGTCGCCGTCGCCGGAGTTCTTCGTGTTGTCGTCCGAGCCGCACGCCGAGAGAACCAGGGCGCCGGAGACGGCGAGGGCACCGAGCGCGGTGGCGCGCAGCCGGTTCTTGCGCTGAAGCTTCACTTCGGGTGTTCCTTCCAGAAGCCGCCTGTGTGCGTTTGTTCGCACTTCTACGGCGGCGTGCGTCGAGATGGTGGGTCCGGCGGTATGCCGGTCACCGTGTAAGGCCGAAATTAGGCAGATCAGGTGAAGTGGCTGACGGATGGGAGTGAACGGGAGGTGAACCGTGACGGACAGCCTGGTGCGGCTCTGGTCCTGATCGCGGCTCGACACGGCGTAGCGGCCGAGAATGTGCGCCCCGTGGTCCCGGGGGTCGCGAAACGGGCATTCGCCTGGGTCCGGAGCTCGTGCCACGGGTCCCGCGTACGGAGGAATTCGTCGCCGACCTGGTGAAGGAGACGGCGGTGATTCCGGTCGTGGGACGTGGGGCGGGAGCCGGCCCGGCCGCACCGGGTGATGCCCGGGGGCGTGGGGGAGCCGGTCCGCGCCCCGGTGGAGTACGACCCCGATGCCGGGGCCCCCGCGCCGGCCGGTCGAGGGTCTGCCGGCGGACGGCATGCCCGACGCGGAGGCCGCGCGCCGGCTGCGTGGCTGGTTCGGCCGTCTTGCGGAGCGGACCGCGGATGAGGTGTCGCGCGTCCTGGTGCACGGCGACATCGCCCCGCAGAACCTGGCGCCCGCGCCGTGGGCGGCTCTCGTCCAGCCGGCCGATCCGCTCGCGCGCGGAGCGATTACATCCAGTTTCCAACTCCTTGCTATGGGTTGCCGGTTGAATCGCGGCCACACTCGACGTACCAGCGGCGTCCCGCGTCCGACGAGGCCGTCCGTCCAGGGAAAGAGGGAGTGCGATGGGAGTCAGGCACGAGGAAGCACGGCTCCGGGTGTGGATCGCCAGCTGTGTCGTCGGTCTGGCGATTCTGACGGTGTTCGGCACATTCGTCTTCGGGGGCGCGGGGTGGATCACCGCCCCGTTCCGTGGTGCGGCGGAGGAGCGGGAGAACACCGTCGGATCGGGCGCCTTCCGGCAGTCGAGCTACCAGGAGTTCTTCGATCTGTGCGAGGCCGCGCAGAACGCGGAGGGTTCGATCAAGGCGCTCCAGGAGGAGCGGGACACCGCTTCGGCGGCCCGCAGGAGCCAGATCGACCAGTCGATCACGGCGCTGAAGGCGACGCGGACCGAGTCGGTCAACGAGTACAACTCGAAGGCCGTCCAGGAGCACCGCGCTCCCTTCCGTGACAAGGACCTGCCGTACCGCCTGGACGCCGGGGCCGACAGGACGACGTGCGCCAACTGACCACCGTCCTCCCGCGGAAATGGGGCAGCACAGCATGAAGACGATCACTCGTATCTCCGTGGCTTCGGCGGCGGCGCTCACCCTGGTGCTGGGTCTGACCGCCTGCGACGACGACTCCAGCCAGACCAAGGAGACCAAGGCCAAGCAGAAGAGCTACGACCAGCTCGTGGCGAACCAGCCCGCCGGGAGGATGGAGTACTCGCCGACCCGCGAGGCCATCAACCAGTGGGTGAAGACCTGGGGCAAGAAGGGCAAGCTGAGTTACGTCTACATCCAGAACGCCAAGGGCGAGTACGGCTACTTCGTCATGAAGGGCATGCCGGTCGCGCGCTGCCAGATGCTCACCCCGACGGAGAAGGTGGACTCCTCGACCAACGGCAGGGTGGTCGTGGCGCTGCCGGGTATGGACGGCACGTACTCGTCGGGCTCGATGTGCGACGCGTACTACGGCTTCGATGCCACGACCGGCGTGTTCATGGAGTTCACGGTCGGGATGAACCAGTCGTTCTTCCTCTTCGACAGGCCCATGTCGATGCCGGAGTACGCCACCGCCAAGCAGCTGGGTCCGACATCCGTGGAGGACGTCGCGGACGTGAAGGACTGACGCCCGCCAGGGCCTGTCCGCCGGGCAGGGCCTAGACCTCCGGCCCGGTCCTCGCGGGCAGTGTCTCCAGCAGCGCGTCCACCAGGAGGCGGTCGCGGGGCTGGGTCAGCCGGTCGCGGGCCGTGGCCGGGGGGAGCCAGAGGATGCGGTCCACCTCGTCGTTCGCCGCGAAGGCACCGTCCGTCGCCTCGGCCGCCCAGTAGATGACCTGCTTGGGGCGGCCGTTGGCCAGATAGCTGACGGTGCCGAGCCGGGCGCCCGGGGCGCAGTGGTGGCCCGTCTCCTCCAGGACCTCGCGCAGCGCCCCGGTGAGGGCGTCCTCGGCGTGCTTCAGCTTGCCCTTCGGGTGCGACCAGTCGTCGTACTTCGGCCGGTGGACGAGGCAGATCTCCGTGCCGTCCGCGCGGTACGGCGACTTCCGCCACAGCACGCAGCCCGCCGCCAGGACCGTGCCGAACCTCGGCCTGCGCGTATCGCGGCCGGTGCCGTCACCGCCGGCGCTCTCGCTCATGGGGCGGTCGCCGCCCTCCGCTGCCAGATCTGGAGGAATTCGTAGCGCGCCGCCTCGACCTCGTGGCGCTGGTCCGCGTGCAGCACGCCGAGCGCGTACGCCGTCGCGGGGGCGATCCGGGGGGTACGGGCCGCGTTCGCCGCGGCTGCGGCGGCCTCGGCCGCGTCGCGGTGCCGGTCCAGGGCGCGGCCCGCGTCGGCGAGCACCGGGTCGGGGGCGCCGCCCAGGTGGCGGACCTCCTGCGCGTACCGGTGCAGTCTGAGCAGCAGCCGCACCTGGTGCCACGGCGCGTCCTGGGCCTCGCCGTCCGAGGGCGTGGAGAGGCCGTGGACCAGGGCTTCCGCGTTGTACGGGTGCGCGGCGCGGGCCAGTGGCAGCACGGACACCGCGTCGAGGAGTCTTCGTTCCGCCGCGCTCTGCGGCGCGGCGAGGATCTCGGCGGCGGGCGCCCCGGCTACCGGCGCCAGCGGGACCTCGGAGGCCAGTACGGCGACGGCGTCGGCCACCGCGTGGAAGCGGGACGAGCCCAGTGCCTGGAGGGCCGCGGAGTGCGCCCGTGTACGCGCGAGGGTCAACTGCCGCTCCAGCAGCGCCCCGGCGCGTGAGGCCCCGACGGTCAGCGCGCCCGCGGCAGCCGAAGTGCCCGTGTCGCCCGTACCGCCGCTGCCGCCACCACCGCCACCGCCGCTCGTACGGCCCTCGCCGTTGCTACGGGCGCCCGGCAGGGCCGCCGCTCCCGCCGGCCCCGGCCCCGAGAGGCGCCCCAGCGCCGACACCAGCCGGTGCAGCCGTGCCGTGCACGCGTACTCCTGCGCGAGGGTGCCGGACAGCCAGCCCAGTTCCGTCCGGAGCTGGTCCGCCCACACGGGGTCCAGCAGCACCCGGAAGGTGTGCAGGCTGCCGCCGATCCGCCGCGCCGAGCAGCGCAGCGCCGACGCCGCCTCCTCGGCCGCGGCCGTGTCCGAACCGCTCTCCCCGTACAGCCGCAGGCTGCGCAGGAAGTCCCCGCACCGGGTGTTCAGATACCCGGCGAGCACCTGCCCCGCGGTCGCCTCGAAGGCGTCGTTCGCGGGGGAGGGCCCTGCCGGGCGAGCTGTACCGACCGAGCCGGCGGTGTCTGCTTCATGGTGCTGCACGCCGGCGCCTCCGGGCGTCAATGAGCATTTCCTGTACGTTCCGCAGCGGCTGCCCGTCGGCGTCGACGGAGTGCCGGGTCCAGTTCCCGTCGGCTCCCAGATGCCACGAGGAGGTGTCGTCCGCCATGCCGGTCTCCAGAAGCCGGGTCAGGGCCGCGCGGTGCGCCGGGTCGGTGACCCGTACCAGCGCCTCGATACGACGGTCGAGGTTGCGGTGCATCATGTCGGCGCTGCCGAACCACACTTCGGGCTCGCCGCCGTTGCCGAAGGCGAAGACCCGCGAGTGTTCGAGGAAGCGTCCGAGAACGGAGCGCACCCGGATGTTCTCCGACAGGCCGTGCACGCCGGGGCGCAGGGCACAGATGCCCCGCACCCAGATGTCGACCGGCACGCCCGCCTGCGCCGCGCGGTAGCACGCGTCGATGACCGCTTCGTCGACCATCGAGTTGACCTTGATGCGTACGTAGGCCGGCCGGCCCGAACGGTGGTGTGCCGCTTCCTTGTTGATCCGCGTGATCAGCCCGTCGCGCAGCGACTTGGGCGCGACCAGCAGCCGGCGGTAGGTCTCGCGCCGCGAGTAGCCCGACAGCCGGTTGAAGAGGTCGGAGAGGTCGGCCCCGACGTGCGGGTCGGCCGTGAGCAGGCCGAGGTCCTCGTAGAGCCGTGCCGTCTTCGGGTGGTAGTTGCCGGTGCCGACGTGGCTGTAGCGGCGCAGGGTCTCGCCCTCCTGCCGGACCACGAGCGAGAGCTTGCAGTGCGTCTTGAGCCCGACCAGCCCGTACACCACATGGCAGCCGGCCTCTTCGAGCTTGCGCGCCCATTTGATGTTGGCCTGCTCGTCGAAGCGGGCCTTGATCTCGACGAGGACCAGGACCTGCTTGCCCGACTCGGCGGCGTCGATCAGCGCGTCCACTATCGGGGAGTCGCCGGACGTCCGGTAGAGCGTCTGCTTGATCGCCAGCACGTCCGGGTCGCCCGCCGCCTGCTCCAGGAACGCCTGGACGGAGGTGGAGAACGAGTCGTACGGGTGGTGCAGCAGGACGTCGCGCTCCCGCAGCGCCGCGAAGATGTCCGGCGCCGACGCCGACTCCACCTCCGCGAGATCGCGGTGCGTGCCCGCGATGAACTTGGGGAACTTCAGCTCCTGCCGGTCCAACGCGGCTATCCCGAACAGCCCGGTCAGATCCAGCGGCCCCGGCAGCGGATACACCTCCGCGTCGCGCACCTTCAGCTCGCGCACCAGCAGGTCCAGGACGTACGGGTCGATCGACTCCTCGACCTCCAGCCGCACCGGCGGGCCGAAGCGGCGCCGCATCAACTCCTTCTCCAGCGCCTTGAGGAGGTTCTCCGCGTCGTCCTCCTCCACCTCCAGGTCCTCGTTGCGGGTGACCCGGAACATGTGGTGCGCCAGCACCTCCATCCCGGGGAACAGCTCCTCCAGGTGGGCCGCGATGACGTCCTCCAGCGGCACGTACCGCTGCGGGGACGCCTCCAGGAAGCGGGTCAGCAGCGGGGGCACCTTGACGCGGGCGAAGTGCCGGTGGCCGCTGACGGGGTTGCGGACGACGACCGCGAGGTTGAGAGAGAGACCCGAGATGTACGGGAAGGGGTGTGCGGGGTCCACGGCCAGCGGCGTCAGGACGGGGAAGATCTGCTGCCGGAACAGGGTGAACAGGCGCGCCTGCTCCTTCTCCGTGAGGTCGCCCCAGCGGATCAGGTGGATGCCCTCGTCGGCCAGCGCGGGGGAGACGTCCTGCTGGAAGCAGGCGGCGTGCCGGGCCATGATCTCCCGGGACCGGGTCCAGATCAGGTCGAGCACCTCACGGGGCTGGAGCCCTGAGGCCGAACGGGTGGCGACGCCGGTCGCTATGCGCCTCTTCAGGCCCGCGACGCGGACCATGAAGAACTCGTCCAGGTTGGACGCGAAGATGGCGAGGAAGTTCGCCCGTTCGAGCAGCGGGGTGGCCGGGTCCTCGGCCAGCTCCAGCACGCGTTCGTTGAAGGCGAGCCAGCTGCGCTCACGGTCGAGGAAGCGGCCCTGGGGCAGCTCCCCGCCCTCGGCGTCGCCGTCCTGCTCGTAGGAGTCGAGATCGCCGTCGAGGTCGGGCTCCAGGTCGGACGTGGGCGCGCCGACCGCGTGGGGCCGGTGCGAGGCGATGGACCCGACGGACGGTTGCGGGTGTACCGGGATCTCGGCAGGCTGCTGGCTCATACCTCCATTGTTCCGCGCGGAGGGCACGACAGGCGCGTCGGAACCGGCGGGGGCGAGGTGGAACCTGCCGTTCGGAGTGGGGGGCACAGCGGGCTGCATTCCGAGAGGGTCGCAAGCGCGTCTGAATGGCCGGTAACGGCGACATGACGTGCAGGGAAGCGGGGCGGGGCTCCACGGGGTCGGTGGGCGCGCGGCGCACGGTTGTCCGAGGTGAAGGTACAGGTGAACGGGCGAGGTCCCGTCCGCCAGGGGGCGGACGGGACCTCGTATGCGGCCGGACGAGCCGTGTGCGGCCGGATCGGGCGTGCGCGCGGACCGGACGGGTGCCCGGATGGGGCGTGTGCGCGGACCGGACGGGTGCCCGGATCGGGCGGGTGCGGCCGGATCAGCCGTGGCGGCGGCGCAATACCTTGAACGCCGCGAGGAGACACACCGCGCCCAGCGCCAGCACGATGCCGGTCTCGACCAGCTGGATCGGCCAGAAGTGCGAGCCGGGGTGGTACTCGACGTACCGGCCCGTGGCGCCCCGATCCGCGAGGCACCCCAGCTGGTCTTCGAAGGAGCTGTTGCACCTGTCGTCGGGGACGCGGTCGCCGTTGGCCATGACCAGGCCTTCGTCCAGCCACCAATTGGTCCCGTCCTCCGACGGAATGTCGTCGCCGGGGCTGGTGGCGGTCTTGATCGGCCAGAGGCGGTCGCGTACCTGCTTCATGGCCAGGAACACACCGCCGAGCGCCAGCAGGGCGACGGACATCGCCGGGAGAGTACGTCCCACCAGCAGCCCCACGAGCGCACCGGCCGCGATTCCGAGCAGGGCGTACGCCACCGGGGCGGTGCCGAGCGAGAGGTAGGTGGTCGGCTCGTACCACTGTGAGGCGGGGTAGGGACTGTCGTCGGGGACCCCCGTGGCGGCCCACGCGCGTACGGCCGTCAGCAGCGCGACGAGCACCAGCACCGGCAGCGCCAGTGCCAGCAGCTTCGAGGCGAGCCAGCGGGCCGGGCTGACCGACTGGGTCCAGGCCAGCTTGTACGTTCCCGACTCCAGCTCCCGCGCGACCATGGGACCGGCGACGAACGCGGCGATCACGCCGGGAAGGAACTGCAGGACGTAGCTGCCGTACGTCAGGACACGGTCGAATCCGTGCGTGTCGTCGCTGTAGTCGCGGAACGTCTGGAAGCACTCCGGGCGGTCGATGTTCCAGACGCGGCAGCCCGTCGCCGCGAAGTCGTCCACGACACCGCCGGCCCAGATCTTGGACGCGACGAGGACCAGGACGCCCGCGAGGATCGCGCCGCCGCCGATCAGCAGGGTGGTGCGGTGTTGCCGCAGCACCAGCCACAGGGGGCCGCGCGCACCCGGTCGTGCGGCTGTGGTCTTCGGCGCCGGTGGCCGTTCTTCGAGGAGCGCGCTCATGCCGTCACCGCCACTGGGCGCTCGGTGTCCGGTGATTCGGCGGACGGCGTGAGCAGGACGGGCGCGCCCGGTGAGCGCAGATGGGCGAGCAACAGTTCCTCCAGGGAAGGTTCCATGGTCTGCCAGTCGCCGTCGACCGGTCCTTCGGGGCGGATCAGCGCGGTGAGCCGGCGTCCCGTGGTGCGGGATTCGACGACCGTGTGCGGCGCCAGGTCCCGTACGGGGCCGGTGAGAAGCCGGTGCGCGGTCAGCAGGTCCTCGGTCTCGCCACCGAGGCGGATGTGCCCGCCGTCGACGAGCAGCAGGTAGTCGCAGGTGCCTTCCAGCTCGGTGAGGATGTGCGACGAGATCACGACCGTGGTGTCGTGCTCGGCGGCCTCGGCCATGAGCGTGCCCATCAGCTGGTGGCGGGCGAGCGGGTCGAGGTCGGCCATCGGCTCGTCGAGCAGCATCAGTTCGGGGCGTTTGCCGAGGGCGAGGGCGAGAGCCACGCGGGTGCGCTGGCCGCCGGAGAGGGTACGTACGCGTACGGCCGGGTCCAGCCGGCCCTCGGTGACGATCCGCTCGGCGGTTTCGGCGTCCCAGCGGCCGGGGTTCAGCTCGCTCCCCATGCGCAGGGTCTCGCCGATCGTCAACTGCCCGTACAGGGGCTTGTCCTGGGCGACGTACGCGACGCGGTCGCGGGCGTCGGCGGGACGCTCGCCGAGGACGCGCACGCTTCCCTCGGTGGCGGGCAGCAGCCCCGCGGCCTGCGCGAGGAGGGTGGACTTGCCGGCGCCGTTGGGGCCGACGAGGGCGCAGACGCGGCCGGCGGGCACGCGGAACGAACAGTCACGCAGGGCCCATCGGCCCTTCTTCCGGTAGCGCTTGCCGAGGCCGGTCGCCTCGATCGCCGCGGTGGTCATGAGGGCTCCCCCTGTTTCTGGTGGTCGGTGTCCGGGCGGTCGAAGCGTTCGTCGGCGACGGAGGTGAAGAGCGCGGTGACGTCGTCCTTCTCCAGCCCGCCCGCGCGGGCCCGTTCGGTCCACGCGGCGAGTTCGGCGCGCAACTCGGCGCGCAGGGCGCGGTGGTCGGCCGAGTCGCCGCCGAGGGTGCCGCGTACGAAGGTGCCGAGCCCGCGGCGGCCCTCGGCCAGGCCCTCGCGTTCGAGCTCGCGGTAGGCCTTGAGGACGGTGTTGGGGTTGATGGCGGTGGCCTCCACGACCTCGCGTGCCGTGGGCAGTTTGTCGCCGGGTTCGAGCAGGCCGAGCCGGAGGGCCTGTTTGGTCTGCTGGACGATCTGGAGGTACGTGGCGATGCCGCTGCGCCGGTCGATGCGGAATTCGATCACCCGCAAGCACCCTTTCACTAGGGAAGTAGTGAAAGCATGGAACGAAGAAGGGGCGGTGTCAACTCCACCGCCCCTTCGGGTACTTGTCCGAGTGGCTGCTACGACTCCGTGCGGTACATGAGGTCGACCTCGTGGGTCGCGAAGCCGAGGCGCTCGTAGACCGTCACGGCGGCCGTGTTGTCGGCGTCCACGTAGAGCATCGCGGTCGGCAGGCCCCGCGCGGCCAGGTGCCGCAGCCCGATCGCGGTGAGCGCCTTGCCGAGACCGCCGCCCTGCGCGTCGGGGCTGATGCCGACGACGTACACCTCGCCGAGCTGTTCCTCGGCGTGCACCTTCGTCCAGTGGAAGCCGACGAGTTGGCCGTCCCGCTCGGCGAGGAAGAAGCCCTTCGGGTCGAACCACGGCTCGGCCATGCGGTCGTCGAGATCGCGCTGGGTGAGTCCGCCCTGCTCGGGGTGGTGGGCGAAGGCGGCGGCGTTGACGGCGAGCCAGGCGGCGTCGTCCCGGCCGGGTACGAAGGTACGGACGGTGACACCGTCGGGCAGCACCGGCTCCGGGATGTCCAGGGGCGCCAACGGCCGCCGCAACTGCCGCAGTTCACGGAACATGGACAGCCCCAGCACCTGCGCCAGATGCCGGGCGGACGACTTGCCGCCGTGCGCCCACACACGCAGCCGCTTCCCCGACGCGGCCAGCAACGCGGCCCCGAGCGCCCGCCCGTGCCCGCGTCCCCGCTGCGCCGGATGCACGACCAGCTCGGCGGCCGGCGCCTCGACGGGATCGGTGTCCTCCAGCTGGGCGTACCCCAGCAGCTCCCCACCGACGGTCAGCAGAAAATGCCGCACCCCGACCCTCGGCCCCCCGCGCAACTGCAACCGCCCCTGCTCGGACACGGCCTGCACCCCGTCGGAACGGGCTGCCGCGTCGAGCAGTTCGAGGACGTCCCGTGCCTGCTCAGGGGTGATCTCGTCAAGGGTGTCGATCTGCCGGCCCGGGTCGAGGGCTGCCGTTTCATTCATGCGTCGAGGGTACGGCGCCCCCACCCGATCCCCAGGATTCACGCCCGGCGGTCGGCGGCCCCGGGGTGAAGGACCTTGTCGGCGATCCGTGACAGATCCTCGGCGCTGGGCATCAGCTCCTTCACCTGGTCCGGCAGCCCGGCATACGTGCCGACAGCGAGGGGCTGGTTCTGGAGCTGAAGGGCGAACTCGACGGATGCCTTGTCGCGGCTCTCGGCGATCAGGATGCCGATGGTGTCGTCGTCCCGGTCCGGATCACGGAGGAAGGCGTCCACGGCGCCGACATAGAAGCCGAGCTGCCCGAGGTGCGCGGGCTGGGCCCGCGTGCTGGGCGTAGAAGTCCAGCTCGAAGCGGGTGTCGCACTTGCTCATGAGGACCACGATGTGGCCCCAGGGCAATTGGCCAACAGCTTGTTGGCCAATTGGCTCCGGCCAGGTACGGGCCATCTGCTGCATGTACTTGAGATTGCTGCGGCTGAAGCCGCGCTGGTTCGGGAACTCAGTCCGCAGTTCGGTGGAGATCCGGTCGATGACCTTCGCTCCCCACGTTTCCTCACGCTGCCGCTCCAGGATCGTCCTGCCGATGTCCAAGTACATCTGGATCATCTCCGTGTTGACCTTGAGCTGAGCCCGTACGTGCGCGCCGCGAACGAGCGACTTGAGGTCGTCGATCAACGCGAAGAAACCGGCGGGCAGTCCGGACGCCTGGGCGGGTACGACGGTTTTTGCCGCGATCTTGCTGTCCATGGCGTACACACTTCCGGTGTTCGTCCGTGCGGTGACGTTCCTGCGTTGATATGTCCGCCGCACGGGTGGTACGCGGGGACCGCCCTTGACGGCCATTGGCAACCAGGTCGTAACCAGAACACCCCTGTTGCTCTACGCGCGTGGACTTTAGGCTGCCGCTCGCAGCTCTTCTCCCTCACACGGAACTTACAAGCGGAAGCAACAAGGGGACCGATGTCAGCGACACCACAGAAAAACCGCGCGGCCCGGCGGGTGCTGGCCGTCGTGGCCGGACTCGCCACGTTCGGCGCACTCGCCGCCGCCGCGCCCGCCGCCGGGGCGCAGGGGTGGGGCGACGGGCACGGCCATGGGCACGGGCACCCCAAGCCCCGCACCGTGGATGTTCAGTTGCTGTCCTTCAACGACCTGCACGGGAACCTGGAGCCGCCGGCCGGGTCCTCCGGGAATGTCAACGAGATCCAGGCCGACGGCACGGTCAAGGCCGTTCCCGCCGGAGGCGCCGAGTACCTGGCGAGTTCGCTGCGTACCGCGCGCAAGGGCAACCCGTACTCCATCACCGCCGCCGCCGGCGACATGGTCGGCGCGAGCCCGCTGCTGTCCGGGCTGTTCCACGACGAGCCCACTGTCGAGGCGCTCAACAAGATGGACCTCGATGTCACGGCCGTGGGCAACCACGAGTTCGACGAAGGCTCCGCGGAGCTGACCCGCCTTCAGAACGGCGGCTGTCACCCGACGGACGGCTGCTACGAGAAGGGCAAGAAGTTCCAGGGCGCCGACTTCCCCTACCTGGCGGCCAACGCCACGTACGAGAAGTCCGGGAAGCCGGTCCTCAAGCCGTACACCGTCTGGAAGAAGAACGGCGTCAAGGTCGGCTTCATCGGAGTGACCCTGGAGGGCACCCCGAACATCGTCACCGCAGAGGGCGTCAAGGGCCTGAAGTTCCACGACGAGATCGAGACCGTCAACAAGTACGCCAAGGAGCTCGACCGCCAGGGCGTCAAGTCCATCGTCGCGCTGATCCACGAGGGCGGGGCCCCGGCCTCCACCTCGTACAACTACGACTGCGACAGCCCCGGC
Organism: Streptomyces sp. NPDC051217; assembly: GCF_044455465.1. Taxonomy (NCBI): domain Bacteria; kingdom Bacillati; phylum Actinomycetota; class Actinomycetes; order Kitasatosporales; family Streptomycetaceae; genus Streptomyces; species Streptomyces sp. NPDC051217. Next base: position 38,386 of record NZ_JBITEV010000011.1, read on the forward strand.
CCCGGTGACGGCATCTCGGGTCCGATCGTCGACATCGCGAAGGGCATCACGCCCAAGGTCGACGCGCTGGTCACCGGCCACACGCACCAGGCGTACGCGTGCACCGTGCCGGACCCGGCGGGCAACGACCGCATGGTCACCTCGGCGGCGTCGTTCGGCAAGGTCTACACCGACACCACGCTCACCTACGACCTGCGGACCAAGGACATCGTCCGTACGAAGGTGCAGTCGGCCAACCACGTCGTCAGCCGTGACCAGGCCAAGGCCAAGGACATGACCGACCTGATCGCCCGCTGGAACGAGACGGCGGCGCCGATCGCGAGTGCCCCGCAGGGCTTCATCTCCGCCGACATCAACGGCCGCGGCGCCGGCACGCCGGAGCAGCCGCTCGGCAACGTCATCGCCGACGCGCAGCTCGAAGGACTGGCTCCGGCCGACAAGGGCGGCGCGCAGCTGGCGTTCATGAACCCGGGCGGTATCCGCGCCGACCTCGTGTACGCGGCGTCGGGCGGCGAGGGCGACGGTGTGGTGACGTACGGCGAGGCGTTCACCGTGCAGCCGTTCACCAACATGATGAACGTCGTCGACCTCACCGGCGCGCAGGTCATCACCGCTCTTCAGCAGCAGGTCAGCGGCTCCAACGAGGCGTCCAACAAGATCCTCCAGGTCTCCAAGGGCTTCACCTACACCCTGGACATGACGAAGACGGGCGCCGCCCGGATCGTCACCGACACGGTGAAGCTGAACGGCGAGGCGCTCGACCCGGCGAAGACGTACCGCGTCGCGATGAACGAGTTCCTCGGCGGCGGCGGCGACGGCTTCGCGGCCCTGGGCCAGGGCACGAACAAGCTGGTCGGCCCGGCCGACCTGGACCTGTTCAACGCCTACCTGGCGGCGCACTCCACGGCCGAGGCGCCGCTGGCGCCGCCGGCGACGGACCGGATCACGGTCATCAAGTAGTCATCAGTCATCGGCAGGCGGCGGGACGGATACTCGTCCCGCCGCCCTTTCGCGTGCGCTCAGCCCGAGAGCCGCGCCGTCAGTTCGTCCAGATCTGCCACGAACCAGACGTCCCGGCCCCGGTTCGATTCCCGTACGAGGTCGGGCAGGGCCTTGCTGGCTCGCAGATGGTGCGAGATGTCACCGAACACCGCCAGCCGCAGCCGGTAGTTGGCGAGCTTCTGGAGAATCTCCCCGGCCAGACCGCTGCTGAGGTCGTAGAAACTGTCGTCGAACCGCCCGGCCGGGACCGCCACCAGCTCCGCTCCCTCGTAGGACGCGCTCACCAGGAGGTCGAGCGCGTCCTGCGCGGTGGCGATCGGAGCGCCCTCGGCGTCGAGCACGAGCACAGGTACGCCGTGGTGCTCCACGAGCGGTTCAGGCACGGTCCGTCTCCCGTCCCTCGGAGGGCAGAAGGTCGTTGTCCGGGCCGAGCACACTGTCGAGCAGTCGCAGCACATCGGCGGTCTCGGCGGCGTCACCGAGGATCACGATCTTCATACGGCCCCGTTCCCGGTCGTAGACGGTCTGGATACGCAGGGAGTGCGCCGCACCCCGCGCGGACTGCGCGCTCGCCGTGACGAACGTGCTCAGCCGGCTCGCGGACTCCGGGCCGACCGAGTCGATCTGCACGATGCTCGACACCTCCACGTGCCGCCCGCGCGGAATCCCGGCCGCCGCCGCCGACTCCCCGGTCAGTGCCTCGAAGTCCGCCCGGCTGATGCGGTACTGCTTGCCGATCCGCACGGCCTTCAGCCGCCCGTCCCGGACATAGTTCCGCACGGTCCGCACATGCAGCCCCAGCCGCTCGGCGACCTCGCTGACCGAGTACAGCTCGCGGTCACTGCTCTCCATAGGTGCGAATGTTACTCCAAGTGCCGCTCGAAGTGGAAAATGGGGAGTGATAGGGGAAGGGGGTAACGTCAGTCGGACTTCGGGCTCACCCCCAGCCGCCGCAGGTCGAGTTCTGTGCCGATCGGCGGCGCGCCTGGGAGCCCGCCGCCCACCGGTACCGAGGGGGAGGGCGGTGCGTCGTGCCGATCGAGTCAGGCCTGCGGCTCATCCAGGTACAAAAGCGCGGTGATCGTCTTCTTGCACACGTCGCAATGCATGGGCGCTTCGATGCTGGCCAGGTCGCACTCGATGGACGTGATGCGGTCCACCACACCGGAGGCGACTTCGCCGTCCCAGGCTTCATGCCACCGCCCGGTGGCGCGGGTCAGCTCTGTGCTCAGGGCTGCCTCGTCGCAGAGGGAGTCTCCGAAGCTGAGTCAGGGGTCCGGAAACCCCGCTCAGCGGTGATGTGAGAGATGCGATCGCCTTGCGTTCCCATCCGCTCCTCCTCGGAACGAGCCGTCGGCGGAGTGAGTCCGCCGCGCGTCAATTGGATGGTGCGCACCGCCGTGAGAGTTCGTCGGCGGCCTGATCGAACGGGACTTGGGTCTGTTCGCCGCTCTCCATGTCCCGCAGTGTGACCGTATCCGCCTCGCGCTCATTTGCCCCATAAATCACACAGAATCGGGCTCCTTGATCGCCGGCCCATTTCATCTGTTTGGCGAACTTCCCACTTGACCCGAGATAGATGCCCGTGCGGACTCCGGTACGGCGGATCCGCTCCGCCAGCCGGAAGCTGTCCGCCGACTGCTCCTCACCCATGACCGTGACCGCCACGTCGATCTGCGAGTAGGGGGCTTCGTCCGCATCCGTCAGCAGGGGCAGGATGCGCTCGATGCCCAGCGAACCGCCGCACGCGGGTGAGTCCTTGCCGCCGAGCTTGCCGATGAGGCCGTCGTACCGGCCACCCGAGGCGATCGATCCAGGTGTTCCGGGGGCGACGACCTCGAAGATGATGCCGGTGTAGTAGTCGAGCCCGCGTACGAGATTCGGCGTGAATCCGATTCGTTCGGAGGGGATCGCGTCCTTGGTCAGTTCCAGCAGCCGATCCACCTCCGCCAGGCCGGCCTGGCCGGTCTCACTGGATTTCAGTCGCGTCGTGACGCGCTCGACCGAATCCGTCGCGGTGAGATCCTCCACCAGCCCTTCCGCGGTTTCGGGCGAGAGGCCACGGCTGGACACCAGCTCGGTCACGACTGCCGCCGGAGCGAGCTTGTCGAGCTTGTCGAGGGTGATGAGCACCCCGGAACCAAGCTCGTCCGGAACCTCGTAAGCCTCCAGCAGGCCGAACAGCGCGTGCCGGGAGTTCACCAGGAAACGGAACTCATGGACCCCCAGCGCCGCGAGAACGTCATGGAGTGGACGAACTCCCGGAACCGTCCCTTGCCGGGGCGGTCGGCTCGCCACACCGGAGCGATGGCGTATCGCTTGTACGGCGACGGGAGTTGGCTGCCGTAGGCCGCCGATGCGCGGGCCAGGGGACCGTGAGGTCGTAGCGCAGTGCGAGGTCCGCCTCCCCGCTCGCCTCATGCTCGCCGCGCCGGAGGATCTTGAAGATGAGCTTGTCGCCTTCGTCACCGTACTTGCCCGTGAGCACGTCAAGACGCTCGAACGCCGGGGTCTGGAGCGGCTGGAAGCCGAAGCGCGCGAACTCCGCACGGATGGTCGCGAAGGCGCGCTCGCGCTTTTCGAACTCGGCTGCGAGGAAATCGCGGGTCCCGGATGCGGGATCGAACTGCTTCGAGGTGGCCATTCGATCCATGTTCCCGAACTCGCCTGTCCAGGGCAAAACTCACAGAGGGGGCTCCGCCCCCGGGTTGGACGTGCGGGCGGGATCGGTGGGCGCCCCCGGCCTCTTGGGGCGCTTCGGAGCGGACGTGAAGACGAGCGAGCCGGCGAGCAGCCCAAGGCAGATGGCCGGAACCACGAAGTCCCACAGCGACTGGTCGGGAGCCGCGGGGTGGGTCATGTCGGTGTGCCTTTCCCGGCGAGGGTGAACCAGACGGCCTTGTGGCTGGGGGTCAGTCCCCCGTAGATGGTCGACCCCCATGTCTCGGCGACCCTGTCCAGCAGGAACACGCCCTGGCCGCAGCCGAGTTCGTGCTCCGTGGGGTTGAGGTTGGGTGCGGGCAGCGACCAGGGCGTGTCGTCCGTTACGTACACGGTGATCCGCTTCCGGTTGACGGCGACGGTCACGCGGATCAGGGGCGTTTGTGTATGCCGGTGTGCGTTCGTGACCAACTCGGTTACGCAGAGGCGGGCGTCGTCCATGAGGGAGCCGTGCCGGCTGACACGGAGGACTGAATCGAGGAAGTCCCGGGCGATTTTTGGGGCGGCGGCCGTGTTCGGTACGGCGAGTCGGTAGATCTCCCCGCCTTGAAGGGGAGTTGGCATGGGGGTGGTCATGGCGTTGTCTCCCAGCGTGGGGGCCAGTGTTGGAAGAACCGTAGCGGTACGTATCATTAGTTGTACACATGGGGAGCAGTGGAGTGACTGTTGAACTACCGTCGTGGGCCGGGACACACTGAGACCCGACGAGATGGAGAGGTCGATGCCACCGAGGAAAGCGCCTACGGCACGTCAGCGCCGATTGGGTACCGAGCTGCGCAAGATGCGGGAGCGCGCGGGGTGCACCATCGCCGAGGGCGCCGAGATGGTCGGCACCGACCGCACCACCATCAGCAATACCGAGTCGGCGAGATTCGGTGTGAGTGCTGAGCGGGTACGTGCGTGGGCCAACGCCTACCAATGTCCTGACACGGCCTACATCGACGCGCTCGCCGACATGGCGGCCGAACGCGGCCATGGCTGGTGGGAGGAGTATCGCAACGAGCTGGTCAACAGAGCCCTGGACCTAGCCGAGTTGGAACACCACGCCACAGGCATCCGGTCCGTGCAGCTCATGCACGTACCCGGTGTGCTTCAGACCGAGGACTACATCCGCGCGCTCTACTCGGGCGCTGTGCCGAAGCCAAGCCCCGCGCGCCTACGGCGACGGCTTTCGCATCGGCTGAAGCGCCGGGATGTGCTCGACCGTGAGAACCCGCCGGCCTGCACGTTCCTCATTCATGAGGCGGCACTGCGGATGACGTACGGCGGGGTCGAAGTTGCCCGCAGCCAGCTCGATCACCTGTTGAAGGAGTCCGAGCGCGACAATGTCACCATCCGCGCGATCCCCTTCGCGGCGGGCGGTTTCCCGAACCCGGGTAGTTCGACTCAGTACGTATACGGCGTGGTTCCGCAGCTCGACACCGTCCAGACGGACACCCCGAGCGGGTCGGCGTTCCTGGACGCGGAAACGCCGCTCGCGAACTGGCGGGCGGTGCTCGACCGTACCGAGGAGTGCTCGCTCGATCCGGACAGTTCGCGGGACTTCATCCGCACAATCGCACAGCAACTATGAAGGCGTGAGAACGATGGCAATTCAGTGGCGCAAGTCCTCGAAGTCGGCAGAAGGCGACGGCGACGGCTGCCTGGAACTGGCTGAGCACGACGGCGAGATCTTGATGCGCGAGAGCGACGATCCTGGTGTGGTCATCCGCACCACCCGTATAAAGCTGCGCGCGTTCCTCGACGGTGCCAAGGAAGGCGAGTTCGACAACTTCGCCTGAACCGCAGCACGTTACCAACGGGTGGTCCCCACCGGCGCAGGTGGGACCGCCCGTTGGCATTTTGCGTATCACTCGTTAGACGTAACACTCTTGATACGGGTCAGTATCAAACGCTAGCGTTCGGCTCATCGCTCCCCAACTCTGCGCCAGTTGGGGGCGTTCGAAGGGCCGCCCCCTGCTCGCCGCTCGTCACGCCGGCCGCAGGCAGGGGGTGGCTGCCGCCGCCGCACCCAGGAGTCCCGGCATGCGTCAATCGCGTCAACCTGGCCCACCGCTCACAGCCTTCTGGTGCGAGCGGGTCGTGTACGAAACGCTCGGCGCCGACAGCCGTACGCACACCTCGCGGTGTTCGCGGCCCAACCCGGGCGAGGCCATCCGCGCGATCCGTGTCGATGTGCGTGCGATCAAGGACACCCTGGCGCCCGCCGAGCGCGAGCGGGCCCTGCGGTGGACCGGGCCCGGGGGCTCCGTCGGGGCCGTCGCCGCGCTGTACCGGGGGGAGCCGTGCGGGTTCTCGCTCAGCAGCGAGGGGCGGTGGATCGAGTGGACCGTACGCCCGTATCTGGCCTTCGACGTGAGCGACCTGTCGCTCCTGCCCCGCGCGTCGTAGCCCCATCAAACGTCCGCCCCGACCGGTGAGAACCCTGGACAGGTCAAGTGGTCGGGGCGGATGGCCAGCCCGTGGGGCTGAAGCCTCACGGTTCACCGGTCACGCCGTCGACCGTACGGCGGCGTGGCCCTTCACGAAAGAGGAGGTCGGCGCATGAGCGCAGGGACCCTCGACACCTACGAGACGCGCACGCCGGACGCCGAGGAGTGGCGGGGCGTTCCGTTCCGTCACCCCGCGAACCGGTCGGTGGACGACGGCGGCAAGCACGACGGAGGGCCCAAGCCCCCCGAGGCGCCGCGCGATCCCGCCCCGAGCGGTGGTGGCGGCAAGAGCCTGCCCGTGCCGGGGGCCCGCCGCGCGAGTGCTCGGCGGGCCTTGGGGAGCGGGCCCTCCGGTGTGAGCCAATCGCCGTCCGCCGACCCTGTCCGTGCGTGATGCGTACACGCCATAATTTGCCGCATGGTCACAGACAGAGGCACAACTCCCCCCACCAGCACTGGACTTGGCCGACGCGGAGTTCTCGCCGGCGCCCTCGCGTTCTCCGCCACCGCACTCGTCGGTACGGGCTCCGCGACGGCCTCGGCAGCCGCCCCCGGCGCGTCCACCGCCAAGGTCCGACGCGCCCTCGCCCCCTCCGACTGGCTCGCCGGGATCGGCGACTCCACCCCCGTACAGCGCCTCACCCTCCCCGGCACGCACAACTCCGGCGCGCGCAGTGGCGGTGCGTACGTCGCCTGCCAAGGAACCACCATCGCGGAGCAGTTGAACACCGGTGTCAGGTTCCTCGACGTGCGCTGCCGGGCGTTCGAGAACGCCTTCCCGATCCACCACGGCGCGTACTACCAGAATCTCAATTTCGACGATGTCCTGGGCGCCTGCCGGGACTTCCTCCGGGCGCACCCCTCCGAGACAGTCCTGATGCGCCTCAAGCAGGAGTATTCGACGGAGAGCGACGGCGAGTTCCGCCGGATCTTCGACACCTATCTGGACGGGAAGGGCTGGCGTTCCCTCTTCCGGCTCGACAGCAACCTGCCCACGCTCGGCGAGGCGCGCGGCAAGGTCGTGCTGCTCGCGGACAGCGGCGGGATGCCGGGTGTGCGGTACGGGGACGGCGGGCTCTTCGACATCCAGGACGACTACATGGCGGAGCCGGGCGCCAAGTACCCCAAGATCGAGGCGCACTTCCGTAAGGCCGTACAGCAGCCGGGCAAGCAGTTCATCAACTTCGTCAGCACGGCCGCGCTCCTGCCCATCCGCTGGAACTCCGACCGGCTGAACCCGCAGGTGCACACGCTGCTCGACAGTTCGGGGGCCGCGGGCTGGCGTGGACTCGGCATCGTGCCGATGGACTTCCCGGAGACCAGGGGCGGGCTGGTGGACTCACTGATCCGCCACAACGGCTGACATACGCGGTCCGGGCCGGCGCGCGATCAGTGCCGCGATCAGCGCGCGGGAAGCGACGCGTCGCCCGGCCCGGTCAGCCAGGTGCGGATCCCTCCGAGCGCGGTCGGGCCGTAGTCCTCCTCGACGCCCCTGGCGAGGTCCGCGACGGATATCGCCTCAAGGGCCGCGCGCCAAGCGGCGTCGGCGCCGGCCATCGCGCGCGAGATCGCGCAGGGCCGCTCGCAGGCTTCCGGCGGCGAGGCCAGCGGGCCGCGCTGCCGGATCTCCGTGCAGACGAACGCGGGACGGTCGCCGTCGACGGCCGTGACCACATCGAGGACCGTGATCTGCTCCGGTGCCCTGGTCAGGACGTATCCGCCCGCCTTGCCCTGGACGGATGTGACGAGTCCGGCGCGGGAGAGCGCCTGGAGCTGTTTGGCGAGATAGCTGCCGGACACGTCGTGCAACTCCGCGAGCCGGGCCGCCGGCACCGGCTCCGTCCCCGTGGTCAGAACCACGCAGCAGTGCAACGCCCATTCGACCCCGCCTGACAACTTCATACGCCTGCGCCTCCCTCCGGTTGACTCGGACAAAGGATATCCGACTAATATCTCGGACAAGGAGTATCCGAGTTGGGGGTGCGTCCTGCGCGCACCCCCGTGTGCCCGTTGGCGTGCCGTGAAAGGTGGCAGAGATGAAGTTCACGGTGATCGGCGGGACCGGACTGATCGGCACACAGGTGGTCCGGAAGCTGACCGACGCGGGACACGAGGCCCTCCCCGCGGGGCCCTCGACCGGCGTCGACCTGCTGACGGGGAAGGGCCTGGACCAGGCGCTGGAGGGTGCCCGGGTCGTGGTCAACCTGGCCAACTCACCGACCTTCGACGACAAGTCCCTCGACTTCTTCCGCACCTCCATGGACAACCTGCTCGCCGCGGGGGAGAAGGCCGGTGTCGGGCACCAGGTGATTCTCTCCATCGTCGGCGTGGAGCAGGTGCCGCAGCTGGACTACTACCGGGCCAAGGCGCTCCAGGAGGAGTTGCTGCGGCAGGGGCCGACGCCGTACTCGATCGTCCGCGCCACCCAGTTCTTCGAGTTCATGAACGCGGTCATGTCCTGGACCTCCGACGCCGAGACCGTCCGGCTGCCCGCGACCCCGATCCAGCCGATGGCCTCCGCGGACGTCGCGTCGGCCGTCTTCGAGGTCGCCACCGGCGCGCCGCTGGGAGGAATCCGGAACGTCGGAGGACCCGACCGTTTCGCGCTCGACGAGCTCGGCGGGATCACCCTGGAGGCACAGGGCGATACGCGGAACGTCGTCGTCGACGACCAGGCCGGCATGTTCGCGGTGATCGACGGCGAGGTGCTCCTCCCGGGGCCGGACGCGCACCTGGCGGCCACGCACTACCGGGACTGGGTCCGCGAGGCCCACTGACCGCGCCCCCGCTCGGTGGGTCGCGCCGACCGGGACTACGTGCCCGGCCGGCCCGGCGGCGGGGTCGGCGCGCCCGGGATGCGGATCGCCGCCACCGTGCCGCCGCCCGCCGCCGGGCGCAGCGCGATCTCGCCACCCGTCTGCTGCACCGTGCGCGCCACGATCGACAGTCCGAGGCCCGAACCCGGCAGTGCGCGGGCCGACGGGGAGCGCCAGAAGCGTTCGAAGACGTGCGGGAGTTCCTCCGCCGGGATGCCGGGGCCGTGGTCCCGTACCGTCAACTCGCCCTGGGTGCTCAGCGCGACCTCGATGGCCGCGCCCGGCGGGCTGAACTTCACCGCGTTGTCGAGGACGTTGACCAGCGCACGCTCCAGCCCGGCCGGTTCCGCCCGTACGTACCAGGGCCGCAGCGTCACCTCTATCGTCAGGTCCGGCCCGCGCAGCCGGGCGCGTTCCAGCGCGCTCTCCACGATCGTGTGCAGCGCGACGACCTGGAGCGGGCCGGGGTGGGAAGCGTCCGGCCTGGACAGCTCCTGGAGGTCCCCGATCAGCGAGGCCAGCTCCGTCATCTGCGCCTTCACCGACGCCATCAGCGCCGTACGGTCCTCCGGGGGGATCGCGCGGCCGGTCTCGTCGCTGCGGGCGAGCAGTTCGACGTTCGTACGCAGCGACGTCAGCGGCGTACGCAGCTCGTGCCCCGCGTCGGCGATGAGCTGCGCCTGGCGGTCGCGCGAGGAGGCGAGCGCGGCCGTCATCGAGTTGAAGGAGCGGGAGAGGCGGGCGATCTCGTCCTCGCCCTCGGCCGGGATGCGCAGGCTCAGGTCCTCGGTCCGCGCGACATGCTCGACCGCGCGGGTCAGCCCGTCGACCGGCCGCAGACCGGTCCTGGCGACCCAGAGCCCGGCGGCGCCCGCCCCGACGACGCCGATGCCGGCGACGGCGGTCAGCAGCAGGGCGAGCCGGTTCAGCGAGGAGTCGATCTCGCCGAGCGGACGCGACACGGAGACGGTCACCTGCTCACCGGTCCGGCCGACCAGGACAGGCTGGGTGTGGACGCGTACCGCGGCGCCGTCCGCGGTGGTGGAGTCGTGCAGCGTGCTCCGCTCGGTGCCGCGGGCCACGGCCACGTCGGAGGGCTGGACCTTCACCGGCTGCGACGAGGCGTCCACACACCGGCTGCCGTCGCTGCCGACGATCTGGACGTAGGCGAACCCCGATTCGGAGGTGTCCTGGGGAGTCTCGCCCGCCCTGCACCTGTTCAGCGCGTCCTGCACCAGATTGAGGGGCGCCGAGGTGTTGCGCAGCGAGTTGTCGAGCTCCGCCTCCAGCTGGGCACGGGTCAGCAGCCAGCACGCGACGGCCGCCGCCGCCACGGCCACGGCGACCGCGGTGGCGACGAGCATCGCGAGGCGGGAGCGGAGGGGCAGCGTACGCAACCGCCGGGCGAGAGAGGTCACTCGGAACCGCCGTGCCCGCCGGTGGCCGAGGGTCCGCCCTCCGCGCGCAGCGCGTAACCCACCCCGCGCACCGTGTGCACCAGCCGCGGCTCGCCGCCGCTCTCCGTCTTGCGCCGCAGATACATCACGTACACGTCCAGGGAATTGGAGCTCGGCTCGAAGTCGAAGCCCCAGACGGCCTTCAGGATCTGCTCGCGCGTCAGCACCTGGCGCGGGTGGGCGAGGAACATCTCAAGGAGGGTGAATTCGGTACGCGTCAGCTCCACTCGGCGCGTGCCGCGCGTGACCTCGCGCGTCGCCAGGTCCATCCGCAGATCGGCGAAGGCCAGGACGTCGTCCTGCGGCAGCTCGCCGCCCGCCGACCCCGCGTACGAGCTGCGGCGCAGCAGCGCGCGGATACGGGCGAACAGCTCGTCCAGCTCGAAGGGCTTCACCAGATAGTCGTCGGCGCCCGCGTCGAGCCCGGTGACGCGGTCACCGACCGTGTCGCGTGCGGTGAGCATCAGGATCGGCACGGTCGATCCGGTGGCGCGCAGCCGGCGGGCCGCCGTCAGCCCGTCCATGCGCGGCATCTGGATGTCGAGCACGATCAGGTCGGGCTGGTAGGCGGCGGCCTTGGCGAGCGCGTCGACACCGTCGACGGCGACCTCGGTCCCGTACCCGTCGAAGGCGAGGCTGCGCTGGAGCGCCTCGCGGACGGCGGGCTCGTCGTCGACGATCAGGACGCGTTGCGGATCGCCTTCGGCGGGGCTCATGTCGTCGCTCTTTCTCTCACGGCCTTGGGTCTCTTGCGCGCTTCAGCCTCGCACGTCAGGTGCGTCCCGGTCGCTGTTACCCGGCGCGCAGGGCGCTCAGGTCGGCCTTGACCGTGTTGACCGGGATGGAGAAGCCGAGACCGACGCTGCCGGCCGTCGAACTGTCGGCGCTGGACCCGCTCGCCGAGAACATGGCGGAGTTGATGCCGATGATCTCGCCGTTCATGTTGATCAGCGCGCCACCGGAGTTGCCCGGGTTGAGCGACGCGTCGGTCTGGATCGCCTTGTACGTGGTCGTGGAGGAGCCCGTGTCGCCGTTGAACTGCTGACCGCCGAACTCGAACGGCCACCGGCCGCCGCCACCGCCCTGCTGTTGCTGCTGCTGGCCCTGCTCCTTCGACACGGTGACGTCCCGGTCGAGCGCGGAGACGATACCGCTGGTCACGGTGCCGGTCAGGCCCTCGGGCGAGCCGATCGCCACGACCTCGTCGCCGACCTTCACGCTGTCGGAGTCACCGAGGGCGGCCGTCTTGAGACCGCTCGCGCCCTGGAGCTTGATCAGCGCGAGGTCCTTGTCCGGGCTGGTGCCCACGACGTCCGCGGTGTAGGTCTTACCGGTGCTGAGCTGCACCTTCACCGTCTCAGCGCCCGCGACGACGTGGTTGTTGGTCACGATCTCGCCGTCACCCGTGATGACCACACCGGAGCCGGTGGACTGCCCGGAGTTGGACGAGGCGGTGATCTCCACGATGGCGGGGGATACGGCCGCGGCCACGCCCGCGACCGTGCCCTTGCTGCTCTGCGACACGGTCGTACCGCTGACGGTGCTCGCGGCGGCGTCCGAGGAGTTGTGGGTCAACGTCTCGGTCAACGCGGCGGTCCCCCCACCGACGACGGCAGCGACGAACGCGGCGGCGGCGAGCAACGCGACGGGCCGCTTGGCACGCCGGGCATGCGCGGGCGCGTGCGCCGGAGCGGCGGCACCCCATCCCCAGGTGGCGTGCCCCGGCTGCGCGTGCTGCGGGTGCCCGTACCCCGCCTGGGGCTCCTGCGACCCGCTCGGGTCGTACGGAGGCGGCGGCGGGTACGCCTGGCTGCCGGGGCCCTGCTGGTTCGCGTCTTCGTCGCCGCTGCGACGGTAGTTGTCGTCCATGTCCCCGAGATTCCGCCCGCAAGATGAGAGCAGTCTGAAGACGTCCTGAGAAGCCCGACAGAACCGTGTATGTCCCATGTAAAGGCGCCGGGCGGGCCCGTCCCCGCAGGGGCGGTCACGCGCTCAGAAACACCCGCACGAGCGCCTGACGATCAGCGCCGACGGGAACTGCTTCACCCGTTCCCTGCGTGATCCCGCCACCCGCAGGCCGTCGTCCAGCACCAGGTCCACCGCCGCCCGTGCCATCGCCGGGCGGTCGGAGGAGACCGTCGTCAGCGGGGGGTCCGTGAGGCCCGCCTCCTTGACGTCGTCGAAGCCTGCCACCGCCAGTTCGCCCGGGACGTCGATGCGGAGCTCGCGGGCCGCGCGCAGGACGCCGATCGCCTGGTCGTCGGTGGAGCAGAAGATCGCCGGGGGGCGGTCGGGGCCGGCCAGCAGGGTCAGCGCGACGTTGTAGGCGTCGTAACGGTTGTAGAGCGCCTTGAAGAGCCGCCCCTCCGTCGACAGCCCGGCTTCCCGCATCGCCCGGCGCCAGCCCTCGACGTGGTCGGTCACCGGGTCGCCGACGACCGGGGTCGACTCGACGCCGCCGAGGCACGCCACGTACGGATAGCCGTGCTCCAGCAGATGACGGGTGGCGAGCTGGGCGCCACCGATGTCGTCGGTGACGACGGCGACATCGTCGATGCCCTCGGGCCGTTCGTGCAGCAGGACGACGCGGGCGTCCCACGCCTCTATCTCCGCCGCCGCCCGCTCGCTCGGGCCCTGGCTGACCAGGATCAGCCCGGAGACCCGCATGCCGAGGAAGGCCCGCAGATAGTGGACCTCGCGCTCGTTGCGATAGTCGGAGTTGCCGACGAGCACCATCTTTCCGCGCTCGGCGGCGGCCTGTTCGACCGCGTGCGCCATCTCCGCGAAGAACGGCTGGCGCGCGTCGGGCACGACGACCCCTATGAGGTCGGTCCGCCGCGACGCCATCGCCTGCGCGACCCGGTCGGGCCGGTAGCCCAGCTCCTTGATCGCGGCGAGTACACGCTCGCGCGTGGCCGGGGCGACCGGCCTCGGTCCGTTGTTGATGACGTAACTGACGACCGCGGTCGAAGTTCCCGCCAGTCGTGCCACGTCGTCCCGCGTCACCTTGGCCACGCGCGGCAGTCTACGCGTGGTGACCTACCTCCCGGCAGGCCGGACGGCCCCTTCGCGTACGTCGGACGTGTCAGCCGAATGAGTGGTGTCGTCGTCCGCGGCCCGCGACATGCTCCGGACCGGCTCGCGGGAGCCTTCTCCCGCACCCTCCGGCGCCTGCTCGCGCGCGTCGGCCGGCGGCAGCGTCGCCTTCACCTTCGCCGCCGCTTCCGCGATGGCCTTCGCCTTCGCCTCCTCCGCCGCGCGCTCGACCTTCTCCGGCGTGACGAAGCGGTACCCGACGTTCCGGACCGTCCCGATCAGCGACTCGTGCTCGGGGCCGAGCTTCGCGCGCAGCCGCCGTACGTGCACGTCGACCGTCCGCGTCCCGCCGAAGTAGTCGTAGCCCCAGACCTCTTGGAGCAGCTGCGCGCGGGTGAACACCCGGCCCGGGTGCTGCGCCAGATACTTGATCAGCTCGAACTCCTTGAAGGTCAGGTCCAGGACCCGCCCCTTCAGCTTCGCGCTGTAGGTCGCCTCGTCCACGGAGAGATCACCGTTGCGGATCTCCATCGGGGAGTCGTCGGTCGAGATCTGCTGACGCCCGGTGACCAGCCGCAGCCGTGCCTCGACCTCGGCCGGGCCGGCGGTGTCGAGCAGGACGTCGTCGAAGCCCCAGTCGGCGGTGACGGCGGTGAGGCCGCCCTCGGTCACCACGAGAACCAGCGGGCAGCCGGGCCCGGTGGAGCGCAGCAACTGGCACAGCGAGCGCACCTGAGGCAGGTCGCGCCGGCCGTCGATCAGTATGACGTCGGCACCCGGGGTGTCGACGAGGGCCGGTCCTTCGGCCGGGGCCACCCGCACGTGGTGAAGAAGGAGTCCGAGGGCGGGCAGCACCTCCGTCGAAGGCTGGAGGGCATTGGTGAGCAGCAGCAGAGAACTCATCGCCGCCCACCTGCCTGGGTCGGACAGTATTCACATGTCTGCATCGTTGGTTCGCCCATTACGTCGGTTCCTCCTCGGTCCCTGCAAGGGGGCACCTCCCACACCGCTGAGGGGGTGGGGGCGTATGTGGCACCACTGACCGGCCCGCGCCCTGGGGTCGGAAAGCGCAAAAGGACCCGGGGGCTACATTGCCCGGATCCTCTTCCGGAGGAGAATAACCCACGGGCGCTCGCTGTCAGAGGGTGCGAACAGCCCGTTATTGGTTCAGCCTGCCGGCCCCGGGAGACCGCGGGGGCTCCGGATGCCGTGGCGGGGCTGGGGATCGGCCATCATGGAGGGCCGACGGAGCCGAACAGAATCCGACGGGAATATTGCCGAGAAATTATCGGGAGGAGTGCGCCATGGCAGCGGGAACCATCCGCTACTGGGCCGCGGCCAAGGCGGCGGCGGGTGTCGCCGAAGAGCCTTACGCGGCGGACAACCTGGCCCAGGCGCTCGACGTCGCACGGGAGAAACACCCGGGTGAGCTGGTCCGCGTACTCCAGAGGTGTTCGTTCCTCGTCGACGGTGACCCCGTCGGGACCCGCGGGCATGAGACCGTACGGCTTGCCGAGGGCGGCACGGTCGAAGTGCTCCCGCCGTTCGCAGGAGGGTGAACAGCAGAGCATGAGCAACGACCAGTACGACCAGCATCGCGGGCACGGACAGCAGGGCCGGCAGGGACACGGGCAGCACGGTCATGGCCGTCCCGGTCACGACCGGAATTACGACTCCGGGCAGCACGGGCAGCAGCAGTACGGCGTACCGGGACCGGCCCAGTCGTACGACCCCCACCAGCAGCCGTACCAGGACCCCTCGTACCAGGACCCCTCGTTCCCGGATCCTTCGTACCAGGAGCCCGGCAACGGGCAGGGCGCGCAGACCTGGGAGGGCCAGACCTGGGACACGCAGTACCAGCCGCAGGTCCAGTACCAGCAGCCCCACCCGCAGCAGGCCGCCGCCGACACGGCCTATCTGCCGCAGCAGTCCGGCGCGTACCCGCTGCCGCCGGAGGTCCCGGCCAACGGCCACTCGCCGTACCAGCAGCAGACCCCGGCGCCGGCTCCGGTCCCGGCCGCCACGGCCCCCGCCCCCGCCGCGGACAGCTACAGCTCGCCCACCACGATGGGCAACGCCCGCATCACCGACGCCCAGCGCGCCCGCGCCGAGGGCCGGTCGCCGATCATCCCGCCCGGCATCCAGCCCGCCGGGCTCACCGCCGTGCTCGCCCTGCTGCTCGCGGGCGGCGCGGCGGCCGGCCCGTACGCGCTGGTCGTCCCGCTCGTCATCCTCCAGGCGGTCACCGCCGCCGGGTGGTTCCGGCTGAACGGCATGTGGCCCGCCCGCCAGGGCATCGCGCTCGCCTTCGCCGGCGCGCTCGTCGCCGATGCCGCGGTGCTCGCCGTCGACGAGGAACACTCGCTCGCCGCGATCCTCGGCACGCTCGGCGCGTGGGTGCTGCTCACGGTCGTACTGCAACTGCGCAGTTACGCGGGCGCCGACGAACGCATGCAGGGCCTGATGGCCACCGTCGCCTCGGCCTCGCTCGCCATCATCGCCACCGGGAATCTCGCGGTGACGCCGGACGCGGTGACGGTCGGCGCGATCGCCGTCGCCGCCGCGACCGTCGCCCGCGCGCTCCCGCTGCCGGGCTTCGTCTCGGTCGTGGTCGCGCTCGCGGCCGCCGCGGGAGCCGGAGTCGCGGCGGGCGGACTGACGGACATCGGAGGCCAGGGCGCGCTCCTCGGCCTCGGCGCCGGTGTGTGCGCGCTGATCGGGCTGCGGGTGGCGAGCTACGACTACCCCTCGCGCTTCGTGCACATGACGGCCGGGGTCGCGCTGCCGCTCACGGTCGCCGTGCCCGCGATCTACCTGCTCGGACGGGCGCTGGCCTGACGCGGGGACAACGGCCCCCGGGAACCGAACCACCGCCACGGACGTCGAGCCAGATGCGGTCGTCGCACGACCGTGTTCGAGATCAACCGAGATCAACCGAGATCAACCGAGTTCATCCGAGATCCGCACGTCGGAGCGATCAACGCTGCCGTTAGGCTCACGGTCGTCATGGGGGCTCGTACGACCAGGGTGGGGGACACCGAGCAATGCGCGCAGTGCGAATTCTTCTGATCGTCGTCGTGATCCTCGGCGGGCTGTTCGTCGCCGCCGACCGGGGCGCGGTGTACTTCGCCGAGAGCGAGGCGGCGAGCAAGATCAAGAGCAGTCAGGGTCTCAGCGGCGAACCCGACGTCTCCATCAAGGGCTTCCCGTTCCTCACCCAGGTTCTGGGCTCGTCGCTGGACGAGATCGAGATAAGCATCGGCGGGATAACCGCCACCACCGAGGGCCGCGAGGTCGAGGTGACGGAGGTGAAGGCCGAACTCCGGGACGTACGCGTGAACAGCAGCTTCTCCTCCGCGATCGCGGGCAGCGCGGAGGGCTCGGCACTGATCTCGTACGAGGACCTCACCAAGTCCGCGCCGAAGGGCGCGACGGTCGGCTACGCCGGGCCCGAGCGGGCGGCGAAGGGCCAGGTCAAGGTCTCGGGGCCGCTGGACGAACTGGTTGAGGGCGCGGGCATCGATGTGCCGGACACCTTCAAGGGGCTGTTGAAGGAGAACTTCACGACCTACAGCACCGTCTCGCTGGAGGAGGGCGACAAGGTCCGGCTGCGCGCCGAGGATCTTCCCAAGCTCCCGGTGCCGGGCGTGGACGAGAAGCTGAAAGAGGCCGTGGACTACGACCTGACGATCGACGGGCTGCCGTCGACCATCACGCTCGACAAGGTCGCGGCGGCGGAGGACGGCCTTCGGTTCTCCGGTACGGGCAAGGACGTCGACCTCACGAGCTGACGCGCTCACCGGCCGCCCCCGCTCACCCCGCCGGGGCACGGGGTCCGCACCCGCTCCGCACCGCCCCGCACTCGTATCGTGAGACGCGGATGTCCATCCCGTAGATGCGACAGGGGTACGAGAGGCGCCCGGATCGCGCCCCGGCCACCCGGAACGCCCAGCCGTCCCACATCTCGGACGATCGCGTCTCATCATCCGACACATCGGTGACACCGCACCGTATCCGTCCCTACGATCGGACGCATGCAGTGCTTCATCAGCGGTCTCCAGCAGCGGGGACAGGCGAACCTCACGAAGCGGCGGGCAGTAGACCTGTGCCGCGTCGCCGCCATGCTCTGTCGCACCGCCTGAGCGGGACACGTCCACCCCGCCACCTCTCCCCGGCCCTTCGACCACGTCAGGGCCACCCCGTGCCGTACGCAGCCCGCCGCGCCCCCGTGCCCGGAAGGCGCCGCCGCCCGCACCACCCGCCGCACACTGCCCCGGAGGAGAACACATGAGCCGCAGCGACGTCCTGGTAGACGCCGACTGGGTCGAGGCCCACATCGACGACCCGAAGGTCGTCATCGTCGAGGTCGACGAGGACACCTCGGCGTACGAGAAGAACCACATCCGTAACGCGGTGCGCATCGACTGGAAGAAAGACCTCCAGGACCCGGTGCGCCGCGACTTCGTCGACCAGGAGGGCTTCGAGAAGCTCCTGTCCGCGAAGGGCATCGGCAACGACGACCTCGTGATCCTCTACGGCGGCAACAACAACTGGTTCGCGTCCTACGCCTACTGGTACTTCAAGCTCTACGGCCACGAGGGCGTCAAGCTCCTCGACGGCGGCCGCAAGAAGTGGGAGCTGGACTCGCGCGACCTGGTCGAGGCGGTGCCCGAGCGCGCGGCCACGCAGTACAAGGCCAAGGCCCAGGACACGTCCATCCGCGCCTTCCGTGACGACGTCGTCGCCGCGATCGGCAGCCTGAACCTGGTCGACGTGCGCTCGCCCGACGAGTTCAGCGGCAAGCTGCTCGCCCCCGCGCACCTCCCGCAGGAGCAGTCGCAGCGCCCCGGCCACGTGCCGAGCGCCCGCAACATCCCGTGGTCGAAGAACGCCAACGACGACGGCACCTTCAAGTCGGACGACGAGCTCAAGGCCCTCTACGAGGAGGAGCAGGTCGACCTGGCGAAGGACACCATCGCCTATTGCCGCATCGGTGAGCGCTCCGCGCTCACCTGGTTCGTGCTGCACGAGCTGCTCGGCCAGGAGAACGTCAAGAACTACGACGGTTCGTGGACCGAGTACGGCTCCCTCGTCGGCGTGCCGATCGAGCTCGGCGCGGCGAAGTAGGCCTGCCCTGCCCGTCGGACGCCCGAGCGGGCGCCCGAATCATCCCGCGAGACCAGCTGCCTGACTCGGAGGACAGATCCCTATGTGCGGAGCGAAGGCCGGCGGCCCGGACGCCTCGACGATCAAGCCCGGTGAGACCACCATCCAGGGTTCCGTGACCCGTGACGGCGAGCCCGTCACCGGCTACGTACGCCTGCTGGACTCGACCGGAGAATTCACCGCGGAGGTCCCGACCTCGGCGACCGGACAGTTCCGCTTCTACGCGGCCGAGGGCACGTGGACCGTACGCGCGCTCGTGCCCGGTGGTACGGCGGACCGTACGGTCGTCGCGCAGACCGGCGGTCTGGCCGAGGTGGCCATCGCCGTCTGAGCCGGATCACGGTCCGAGCGCGACATGAGCGGCCGGAGGGCCGCGCCCCACGGGAGTTGGACGCTTCCAGAGACGGGGCGCGGTCCTTCGTGCCGTCGTAAGCTCGGCGCATGTATACGCGACGCCGTCGCCGCTACTTCGTGATGATGGGCGGGTGTATCGCCCTGTTCGTCTCGGCGTGGGCGTTCGTGCGCCTGTGGTCGGTGCCGGCGGCGGTCGGTATGTGCGTGGTCGCCATGGTCATCCCGCCGGTCGCGGCGATCGTCGCGAACAGACGCGGCCCGGACGACCGCTGGTGGGACGACCCGTCGGGCGACCCGAAGTCGGACGAGTGGTGGGACGAAATCGACGGCGGGAAGAAGCCACCACCACCGAGATGACGCCGGGCGGGATACGCGGCGAGCGTGCGTGCCAGGCGTCGTGAGCCGGGCGGGTCTTCTGAAATACGCACTACGCGACCACCGCGAGCAGCGTCGTCGCCGTGGCGGTGAGTGCCTCGTCGCCGTCGAGGACGCAACGGGTACGTGCCTCCTCGACCGTGATGCCCCTGCCTGCGAGGCGCCAGAGGGTGTCCTGGTCCGTCGTGACGCGGGCGGCGGGGGGCGACCGCGGGGTGGGTGCCGGGAGCCAGCGGCCGAAGTGGCGTACCGCCGACCAGGTACCGCCCGCCGGACCGGTGACGTCGAAGCGTACGGACGTGCCGGCCGGACGTTCGTGGCCGCGCAGGGTGTGGGGCAGCGCGCGCATGAACGTGTCGATCACGGGGGCCAGCAGTTCGGGCCCGTCGGCGCCGGGGTGTCCCACCGCGTCGCGGATCTGCTGCTGGTGCACCCAGAACTCGGTGTACTCGCGGGCGATGTCCAGCCAGGCCGGGCTCGGCTCGTCGGTGCCCGCCCACGAGACGTCGAGCCCGGCGGGCCCGTCCAGCGGGAGCGTCGCCCACAGCGCGTCGAGCTGTGGGCCGAGATGGGCCAGCAGGTCGGTCAGCACGCGCGGGCTGAGCTGGCGGGTCGCCTCCACGAAGACGCCGTTGACCCGGGTCAGATAGCTCGGCAGTGTCTCGTCGTTCTCGAACACCGCGCCGCGGTGTCCGTCACGGCCGCCGGAGATGCGGCGCAGATAGTCGTTGAGGATGTGCCCGGCGATGTCGTGCACGTCCCACCCGGGGCAGACCGTGGGCGCCGTCCAGTCGTCGGGGTCCAGCGACCGGAGCAGTTCGAGAAGGGCGTGCCGCTCGCGCGGGAACAGGGAGCGGGTGTCGAGGAGCGGCCCGAAAGGGGAGGGCCCGAGTGCCGTCATGCGATGACGGTAGGGGCGGGGCGGCCGTGCGGCGACCGGATATCCGCGGGCGCAGAGGGCCGGCACGCAGGTCAGTACACGAGCGCCTGTACGTCGTCCGCCATCGCCTCGCTGACGAAGACCTGGGCACCCGCGATCCGCACACCCTCCAGCACGTCCTTCTCCGCGATGTCCCGCCGCGCCGCGCACTGCGTGCAGAGGGTGATCCGGCCCGCCGACTGGATCGACTCGATCAGGTCCGGCAGCGGCGCGGCGTGCGGCAGCTCGAACGTGGCGGCCCGGCCCGGCAGGGCGAACCACGCCGACTCGCCGGTCAGCCAGAGGGACACCTCCACGCCGCTGGCCACGGCGACCGCCGCCACCGTGAAGGCCTGTGAGCAGCGCTCCGGGGCGTCGGCGCCTGCGGTTACCTTGATCACGAGCTTCTTCGCCATGTCCCGAACTGTAATGCGCGCCCGTACGGCCGGCCGCCGGGCCCGATCCCACCGGCCGTACCTCGCAGAGATGCGGCCGGTCCCCACCCATTAGGCTGGGGACCGGCCCATTACGCCCCGACGCTCTTCGAGGAGCACCCCGTGCTTGAGGACTTCTTCTCCGCCCTGCTGGCCCTGATCGTGGTGGGCGTCCTGGCCTTCGCCGGGCTGGTCGTGAAGAAGCTGTACCAGGGGCAGAACTGACCACGCCCCGCTCCTCGCCCACTCGAATCCCTACAGATCGCCTGAGCTGCTCATGATCGAGATCCCGTCCGACCTCAACCCGGACCTTGTCCCGCTCGCCTTCCTCCTCGGTGACTGGGAGGGCGTGGGTGTCTTCGACTTCCCCGGCGAGGAGAAAGCCAACTTCGGCCAGGAAGTCTCCTTCAGCCACGACGGCCGTGACTTCGTCGAGTACACCTCGCACACCTGGGCGCTGGACGCCGACGGCGAGAAGCTCCGGCCCATCGAGTCCGAGTCCGGCTACTGGCGCATCGACAAGGACCGCAAGGTCGAGGTCGTCATGGTCCGCGACCAGGGCGTCGTGGAGATCTGGTACGGGGAGCTGGCCGACCAGAAGCCGCAGATCGACCTTGTCACGGACGCGGTGGCGCGTACGGCGTCCGCCGGCCCGTACAACGGCGGCAAGCGGCTCTACGGCTATGTCAACAGCGACCTGATGTGGGTGGGCGAGAAGTCCACCCCCGAGGTCCCGCTGCGCCCGTACATGTCGGCGCACCTGAAGAAGGTCGTCTCGCCGGAGCAGGTCGCGGCCTGGGCGAAGGACCTCGGCGATCTCCCTGACGACGGCATCGCGTTCTTCAAATAGCCGGACCGGCCCCATCGCGGCCCGCGCTGCCTACACTGGGTGCGTGGTGAGCACCGACTGGAAGAGCGACCTGAGGCAGCGCGGCTACCGCCTGACCCCGCAGCGCCAGCTTGTCCTCGAAGCCGTCGACACCCTGGAACACGCGACGCCGGACGACATTCTGGTCGAAGTACGCAGGACGGCGTCCGGCGTCAACATCTCCACCGTCTACCGGACGCTGGAGCTGCTGGAGGAGCTGGGCCTGGTCTCCCACGCGCACCTGGGTCACGGCGCGCCGACGTATCACCTCGCGGACCGGCACCACCACATCCATCTGGTCTGCCGCGACTGTACGAACGTCATCGAGGCGGATGTCTCGGTCGCCGCCGACTTCACGGACAAGCTGCGCGACACGTTCGGCTTCACGACGGACATGAAGCACTTCGCGATCTTCGGCAGCTGCCGGAACTGCACCGCCCGCGCGGCGAGCGGCGATTCGTAGGGTCTGTCGTTCGGATCTTGCCGGGTTCGCGGTCCCTGGCACGCACGCTCGCCGCGTTGTCGTCGGTCGGCATGGCTCCGCCGTGCCTCCCTCCTCCGCCTTGCGATCGCACGCACCAACGGGACATCAGCCGCTGCCGCGGCGGGTGCTCACTGATCCGGCCTGATCCGAACGACAGACCCTGCCGGGTCGTACGCTTGTCGGTATGCAGCGACAGTCAACGACCAGCCCGCTCCTCACCATGCCCGGTGCCGTGGCCGCCGAAGGACAGGACGAAGGTGTCGCCGCGCACTACGGCGATCTGTTCCGCGAACAACGCGCCCTCGCCAACGGCAAGGGCCTGGTGGACCTCTCGCACCACGGCGTGGTCACCGTCACCGGCGATGACCGGCTGAGCTGGCTCCATCTGCTGCTCACCCAGCACGTCAGCGAGCTGCCCGCCGGGCAGGCCACGGACGCGCTGATCCTCTCCGCGAACGGCCACATCGAGCACGCCCTGTATCTCGTGGACGACGGCGGGACGGTGTGGATCCATGTCGAGCCGGGCACGCGGGAGGAGCTGATCGCGTATCTGGAGTCGATGAAGTTCTTCTACCGCGTGGACGTCGCCGACCGCACGGACGACATCGCCGTGGTCCACGTTCCGGCCGGGTCCATCGCGGAGGCGCCGGACGGCGCCGCCGTACGGGAGACCCCGTACGGCCGCGACATCTTCCTGCCGCGCGCCGACCTGGAGTCGTACGCGCGGCGATGCGGCCCGCCGGCCGGGATCCTCGCGTACGAGGCTCTGCGCGTCGAGGGCCACCGGCCGCGGCTGAACTTCGAGACCGACCACCGCACCATCCCGCACGAGCTGGGCCTGATCGGCACCGCCGTCCATCTGGAGAAGGGCTGCTACCGGGGCCAGGAGACGGTCGCGCGCGTCCAGAACCTGGGGAAGCCGCCGCGTCGGCTGGTCTTCCTGCATCTGGACGGGAGCGAGGTGGTGCTGCCGGGGCACGGCACGCCCGTACGGCTCGCGGCCGACGGCGAGGAGGGCCGGCAGCTCGGCTTCATCACGACATCGGCCCGCCACCACGAGCTGGGCCCGATCGCGCTGGCCCTGGTCAAGCGCAATGTGCCGCTGGACGCGCCGCTGATGGCGGGGAACACGCCGGCGGCGCAGGAAGCGGTCGTGGAGGTCTGAGCCGGCGTCCCCCGCGCGTGCAACGGCACGCGCTCACCTTTCCGCACGCGCTCACCTTTCCGCGCGCGCTCACCTCTCCGTACGCGCTCACATCTCCAACTGCACCGTGAACGGGCCGTGGTTCGTGAGCGAGACCCGCATGTCCGCTCCGAACCGGCCCGTCTGCACGGTCGCCCCCAGTTCGCGCAGCCGCGCCACGACCTCGTCGACCAGCGGTTCGGCCAGCGTTCCCGGCGCCGCCGCGTTCCAGGTGGGGCGGCGGCCCTTGCGGGCGTCCCCGTAGAGAGTGAACTGAGAAATCACCAGGAGGGGTGCGTTCACCTCCGAACAGGACTTCTCGCCCGCGAGAATCCGTAGCGTCCAGAGTTTGCGGGCCAGTTGGGCCGCCTTCTCCTTCGTGTCCTCGTGGGTGACTCCCACCAGCACACACAGCCCCTCGCCGACGATCTCGCCGACCGTCTCGGTCCCGGACTCCGTCACCACGGCGACGCTCGCGCCGTCGACTCTCTGCACCACTGCTCGCATATGGACCAACCTATCCAGGGCCCGTCGTGCGCCCGTCCAGGGCCGAACGGGTGCAGATCGCCTGCAGGTGCACGTGCAGGAGTGGCACCATGCACGCAGGCGGAGCGAGGGGAAGTAAGCGCGCATGAGCACATCTGGTGCCGGGCAGTCGCCCGGTCCTGTACCGATCATCGGCAGTACGACATCCGGCAGGGGTGCCGGTGCCGGTGCGGCGACGGTCCGGCCCCCGGCACAGCGGGCACCGGGCGGTGAGAACGCCCTGCGGCTGCCGGAGTTGCGGGCACTGCGCCGGGACGCGACGCGTGATGAGGCCGACCTCAGCTATCTGCGCAGACTTCTCCAGGGCCGTATCGACATCCTGCGGGCTGAACTGGCGCGGCGGGCCGCGCCCGAGACTCCGGTCGTCGACCGGCTCTCCGAGATCCTGGCGGACACTCCGTCCCTCCACCGGTCGTCGGCCCGGCATGTGACTCTTTCCACACCACGGAACGAGGAGTTCCGGCTGCTGGCCGCCGAAGCGCTCGCCGAGGTGGAGCTCTCCGACCTGGGGGCCCGTACGGACGAGGAACTGCACGCCGCGATGGGCCGGCTGATCAGGCATGAGCAGCAGGTTTCGCAGCGGCGGCATCTTCTCCAACGGACGGCGGACGAGTGCAGCGCGGAGATCGCGCGCAGGTACCGTGAAGGCGAAGCACAAGTAGACGACCTGCTCACGTAATGCCATGACTGCCTTCCGGAGCGGTCCCCGCCCGGAAGGCCGATGATGACGACTCGCAGGACCCTGACCGACGACGCCGTCGCGCCCCCCGCTGTTCCCGGTTCCGCGCCGCCGGTCCTGGCGGAGGTCGTGCGGTCCGGGTTCGTGGAGGGCAGGCACCGCGGCTCGCTGGTGCTGCTCGCGGCGGACGGCAGTGTGGAGTTCGCGCTCGGCGACGTGGACGTGCCGGTCTTCCCGCGCTCCAGCAACAAACCCCTCCAGGCGGCCGCCGTGCTGCGCGCCGGGGTCGAACTGTCCGGTGAGCGGCTGGCGCTGGCGGCGGCGAGCCATTCCGGTGAGGCCTTCCACCTCGATCTCGTACAGAAGATGCTCTCCGAGTCGGGACTGACGGCGGACGATCTGCTGAATCCGGCCGATCTGCCGCTGGACCGGGTCGAGGCCGAGGCGTATCTGGCGGCGGGGCGGGTCAGGGACCGGGTCACCATGAACTGCTCAGGCAAGCACGCGGCGATGCTGGCGGCCTGCGTCCGCAACGACTGGCAGCTCGGTACGTATCTGGAGCCGTCCCATCCGTTGCAGCGGCTCGTCGCCGAGGTCGTGGAGGAGGCGTCGGGGGAGCGGATCGCGGCGGTCGGTACGGACGGCTGCGGCGCCCCGCTGATGGCCATCGGCCTCACCGGACTCGCCCGCGCCTTCCGCCACTTCGTCCTCGCGGGGCCCGGCACGGCCGAGCGCCGGGTCGCGGACGCGATGCGCGCCCATCCGGAATTCGTGGCCGGTACGCGCAGGGCCGACACCTGGCTGATGCGCGAGGTGCCGGGCGCGCTGTCGAAGATGGGCGCGGAGGCCGTGCAGGCGGTGGCGCTGGCGGACGGCCGCGCGCTGGCGTTCAAGGTGGACGACGGCGGCCTGCGTGCGCTGGGCCCGGTGCTGGCGCGGGCGCTGGGGCTGCTGGGGGTCGAGGGACCGGTGGTGGCCCGGATCGGTCGGGCGCCGCTGATGGGGGGCGACGCGGAGGTGGGCGAGGTCCGGGCGGTGTTCTGAGCGCCCGTCCCACCGGCCCGTCGGCGGCCGACGGAAAATCCGCACGACTTTTGGCCTCCCCTGTGTTTAGCGTACGGAGCATGGCCATCGACGTCCGAGTGATCAGCGAATCCGAACTCCCCGACTGGCTCCGCGCCGTGAACACCGGCTTCCTCAGGCCGCCCGGAGTGAGCGAGAAGGATCTCGACGACCGACGGACGTATCTGGACCCGAGCCGTATGCGGGGCGCGTTCGACGACGGCCGGTGCGTGGCGACGTACCGCACCTTCCCGCAGGAACTGACCGCCGTCGGCGGCGCCAGGCTGCCGGCCAACGCGGTCACCGGCGTGACGGTCTCCGCCACGCACCGCCGCCGCGGGCTGCTCAGCCGGATGATCAACGACGATCTGGCGGAGGCCAAGGAGCGCGGCGACGTCGTGTCCACGCTGATCGCGGCGGAGTACCCGATCTACGGGCGGTACGGCTTCGGCCCGGCCGCCTGGATCACCGAGTGGTCGATCGACGTACCGCGCACCGGCCTGGACCCGCGCCGGACCGGACAGCCCGACGACGGCGGGCGGGTCGACCTGGTCGACGGCGCGGAGGTACGGAAGATGGGTCCCGAACTGTACGACCGGCTGCGCTCGGTCAGGCACGGCCTGATCAGCCGCAACGAGCGCTGGTGGCAGGTCTGCACGGGAACGGCGACCTCGCACGGCACGCCGTGGGTCGAGCCGTTCCACGCGGTGTACCGGGAGGCGTCGGGCGAGGTCCAGGGCCTGCTGACGTACCGGGCGGACGAGGTGTGGGGTGATGCCAAGCAGCCGCTCAACACGGCGACGGTGGTCGACGCGATCGCCGTGACACCGGCGGCGGAGCGCGCGCTGTGGCGGTACGTCTGCTCGATCGACTGGATCAGCACGGTCCGCACCGGCTACCGCGCCCCCGACGACCTGCTGCCCTTCTTCCTCCCCGACCCCCGCGCGGCGTCCCGGACGGACGCGCTGTTCCGCACCTCCCTCCGGCCGTGGTGCCCGGACATTTTCTGATGCGGCTTCCGGCGGGCCGGCCCGGTGGGGGCCGACCCGCGGTCAGCTCATGCCCGGCTGCATGAAGAGCAGGGCCAGGACGACGGCGCCGATTCCGGCGCAGGTGGAGCTTCTGAACCTGATACCGCCGGTGAGCATGAGGAACGCTCCCGCCCCTAAGACGCCGTATTTCAGCTGGACGGCTTGCTCAAGTACAAGGGTGAACACTGGCATGACGGCCCCTCCAGGCAGAGTGGAGAACTCAGAGCTGTGCGGATGCGTGGCACGTGGCGTGAGGGACGCGACTGGAAGCGCGTGGCGCGGGCCCGTACGACAGTGGACGGGCGACGAGTGGAGCGAGTAGTTCCGCCAAATTCTTCAACTTGGTTGCCAACTAATGGAGTTGTTCCCAGTTATCGGAAAAAGTAACCAACTCCATGTGCCTGACGCGAGATGGTCATAAGTTGTAACGTTCTTGTGTGAACTCTGAACGCAGTGCACTGAACGGCACGGACAAGCCGACGTCGGAGGATGTGGCGGAGGTTCTCCGTGACCGGATGGAGTCCGGCGAACTCGCCGTCGGGGACGCCTTGCCGACGCAGGCCGCCCTGGTCGAGGAGTTCGAGGTGCAGCGCACCGTCGTGCGGCAGGCCTTGAAGCTGCTCCAGCAGGAGGGGCTGCTCACCGAGCCCACCCGAGGAGCGCCGGCCCGCGTCGCCGACCGCTCCTCCCGTACGGAGGCCGCGGACGGCACTCCCCGGGAGACGACGGTCGCGCTCGGCCCCCGGATCGACGCGGCCTTCGACGCCGAAGACGTCCGGATAGACGCCCTCTGCCTCACCGCGGAGTCGCTGAGCGCCGCCTTCGGCGAGCAGCGCAGGCTCATCCACACCCGGGACTCCACGCCTGCCACGGTCAAGGTGCGCGTGCTGATGCCCAACCGGGACATCGATCTGGCCTTCCCCCGGATGATCAGCGGCCCCGAGGAGGCCGACCCGGTCCACCACCGCTGGCTCCAGATGCGCAACGCGCACGGCACGGTCCTCAGCGACCATCTGCGGGGACTGGGCGCGGCACACGGCATCGACGTGGACGTGCAGTTCAAGGCGCTGCCCTTCACCCCTCCGGTGAAGCTGTATCTCCTCAACGGCACGGAGGCGCTGTTCGCGTACTACCGGGTCACGGAGCGCGAGGAGCAGATCAACCGTAAGCCGGTCGCGATGTACGACGCGCTGGGGGACGAGTCGCCGCTCTTCTCGTTCGGGGCGGGCGCCGGGCAGGCCAACCGGGACCACGCGTTCGTCGTGCAGTCGGGGGCCTGGTTCGACGCCCTGTGGACAACCATCGCCACCGACCTCAACCTGGTCTGAAAGCCTGCCGGTTCCGGGTCCGACGACGCCCCCTTCCCGGCCGCGCGCGCCGGCCCCGCGTAAGCGCTGACGTGAGCGTGCCCGACGGACGGCCAACCGCCGCCGAGCGACGATGAGTTGGGGTGTCGTCTTCGGCAAGTCACGGGGCATGGGGGGCTGTTGGGGGCCGTATTCAGGCGTCACGAGGTAGCGTTCTTGTGTGGTTCCGCCGACGCCCGAGCCGACCGAAGCTCCCGCCTCATGGTCCGCGGACCGCGGACGCGCTCCGGCAACGGGTCCTCGAAGAGGCTCTGACCTCGCTCGACGCCCACGTGGAAGACATCCCGTACGGGAGGGGGAAGGTGCCGGAACGTATCCGCACTCATGACTCTCACCACCGACTGTTTGCCGACGGACGGAACGATGTGGCTGACCTGCGCGAACTCTTCGACTCGACGACGTGTGTGCTCTTCGACTTCGATGGCCCCGTCTGCGGGTTGTTCGCCGGATACCCCGCGGACGGCGTGGCCGCCGATCTGGTGAGCTGGCTCCGCCGACAGGGCCGGGAGAGCCTCCTGACCCGCGACGAGGCCCGCTCCGGCGACCCGCACGCGGTGCTGCGGGCGGTCGCTCTCACCGCTCCGGACAGCGGGTTCCTCGCGGAGCTGGAGGCCGAACTCACCGAGCACGAGCTGCGTGCCACGGATACGGCGGAGCCCACCCGGTACGCGGACGAGCTGATCCGGGCCCTCCGGTCGGGCGGGCGGGGGCTGGCCATCACGACCAACAACTCGGCCCCCGTCGTGGTGCGTTACCTGACCGCTCGCGGGCTCCTCGACTGCTTCGGGCACCACATCCACGGCCGTACGCGCGACCTGCACCGGCTCAAGCCCGACCCGGACTGCCTGCTGCGGGCCCTGGACTCCACCGGCGTCGCCGCGGGGCGGGCGCTGATGATCGGCGACACCCCCGCGGACTGTGTGGCGGCCCGAAAAGCGGGCGTCGCCTTCGTCGGCTACGCGCGTAACCAGCGCAAGCGGAACCTGCTCCTGGGCGCGGGCGCGGCCACCGTCGTCTCCTCGCTGGAGCCGATACTGGACATGGCCGGCCGGGAGCCGGAGGCCCTATGAGAGCCGGCCGTCGCCGCGCCGGATCGATCGCGCACCACGCCGATTCCCCCCACGTTCCCCTCGCGCGATCCCCCTCGCACCTGACGATGCTTGGCGGAAATTCGCCGGTTGGGTCAACCGTCGCCCCGTCCGGAGTAACCGGCCACTCACTTGGCGGAGTTTCTGATCCAAGTGGCCCGTGAGCGTCCTGGGTTGGCGGTTAGGATGTGCACCCCACCGTGTGTCGGTCGTCCACCAAGAACCACCTCTGTGGGCAGTCCCCCGTGAGGTGCAGAGTTCAGGTGTCCGAAAACGAGTCGTTGGAACCGCACAGGAGCTTCGCGGAGTACGCCCAAAACAAGGGCGTTCGGCAGCGGGGCCATCACAACGACAACTATCTGGTGGCGCCGACCGAGGAAGTGGCGGCCTCCCTGGGTCTGGAACCCGGAACGAAGGTCATGCTGCGGCGCAGAAATCCGGCCGCGCTGCCCGTGGTGCCGCGCACCTGGCCGGACGAGCCGGAGATTCTCCGGTCCCTCAGAGGCCGTCTGGCGTACGTCCCCGAATGCCTCGCCACGCTGGGCGAGTTCGCGGTGCACACCTATGTGGAGGGCGTCCCGCTCTCGGCGGTCTCCTCCGACGGCCGGCTTCTGGACGACGGTCTGCTCCGGGCGGTCGCCGGCCTGCTGGCGGAGATGACGGCCGTTCGCCGCCGGGATCTGCCGGAGCTGCCCGCGTCCTGGCCGCGGGACGGCGCGAGCCGCTCCTTTTTGCGGACCCTCGCGGTGCTGACGGACCAGCAGGTGCGTCGCCCCAACTGGCCCGCGTTCGGCGGTCTGTTCGCCACCCTCGGGGTGCCCGAGCAAGCCCTGAGCGGCTTCGCCGAGCGAGTCCCCGTGATGGCCGCGCGGCCGTTCGGTCTCCTGCACACGGACCTGCACCGCGACAACCTGATTCTCCGCGACTCCCCGTCCACGACTCCGTTGATCTGCGTCGACTGGGAGCTCGCCTCCTACGGGGATCCGCTGCACGACCTCGCCACCCATCTCGTACGGATGCGCTATCCGGCTCAGCAGTGGGACGACGTCAAGGAAGCCTGGGCGCGGGCCGTGGCGGACACCCGCCCGCAGGCCGCGAACGGTCTGGAGACGGACCTTCTCCACTACCTGGATTTCGAGCGCGCGCAGTCCGTCTATCCGGATGTGATCCGGGCGGCCCAGTCGCTGGGTCCCGACTCCGAGCCCGGGGGCCTCAAGAAGGCCACCGAAGCCGTACAGGCCGCGCTCGAACTGGCCCGCCGCCCGCTGCGGCTCGGCCGCGTCGCGCGGGCCGCGGAGATCAGCAAGGCCCTCCGCCGCTGGGAAGCGTCGCAGCCGGGCCGGGAGGGCCGGGCGCCGTACTCCGTCGGCGCGGTCCCCTGGAAGCCCGACGACGACGTCCATCGGTGGAGCGGATATCCGCTGGAAGCTGTCTCACTGGCGCTTTCCGCGGAGGGCGCGGCAGGCGCCGAGCAGGTCTTCAAGGGCACCGGACACCTCAACACCGTCGTCCGGGCCGGGCGTGACGGTGAGACCGTGGTGGTACGGCGCAGGCTCGACGGCGGCAACCGCCGCGAGCGCGGCTTCCTCGACGAACACCGCGTACTCCAGGCACTCGAATCCGTACGGCCCAGGGTGCGCGCTCCGGAGGTCCTGGCTCGTGGCACCAGCGGCGGCGACGACCGGTTCGTCATCCACTCCTACGTCGGGCCCGTCGGCGGCACGCATCCGCCCGAGCATCCCGTCGACGGGCTCAGCCTGCGCGAGGCGGACGATCTGGTCGACCAGTTGTGCGCGCTGACGGACGTTCCGACCGAGGGACTCGGTCCCGACGTGGCGCACGGCGACTTCTACCAGTGGCTGAGCGGCCGGCTCATCGACATGGTCGCCGACCTGCCCAGGGAGTCGCTGCGCCGCGCCGCGGTGCTCGGACTGCCCAACGCGAACCGGCTCAGGGAACTCCTCACCCATACCTTCGTCGCGCCCCGCAAGAGAGTTCTGCTGCACGGTGACCTCAACCCGTGGAATCTCATCAGGAACGAGACGCGCGACAGCCTGACGATCATCGACTGGGAGATGGCCATGGTCGGTGACCCTCTCTACGACCTCGTACGGCATCTCCATCTGACCCCGCACGGCCCGCAGACCAGGGAGCGGATGTTCCGCCGGTGGTACGGGAAGCTGGACTCGCAGTACACCAAGGGCTGGGAGGAGGACTGGCGGTTCTACCGCTGGATGGAGATCGTCCGCTCCGCCTACATCGACCTGGACCGGCTGCTCACGGGCGAGAGCCTCGACACGCCCAACGTCCGCAGGGCGGTCGACTCGTACTCCCTGACGCTCTCCGGCGCCACCGCCTCGCTGGGGCTGCGGACCAGACACCTCGACCATCCGTACTTCGCGCTGGATCTGCCGGGTGGTGACCTGATCGGGGCGGACGGCTGAGTCTCGGGCCGTCAGGCCGACTCGCCATCACGCCGACTCGCCGTCAGGCCGTACGGTTCCTGAACAGCCGCCCCGACAGCCCCACCGCCACCAGCAGAATCCCCCCGCACCAGGCCAGTGCCACCCACGGGTCCGTGCCCACCGGCTGGTTCAGGAGGAGGCCGCGGAGGGATTCGATCACCGGGGTGACCGGCTGGTTGTAGGCGAAGCCGTGGATCCAGGACGGCATCGTGGCGATCGGGGCGAACGTACTGCTCGGGTACGTCAGGAACATCATGAAGAACGAGAACGCCCCCGCCGCCTCCGGCGATCCGGTGAGCAGGCCGACCGCCGCCGCCAGCCAGGAGATCGCCACGATGAAGGCGAGCAGCAGGCCCGCCGCCGCCAGGGCGGCCGGGAGGGTCGGGGCCGGGCGGAAGCCGATCAGGAGCGCGACGCCGAGGACCAGGACCGTCGAGACGATGTTGCGGACCGCGCTCGAAGCGACATGGCCGGCGAGGATCGACGTGCCCCCGACGTCGAGCGAGCGCAGGCGGTCGATGATGCCGCCCTTCATGTCCTCGTTCACGCTCACGGCCGTGCCGGACGAGCCGAAACCGGCGCAGAGCAGCAGGACGCCGGGGACGACGTAGGCGACGTACGGCTCGCCCGTACCGGTGCTGATCGCACCGCCGAAGAGATAGACGAAGATCAGCATCAGCATGATCGGCAGCATGAGCGAGGTGAAGACGGCGTCGGCGTTACGGCTGCTGAGCCGGATCGAACGGGCCGTCATGACAAGGGAGTTGTTCAGCGCGCGGTCGGCCGGGGACATCGTCGCCGTGTCAGACATGGGTCGGCTCCTTGGGGGTTTTCGCCCGGCCGGTCAGGGCCATGAACACGTCGTCGAGCGACGCGCTGTGCACGGTGAAGCTCACGACGTCCCGGCGTTCCGGGTCGATCTCGTCCAGCAGCGCCCGTACCCGCGTCGCCGTGCCGTCGGTCGGCAGGCCGAGAGTGAGCGTGCCGGCCGACCGCTGGACGGCGAGCGGCGCGAGGCGTTCGTACGCCGCCGCGTCGGCGACCACCACGTCCAGCCGGTGCCCGGAAACGCGGTTCTTCAGCTCGGCCGCGGTGCCCTCGGCCACCAGCCGGCCGCCGTCGAGCACCGCGATACGGTCCGACAACTGGTCGGCCTCCTCCAGATACTGGGTGGTGAGGAAGACCGTGGAGCCGCCCGCCGAGAGATCGCGCACCACCCGCCACAACTCCTGCCGGCTGCGCAGGTCGAGCCCGGTCGTCGGCTCGTCCAGGAAGATGACCTCCGGCTCGCCGACGAGCCCGGCGGCCAGGTCCAGCCGCCGCCGCATACCGCCCGAGTACATGCCGGTGAGCCGCCGCCCCGCGGCCGTCAGGTCGAACCGCTCCAGCAGTTCGGCGGCGCGGCGGCGGGCCGCCGGGCGTGAGAGACCGCCGAGGCGCGCCATCATGCGCAGGTTCTCCTCGCCTGTCTGCTTCTCGTCGACCGAGGCGAACTGGCCGGTCAGGCTGATCGCCCGGCGCACCTGGCGCCGCTGGGTGCGTACGTCGTAGCCCGCGACCCTGGCCGTGCCGCCGTCGGCGTCGGCGAGGGTGGCGAGGATCCGTACGGCGGTCGTCTTGCCCGCGCCGTTGGGGCCGAGCAGGGAGAAGACCGTGCCGCGCTCGACGGTGAGATCGATGCCGTCGAGCACCTTCACCCGCCCGTCTCCACGCCCGTAGGACTTCTCCAGGCCGATGGCGCTGATCGCGCGGGTGCCGCGCTCCGGGGGCTTCGGGGGTTCCTCGGGTCTCTGGGGGCTCATCGCCGCCGCTCCTCCGTTATGCGTATGCCCTACGTTTGATGTGTAAGGGTTACGCATAACTAGGATGGCGTCAAGCGTGGACAGGCGGAGGCGGAGGCGGAGACGTGACGGACGAGAACGGCGACGGTGACGGCGACAGCGTGGGAGACACCGGTCTGCCGGCCAGCATCGAGGCCGCCTGGGGCCTGCGCGAACGCCCCACCAAGGGCCGCAAGCCCGGCCTCACCCTGAAGCGGATCGTCGACACGGCCGTCACCGTCGCCACGACCGAGGGACTGCCCGCCGTCTCGATGGGCCGGATCGCCAAGAAGCTCGGCGTCTCGCCGATGTCGCTCTACCGGTACGTGGCGGCCAAGGACGAGCTGTACGTGCTGATGCAGGAGGCGATCATCGGCGACCCGCCGGCGCCTCCCGCGCCCGGCACCGACTGGCGTACGGCGATGGCGGAATGGGCGTGGGCGATGCGCCGGATCTTCTACGAGAACCTGTGGGCGCTCCGTATCCCCGTCTCCAGCCCGCCCGCCACGCCCCGGATGGTGGCCTGGTGGGAGTCGGGGCTGGTGGCGCTGGAGGGGACGCGGCTCGACTGGGGCGAGAAGCTGTCCGTGATCCTGATGGTCAACGGCTATGTACGGCACGAGGCGACGCTCATGGCCGACCTGGCGGCAGCCGTGACGGCGAGCGGCAGACCGGCGGACGTCGTGCTCGCCGGGTACGGGCGCACGATCCAGAAGCTGGCCGACCCCGCGCGCTACCCGTCCGTCGCGGAGATGCTGGCCTCCGGGGTGATGGAGATCCCGGACGAACCGGAGAGCCCGGACCACGAGTTCACCTTCGGACTCGAACGCGTCCTGGACGGCATCGAGGTGCTGGTACGGGAGCGCGGCGGGGACAGTGGCGTGGGCGGGGCGGACACGGCCTAGGGCCTACAGTGCGGGCGTGGATCTCTTTCTGACGGTGAACGGGCAGGTACGGGGGCGTCGGAGCGCCTCCGATGTCGTCGCGGTGCTCGGTATCCCGTACGCCGCACCGCCGTTCGGGGCCAACCGCTTCAAGGCCCCCCGGCCCGCGCCCGCGTGGCAGGGCGTGCGGGAGTGCGTCGCCTTCGGACCGATCTCCCCGCAGTCGGCGGAGCTTCCGGGTGCGCCCACGTGGTCACCCGGCGACGAGGACGTACTCAACCTCAACGTCTGGACGGACGGGAACGCGGCGGGACGGCGGCCCGTGCTCGTCTGGATCCACGGCGGCGCGTACACCTTCGGCTCGTCGGCCCAGCCCGACTTCGACGGTACGGCGCTGGTCCGCGCCGGGCTGCTCGTCGTGACCCTCAACTACCGGATCGGCTTCGAGGGGTTCGGCCATGTCCCGGATCCCGCCTGCCCCGACAACCGTGGTCTGCTCGACCAGATCGCCGCCCTGGAGTGGGTGCGCGACAACATCGCGGCCTTCGGGGGCGACCCCGCCAACGTCACCGTCGCCGGGCAGTCGGCGGGAGCCGCGTCCGCCGCGTGCCTCACGGTGATGGAGCGGGCGCGCGGACTGTTCCACCGCGCCATCGCCCACAGCGTGGTCGGCCCGGTCTTCTCCCCTCGACTCGCCGCCGACACCACGCGCCTGGTGGCGGACGCCGCCGGAGTCCCGGCCACGGCGCGGGGGTTGACGGCGGCCTCCCCGTACGACCTGGTCCACGCCTCCGACCAGGTCGTCGCCCGGCTGCGCGAGGACCCGGTGGCGGGGGCCCGCCACTACGACCCGGTGCTGTACGGCCCGGTCGCCGACGGCGACGTGCTGCCCGCCGACCCCCTCGCCGTCGACGCGGCGGCCCGCGCCGACGTCTGCCTCCTCGTCTGCCACACGACGGAGGAGTACTGGCTGATGGACGCGGTCGGCAGCAGCAAGAAGATCACGACGGACGATCAACTCGACGCGTTCGCAAGGGACTTCGGGCTGCCCGACGATCTCGTACCGGCCTATCGGGCGCTGATGCCCGACGCCCCGGTGCTCGACGTGTTTCTCGCGATCCACGGCGACATGTCCTTCGCCGAGTACAGCAGCCGCCTCGCCGAGCGGCACGCCCGCGCGGGCCGCGGGACGTATCTCTCCCGCTTCGCCAGGCGGCGCGTCACCGAGAGCGGAGTCGTACACGCCTGGCACTGCGCCGACGTCCCCTTCGTCTTCGGCACCCTCGACGTCCCCGAACTCGCCTTCCTCATCGGCGGCCCGCCGTCGGCCGAGGACCACGAACTGTCGCGTCGCATGATCCGGGCGTGGGCGGACTTCGCCGCGACGGGGGATCCGGGCTGGCAGCCGCTGGACTCGGCCGGCGAGGCGGAGACCGCGCGGGCCGAGACCGTACGGATCTGGACGACGGGAGCCACGGGCGGCGGAGGCCCCCGCGGCGGAGGCCCCCGTGACGGCGGTACGCACGACGGCGGTACGCACGACGGCGGTACGCACGACGCCTACCGCGCCGCCTGGCGTGCCGTCGACTACGCCGTCGTGCACCCCTGACCACCACCCCTGAGAGGATGGGCGCATGACCGAGATCCGCACGCCCCGCCTCCTCCTCCGCCGCTGGACCGACGACGACCTCGCCGCCATGGCGGAGATCAACTCGGACCCGCAGGTCATGCGCTGGATCGGCGACGGCTCGGTCCGAGACCTGGACGAGACGGCCGAGGACATCGAGCGCTGGGAGGAGGAGTGGGACGAGGAGGGCTTCGGGCTCTTCGCCGTCGAACTGCTCGCCTCGGGCGAACTGATCGGCGTCGTGGGCCTCTCCGTACCCGGGTATCTGCCGGAGGTGCTGCCCGACGTGGAGATCGGCTGGCGGCTCGGCGCGCAGTTCTGGGGCCAGGGTTACGCCTCCGAGGCCGCCCAGGCGGTGCTGGAGTTCGCCCTCCAGGACCGGGGCCTGGAGCGGGTCGTCGCCGTGAACCGGATGGGCAACGACGAGTCCGAGAACGTGCTCCGCAAGCTGGACATGGTCCTCGACCGGGAGACGAAGCACCCGCGGTACGGCTTCGCGCTGAACATCCACAGCATCGACCTCACCGAGTACGAGGCCTGACCACCGCGTACGCCACCACGAACGCGGTCACGAGCAGTCCGGCCCCGACGCCGAAGGCCAGGTGGTAGCCGGCGGTCAGCGCCTCGGCCTCGCTCGCGCCGTCCGTCAGCAGGCGCTCGCTCCGCGAGGCGGCCAGCGTCGACAGGACGGCGACGCCCACCGCCATCCCGATCTGCTGCGTCGTGTTGAAGAGCCCGGAGGCGAGCCCCGCGTCCTCTTCCCCCGCGTCGGACATACCGAGCGACGTCAGCGCCGGAAGGGCCAGCCCGAACCCGGCGGCGAGAAGCATCAGGGGCAGTACGTCGGTCGCGTAGTCCGCGTCGGCGGGTATCCGGGTGAGCAGTACGAGAAGCGTGATCAGCGGCAGGAGGCCGGTCAGCAGGACGTTGCGCTCGCCGAAGCGGGCGTTCAGCCGGGCGGAGACGCCCAGTGACACGGCGCCGATGACGATCGCGGCGGGCAGCATCGCGAGGCCCGTCTCGCCTGCGCTGTAGCCGAGCACCCGCTGGAGGTGCAGCGCCAGGATGATCTGGAACGAGAACAGCGCGGCGACCATCAGCATCTGGACGGCGTTGGCTCCGACGACTGCGCGCGAACGGAAGATCCGCAGGGGCATGAGCGGGCTCGCGGCGGTCGCCTGGCGGGCGACGAACGCGCCGGTCAGGGCGACCGCGAGGGCTCCGAGACCCAGGGTGTGCGCCGAAACCCAGCCGTACTGCTCGACCTTGACGACGGTGTAGATGCCCAGCATCAGACCGGCCGTGATGAGCAGCGCGCCGATGACGTCGGCGCCGGCGGCGAGGCCGCGTGTGACCGTGCTCGTGCCCTTGCCCGTTCCGGTGCGCTTGCCGGTGCTCGTGCCGATGCCGGTGCCGACGTCGGTGCGTCTGTCGCCGGGCAGGACGCGGGCGGCGAGCGCGAGGGCGGCGAGCCCGATCGGCAGGTTGATGAAGAAGATCCAGTGCCAGCTCATCGCGTCGGTGAGAAGCCCGCCCGCCACTTGGCCGATGGACGCCCCGGCCGCGCCGGTGAAACTGAAGACGGCGATGGCCTTGGCCCGTTCCACCGGCTCGGTGAAGAGCGTGATGAGGATGCCGAGGCTGACCGCCGCCGCCATCGCGCTGCCGACGCCTTGCAGGAAGCGCGCCCCGATCAGTACGGCGGGGGAGGTCGCGAGACCCGCCAGGAGCGAGGCGGCGGTGAACACACCCGTACCCGCGAGGAACACGCGCTTGCGCCCCAGCAGGTCGCCGAGCCGCCCGGCGAGGAGCAGCAGGCTGCCGAACGCGATCAAGTACGCGTTCACGACCCAGCTCAGTCCGGCGGGGGTGAAGCCGAGGTCGTCCTGGATGGCGGGCATCGCGACGGTGACGATGGAGCCGTCGAGAACGATCATCAGCATGCCGGACGCGAGGACGCCGAGGGCGAGCGCGCGGGCGCGGGAGGAGAGGGGCGGGGGAGGGGGCGGCGTGCCGATGCGGATGCCTGTGCCTGTTTCCGCGGCGGTGGCTGACTCGGACATGGGTCTCTCCTGTCGATGGATCGCCTCGATGGCGACAGGAAAGACCTTAGCGGATAGTCCCGTTGCAGACTATCTCTCTCGGATTCTGATTGGAGTCTTCCGGATAATCCGTCACAGACCGAATTGTTACGCTGGTGAGCATGACCGCCATGACGCCCACCCGCACGGAACCGGACCTCTCCTACCTCCTCGACCACACCAGCCACGTCCTGCGCACCCGCATGTCGGCCGCGCTCGCCGAGATCGGGCTCACCGCGCGTATGCACTGCGTCCTCGTGCACGCCCTGGAGGAGGAGCGCACCCAGATCCAGCTCGCCGAGATCGGCGACATGGACAAGACCACGATGGTCGTCACGGTGGACGCCCTGGAGAAGGCCGGGCTCGCCGAGCGCAAGCCGTCGAGCACGGACCGGCGCGCGCGGATCATCGCGGTCACGGACGGGGGCGCCCGGCTCGCCGTACGGAGCCAGGAGATCGTCGACGACGTGCACCGGCAGGCGCTGGAGGGGTTCTCCGACGCCGACCGCGAGACCTTCCTGCGGTTCATGAACGGCCTGGCCGAAGGAGAGCTGGCGGTCCCGGCCGAGACCCCGGCGGCGGCGCGGCGGGCGCGCCAGCGCGAGAAGTAGCCGACGGGAGCCGGCGCTCCGGCCCGCTGCGTACTCTTCATCCCCATGAGCGAGACGACGGAGGGCGGCGCGGACGGTCTGCGCGAGCGCAAGAAGCGGCAGACGTACGAGCGCCTGTCCGAAACGGCGATCGGGCTCTTCATGGCGAGGGGTTTCGAGAAGGTGTCGGTGGCCGAGGTCGCCGCCGCCGCCGAGGTCTCGAAGCCGACGCTCTTCCGCTACTTCCCCACCAAGGAGGACCTGGTCCTGCACCGCTTCGCCGACCACGAGGACGAGGCGGCGCGCGTGGTGACCGGTGTACGCGGGGCGGGCTCCGCGCTGGACGCGCTGCACGCGCACTTCGCCGACGGGCTGGCCCGCCGGGACCCGGTGACCGGGCTCAACGACGATCCGAGTGTGCTGGCCTTCCATGGTCTGCTGTACGGGACTCCGTCGCTGGTCGCGCGGGCGTACGCGTACCAGGGCCGGTCGGAGGCCGCGCTGGCCGGTGCGTTGGCCGGTGCGCTGGATGGCGCGTTGGCGGGGGTGGCCGCGCGGCTCGCGGCCGGGCAGATCGTCGCCGTGCAGCGGGTGCTCGCCGAGCAGAACTGGCGGCGGATCGCGGCCGGCGAGAGCGCCGGCCAGGTGTACGCGGACGCGGTGGTGGCGGCGG
The DNA here is from genome assembly GCF_044455465.1 of Streptomyces sp. NPDC051217. NCBI lineage: Bacteria > Bacillati > Actinomycetota > Actinomycetes > Kitasatosporales > Streptomycetaceae > Streptomyces > Streptomyces sp. NPDC051217. The sequence goes on from NZ_JBITEV010000011.1 coordinate 77,546, forward strand.
AGCTGGGGTTCGGTCAGCTGCGGGACGGACTCGTGCCCAGCAACTGATTCTCGGTATCAAACTTTACTCGGTTGCGTTATTCTCGATGGAATGACGTCACTCGACCATGGGCTGAGCCATGCGCTCGGCGAAGAGCGGACCTACCACGACATCTGCCGTACGGCCCTGAAGAGCATGATCGACGGAGCCGGCGAACGGGTCGCCACCGGCGCGGACGTCTCCGCCTCAGGGGCGGACGCGGAAGTTCTCGGCCACCAGTTCCGCAGCCACGCCAAGGAGTTGGCCGAACTACCGGAAGGCCCGCTGTTCTTCGGGCGGCTGGACTTCGGGACGGAGGATGGCGGCGGCGCTCATGGCGGCGCTCACGGTGGCGCTCACGGTGGCGGTCATGGCGGCGCTCACGGTGGCGGCGGGGGCCACGGCGCCGGCGATCACGCCGGGCAGAGCTACCACATCGGCCGTATCCGCGTCAGCGAACACCCCGCGTCCCCGCCCCTCGTGATCGACTGGCGCGCCCCCGTCTCGCGGGCGTTCTACCAGGCCCGCGCCGCCGACCCGCAGGGCGTCGCCGTCCGGCGCCGGTTCGGCTGGGCGCCGTGGAGCAAAGGGCTGTCGGAGGACCTGACGGGCCTGGAGGACGAAGTCCTCCGGCAGGCGGGGCCCGGCACCGTACGCGGAAACGCGGCCCCCGGCGCGATCCTCGCCGGTGAGATCGAGCGCCCCCGCGTCGGCCCGATGCGCGACATCGTCGCCACCATCCAGCCCGAGCAGGACGATCTCGTACGCGACGAGGTCGCCGTGTCCGTCTGCGTCCAGGGCGCCCCCGGCACCGGCAAGACCGCTGTCGGCCTCCACCGCGCCGCGTACCTCCTCTACACCCACCCCGACCGGATCAAGCGCGGCGGACTGCTCATCCTCGGGCCGAACCGCACCTTCCTCTCCTACATCGCCGAGGTGCTGCCCTCCCTCGGCGAGACGGGTGTCCGCCAGTCCACGATCGAGGACGAGGTCGCCCGCCACCCGGTCCGGGCCGAGGACGACGCCGCCACCGCCCTCGTCAAACACGACGTGCGGATGGCGGCCGTGCTGCGCCGCGCGCTGTACGGGCGGGTGCGTACTCCCGTCAACTCCCTTGAGGTGCCCGACGGTTCGTACCGATGGCGGGTGCCGGCGGCGGAGCTGGCGCGGATCGTCGCGGACGTACGGGAGGAGGCTCCGCCGTACGCGATCGGCCGTGAGCGCGTCCGCACCCGCGCCGTACAGCTGATCCAGCGGCAGGCCGAACGGCGCTCGGGGGTGACGAACAACGCCTGGTTCCAGAAGATCTCCCGCGCCCGGCCGGTGTCCGCCTTCGTGGACGAGGTCTGGCCGAAGGTGAGCCCGGAGGAGGTCGTCGCGGAGCTTCTGTCCGATCCGGCCGGTCCGGCCGACGGCATCCTCGACGCGGACGAGCGGCGCGCGCTGGCGTGGGCCCGGCGCCGTTCCGCGCGTACGGCCCCGTGGTCGGCGGCCGATCTGCTCCTCCTGGACGAGGTGGCCGGGCTTCTCGAACGCCGGGAGAGCTACGGCCACATCGTGGTGGACGAGGCCCAGGACCTCTCCCCGATGCAGTGCCGCGCCATCGCCCGCCGTGCCGGATTCGGCTCGCTGACCGTACTCGGCGATCTGGCGCAGGGCACCACCCCGTGGGCCGCCCGCGGCTGGCGGGAGCACCTCGCGCAGCTGGGCGCGCCCGATGCCCCGGTGGCTCAACTGACCGTCGGATTCCGCGTCCCGGGCGCGATCGTGGCGCTGACGAACCGGCTGCTCGGCACCCTGGGGGTCGACGTCCAGCCCGCCACGTCCCTGCGCGCGGACGGCGACCTGCGGATCGAGAAGGTGCGGGATCCGGCGGGGATGGGCGCGGCCGTGGTCGGCGCGGTCCGTGCGGCGCTGCCGTACGAGGGGTCGGTCGCCGTCATCGCCGCCGACACCGACACGGCGCGCCTGCGCGAGGCGCTGACCGGGGCGGGGCTGGCACCCGGGCTCCCCGGCGAACTGGGCGCCCGCGTCACGCTGTTGCCCGCATCGCTCGCCAAGGGCCTCGAATACGACCACGTCGTGGCCGTCGAACCGGCCACGATCGCGGCATCGGAACGACGCGGCGCGCACCGGCTGTACGTGGTGCTGACGAGGGCCGTGTCCCGGCTGCATGTCCTGCACAGCGCCGAACTGCCGTTCTGAGCGCCTCCCCCCAGGGCCCCGGCGGGCCTCCCTCCCCGGCCCCGACCGCCCTACTCCCGGCGGCGGTCGCGGTGGTCGGCCAGCACCTCACGGATCACATGGCGTGCGTTGGCCGCCATCGACGGGTTCGTGTGCAGGTAGTACGGGAGCTGGATCAGCGCCATCGACAGGGCCCGGCCGCGACCCCGCGCCCACGTCGCGTCGTCGGCGTCCAGGGCGGTGCGGAAGCCGTCCCGTACACCGGCCGGGAGAAGGTTCCAGGCGGGGATCAGGTCGGAGGCGGGGTCGCCCACCCCCGTCGTGCCGAAGTCGATGACGCCGCTGAGCCGTCCGGCGTCGACCAGCAGATTGCCCGGCATCAGGTCGGAGTGGACCCAGACGGGCGGGCCGTCCCAGTCGGGTGCGCGCAGGTCGGCGTCCCACGCCGCCGTCGCCGTGTCGGTGTCGACGATCCCGCCCAGTTCGCGCAGCTCGGAGAGGGCGGCGCGGGTCGGGTCGTCGTCCTCGGACAGCGGCCCGCTCCGATAGGCGCGCGGCGCGTCCGTGATGTCGAGCCGGCGCAGTGCGGTGACGAAGCCGGCCAGGTCCGTCGCCAGCGGCCCGGGTGCGGCGAGCCGGCCGGTCTCCGGGTGCGGCCCGTCGAGCCAGCGGTTGACCGACCAGGGCCAGGGGTAGCCCTCGGCGGGGGTGCCCAGGCCGAGGACGGTGGGGATGGGCACCGGCAAGTGCGGGGCGAGCCACGGCAGCCACTGGTGCTCCTTCGCGATGTCGGCCACGCCGCCCTCGATACGGGGGAGCCGTACGGCCATCTCGTCGCCGAGCCGGTACACGGCGTTGACGGTGCCGCCGGAGGGGAAGTGCTCGACGGAGAGCCCTGCCCAGTGCGGGAACTGTGCGGCGAGCAGCCGGCGCACGAGGTCCACGTCGGTCGGCACCTCGTCGGCGTGCATCATGCGGGATCCTCTGTCTCGGAGCTCGGAGAGTTGTTCTCGGCGACCTCGTACGCGTACGGCAGCAGTTCCCGTACCGGCACGGTCCGGGGACCGTCCTCCGTCGGCACGACCACCTCGACCCGCGGAAAGTAGTCCAGCAGCACCTGTCGGCAGCGCCCGCAGGGCGGCAGCACGCCCCGCCCGTCGCTCCCGACGGCCACGACGGTGACCAGGTCGTACGCGCCGACGGCCGCCGCCGCGCCGATGGTGACCAGCTCGGCGCAGGGGCCACCGGTGAAGTGGTACACGTTCAGACCGGTGACGATCCGGCCGTCACGGTCACGGGCGGCGCAGGCCACGGTGTGGTCGTCGCCCTTGGCACGGGCCACGACGAGCCGGGTCGCCGCGTCGACGAGTTCTTGGTCGACCAGGTCATGATCGAGGTCTGCTGTCACGCGACGGAACGGTACTCGTGGCCGACCGGGCGGCCCTCCGAAATACGGCGTCCGAATCCGCGTCGATCCCGCGTCGATCCCGCCCCGACCCCGCCCCGACCCCGCGCCGAACCCGTGTCGTACGTGGGACGAACTCACGTCGTACGAACGGTGTACACCGGCGGTACGCTGGCGCCGGCCGACCGGCACACCCCCCTTGACGTGGCATATACCGGGAGAAATTCCTGGCCATGACCGGGTCCTGTCCGGGTAGCGTGCCGAACATGGCCGACATGCAGCTGCTCCGTCTCGACCACGCTCCCGCACTGCTCGCGTTCGAGCAGGAGAACCGGGCCTACTTCGCCGCGTCGATTCCCGACCGGGGTGACTCGTACTTCTCCGCCTTCGCCGAGCGGCACGGCGATCTGCTCACCGAGCAGGCCGCCGGCCTGCTCTTCTTCCATGTGCTGGTGAGCGACGCCGGCCCGAAGAAGGAGATAGTCGGGCGCGTCAACCTCGTCGACGTGAAGGACGGCTCCGCCGAGCTCGGATACCGGATCGCGGAGAAGGCGGCGGGCAAGGGACTGGCGACGGACGCGGTGCGGCGGATCTGCGTGCTGGCGGCCGAGACGTACGGGCTGACCGCGCTGCGCGCCAGGACGACCCTCGACAACCCCGCCTCGCGCGCCGTACTGACACGTACGGGATTCGTGCCCACCGGCGACATCGACATCAGCGGCAGCCCGGGAACGAGCTACATCCGCACACTGAGCTGAGCGCCCAGCTCCCGGAAGCCGAGGCCCGCCGCCACCCGCCGCGAGGCGTACGGCCGGGCCCGCCACTGCGGCAGCAGACCGGCGTCGAGCGCGTGCGACACCGCGGCCGACGCCACGAGCCGGGCCAGCCCCCGGCGGCGCCGGTGCGGGGCTACGAGGACGCACATATGGGCGACCGACCGCGGCCAGGCCACATAACCGGCCGCCGCCACCACGTCCCCGCCGTCGCGCAGCAGGAACGCGGGTGAGGTGATCTCCGCCAGCCCGCTCTCGTCCGCGTCGGCCGCCCCGACGGTGGCCAGCAGCGCGGCCGGTGCCGAGTCGTCGTTCGCCACCCGCTCATGAGGCGCGGGCACGAACGCGTCCCGGCCCCGCTCCAGGTAGCAGAGCGCGGCGGGCCCCAGCACGTCGACCACCGGGGCCGTACCGCTCAGCGTCTCGCGGAGCCGGGCCGGGTCGACCAGTTCCTCGCACGACAGCTTCCCCGCCGCGTCGCGCATCGCCTCGGCGCCCCGCGCGTCGGGCGCGGTGACGACGGCGGTGTCGCCGATCCGTACGACCCCGGCCCACCCCGGCGGACAGAGGAGCGAGCCGGGCGCGACCACGACACCGGCGGGGGAGGCGAACTCGACTTGGAAACCGGCGAGTTCGGTCCAGAGCGCGCGTGCGCGGGTCACGGTCGATGTGGCGGGGGCGGGCTCGTGGTGGTCCATGCGGCGACGGTAGGACGGAACGCGCGCGTGCCGCGACCGACTTTGCCCAGGTTCACCGCCGCACGTCGTGCTGAATATTCGCGACGCGCTCAGCGGCGCCGGAACCAGGGCCTGTCCGGCGGATCTTCGTGGGCCCGGGACGCTGGCACGGCACCTCGCTTCGTTGTCTTCAGTCGTTCAAGTACGGCCGGTCCATCCACAAGGACGATCCTCCGCCTTGCGATGCACCGCACCAGCCGCCCCGGGCTGATCCACGAAGATCCACCGGAACGGCCCTAGCATGCGCGGCTATGAGCACCGACCAACCCGCCGGCCCGTCCCCTGTCCACCCGTACCGCGTCGACATCCCTCAGGGCGACCTGGACGATCTTCACGACCGGCTCGACCGCACCCGCTGGCCCGACGAACTGCCGGGCGCGGGCTGGGATTACGGCATCCCGGGCGACCATCTCCGCGCGCTGGCGCACCACTGGCGGCACACGTACGACTGGCGGGCGGCCGAGGCCGAGCTGAACCGGTGGCCGCAGTTCACCACCACCGTCGACGGCGCGCGCATCCACTTCGCGCACATCCGGTCCCCGGAGCCGGACGCGACGCCGCTGATCATGACGCATGGCTGGCCGGGCTCGATCGTCGAGTTCACCGACGTGGCCGGCCCGCTCACCGACCCCCGCGCGCACGGCGGCGACCCGGCCGACGCCTTCCACCTGGTACTGCCGGGCATCCCCGGCTTCGGTCTCTCGGGCCCCACGCGGGAGAAGGGCTGGGAGTACCGGCGGGTGGCCGCCGCGTTCGCCGTACTGATGGAGCGGCTGGGCTACGAGCGGTACGGCACCCAGGGCGGTGACTGGGGAGCGGCCATCTCCCGCGAGCTGGGCCGTATCCGGCCCGGCCGGGTCGTCGGCGTACACCTCAATCTGCTGCCGGGCGGCGGCGCGACGCATGAGCCGACCGAGACCGAACTGGCGGCGCTGAGCCCGCAGGAGCGCCGGCGTACGCGGGAATCCTGGGAGCGGGGGCGGGAGTTCGCCCGCGATCGCCAGGGGTACGCCGACATCCAGGCGACGCGCCCGCAGACGCTGGCGTACGGTCTGAACGACTCGCCCGTCGGCCAACTGGCCTGGATCGCCGAGAAGTTCCACGAGTGGACCGATACGACGGACGGCCGCCCCTACGGCGCCGTCGACCGCGACCGGCTGCTCACGAACGTGATGCTGTACTGGCTGACCGGCACGGCCGGCTCGTCCGCCCGCATCTACTACGAGCGGGCCCACGCGGACTACTGGACTTCACCGCCCGAGCCGTCCCCGGTCCCAACCGCGCTGGCCGACTTCCCGCACGACAACTTCATCCCCCTGCGCCACATCGCGGACCGCACGAACAACATCACGCGCTGGACCTCGTACGACAGGGGCGGCCACTTCCCGGCCCTGGAGGTCCCGGACCTGCTGGTGGCCGACGTACGGGCCTTCTTCGGCACGCTCCGGGACTGAGCTGCCCGCCGTCTGGTCCCAAGGTCCTTGTCGTCGTAGGTCCAACGCCCGATGAGTGGTGCGGGCATTGGGGTGATCATGGGAGCACGTCGAGCGGGTGGTGGAGGCGGCGATGCCGGTGGAACAGGTGGACTGGGTCGAGATCCCGGCCGGGGTGCTGCTGCGGGGGACACCCGTCGACGAGGTGGCGGAGGTGGCGCGCCGCTACGCCGACACCGGGGTGCCGGTGGAGTGGTACGCGAAGGAAGCCCCGCGTACGGAGATCCACGTCCCGGCCTTCCGGATCGCCCGCACCCACGTCACCGTCGGACAGTGGTCGCTCTTCGCGCGGGCCACCGGCAGGACTTCACCGCGGGCGCCGGTGAACCATCCGGTCATCGGTGTCACCTGGGACGAGGCGGTGGCCTACTGCCGGTGGCTCGGTGAGCGGCTCGGGAGGGTTGAGGTGCGGCTGCCCACCGAGGACGAATGGGAGCGTGCGGCGCGCGGTGACGACGGGCGGGAGTTCCCGTGGGGTGAGAAGTACCGCACCGGTCTGGCCAATCTGGTGGACCTCGGTGTCGGCACCACGACGCCGGTCGGCTCGTTCCCGGAAGGCGCGAGCCCCTTCGGCCTGTGGGACATGGCCGGGAACGCCGACGAGTGGACGTCCACCCTCTACGCCCCCTACCCGGGCGCACCCGACGACGTGCCCCGTACCGAGGACTGGGCCTTCGACCCGCACATCACCCGGGGCGGCGCGTTCCGGCACGACCGGGACCTGGCCCGCTGCGCCCGCCGGCACGGCGCCTACGAAAAGGACCTGGCGGCGATCGGCGTCGGCTTCCGCCTGGCGGCCCCGGCGACGGCCGACTGACGCCGACCCCGCCGGGGAGCCGGGTCGTGCGCGGCTTCTACGCCGGCGCGCCCGGAGCCGGGAACGCCGTCGTCAAGGAGATCGCGTGAGGTCGGGCCCGGCTACGTCGCCGGGTCGGCCGGCTCGGTGGCGCGTGCGAGCGCGTCGACCGTGGCGCGCCTCGGCCCGTTCAGCCCGAGGAAGTCCGTGCTGTCGGCCCACTGATCCACCCCGCCCGTCAGGGGCAGCCCCCGCAGCTCGCGATCGGTGACGGTCGCCGCGAGGGCCTTGGCGAAGCGTTCGGCGTACAGCACCTGGAAGGGCCTGTCGTGGTACGGCCGGCACGTCGGGTCCACCGGCTCCGCGAGCCCCGACGCGTTCTGGAGCGCGGCCACGCACTCGTACGCGTCACAGAGATGCCGCTCCCGCTCCGCGTACTCCGTCGCGGCCGGCGCGCCCGCCAGCGACGGCGTCAGCTCGTCGGCGATCGCGAGCCGCCCGAAGGCGGTGCCGAGCCACTTGCCGTACGGGGCGTACGTCCGCCCCAGCAGCAGGCACAGCCGCATCAGATCGCGCACCAGCCGCCCCGCCACGACCGCCGACCCGAGCGTGTCCCCCACCTCCGCGCAACGTCCGACGAACGCCTCCTCCTGGGAGATCCGCTGCCACTGGCAGGCCAGCAGGTAGCGCCACACCTGGTCGGGGTACCACACCAGCCGGGCCCGCGCCGCGTCGAGCGTGCCGAGTCCGTCGTGGAACACCGCGCCGCCGGTGACCTCCGCCAGCCGCTGCTGGGGCATCGCGAGCCAGTCGCGGACCGTGGGCTCCGTGGCCACGCCGAGCTGCGTCCGCAACCAGCCGCCGACGTCGTCGACCGAGACCCGGTGGTCGACCGCACCGTCCGTCAACTCCATCTGCCCGACGGGGGCTTCGGGGTCGTGGTGCCTGAAGTGCGTGGGCCAGCCGCGTACGTGCTTCGGCAGCCGTTCCGCGAGCAGCCGGCGCAGCTCCGCCCCGTGCTCGGCGGCCTCGTCCGGCGCGAGGAAGAGGTTCAGCCGCGGCCCCCACTCGTGGTCGGCGGACCGGGGGGTGTCGAACCCGAGCACCTCGGACCCGGAGCCGACCCGCGCGGCGGCGTACGGCAGCCCCGGGTACGCGCGGTCGAGGACGGGCCGGACCGCTTCCTCGTACAGGATCCGGGACAGGTCGAGACCGGGGATGAAGCCGGGGACGGGGTGGGGGCGGTGGCTGTTCACGGGCTCAATGTGCCGGAGGAGGGAGGACGTGGCCACGTATATATGCCGCGGCCGAAGGCTGTCCCCGGGCCCGCCCCCGTCCGCCCGCCCTGGTGAACGGCTCGCCGGGGCTGGTGATGGCGCCGGGGGGCCGGAGAGGGTGACCGGGGGGTCATTACGGGCATATCGTAGTGAGTGAGACCTCGGTTCCGCCGTCGGGAGGTCACCATGGTCGAGGGACTGGTCATAGCGGTCATAGCGATCATTTGCGTGTGCGGGATCTGCGTGATGGCGGCGGCCCGGGTCGTCAAGCAGTACGAGCGCGGCGTGGTCTTCCGCCTCGGCCGACTGCGAGAGGGCATCCGAAAGCCCGGATTCACGCTGATCGTTCCGTTCGTGGACAGGCTGCACAAGATCAACATGCAGATCGTGACGATGCCCGTCCCCGCGCAGGACGGCATCACACGCGACAACGTGACCGTGCGTGTGGACGCGGTCATCTACTTCAAGGTGGTCGACGCGGCGGACGCGCTGATCCGGGTCGAGGACTACCGGTTCGCGGTCTCACAGATGGCGCAGACGTCGCTGCGGTCGATCATCGGCAAGAGCGACCTGGACGATCTGCTCTCGAACCGCGAGAAGCTCAACCAGGGCCTGGAGCTGATGATCGACAGCCCGTCGGTGGGCTGGGGCGTGCAGATCGACCGGGTCGAGATCAAGGACGTGTCGTTGCCGGAGACCATGAAGCGGTCGATGGCACGCCAGGCCGAGGCGGACCGTGAGCGCCGCGCCCGGGTGATCAACGCGGACGCGGAGCTCCAGGCGTCGAAGAAGCTCTCGGAGGCGGCCCAGGAGATGGCCGGGCAGCCTGCCGCCCTTCAACTGCGGCTGCTGCAGACGGTGGTGGCTGTCGCCGCCGAGAAGAACTCCACGCTCGTTCTGCCCTTCCCGGTCGAACTGCTCCGCTTCCTGGAGCGCGCCACACCCGCCGAGAAGGAGCAGGCTGTACGGGCGGTGTCGGGCGCCGTGGAGAGGGCGCCGACTCCCGGAGCGAAGGAAGACAAGAGGGAGGGCGAGGAGAGCACGGAGGACGAGGAGCGCACGAAGTAGGAGGAGCGCACGGAGGACGAGAAGCAGGAACGGCGGACGCAGGAGCGGCCGTGGCGGTCATCTGGAACGGACACGCGTCTGCGGCAGCCGTGAGCCGCGCCGGAGGCGGGGCGTCCGCGGTGGGATGACGGGTCAGATCACCCGGAAGAGGTCGTCGCCGAGTGTGACGCCGACGAGTTCACCGGTGGCGTTCTCCACCTTGCGGGCGCGCTCGCCACCGGCCCCCGGCCGTACCGGCGTTCAGAGCTGGGCCTGAACCATGCTCGCGTCCAGGTCCAGCGCCTCGGTGAGAACGCGGGCGCGGACGGCACGCTGACGGCCGGTGACCCGGTCGATGGCGGCGGTGGAGCGCCCGGCGCCCGCCGCCTCCTCGCGCAGTTTCTCCAGCCGCTTCCCCGCCGTGGCGAGTTGGTTGTGGGCCTTCTTGATGACCCAGTCGCTCAGCGCCTCGCGCGACTGCCCGGCCATGGCGTCGAGTTGGGCCTCCAACTCCTCGATGGCGTCGGCCAGATCGAGCGCTTCTTTGGCGTCGGGGTTGACCAGTTGGAGCACTTCGCGTTCGACAGTGGGGCGTTCGGCGGGAGAGTTCCACAGCACATGGGTCAGGACGGAGAGGTCGCTCTCGGCGACCGCCGGGCGGCCGTCGAGATACGCGGACGCCTGGAGCAGGCCCACCGCCTGCCGCCAGCGGCGGTCGGAGGCGACGAGTTCCTTGCGGCGCAGGGCGGCCCGCAACGTACACACCGCGTCCACGATCACGTCGGGGACGTCCACGGCCGGGACGGCTTCGGCCACGGCCTGCCGCAACGCGCCCAGTTCGACCGTGGTCCGGGTCGGTGCCTCCGCCCGGCCGACGGCGGAACGGACGAGCGCGGCGAAGTTCGAGGGGTCCGCGAGGTACCCGACCTCGATCCGTACGAGCAGGCGGTCGTAGATCGCGGCCGTACCGTCTCCGTCGGGCAGTTCGTTGCTCGCCGTGATCGCCCCGATGAGCGGGCAGCGGATCGGCTCGCCGCCGCTCTCGGGGTGGTAGATCCGCTCGTTGAGGTAGCCCAGCGTCTCGTTCAGCGCCGCCGTCGAGCACTTGAATATCTCGTCGATGAACGCGACATGAGCGGTCGTGGCGCGGCCCTCGTACACCTGGCGGTACTCGCCCCGGGCCAGCGCGGCGACGTCGATCGGCCCGAACATCCTTGTCGGTGCGGTGAACTTCGACAGGAGGATCTCCCAGTAGGCCGCCCCCTCGATCCGGCCCGTGAGGTCCCGGGCCATCTCGGACTTCGCCGTTCCGGGCGGGCCCAGCACCAACGAGTGCTGCCCGGCCAGCAGCGTCGTCACCAGCGTCCGTACCACGTCGGTCCGCTCGTGGAAACGGTCCGACAGCTCGTCGCAGATCACCCGCAGTCTCTTGGCGGTGTCCTGTGCGTCCTCTCCGGCCACCCTCGACTCCCTTGCCCATGACGCCGACGACGAAGTGACAAAGTAGCTGAAGGTCGCTTTTCAGGTGCGGCGTGCGGCCCACACCGTGCGCTCGGTGCGGACCGTCAGGTCCTCGCGGCGCAGGATGCTGTGGGGGCTGCCGGTGTCGAGCAGCAGGTCGAGCGCGGCGAGGTCTTCCGCTGCCAGCTCCTCACCGACGCCGCCGCGCATACGGGTCAGGCTGGTGAGCGCGTAACGGCCGACGGCCTCGGTGTGGGGCGGGCCCAGGTTGACGGTGACGGTGCGTTCGCCCTCGACGGTGAAGTCGGCGGCGGTCAGCTTGGACCCCCAGTCGGCGCCGCGGTGGGGCAGGTGCTCGGCGTGGTGGCGGTCGACCGCGGCGTGACAGCGTTCTTCGAGACCGGGACGGTCCGCCGGGGCGTCCTCGGGCAGGAAGCGCGGGAAGCCGGCCAGCTCGACGACGGCGAACAGCCCGTCGGGCGCGAGCGTGTCGTGGACCTGGCGCAGGGTGCGGTCGGGGTCGGCCATGTGGTGCATGGAGGCCGACGCCCAGACCAGTTCGGGTGTGCGCAGCTCGGGCCAGGCACCGTCGAGGTCGGCCTGAACGGTGCGTACCCGATCGGCGAGACCGGCCGCGTCGGCCTTGTGCCGCAGGCGCTGGAGGTGGCCGGCCGAGGAGTCGACGGCGGTGACGTCGGCCTTCGGGAAGCGCCGGAGCAGTGCGAGGGTGCCGGCGCCGGTTCCGCAGCCCAGATCCACGATGTGCCGGGGGTTCGCCTCGACGGGGAGCCAGGCGGTGATGGAGGCGATGTGTTCGGCGAGTACCTCGGCGTCCAGGTCGAGGATCTCCGACTGGTCGTCGGGGTTGTGGTCCGCTCCGTGGGCCGGCTCGTGGGCCGCGTGTGAGGAGGTGTCTGTCATGGCGCCCACGCTATGGGGATCATGAGCGTGCGGCCCGGTCGCTCTCCGGAAGAGCAAGAGGGTGGTGCCTGGCCTGCTCGCCGCGCAAGAAACCGGTGTACGGGCCTGGGCTCAACGCGACGGGCTCTTTTCGCCGCCGGTCCCGCCGCCGGTCCCGTTGCCGTCGTCGCCGCGTTGATGGCCACGGCGCGCGTCGCGGTCGAAGATGCCGAGGATGTCGCACGGTCCGCCCTCGGCGCCGAGGGCGTGCGGGAGCATCGTGGGGAACTCGGCGGCCTGGTTCGTCTCCACGCGGAAGCGCCGGTTGCCCAGGAGCAGGACGGCCGTGCCGGAGAGGACGACGAACCATTCGCGGCCCGGGTGGGCGCGCATGCGGGAGGGGCCCTCGGGCGGCGGGTTCGTCAGGCGCTGCCGTACGACGGTCATGCCCGGGTCCGCCCGGACCGGCCAGCGCATCTGCTGATGCGCCGCGTCGATCGTCGGGCTGGAGATGACGTCGTCCGCGGCCGTCTCGACGAGTTGGTCGAGCGTGGTGTCCAGAGCGCGGGCGAGGGTGACGAGCTGATCGAGGGCGAGGCGGCGCTGACCGTTCTCGATCCGGCTCAGCGTGGAGGGGCTGAGCCGGGCGCGCCCGGCCAACTCGTCGAGGGACCAGCCCTGCGCCACGCGCAGAGCGCGGATCCGTTTGCGTACCAGGCTGTCGAGACCGCCATCGTCTTGCGTCATAGGCAACACTCTATGCCTCATGCGCCGGTCGTCGGCGGGGCCGTTCTCCCAAGACGTCTGCCAGTCTCCACGGCATGATCGATGCCTCGAACGACTGCCTGGACATCAGGGAGGCCGAACAACAACTGTCTTGCTCAGTCGCAGCCATCCCCCCGTGTTGCGTGGAACACTTTTGCAAGCGAGTGCTTGCAAAAGTTAGCAAGTGTGGCATCCTGAACTCATGGCATCACTCAACGTCGGAAATCTCGGTGAGTACCTCCGCGAGCAGCGGCGCAACGCGCAGCTGTCGTTGCGGCAGCTCTCCGAGGCCGCCGGGGTGTCCAATCCGTATCTCAGTCAGATCGAACGCGGTCTGCGCAAGCCCAGCGCGGACATCCTGCAGCAGCTCGCCAAGGCGCTGCGGATCTCCGCCGAGACGCTGTACGTGCAGGCCGGGATGCTCGATGAGCGGGAGCGCGAGGAGTTGGAGACGCGTGCCGTCATCCTCGCCGATCCGTCCATAGACGAGCGGCAGAAGCAGGTGCTCCTGCAGATCTACGAGTCCTTCCGTAAGGAGAACGGGCTCGGTACCGAGAACACGGAAGCGAAGGCGACCGCGGGACCGGCCGGTAAGGGCGCCGGTACCGGCATCGGGGACGCCGACGGGGACACGCCCGGTACCGCCGGCGGCGGTGCTGGAACCCCACCCTCACACTGATCCGGAGGACCACAGTCATGGCGATCGCCGATGACCTGCGCAAGACGTTCAGCGACCCGACCCCCCTCTACTTCGCGGCCGGTACGGCGGATCTCGCCGTCGAGCAGGCCAAGAAGGTTCCCGGGCTGATCGATCAGCTGCGAGCCGAGGCCCCGGGCCGTATCGACGCGGTGCGCAACGCCGACCCCAAGCGCGTCCAGGACAAGGTCGCGTCGCAGGCGAAGGAAGCGCAGACGACCGTCCAGTCCAAGGTCACCGAGGTGCTCGGGTCACTGGACACCGACCTGAAGAAGCTCGGCGAGACCGCTCAGGACCTGGCGCTGCGGAGCGTCGGGGTGGCCGCGGAGTACGCGGTCAAGGCCCGTGAGACGTACGAGAAGGTCGCCGAGCGTGGCGAGCAGTCCGTACGGACCTGGCGCGGCGAGGCCGCGGACGGTGTGGCGGAGATCGCCGTCGCCGTCGAGCCCCAGTCCGCGTCGAAGCAGGGGACCCGGCCCGCGCCCGCCAAGCCCGCTCCGGCGAAGCCCGCGCCCGCCAAGCCCGCGGTCAAGAGCGAGACCAAGGCCAAGCCGGAGGCCAAGGCCACCGGTACGAAGCCCGCCGCGCGGAAGACCACCGGCGCCGCCCGCAAGCCGGCCGCCCCCGCGAAGAAGGCCACACCTCCCGCGGGCAAGTAGGCGAACACTCGCCAAGCGGACAGCGATATGGACGGACCGGGCACCACAGGGGTGTCCGGTCCGTTGTACGGGTACCTTGGCGGCACATGATGGGGAACAGAAAGGGGCGGTGGGCGACGTGTTGATGGCCGGCTTCGACGGGCTCGTGGCGCTGTTGAGTATCCCGCTGACCGTGTTCGGCTGCTTCGCGCTGGTCGACGCGTTCATCCGGCGTGAGGACGCCTTCCGCGCCGCGGACAAGCAGACAAAGCCGTTCTGGCTGATCATTCTCTCGATCGCCCTCGTGGTGAGCCTGATCTTCCCGATCCTCAGCTTCCTGCCGATCATCGGGCTGATCGCGGTCATCGTGTACTTCGTCGATGTGCGCCCCGCGATCAAGCAGGTTGGCGGCGGCGGCGGGGGCGGCGGCCGGCGTGGCGGCTCCAGCAGCGACGGGCCGTACGGGCCGTACAACGGCGGTCGCTGAGTCAGGGGGCCGGGCAGCCGGCGGGCAGCCCGTCCGACGGGACGGCGCGACCGTCCCGCTCAGACCGTGACCGCCGCCGTGCCCGGCACCTGCTCGGCCGCACGCTCGCGGTCCAGCAGCAGTACGGCCACGTCATCGGTCAGCTCGCCGCCGTTCAGCTCCCGCACCTGAGCCACCGCGGCCTCCAGCAGTTCTTCGCCGCTCAGGCCCCGCGCCAGCTGGGCGGTGATCATCTCGACCATGCCGTCCTGCCCGAGCCGCTGCTTCGTACCCGCCCCGACACGGCCCTCTATCAGCCCGTCGGTGTACATCATCAGGCTCCACGCCTCGCCCAGTTCGACCTCGCGGCGCTGCCAGTGGGCGCGCGGGAGCAGGCCGAGCGCGGGGCCGCCCTCGTCGTACGGCAGCAGCTCCGGCGCCCGCCCGTCGCGGACCACCAGCGGTGACGGATGGCCCGCCAGGCAGAGCCCCGCCCGCCGTCCGTCCGGCGCGATGTCGACTGTGCAGAGCGTCGCGAAGATCTCCTCGCTCTCCCGCTCGTGCTCCAGGACCTTCTGGAGCGTGGTGAGCAGTACGTCCCCGCTGAGCCCCGCGAAGGTCAGCGCCCGCCAGGCGATCCGGAGCTCCACGCCCAGCGCGGCCTCGTCCGGGCCGTGGCCGCAGACGTCGCCGATCATCACGTGGACCGTGCCGTCGGGTGTACGGACCGTGTCGTAGAAGTCGCCGCCGAGCAGCGCACGGGAGCGGCCGGGGCGGTATCTGGAGGCGAACCGCAGATTCGAGCCCTGGAGGAGCGGCGTGGGCAGCAGACCGCGCTCCAGCCGGGCGTTCTCCTGTGCCCGCAGCCGGGACTCGGTGAGCTGGCGCTGAGCGACGTCCGCGCGCTTGCGTTCGACGGCGTAGCGGATGGCGCGGCTGAGCAGCCGACTGTCGAGCTCGTCCCGGAAGAGATAGTCCTGCGCGCCCACACGCACCGCCGCCGCGGCGCGCTCGCTGTCACCCTCCGCGGCCAGCGCGAGAACGGCGTGGCGGGGCGCGAGCCGCAGCACATGCTTGAGCGGCGCGAGGTCGTCCAGGTCGTCGTCGCCCCGGCCCGGCAGGGCGAGATCGACGAGGATGCACTGGATGTCGTCGGTGAGCAGCCGCTCGGCCTCGGTGAGGTTGCGCGCGGTGCGGATACGGACCCGGGTGCCGGCCGCGTCGGGAAGTTCCGGTGCGCTGAAGGTGCCCGCGGGATCGTCCTCGATCACGAGGAGCGTGAGGTCGCCCCCTCCGCCGGAGGTCTCCGGGGCGGGCGCACTCTCGACTGTCGAGCCGGTGCGCTGTCGCGGCACCGGTACAGGTACGGCCATCGGTCTGTGAGTCCTTCCCTCCCCCCGAGGGCACGCTGGAGCGACGATCGACGCCCCACCGACCGGGACCCTAGCGGTAGCCGGCGTCCGAAAGGAATGGCGTACGGAACGCCGTACGGAGAAGATCCCGCGCCATAAGCCGCTTCCCACCACGCATCCGGCACGATCGGCCCGCTCGGAGGGCCCGAAACGTCCATGACAAACATCACGTGGGAGGCGAGGCGGGAGGAGCTTCCTACTTGTCCGGCCTCACGACCCCGAGAATCAGCATCGAGCCCGCTCCCGTCAGCGTCACCTGCCGGCCCGGCCGCGGCGCGTGGACGATCGAGCCGTCGCCCACGTACATGCCCACATGGCTCGCGTCCCCGTGGTAGATGATCAGATCGCCCGGCCGCATGTCCGCGATCGGGACGCGGGGGAGCAGCCGCCACTGCTCCTGCGAGGTGCGCGGGATGATCTTGCCGGCCGCCTTCCACGCCTCGGAGGTCAGCCCCGAGCAGTCGAACGACGACGGGCCCTCGGCGCCCCACACGTACGGCTTGCCGATCTGCGCCGTCGCGTACGCGATCGCCGCCTTGCCCTGGGCGCTCGCCTTGCCGTTGATGTCCTTGAGCTCGCCCGAACCCAGCCAGGCCGTCTGAGCCTTGGCAGCTTCCTGCTGCTCCAGCATCAGCAGACGGTCGCGCTCCTCCTTCTCCAGCCCCGCCTCGATCTTCTTGGCGGCCTTTATCTGCCGGCTGATCTCCTTCTTCGCCTTCGCCTGCCTGACCCGGTTCGCTTCGAGCTTGGTCCACTCGACGCCGGCCCTTTTCGTATACGCCGTCAAGTCGTCCTGCGCCTTGGTCATTTGACCGAGGAGGTCCTTCGTCGCCTTCTGGCCCCGCTGGACCCGGCCGGCCCCGTCCAGGAAGAGCTGCGGGTCGTCGGTGAGCAACAGCTGGGCCTCGGGCGGCAGTCCGCCCGCGCGGTACTGGGCGCGGGCCGCCGCGCCCGCCTGGCGCTTGAGCTTGTCGATCCGGACCTGGCCGTTGACCATCTGGGAGGCCAGCCTGACCAGTTCGGCCGACTGGTTGTCGGCGCGCGCCTCGGCGAGGTTGTACGCGTCGGTGGCCGAGGCTGCCTTGCCGTACAGCCCCTCGATCTTCCTGCGCGTCTCCTCGAGCTTCGAGTCGTCCGCGCCGGTCACCTCGTCGTCCGCTCCCGGCGGCAGGGACCGGTCGAACGGCCGGGGTGCGACCGGCGGATCACTCGGCGAGACGGGGACAGCGGGGACAGCGGGTGATGCCGGGGACGCCGGTGCCGCGTACGCCTGGTTCAGCAACGCCGGTGACGTGAGCACCGACAGAGCGCAGACGACGGTGATCGCGGCTGTGACACAGCGGCGTCGGTTCACGAGCTCCCCTCCGGACAACTGTCGACAACTCCTGGAACCTGTACGGCCGGGTACAGCTGACTCATACGTCTGATACTTACATCTGACTTACTGTCAGTAGCTGTTCTCCGCCGACGTGATCGTGCCATGCCGATCCCCGGAACGACAGAGGGCACTGCCGGTCGACGGTCGCATCTACCCGTCAGGGACGAACAACCCGCCGCTCACGTTCCCTTGAACGCATCCGTTTCGCCAGAGTTCGGCTTCAGCGCCGCCCATTCCACCGTTACTTCACCCTGCCGCCATCTGCTCCGCCCGCCCCCCGCCGCCGGGCCGGCCAGCGGCCAGTCCGCCGACAGATCCTCCACGGCCCTGATCCATCTCTGCCGCGCGCCGAGCGAGGCGTACGGGGCCGCCGCCGCCCACGCCCGGTCGAAGTCCCGCAGGAACGCGTGCACCGGTTCCCCCGGCACATTGCGGTGGATCAGCGCCTTCGGCAGTCGCTCCGCCAGGTCCGAAGGACGGTCCAGCGAGCCGAGCCGGGTCGCGAAGGTGACCGTGCGCGGACCCTCCTTACCGAGGGCGACCCAGACATGGCGCCGCCCGATCTCGTCGCACGTTCCCTCCACCAGCAGTCCGCCGGGCGCGAGCCGCGCGCGGAGCCGGGTCCAGACCTCCGCGACCTCGCTCTCCTCGTACTGCCGAAGGACGTTCGCCGCCCGGATCAGCAGCGGACCGCGGACAGCGCCACCGGGCTGTGCGGCGCCCGGCTGTGCCGCACCCGGCTGTGCGCCACCCGCCTGTGCGACGTCCGGCAGCGGGATCTCGAAGCCGCCGTGCACGAAGCTGAGCCCGTCCTCCTCATAAGGAAGCGCCGCCGCGACCCGCGCGGGATCGATCTCGACGCCCACCACCTCGGTACGCGGCTCGGTCGCCCGCAGCCGCCGCAGCAGCTCGACGGCGGTCCACGGCGCGGCGCCGTATCCGAGGTCGACGGCTACGGGGTCGGCCGAGCGGCGCAGCACGGGCCCGTGCACGGCGGCGATCCAGCGGTCCATGCGGCGCAGCCGGTTCGGATTGGTCGTGCCGCGCGTGACCGTGCCCACGGGTCGGCGGGGAGAGGGGGGCTGGCGCGCGGGCATGCGCGTGAGCCTAGCCACCTGACGAGACGCCCGACTCCACACGCGGTACGCGCGACCTCCGCCGATGGTTGAGCGACCGACCTTAACGATTCGGCAAAGCCGGAAATGAACTGGGCCCACTCCGGTGTTACGCGGCCATAGAGGGTCCCCCACACCCTCTCCTAGTCATGCTCCGAGCGAGAGGCCGTCGACGTGAGCCAGTACGTGTCCAGGCTTGCCGGCACCCTGGTGTCACCACCCCGGCTCCGGATTACCGGCCATCCCCGCAAACCGCGGCGCGTCGCCATGCTCAGTGTCCACACCTCCCCGCTGCACCAGCCGGGGACGGGCGACGCGGGCGGCATGAACGTCTACATCGTCGAGCTGGCCAAGCGCCTGGCGGCCATCAACATCGAGGTCGAGATCTTCACGCGCTCGACCATCGGCGGGCTTCCCCCGAGCGTCGAGCTGGCGCCGGGCGTGCTCGTACGGCACGTGGACGCCGGTCCGTACGAAGGGCTGGCCAAGGAGGAGCTGCCGGCCCAGCTGTGCGCCTTCACGCACGGCGTGATGCAGGCCTGGGCGGGCCAGCGCCCCGGCTACTACGACCTGGTCCACTCCCACTACTGGCTCTCCGGCCATGTCGGCTGGCTCGCCGCCGAGCGCTGGCGCACGCCGCTCGTCCACGCCATGCACACCATGGCCAAGGTCAAGAACGCCGCGCTCGCCGAAGGCGACACACCCGAGCCCGCGGCCCGCGTCATCGGCGAGACGCAGATCGTGCGCGCCGCCGACCGGCTGATCGCGAACACCTCCGAGGAGGCCGACGAACTCGTCCGCTTCTACGACGCCGAGCCCGGCAAGGTCGCGGTCGTCCACCCCGGCGTGAACCTGGATCTCTTCCGCCCGTCCGACGGCCGCGCGGCGGCGCGCGCCCGCCTCGGGCTGCCGCAGGACGCGTTCGTCCCGCTCTTCGCCGGCCGTATCCAGCCGCTCAAGGCTCCCGATGTCCTGCTGCGCGCCGTGTCCGTCCTTCTGGACCGCGATCCCACCCTCCGTAAGAGGCTGGTCGTTCCGGTCGTGGGCGGCCCGAGCGGCAGCGGTCTGGCACGGCCGGAGGGGCTGCACAAGCTCGCGGCCAGGCTCGGTATCGCCGATGTCGTACGGTTCTGTCCGCCGGTCGGCCAGGAGGCGCTCGCCGACTGGTTCCGCGCGGCGTCCGTGCTGGTCATGCCGTCGTACAGCGAGTCCTTCGGCCTCGTCGCCATCGAGGCGCAGGCGACGGGGACCCCGGTGGTCGCCGCCGCTGTGGGCGGCCTTCCGGTCGCGGTACGCAACGGGAAGACCGGCTTCCTGATCCCCGGGCACGAGCCGGAGGCCTACGCCCAGGCGCTCGCCCGCTACATCGACCGGCCCGAGCTCCTGGAGCGGATGGGGGAGGCGGCCTCGCGGCACGCCCAGTCCTTCGGCTGGGACACGGCGGCGTCGGCGACGGCGGACGTCTACACGGCCGCCGTGCATGATCACCACGGTCGCGTACGCTCGGACCATGGCTGACGAAGCGCGAGCCGAAGCGAGCGGCAGCATCGACGCGAGCAGCGGGAGTACCGACGCGAGCACCGACGCCGCGCCCCCCGCCGACGAGACCGCCCGCGCCACCCACCTCGTCGAGCGCGCCCTGAAGTCCGCCGCGCTCGATTCCGGCCTGGAGTGGGAGAGCCCCGGGCCCGGCTCCTTCGTCGTCACGCTCCCCGGCACCCGCAAGCTCTCCACGATCTGCTCCCTGCGCGTCGGCCGGCACGCCCTCTCCGTCAACGCCTTCGTCGTCCGGCACCCGGACGAGAACGAGCAGGGCGTCCACCGCTGGCTGCTGGAGCGCAACCTCAAGCTGTACGGGGTCGCGTACGCGGTCGACCGGCTCGGCGACATCTACCTCTCCGGCAGGCTGCCGCTGCCCGCCGTCACCGAGGACGAGGTGGACCGGCTGCTCGGGTCCGTGCTCGAAGAGGCCGACGGCTCCTTCAACACCCTTCTGGAGCTGGGGTTCGCGAGCGCGATCCGCAAGGAGTACGCGTGGCGGGTCTCCCGTGGTGAGTCCACGAGGAACCTCGACGCGTTCACGCGTCTGACCCAGCCCTCATCGAGCTGACCGCGACCCCCTGCACGACTCTTCCCTACCTCAGTCGCACCGTGGCATGCTCACGATGACCGCAGACCTGAACTTGGTTCACATATGTGGAGGTTGAGATCGTGGGGAACGTTCGACGGACCATCAGCAGACGAGGTCTGCTCGCCGGTGCCATCGCCGTCGCGGCGGCCGGGGTCGCGGCCACCGGAACGGGTTTCGGTGTCGGCTCGGCGTCCGCGGCGACCCCGCGCCCGGCGGGCGCTCCACGCACCTCCGCGCTCTGGCGTGAGTTCGCCAAGTCGCCCTTCACCCACCCTCAGATCCCCTACGTCGGCCGGGCCGGCCAGCGCGCCGGCTCCGACCGCTTCCCGCGCCCCCGCGTGGTCGCCGACGTCCGCGCGTACGGCGCCAGGAACGACGGCTCCGCCGACGCCGCCCCGGCCATCAACCGTGCCATCGCCGAAGCGGGCAGGCGCGGCGGTGGCACGGTCCTCGTACCCGCGGGTACCTACCGCATCGACGACATCATCCGTATCTCGCACAGCAACGTGGTGCTGCGCGGCGCCGGCAGCAAGCGCACCAAGCTGTACGCCACGAAGAACCTCACCGAGCTGATCGGCCCGTACGGCAGCCGATTCGGCGGCGACAAGTCGAGCTGGTCCTGGGCGGGCGGCCTCATCTGGCTCGCGCCGGAAGCACGGCTCAACTCCCTCATCGAGGCCATCAGGGCCAAGCACTGGCCCTTGGAGGGCTGGACAGGCAACCAACGCACCGAGTTCGAGCCCCTCACCGCCGTCGCACCCGCCCGCCGCGGCGACCGCACGGTGACTGTCGAGGACGCGGCGCGGATCGAGAGCGGCGAGATCGTCCTCTTCCGCGTCGCGGACGACCCCGACCACACGCTCCTGGAGCACATGTCGGGCGGCGGTCCGGCGACGGAGGCGTACGACTGGTCGGACAAGTCGAAGCTGCTGAGTTACGTGCCGTACGAGTGGCCCGTACGCGTCACCTCTGTAAGAGGACGCGAACTCACCCTGGAACGCCCGCTCCCGGTGGACATCCGCCCCGAGTGGAACACCATGATCACCACACTCGTCACGCCGCTCACCGGGTCCGGTGTGGAAGGGCTGACGCTCGAAGCGGTCGAGACGCCGCAGTCGGCGCATCTCCTGGACAAGGGCCACAACGGCGTCACCTTCCAGTGCGCGTACGACTGCTGGGCGGACGATGTCACCGTCCGGCACGCCGACAACAGCTTCGGTCTCGTCGCCGCCTCCGCCTGCACGCTGCGCCGTACGCGTGTGGAGGGGCGCGGCTCGCACCATCCGTACTTCTGCCGCGAGGCCTCGCACGACAACCTCATCGAGGACTTCTTCATCGGCGCGCGGACCGTCCCGGCCCCCGCGGGCACCCAACTGCACGGCATCAACGTCGAGGGGCTCTCCAGCTACAACGTCTGGTCGCGCGGCGTGATGGAGATGGGCACCTTCGACACCCACCGGGGGCTGCCGTTCGCCAACCTCCGTACGGAGATCACCGTCGACAACAACGGGACGCATGGCGGCGACGCCTCCGCCGGACCGCTCTACGGGGCCCGGTTCACCCACTGGAACATCACGGTGCTCAACGAGCGCGCCGGGCTGGTCAAGATCGACGGGATCGCGCCGTACAGCGCGACGGCCGGCATCAGCGAGGTGCGCGAGTTCGGGCAGATCGATGTGCCGGACTTCCAGGGCGAGTTGAACACGCGGCTGGAGTCGTACGGCAGGCCCCAGGACATGCGGCCGGGCAATCTGTACGAGGCGCAGCGCGAGCTCGACGTTCGCTGAGCGCCTACGGAGCGGGCTCCACCGGCTTGACGGACTTCGCCATTTCCACAGGCAGTACGGGCTCAACGGGCGGTACGGGCAGTACGGGTTCCGGCCGCGCCGACGGCGCGCGGTCGGCGCCCGCCACACCCGCCACACCCGAACCGCCCACGTCGCCCACGTCGACGGATGCGACAGAGCCGACAGGCTCGCCCTCCCCCAACCCCCTCATCAGCAGCCAGTAACCACCCGCCGCCACTGTCCCCAGCACCGCACACGCGGCCCACAGCCAGTCCGCGCCGTAGTGGTCGATCACGAAGCCGGACATCAGCGGCGCGACGAGCCCGGCCACCGCCCACGACATCGTGTACATGCCCTGGTAGCGGCCCCGCCCGTGGACCGGCGACAGCCGCACCACGAGGCTGGTCTGCGTGGGCGCGTTGATGATCTCCGCCATGCTCCACACGCACACCGCCAGCGCGTAGACCGCCAGCGACCCCGCGAAGGCCGTCAGCCCGAAGCCGTACCCCGCGAGCGCCGAGGAGAGGATCAGCAGCCCGCGGGTGTCCCGGTGCTCGATGTACCGGGTGACCGGGATCTGGAGCGCCACGATCAGCACACCGTTGAACGCGATGATCATCCCGAAGTCGGAGCTGCTGAACCCGTCCGTGCCCATCGCTACCGGCAGCCCCACGAACCCCTGCTGGAAGATCAGCGCCACGATGAACGACAGCACCACCACACTCATGAAGCGGCCGTCCCGCAGCACCGTCCGCATCCCGGTCTCCGGCTGGCTCCTGCCGTCCACGAGGACGCGTTCGGGCCGGGACTCGGGCAGCTTGAGGAAGATCACCACGGCGCAGGCCAGCGTCATCGCCGCCTCACCCAGGAATCCGGCGAGATAGCTGAACTCGGCGATGAAGCCCGCCGCGACCGACGAGATCGCGAACCCCATGTTGATCGCCCAGTAGTTGAGCGAGAAGGCGCGCACCCGGTCCTCGGGCTTCACGATGTCCGCCATCATCGCCTGGACGGCGGGGCGCGAGGCGTTGGAGGTCATGCCGACGAGGAACGCGACGGCGGCGATGGCCGCGGGATCCTGCATGAAACCGAGCAGCGCCACCGAAGCGGCCGTCGACGACTGCGCGATCAGCAGCGTGGGCCGCCGCCCGAGCCGGTCGGTCAGCACGCCCGCGCCGACGGAGGAGATGACCCCGCCGAGGCCGTGGAGCGAGGCGACGAGACCGGCGTACGACGCCGAGTAGCCGCGCTCCATGGTGAGGTACAGCACCATGAAGGTGGCGACGAAGGCGCCGAGCCGGTTGACCAGGGTGCTCGTCCACAGCCACCAGAACTCACGGGGCAGCCCCGAGACGCTCCTTCTGACGCTCTCGCCCGTGGCGCGTCCCAGTCCGGCGATGGACATCGTCGTTCCCCCCGAGGGCCGGCGGGCCGGCCCGTGGGGACCGGCACTGGCGGTGTAAGTGGCCGAGTAGCCAAATGCAACTTACGTACGCGCGTCGCCGAGCCGCCAGTCAATTGACGGCAGGCGTCAGTCGGGAACGTTCGATTAGGCTCGGACCCATGGCCGACGCACCGTACAAGTTGATCCTCCTCCGCCACGGCGAGAGCGAATGGAACGCGAAAAACCTGTTCACCGGCTGGGTGGACGTGAACCTCACGGAAAAGGGCGAGAAGGAGGCCGTGCGCGGCGGTGAGCTGCTGAAGGACGCCGGTCTGCTGCCCGACGTCCTGCACACCTCGCTGCAGAAGCGCGCGATCCGCACCGCCACGCTGGCGCTGGAGTCCGCCGACCGCTCCTGGATCCCCGTCCGCCGCTCCTGGCGCCTGAACGAGCGGCACTACGGCGCGCTCCAGGGCAAGGACAAGGCGCAGACGCTCGCGGAGTTCGGCGAGGAGCAGTTCATGCTCTGGCGCCGCTCGTACGACACCCCGCCGCCGGAGCTGGAGGACGGCGCCGAGTACTCGCAGAGCGACGA
Organism: Streptomyces sp. NPDC051217; assembly: GCF_044455465.1. Lineage (NCBI taxonomy): Bacteria > Bacillati > Actinomycetota > Actinomycetes > Kitasatosporales > Streptomycetaceae > Streptomyces > Streptomyces sp. NPDC051217. Next base: position 102,005 of record NZ_JBITEV010000011.1, read on the forward strand.
CCCGCGTTACGCGACGATCCCGCCGGAGCTGCGCCCGCGCACCGAGTGCCTGAAGGACGTCGTGGTCCGCATGCTGCCGTACTGGTACGACGGCATCGTCCCGGACCTGCTGACGGGCCGTACGGTCCTGGTCGCCGCGCACGGCAACAGCCTGCGCGCGCTGGTGAAGCACCTGGACGGCATCTCGGACGGGGACATCGCCGGTCTCAACATCCCCACGGGCATCCCGCTCGCCTACGACCTGGACGCGGAGTTCCGCCCCCTGAAGACGGGCGGCACCTACCTGGACCCGGACGCCGCTGCGGCGGCGATCGAGGCCGTGAAGAATCAGGGCAAGAAGAAGTAGTTTTCGAATAAAGGCCCTTCGTTCGAGCTGTTTTCGCTCGGGCGGAGGGCCTTTTTCATTTCCCGGCAGTCACTTGTGAGAACTCCTGCCCCAAAGGCCGCGCACGGCCGCGACCAGTGAAAATACGCTCCGTCGAGTAAGCCTATTTCCTGGCGGCGGGGGGCCTCGGAGGGGGATCCTGAACCTCCACCGCAGGGGGGTACGCACGATGTCGTACAAGAGCGAGCTCATCCAAGTTCAGGTCAGCCGACGTGTGTTGTGGGTGGGCAGCCAGGCCTATCCGTTGCAGAACATCGCACGCGCGTCGACCCTGGAGACGGTCATCAATCGCGGGGCAGCGATATGGAGCTTCGTCAAAGCCTTTCTGACATGGGGAATTCTGGGTGTCGTCGTTTCGGCTGCGCTCAGCGCCGGCGGTGACGAGACCTCGGGGTACGTGACCTGGGTCGTCGCCATCGTCCTGGCGATCCTCGCCTACAAGGCGTTCCTTCTCATCCGCGTCCTGTCGACGCCCACGCTCTACTCGTTGGTGATCGAGACGGCCGGATCACCCAATCACGCGCTGACCAGTGACGACAGGGATCTGGTCATCCGAATCGTCCACGACATCATGGACGCCATCGACAATGCCGAGGCGGCATTCACCTACAACGTGAAGCACTACCACGGTGATGTGATCAAGCAGATCGGGAACAACAACGTGGGGAAGAAGGCAACGACGTGAACACGAGTAACTACTACGGCGACTCGGTCGAGCAGCACGGCGACGGCAACATCGGCATGATCAAGAATTCGGCGCACGCCGACCCTCAAGTGGCTTTCCGCGAAATGATCGCGGCGGTGCAGGTTCTCCGGGGCCAGGTAAGTCCCGCGGACCGCACGGTCATTGACGATTCCCTGAACGAACTCACCGCGGGCGCGGGGGACGAGAGCCGATTCCGCCGCGCGCTGGCCGCGATCGCCGGAGTGGCGACGGTGGTCGGCGGGGTGGGTGTCCCGGTGGTCGAGGCGGTCCAGCGGGTCGCGGCGTCCCTCACGCAGTAGGACGCGGGAGCCGTTCGTACGTTGCAGGGCCCGGTCCGGGTGGAGGTCCACCACCGGACCGGGCCCTTGTCCTGGTCAGCCGCAGCCGCCCCCGCAGGCGCACGGCCCGCCCGACTGGCAGCCGCAGCCGCAGCCCGAGCCACAGCCGCAGGCGCCGAGGATCGGCAGCCGCGCCCGTTCGAGAGGCGCTTCCTGCTGGGTTTCGGTCATGGGGGACTCGGCCATGGGTTCCTCCTCGAAGGCGTGCATGGGAGTACGGGGTGGGGTCTTCGCCCATTGCATCCCCCCGGTGGCGGGCGCATCAACGGCGCATGCGCGCAGGCGCTCTCCAGTACCACCCCGATACGCCCCCTGCGCCCCCGGCCACGGCCCTCGAAGCCCCGAAGCCCCGGAGCCCCGAAACCGCCCGAAACCCTTGACGCCCGGGAGGTTCGAACCCGGCCGTCAGGCCCCTTCGACCGGCGCCTCCGCCTGCTGGATCTCGTCCGCGTGCTCACCCGTCACCAGGTACACCACGCGCTTGGCCACCGACACCGCGTGGTCGGCGAACCGCTCGTAGTACCGGCCGAGCAGCGTCACGTCCACCGCCGTCTCGATGCCGTGCTTCCACCGGTCGTCCATCAGATGCTGGAACAGCGTGCGGTGCAGCAGGTCCATCTCGTCGTCGTCCTGCTCCAGCTGGAGCGCCAGGTCGACGTCCTTGGTGATGATGACCTCGGCCGCCTTCGCCATCAGCCGCTGCGCGAGCTGCCCCATCTCCAGGATGGTCGCGTGCAGGTCGTGCGGCACGGCGTGGGCCGGGAAGCGGAGCCGCGCCAGCTTGGCGACGTGCTGTGCCAGGTCGCCCGAGCGCTCCAGGTCCGCGCTCATCCGCAGCGACGTGACCACGATCCGCAGATCGGTGGCGACCGGCTGCTGCCGTGCCAGCAGTGCGATGGCCCTGGCCTCCAGGTCGTGCTGGAGGTCGTCGACCTTCTGGTCGGCGGCGATCACGCTCTCGGCGAGCTTCAGATCCGCGTCCAGCATGGACGTGGTGGCGCGCCCGATCGCCGACCCGACCAGACGGGCCATCTCGACCAGGTCCTCGCCGATCGAGTCAAGTTCCTCGTGGTACGCGTCCCGCATGGGATGTCCCTCTCTGGATTTTCGTGCTGGTGGTCCGGGGTGTCCGAGTAGGTGTCATGGCCCCCGAACGACGTCGTCCTTGTCACACGGACCGCCGACGGACCGCCAGGGGGCAGGAAGCTTCCGAGCCCCCTACGGTGCCACGTTCGGCCCGCCAGGAGTCCGGATGCTCCCTCCCAAGTGAACCGGCACTTTCCCCACAGTGAACTCTGGGCGACGAGTGTTCCAGGAGACACCGGTACGGCTGGGAGAGTGTTGCCCACCCCGCATAACCTGGATGCATGGACGTGAACGCGGCAGTCGCCGCATTGGCAGCGATCGCCGGGGCATGTACCGGCGTGATCGCCATGCTGGCGTTCCGCTGGAGCGAGCGCGACCAGGCCAGGCCCACCCGTAGCTCACTGCATACGGAGGCTGGTCTTCCGCCCGGCGTCGACACCGTCCTCTCCGTTCTCCGTTCCTCCGCCGTCGTGCTCGACGAAAGCGACTCGGTGGTCAAGGCCAGCTCCGCCGCGTACGCGCTGGGCCTGGTCAGGGGCGGCAAACTGGCCGTCGACCCGATGCTGCACATGGCGCGTGACACCCGTCGCGACGGTGAGATACGTCAGGTGGAGCTGGATCTGCCCAGGCGTGGCACCGGCCGCGGCGAGGCCCTGGCCGTCTCGGCCCGGGTGGCACCGCTCGGCTCCCGTCTCGTCCTGCTCCTGGTCGAGGACCTCACGGAGGCGCGCAGGATCGAAGCGGTCCGGCGTGACTTCGTGGCGAATGTCAGCCATGAGCTCAAGACCCCCACCGGGGCGCTCTCCCTGCTCTCCGAAGCTGTCATGGACGCTTCGGACGACCCCGAGGCGGTCACCCGCTTCGCCGGCCGTATGCAGATCGAGGCGACCCGGCTCACCAATCTCGTACAGGAACTCATCGACCTCTCGCGGGTGCAGAACGACGACCCGCTGGAGGACGCCGAACCGGTACGTGTGGACGAACTGGTCGCCGAGGCCATCGACAGGTCCCGGCACGCCGCGTCCACGAAGCAGATCACGATGGCTGCCGGCGGCGCCGCCGATCTGCGAGTCTGGGGTAACCGCGGCCAGCTGGCCGCCGCCCTCGGCAATCTCGTCGAGAACGCCGTCAACTACTCCCCGGCCCGCACACGTGTGGGCGTCGCGGCCCGGCATGTGGCCGCGCCCGGCGGGGATCTGATCGAGATAGCCGTCACCGACCAGGGGATCGGCATCTCCGAGAAAGACCGTGAGCGGGTCTTCGAGCGGTTCTACCGCGTCGATCCGGCCCGCTCCCGAGCCACCGGTGGTACGGGCCTCGGCCTGGCCATCGTCAAACACGTGGCCGCCTCGCACGGCGGGGAGGTCACGATGTGGAGCTCCGAAGGCCAGGGCTCCACCTTCACCCTGAGGCTCCCCGAGGCGGGCGCCGGACGGGACCGCACACCCACCGGCCCGGACGAAGTCGCCCAGCGCCGCTTTCACGACGTCAACGATCTTGACCAATCGACTGAGATCCCTGCCCCGGAGGTCCTTCCGTGACCCGAGTGCTCGTCGTCGAGGATGAGGAATCCTTCAGCGACGCCCTTTCCTACATGCTCCGCAAGGAAGGCTTCGAGGTCGCCATCGCGACCACCGGGCCCGCGGGGCTCGACGAGTTCGAACGCAACGGCGCCGATCTCGTCCTCCTCGACCTGATGCTGCCGGGTCTGCCCGGCACCGAGGTGTGCCGCCAGCTGCGCGGCAAGTCCAATGTCCCGGTGATCATGGTGACCGCCAAGGACAGCGAGATCGACAAGGTCGTCGGCCTGGAAATAGGAGCCGACGACTATGTGACCAAGCCTTTCTCCTCGCGGGAGCTGGTGGCGCGCATCCGCGCCGTCCTGCGCCGCAGGGGCGAGCCGGAGGAGGTCGCGCCGGCCGCACTGGAGGCGGGGCCGGTCCGGATGGACGTGGACCGTCACGTCGTGACGGTCTCCGGCGGCAAGGTCGACCTGCCGCTGAAGGAGTTCGACCTCCTGGAGATGCTGCTGCGCAACGCGGGCCGGGTGTTGACCCGTATGCAGCTCATCGACCGGGTGTGGGGCGCGGACTACGTGGGGGACACCAAGACCCTCGACGTCCACGTCAAGCGGCTGCGCGCCAAGATCGAGCCGGACCCGGGGGCGCCCCGGTATCTGGTGACGGTGCGCGGTCTCGGCTACAAGTTCGAGCCGTAAACCGCCCCCAACCCTCCAGTCCCGGGCCCCTGCTTCGATCCGCGTCCGTCGCGGGCGTGAGCGCGGGTCTACGTGTCGCGCGCGCGTGAAGCGGCACATGTACGGCGTTACGCGTATGAGGGCGCCGCACCGGGATGCCCGGTGCGGCGCCCTTACGCGTACGGCTGCGGGTCCGCGACCGCCGGTCCCGCGTCAGTGCTCGGTGTTCGTCGACGCGGACGCGGCGTCCGTCGCCGGGGTGTCTTCCTGGTCGGTGCCCTCGTCCGCGCCCTCGACGGTGCCCTCCTCGGCGTTGCCGCCGGGAGCACCGGTCTCCTCGTCCGTCTCGCCGTCCGCGGGCCCGTCCGTCTCCCCGTCCGAGGGCGAGCCGGACGCGCCGTCGCCGGCGCCACCGGACGGCGTCTCCGAGGGGGATCCGGGCTGCGCCGACTCCTCGCCCTGCGGCGTGGGCAGCGCGCTCGGCCCGAAGTCGGTGAAGGGGCCGGTCGCCGGCACCACGAAGGCATCGAGCGCGACATCGCCGGTGTCGCTGAACTGGAAGACGACCCGCTGGACGTCGCCGTTGCGCGCCCCCTCGTCGCCGCTCTCGATCACGGCCGAGGCGTTGCCCTCGCCGCCGATCAGGACCGAGCCGTTGGCGGGCACGGTGAGCGGGCCCTTGCCCTTCGCCGGGGTGATCTTCACCGTGGCACCGCTGTCCGGCAGCGTGATCGCGTCGAGCGTCTGCTGGGTGCGGCCGTTGTTGAAGACCTTCGCCGTGACGATGGCGGGGCCGTCGTCGGTGGCCTTCGGCTGGGTGACGACCGTGGCGTTCTGGACGGTGATGTCGCCGATCGAGGTCGCGGCGTTGTCAGGTCGGACGCCGAGTGTCTGCGCATCGATGCCGGCACCGCACGCGGCGAGCGAGGCGATCGAGAACGCGATGGCAGACGCGGCGAGGGTGCCGCGTCGAAGGCTGCGGCTCACGGCGGCGGCAACTCCTTGGACGTACGGACAGGCTAATGACGGTCAACGATGGTTCAGCGGGCCCAGGTTACCGAGCCCCCCTCGCGCCTTCGCACCCGACCCGCCCTCAACGGCGCCCGGCACACGGCGGTCCCCGCCGCCCGTCCTTCTCTGCGGAGAACGCAAGTGAGTGGCGAGGACACGTTTAGTACGCCGTTCACATAAGTCCGGTGATCAATTCCCCGACCCGACACACATTCCTTACGAATAGCGCCCGACCGCTTCTGAAACCCATGCCATACGCGGTGCGTTACGCCACTTCATACCCGGCCCGATACGTCTCCGGCGAGGGCCCCGGTGATCAAATTCCGATTGGGTTCACACTTCCGCCCGTACGTGCGACCGACATCCGAACGGAGTAGGGGAAGTTCCGCCCTTGGAACCAGACAAATGGGGACGTTCACCCCCTCGGGACAGGGTTCCGGGTGGTGGAACACGTGTGTTTCCGTGCGGCTTCGTAGCCGCTCCCACCTGCGAATACCCGCTTCCGGAAGCCGCTCGCAGCACGTTCCTATTGCTGTTGTCAAGCCCCGAGAACCGTCCTGACCTGCGAAAACGCCATTCAGAAGAAGCCGTTCCCGTGTTACCCTGGATAGCCACGGAAGGGGTACCTGTCACATGACGTTCAAGGTTGGCGACACCGTGGTCTATCCCCATCACGGGGCCGCGCTGATCGAGGCTATCGAAACTCGTCAGATCAAAGGCGTGGACAAGACCTACTTGGTGCTCAAGGTCGCCCAGGGCGACCTGACGGTTCGTGTCCCCGCGGACAATGCGGAGTTCGTCGGAGTACGCGATGTAGTCGGTCAGGATGGGCTGGACCGGGTCTTCGAGGTGCTGAGGGCGCCGTACGCAGAAGAGCCGACGAACTGGTCCCGGCGCTACAAGGCAAATCTTGAGAAGCTCGCCTCCGGCGATGTCATCAAGGTCGCCGAAGTGGTCCGTGACCTCTGGCGTCGGGAACGAGAGCGTGGACTCTCCGCAGGTGAGAAGCGCATGCTCGCCAAGGCGCGCCAGATCCTGGTGAGCGAGCTGGCTCTCGCGGAGAACACGAACGAGGACAAGGCCGAGGCCCTGCTCGACGAGGTTCTCGCGTCCTGACCGGGGCCTGACCCGGATGTCCCGGCTGCTCCACACGGACGGTGTGTGCGTCAGCGCAGACCTGCCCCGATCAGCAGCCGGGCGTGAACAGGACCACGCATGAATGCCGCGGTGCCCGCTGACCAGCAGTGATTTCCATGTTGCGTCGCCGGGCACTGCGGCATGCCCATTGCTCCGCGCCTGGGAAATCTCACGGGTGGAATCTCTTCAGGGCCCACATTCAACGGTCTCGTCTGGCCCTAAGATCTACTCTCGGCTGTGACACCCCGTCACACCAACCGAATTTCCCGCAGTCCCCGTGTCCGCACTGCATCCGGCACACACGCCTGTGCCGGTTCCTGGTGTGCCGGGCCCGGGGCAGCTGGCGCAGCTGGTCTCAACCAGTGTCACGGAAGGGTCCGGTCAAGGTGCCGCGCCCGGCACGTTTGAGGCCATACCCATGTCGGCCGAGGAAACAAACCTGCCGGAGTGCAACCGATGTCAGACGAATCGAGCCGACACCGCACCGCCGCCGTGATCCCCGCGGCGGGCCGTGGCATACGGCTGGGCCCCGGCGCCCCCAAGGCGCTGCGCGGCCTCGGGGGCACCCCGATGCTGGTCCACGCGGTACGGGCCATGGCGGCCTCCCGCGCCGTCTCCCTCGTGGTCCTGGTGGCCCCGCCCGAGGACACCGCGGCGGTGAGGCTGCTCCTCGACGAGCACTCGCTGCCCACACGCACGGATTACCTCGTCGTGCCCGGCGGCGGGACCCGCCAGGAATCCGTACGGCTCGGCGTGGAGGCCCTGCCGGACGACATCACGACCGTTCTCGTCCACGACGCCGCCAGGCCGCTCGTGCCGGTCGACACCGTGGACGCGGTGGTCGACGCCGTACGGGCCGGCGCGCCCGCCGTCGTACCCGCCCTGCCGCTCACGGACACCGTCAAAGAGGTGGAGCCCGGCGAGAGGGACCAGCCCGAGCCTGTCGTGGCCACCCCTGAGCGCGCTCGGCTGCGCGCCGTACAGACTCCGCAGGGCTTCGACCGGGAGACGCTCGTACGCGCGCATCTGACCGTGCCCCTGGCCGGCCAGGGCGCGACGGACGACGCGGGGCTCGTCGAGCAGCTCGGTGAGCCCGTCGTGGTCGTGCCCGGCCACGAGGAGGCCTTCAAGGTGACCCGGCCGCTGGACCTGCTGCTCGCCGAGGCCGTACTCGCCCGCAGGAGGGCCAACGATGGATTCTGAGTCCGCCGCCGTGCCCGGAGGCACCACGCCACTCGCCGGTCTGCCGCTGATCGGCATCGGTACGGACGTGCACGCCTTCGAGGCCGGGCGTGAGCTGTGGTGCGCCGGCCTGCTGTGGGACGGCCCCGAGAACGACGGCTACGGCCTCGCCGGACACTCCGACGGCGACGTCGCCGCCCACGCCGCCTGCGACGCGCTGTTCTCCGCGGCCGGTGCGGGCGACCTCGGCGCCCACTTCGGGACCTCACGGCCCGAGTGGTCCGGCGCCTCCGGCGTCACCCTCCTCAAGGAGGCGGCCAGGATCGTCCGCGCGGAGGGCTTCGTCATCGGCAACGTCGCCGTCCAGGTCATCGGCGTACGGCCGAAGATCGGCAAGCGGCGCGCCGAAGCGATGAAGGCACTGTCGTTGGCCGTCGGCGCGCCCGTCTCCGTGTCGGGCACGACCACCGACGGGCTCGGGCTGACCGGGCGCGGCGAGGGCCTGGCGGCGATCGCCACGGCACTGCTGGTGCGCGCGGACTGACGCCCGCGCGGACAGACGCGCCGACCCGCCCGCGGGCCGACAGGACCGCGCGGTCCGAAATACCTTGGGTCCGGAGCCGGTTGACGAATCATCGTCGGGTCCGCGTACCTCAGTGGCCCCCTCCGTAGGAAGGCATCACCCATGGCACCCTCCCTTCTCTCCGACGAGCTGAAGAAGCTTCTCGACGGCCCCGTCTTCGTCGCCATCGCCACCATCCAGCCCGACGGCAGCCCCCAGGTCTCCCCGGTATGGGTGAAGCGGGACGGCGAGGACATCCTCGTCTCGACCGCCGCCGGCCGCCGCAAGGCGGAGAACCTGCGCCGCGACCCGAGGGTGACCGTCATGCTCCAGCCCTTCGACGCCCCGTACGCGTACGCGGAGATCCGCGGCTCGGCCACCCTCAGTACAGAGGGCGGACAGGAGCTCATCGACGAGCTGTCGTTGAAGTACACCGGCAAGGTCTACGCCGAGTTCAACCCCGAAGGGGCGGGAGAGGGCCGGCGCGTCATCGTCCGGATCACACCCCGCAAGGTCGTCGGCCGCATCTGACGCCACCGCGCTCCGGCCCTGCGTCCGGCGCCACGCCGCTGTCCGATGACGGACAGCGCCCGGCAGAACGCCCGCCGGCGCTCCGACCACCTCTGACGAGGGCCGCCCGGCGCGCCCAACGTCACGCTTCGGTGTCCCGTGGCCCCAAGGGGCCCGGGGCACTGTCTCCGGAGCACTACCCTTGTTGCGTGACCATTCGGCTGTACGACACCGGCGCCCGGCAGATCCGTGACTTCTCCCCGCTCGTCGCGGGCTGTGTCTCGATCTACCTCTGTGGCGCCACCGTGCAGGCCGCCCCGCACATCGGGCACATCAGGTCGGGGCTCAACTTCGACATCCTGCGGCGCTGGTTCGCCTACCGCGGCTACGACGTGACCTTCGTACGGAACGTCACGGACATCGACGACAAGATCATCGCCAAGTCGGCCGCGCAGGGCCGCCCCTGGTGGGCGATCGGGTACGAGAACGAGCGCGCCTTCAACAGCGGTTACGACGTCCTCGGCTGCCTCCCGCCCACCTACGAGCCGCGCGCCACCGGCCACATCCCCGAGATGATCGAGATGATGCGCGGCCTCATCGAGCGCGGCCACGCCTACGCGAGCGAGGGCAACGTCTACTTCGACGTGCGGTCCTTCCCCGAGTACCTCCAGCTCTCCAACCAGGACATCGACGATCTGCGCCAGCCCTCCGCCGAGGGCGAGACCGGCAAGCGCGACCTGCGCGACTTCGCCATGTGGAAGGCCGCCAGGCCCGGCGAGCCCTACTGGGAGACCCCCTGGGGCCCCGGCAGGCCCGGCTGGCACCTGGAGTGCTCCGCGATGGCGCACAAGTACCTCGGCAGCGCCTTCGACATCCACGGCGGCGGCCTCGACCTGGTCTTCCCGCACCACGAGAACGAGATCGCGCAGGCCAAGGCGTACGGCGACGACTTCGCCCAGTACTGGGTGCACAACGCCTGGGTCACCATGAGCGGCGAGAAGATGTCCAAGTCGCTCGGCAACTCGGTGCTCGTGAGCGAGATGGTCAAGCACTGGCGGCCCATCGTCCTGCGCTACTACCTCGGCACCCCGCACTACCGGTCGATGATCGAGTACAGCGAGGAAGCGCTGCGCGAGGCCGAGTCCGCCTTCGGGCGGATCGAGGGCTTCGTCCATCGCGCCACCGAGCTGGCCGGCCACACCGTCGAGCCGGCCGACGAGGTGCCGCCCGCCTTCGCCGAGGCGATGGACGACGACCTGGGTGTCCCGGGGGCCCTCGCGATCATCCACACCACGGTCCGGCAGGGGAATTCGGCGCTCGGCGCCGACGACAAGGAAGCCGCGGTCGCCCGCCTCGCCGAGGTCCGCGCGATGCTCGGTGTTCTCGGTCTGGACCCGCTGGACGCACACTGGACGGGAGCGGGCGCGGGCGAGGACGGCCTCGACGGGCAGGTCACCACCCTGAACGGGGTCGTCGACAACCTCGTACGGCTGGTGCTCGACCAGCGCGAGGCCGCGCGTGGCCGCAAGGACTGGGCCACCGCCGACGCCATCCGCGACCAGCTCCAGCAGTCCGGACTCGTCATCGAGGACAGCCCGACGGGCCCGCGGTGGACACTGGGCCCGCGCTGAGCGGGGCCGACGCCGCGACCTCCTGAAGAGGCGGAGCCGCGGTGAGCCCACGGGCCCTGACGGGGCCCCGATTGTGCTGTCCGGCCGCCGGACGGCACACTCGCGTGAACGAAGTGACGTGTCCACGAACCGACGAAAGCAACGAAACAGGTAGGTCATGGCCGGGAACAGCCAACGCAGGAACCGCCGCACGTCCAACAAGAAGGGCGCGCAGGTCGGCAGCGGTGGCAAGCGACGCCGCAGCCTGGAGGGCAAGGGCCCCACACCGCCCGCGTCCGCCCGCAAGGGCCACGTGCAGAACCGTGTCGCCAACTCCAAGGCCAAGCTGACCGCCCGCCGCCAGGTCGCCCGCCGCGGCGGCAAGGGCACCAGCGAGATGGTCGTCGGCCGCAACCCGGTCTTCGAGGCGCTGCGCGACGGCGTACCGGCGACGATGCTCTACGTACAGCAGTACATCGAGAACGACGAGCGCGTGCGCGAGGCCCTTCAGCTCGCCGCCGACCGCGGTGGCATCCACCTGATGGAAGCCCCCAGGCCCGAGCTCGACCGTATGACCAACGGCCTCAACCACCAGGGCATGGTGCTCCAGGTCCCGCCGTACGAGTACGCGCACCCGGACGACCTGGCCGCCGCCGCCTTCGACGAGGGCGAGGACCCGCTGATCGTCGCGCTCGACGGCATCACCGACCCGCGCAACCTCGGCGCCGTCGTCCGCTCCGTCGCCGCCTTCGGCGGTCACGGCGTCGTCGTGCCCGAGCGGCGCGCCGCCGGGATGACCGCCGGCGCGTGGAAGACCTCGGCCGGCACCGCGGCCCGTACGCCGGTCGCCCGCGCCACCAACTTGACCCGCGCGCTGGAGAGTTACCGGAAGGCGGGCCTGACGATCGTCGGTCTCGCCGCCGACGGCGAGACCGAGGTCGGCGACCTCCCGGCGCTCGGCGGACCGGTCGTGATCGTGGTAGGCAGCGAGGGCAAGGGTCTGTCCCGGCTGGTCGGCGAGACCTGCGACTTCCGGGTGCGGATCCCGATGCCGGGCGGCGCCGAATCGCTGAACGCGGGCGTCGCGACCGGAGTGGTGCTGTACGAGGCGGCTCGCCGCCGCGCCTGAGTCGGCGGCAGTCCCGGTGGTCTGGGTGGTGGTCGGGGTGCTGGTCGGGCGCCGGGATCGGGCCGGGCGTGCGCCCGGCGCGGGGCGGTCGGGCCGGGCGGCCGGGTGTGGGCCGGATGGCCCGGTCTTCGTACGAATGTCCTCATCCCGCCACTCTTGACGGGTCTCGGACATTTACCGGCCGTCAAAGCAGTGTCCTAAACACAAGTCACTCGGTTAGATGAGTGTGGACACCAGAAAGCCCCGGCCCGGGTTCGACGAACAGCCCCCGCTGAGCATGATCAAGGTGGACTGCGATCCCGCGCAGGTCATCGTGAACCACGCCAGCTTTCGGGTGAAGCTCCCGCCGAGCCAGCGCCCCAGCCCCGCACGCGCCACGGCGGACACCGCGCGGATCCCCGCGATGAGCGGCCGCGGCGGCGCGGCACGCCGCCGGGCCCCCGTCGTCTGGAGCGGCAGGTCGGAACCGGGCGACCTCGGAGCCACCGGGCTCCTCCAGGCCGTACGGAACTCCTCGGTCCCGGCGGCCGGCGGGAGCCTCGCCGAGACGGCGGGCGGCTCCTACGACCAGGGGGTCACCGGCTCCACCCAGGTCATCCCACGGATCGACCTGGGCGACGACACCATGCCGACCCCCCGCGTACCGCACCACGGTGGCGGCCAGGGGTCCGGCACGCCCCTGCTGCCTCCCATGCGGCGGGCCGTGGGCGCGTACGACACCCCGGAGCACGACAGCTACGGCGACACGGTCGATCTGTACGGCGCGGGCGGCGCACGCCACCGCGGCGAGCACGACGACCGTGACGACCGCGAGTACGAGCGCGACTTCGGCCGCGACGGCCGCGACGGGCGCGACGGGCGTGGCTACGACGACTACGACGACCCGCGCGGACAGCGCCACGACATCTCCGGCGCACAGGCCGCCGACGCCGCCGTTCGGCACGCCTACTACCCGGGCCGGCGCATGAACCTCGGAGTGGTGCTCCTGCCGCTCCGCGTCTTCCTCGGCCTCATCTCCATCTACGCGGGCATGGGCAAGCTTTGCGACCCCGTCTACTTCGACGGCGGCAAGCGCGGCTCCATGGTCACGTGGCTCACCTCGCTCCAGCCCTGGGCCCTCGCCGAACCGCTGCGCGACTTCGCCCTCTCGCACCCCGTCGGCGCCGGACTCAGCGTCGCGTTCCTCCAGGTCGTCGCCGGTGTCCTCACTGTCCTCGGCCTCTGGCAGCGGCTCGCCGCCTGCTTCGGGGCGCTGCTCTCGGCCGCGCTGATCCTCACCGTCAGCTGGCGCACCGTCCCCGCGTACGACGCGCCCGACATCATCTACCTGGCCGCCTGGTCCCCGCTGATCATCGCGGGCGCCCCCGTCTACTCGATGGACGGACGCCTCGCGGGCGAGGCCTGGCGCAAGCTCGGCCCGCGCTCCCACCTCAGGGACCTGCGGCGCCGCGTCCTGCGCCGCGGCGCGGTCGTCGCGACCGTCGTGATCGGCCTGACGCTGCTCATCGGTTCCATCCTCGGCGGAGCCGTACGGTCCACGGACATGGTGACCGTGCCCGGACCGAACAACCCGGTCAACCAGCTGCCCGGATCGCCGCTGCCGCAGAAGTCCGGCCGGAGCAGCGCGTCCGGCACGCCCACCGGCGAGGCCCGGGAGAAGGGCGGCGGCGCCACCCCGACGGCCGGCCAGACCAGCGGCCCCGCGGCCGAGCGGTCGGCGCCCGGCGAGGAACCGGCCGGACAGCCAGGCCGGACCAGCACGGGCGGGCAGCCCAGCCAGTCGCAGGGCACCGGCCAGGCGCCCCCGCAGACATCGCAGCAGGCACCCCCGCCGTCCAGCAGCCAGGGTCCCGCCACGAGCGGTGGCGGCTCGACGGGCGGCGGTGGCTCGGGCGGCGGCACGACCGGCGGCGGCGACGGGGGCGGCACCACGGGCGGCGGGGGCGGCTCGTCCACCGGCGGCGGTGGTGGTGGCGCCAGGAACCCGATCGGCGGTCTGCTCGGCTGACGCGGCGGAGAAAACCGGAGCATGTACGAGGGCGGCCACCCGGCGGGACCGGGTGGCCGCCCTCGTACGCGTGCTGTGCGCCCGTCTGCGGGGTTGGGGCGGTCCGGTACGGCGCGAAGCGCGCGAGTCCCGTCACAAGCGCTCAGAGCCGACGTCACGCCGACGCGGACGCCACGCCGATGCCGGTGTCGACGCGCGGCGGTGTCAGCGCGGCGGTGTCAACGCGCGGCGCCGGCCAGCTCCTTGGCGGCCTCGGTGAGGTCCTTGGCGGTGTCGATGGCACGCCAGTACGCGCCCTGCGGCAGCGGAAAGCCCGCCAGCCTCCGCTCGCGTGCCAGCCGGGGAAAGGTCGTCCGCTCGTGGTCGCCGCGCTCGGGCAGCAGACTCGCGAACGCCGAAGAGAACACGTACACACCGGCGTTGATCAGATACGGCGACGGCGGCGACTCGATGAAGTCCAGCACATGGCCGAACTCGTCGGTCTCCACGGCCCCCCAGGGGATCCGCGGCCGGGCGAGGGCCAGCGTCGCGATGGCATCGCGCTCGGCGTGGAACGCGGCCATCTCGCGCAGCGAGAAACGTGTCCAGATGTCGCCGTTGGTGGCGTACCAGGGAAGAGCGGGGTCGGGCAGCCGGGCGGCGGCGTATTTGAGGCCACCGCCGCGCCCCAGAGGCTCGTTCTCCACCACGGTCGTGACACGCAGCGGGAGTTCCGACGAGTCCAGCCACTCCTGGAGCACCTCGGCGAGATGGCCGCACGAGATCACGGCGTCCGTGACGCCCTCGGCGGCCAGCCAGGCGAGCTGGTGGCCGATGATCGGGGTCCCCGTCCCGGGGATCTCGACCATCGGCTTGGGACGGTCGTCGGTGTACGGGCGCAGGCGCGACCCCTGGCCGCCCGCGAGGACCACGGCCTGCGTCGGAAACGTCATCATGCCGTGAACGATAGGCGGGGCGGTCGGGGAGCCGGCGCTCAGTGCCCCGCGGTCTGCTGGGAGACCCCGTAGGCGAACGAGGTGTCGCAGACGGGGCGGGAGAACGACTGCGCGCGGGTGGGTCCGTAGTGCGCGACAGCGGCCCGGCCGAGCGCGCGGGCCAGGGACATGCAGTGCTTGGCGAGCGAGGGGCGCTCCTCGATCTGGCGCTGGAGGTGGGTCAGGGCGATGCCCGGGTCCTTCTCCTGAAGCTCCACGAGCAGCTTGTCGCGGAGAACGTCCTGCGGGGCACGGGACTTGGCGCGTACGGATGCCTTGTCCGAGGAAGCGGTGAGAATCTGTGCCTCGGAGGTCTTCGCCGCCCACGGGACGGTCGCGACCGCCAGGGTTCCGGAGAGTACGAGGACGACGGGCAGTACGAGGGCGAGAGTTCGGCCGATTCGGCGGGCTGTGTGGGTCACGCAGGCGAGCGTAGCGGTCAGTGATGATTTGGCGACATTTAGTCACTCGGCCGAGGGATGGTTCGACTGGTCTTTTCGAATCGGGTGTTGACGCACACGATTCGAAATGGCCGGTGTGCCGGGGTATTTGAACGCCGGAGCGACCAAAGGCAAACGGCCCCGCACCGAAGTGCGGGGCCGTTAGTACGTTCTTCAGGTCGGTCGCGGTGAGCCGCGGTGCGCGGTCAGTCGCTGAGGCGCTCGCCCGTGGACGACGCGAACACGTGCGTCTCGCCCGGACGCGGCACGACGTGCAGTTTGGCGCCCTTCTCGGGAACGGCACGGCCGTCGACACGGACCACCAGGTCCTTGTGCTCGCCGCCGACCTGCGCGTCGCCGTAGACGTAACCGTCGGCGCCCAGCTCCTCCACGACGTTGACGGTGACGGCCAGACCGGCCGGCGCGTCGTCGGCTTCCTTCGACAGCGACGTCGCGGCGTCGCCACCGCCCTGCTCCACGATGTCGAAGTGCTCCGGGCGGACACCGACGGTGACGGTGCTGTCACCGCGGTCGGCCGCGGCGGAGAGCGCCTCGCGGGAGATCGGGACGACGCTGTTGCCGAACTTCACACCGCCGTCGGTGATCGGGACCTCGACCAGGTTCATGGCCGGGGAGCCGATGAAGCCGGCGACGAAGAGGTTGGCGGGGCGGTCGTACATGTTGCGCGGCGAGTCCACCTGCTGGAGCAGACCGTCCTTGAGGACGGCGACCCGGTCGCCCATGGTCATGGCCTCGACCTGGTCGTGCGTGACGTACACCGTCGTGATGCCCAGGCGCCTCTGGAGCGAGGCGATCTGCGTACGGGTCGAGACACGGAGCTTGGCGTCGAGGTTCGACAGCGGCTCGTCCATGAGGAACACCTGCGGCTCACGCACGATCGCGCGACCCATCGCCACACGCTGGCGCTGACCACCGGAGAGCGCCTTCGGCTTGCGGTCCAGGTACTCGGAGAGGTCGAGGATCTTCGCGGCCTCTTCGACCTTCTTACGGATGTCGGCCTTGTTGACGCCGGCGATCTTCAGCGCGAAGCCCATGTTGTCGGCGACCGACATGTGCGGGTAGAGCGCGTAGTTCTGGAACACCATCGCGATGTCCCGGTCCTTCGGCGGCAGGTGTGTGACGTCGCGGTCACCGATGCGGATGGATCCGCCGTTGACGTCCTCAAGACCCGCGAGCATGCGCAGGGAGGTCGACTTGCCGCAGCCGGAAGGCCCGACCAGTACGAGGAACTCGCCGTCCGCGACGTCGAGCTCAAGCTGGTCGACGGCGGGCTTGGTGGAACCCGGGTACACACGGGTCGCCTTGTCGAACGAGACAGTGGCCATGGTGATGTGGTCCCTTCACCGGCAGGAACGTGCCGGACGATCCGAGTAAAGGAATGGCTCCCCCGCCGTGGGACGGAGGATGGGTCTAGTCCACCTGGATGAACTTGAGGTGACGGTACCCCCCGTTTCAAGATCTGTCAGTAGCTGGGCGCCCATGAAATTCCCGTCCGACCTGTGATCGATGCCGGTTATAGTTTTCACGCGCGCCTCCTTAGCTCAGTTGGCCAGAGCAACGCACTTGTAATGCGTAGGTCGTCGGTTCGAATCCGACAGGGGGCTCAACGAAGCCCAGGTCATCTGTCGTGACCTGGGCTTCTCGCTGTTCTTGGGTGTCAGTGGCGGCCCGAGACGCGGTTGGCCGCGCGGGCCAGGCGGGGGGTCGTGGGGGTGTGGGATGTGGACTCCTGGCGGTCCGCCGTGCGGTAGGCCGCGTAGAGGGTGTGGACGCCTAGCCAGCGCAGGGGTTCCGGTTCCCATTTGCGGACCTTGTGGTTGACCCAGGGCAGGGTCGTGAGGTCCGTGGGGCCGCCCTGGCCGGAGTCCTGCTGGATCAGGTCGCGCAGGGTGCGGGCCGCGAGGTTGGTCGTGGCGACGCCCGAGCCGACGTAGCCGCCCGCCCAGCCCAGGCCCGTGGCGCGGTCGAGGGTGACCGTGGCGCACCAGTCGCGGGGGACGCCGAGGACGCCGGACCACGCGTGGTCGATGCGGACGCCCGCGGTGGTGGGGAAGAAGCGGACCAGGATGTCGCGCAGGGCCGTGATGGTGGCGGGCTGGGTGCGGCCGTCGTTGTCGGTGCGGGAGCCGTAGCGGTAGGGGACGCCCCGGCCGCCGATGGCGATGCGGTCGTCGGCGGTGCGCTGGGCGTACATATAGGCGTGCGCCATGTCGCCGAGCGTTTCGCGGCCTGCCCAGCCGATGGTGTCCCAGATCTCGGGGGACAGCGGTTCGGTGGCGATCATCGAGGAGTTCATGGGGAGCCAGGAGCGGCGCTGGCCCTTGAGGTTGGCGGTGAAGCCCTCCGTGCAGCGCAGGATGTAGGGCGCGCGGACCGTGCCGTACGGGGTGATCGCGTGCTTGGGCTTGATCCCGGTGACCGGCGTCGACTCGTGGATGGTGACGCCGAGCGCTTCGACGGCGTCGGCGAGGCCCTTGAGGAGTTTGACGGGGTGGAGCCGGGCGCCGTGCGGGGTCCAGGTGGAGCCGACGGCTCCGGTGACCCGTACGCGCTCCGCGGTCTCGCGTGCGCCGCGCAGGACGCGGTCGGTCTCGCCGAAGGCGATCTCGGCGGTGTGGAAGTCCTTGAGCCGGGCGAGCTGGGCCGGGGTGTTCGCGACTTCGAGGACGCCGCCCTGGTGGAGGTCGGCGTCGATGGTCTCTTCGGCGGCGACGCGTACGACTTCGTCCACGGTGGCGTTCATGGCCTGCTGGAGGCGGACGGCGGCGTCGTGGCCGTGGGTGCGGGCGTAGGTGTCGCGGCCGGCGATGCCGTTGTAGAGCCAGCCTCCGTTGCGGCCGGAGGCGCCGTATCCGCAGAACCTGCCTTCAAGGACGGTGATGTTGAGGAAGGGCACGGCCTTCTTCAGGTAGTAGGCCGTCCACAGGCCGGTGAAGCCGCCACCGACGACGCACACGTCGGCCGTGGCGTCGCCGGGGAGGGGTTCGCGGGGCGCCGGTATGCCGTCCTGGGCGTACCAGAAGGAGATACCGCCGTTGGTGGTGCTGCTCATGGGGGTGTTCGTACACCTCGCTCCGTGCCTGTGTCCAGGTCGGGTGCCTGGGGGAGCGGCGCGGAAACGTGGTCGAGGTTTCGGGGGGTGCGCTCGTAGGCTCGGTGCGGTGGAGATCCCGGCGGAATTGGTGCGGACGCAGTCGAGGCTTCTCGGTGCGCGGGGGCGTGCGTTCATCGCCGCCCTCCCGGCGCGTGCGGAGGACTTCCTTAAGAGGTGGGAGCTTCGGCGTACGGGCCCGGCGATGCACGGCATGTGCGCGCTCGTGCTGCCGGTGCAGCGGGCGGATGGCACGCCGGCGGTGCTGAAGCTCCAGAGCCTCGACGAGGAGACGGCCGGTGAGCCGCTCGCGCTGCGGGCGTGGGACGGCGACGGCGCGGTGCGGCTGCTGGAGTACGACGAGGAGTCGGGCACGCTGCTGCTGGAGCGGCTGGACGCGGCACGGGACTTGAGCGCCGTCGGCGTACGGGAGGGGGTTCGGGTGATCGCGGAGCTGCTGGCCCGGTTGACCGCGCGGCCCGCGCCGGCGGGGCTGCGCGGGCTGGGGGAGATCGCGGGGGCGATGCTCGACGAGGCGCCGGCGACCGTGCGCCTGCTCGCCGACGGCGGGGAGCGGCGGCTGCTCCAGGACTGCGCGGCGGCCGTACGTGAGGTGGCGGGCGAGCCGGGGGACCGGCTGCTGCACTGGGATCTGCACTTCGAGAACGTGCTGGCGCCGTCGCCGGGGCCCGGGGGTGGGGTCCGGGAGCCGTGGCTGGCGATCGATCCGAAGCCGCTGCGCGGGGATCCGGGGTTCGAGCTGCTGCCGGCGATCGCCAACCGTTTCGACGAGGGCGACATCCTTTGGAGGTTCGACCTGATGACGGAGGTCATGGGGCTGGACCGGGAGCGCGCACGGGCGTGGTCGCTGGGGCGGGTGCTCCAGAACTGTCTGTGGGACATCCGCCGGGGAGAGCGGGCGCTGGTGCCGATGTGGGCGGCCCTGGGCCGGAACCTGCTGGCGCGGTAGCCGCAGAAAGGGCAGGCTGCGGTCATGATTCGTACGGCGAAGGCCGCTGACGTTCCGGTGATCCACACGATGATCCGTGAACTGGCGGCATACGAGAAGGCCCCGGACGAGGCGCGGGCGACCGAGGCGCAGTTGCGTGAGGCGCTGTTCGGGGAGCGGCCCGCCGCGTACGCGCACATCGCGGAGACGGACGAGGGCGCGGTGGCGGGGTTCGCGCTGTGGTTCCTGAACTTCTCGACGTGGCGCGGGGTGCACGGCATCTATCTGGAGGACCTGTACGTCCGTCCGGAGCTGCGCGGCGGCGGGCACGGGAAGGCGCTGCTGACCGAGCTGGCGCGGATCTGCGTGGAGCGCGGGTACGAGCGGCTGGAGTGGTCGGTGCTGGACTGGAACGAGCCGTCGATCGCCTTCTACCGGGCGCTGGGGGCTCGGCCGCAGGACGGGTGGACGGTGTTCCGGCTGACGGACGGGGAGTTGGCGAAGCTGGGCGGGGCGGTCGCGCCCGACGCGTGAGGCGGGGATCGTCGAACGGGATTGTCAGTGGGTGCCTTTACTCTCGGTGACGAGTGCGGATGGCGCCGATATTCCTGGGGGACCCGTGTCCGAGTCGATCGAGACCGTTCAGCAGCCCGATCCCGTGATGGCCGAGATCGGGCGCGGTATGGAGTTGGGGCAGCGGGGGGAACGGGACGCCGCCCGGGGGGTGTTCGCCGGGGTGTGGGACCGGTTGGGGGCGGACGGCGACCCGTTCCACATATGTGCGCTCGCCCATTCCATGGCCGATGTCCAGGACGATCCGCGGGAGGAACTGGTCTGGGATCTACGGGCGTTGGAGGCGGCGGACCTGGTCTCGGACGAGCGGGCGCGGCGTGCGGGGGTGGCGAGCCCGGTGGCCGCGTTCTACCCGTCGCTGCATCTGAACCTGGGCGATGTGTACCGGCGGCTGGGTGAGCCGGATCTCGCCCGGGAGCATCTGGCGCGGGGGCTGGACGCGGTGGGGACGCTGGGCGACGACGGATACGGGCAGCTGATCAAGGGGGGTCTCGACCGGCTGGCCGAGCGGCTGGCGGCGCCCGGCCCGGCGTCGGGCTGAGGTCCGGACCGGGTGCGGCCCGACCGCGTGCCTGCGGCCTGATCGTGCCCGCGCCCTGATCGCTCCCGGTTCCCGCCCGTCGTCGGCCCGTTCGGCCTCAGGCGCCGGACCGGTCGCGCGGCGGCTCCAGGACCACCTTGCCCATCGTGCCGCGCGTCTCCAGCGCGCGGTGAGCCGCGGCCGCGTCCGCGAGCGGGAAGCGCTGTACGGCGGGGCGGAGGCGGCCCGCCGCGGCCTCGGCCAGTGCGCGGATCTCCAGTGCGCGTACATCGCCGCCCGCCCTCTGGATCATCACCGGGCCGAGGACGCCCTCGGAGGTGATGCCGCGCGCCGCCTGCTCCTCCTCCGAGTAGCTCAGCGGCTCACCGTCGTGCAGGCCCTCGCCGGACCAGCCGAAGACGATGTGCTTCCCGCCCTTGCCGAGGAGGTCGACGGCGGCGCGTGCGGTGTCGCCGCCGACGGAGTCGAAAACGACGGTGGCGTGGCGCCCGGCGAGGTGGGTGCGGACCGTCTCGGGCCAGTCGGGCAGCGTGTAGTCGGCGGCGAGGTCCGCGCCGTTCTCGCTGACGCGCGCGACCTTGGCGGGACCGCCGGCGAGGCCGATGACGGTGGCGCCCGCGTTCTTCGCGTACTGGACGAGGAGCGTGCCGATGCCTCCCGCGGCGGCGGGGACGATCGCGACGTCCTCGGGGCCGAGGGCGGTGAACTGGAGGATGCCCATGGTGGTGCGGCCGGTGCCGATCATGGCGACGGCCTCGGCGGCGTCGAGGGTGCCGGGGATCTCGTGGAGCTTGGCGGCGTCGGCGACGGCGAGTTCCGCGTAACCGCCGGGGACCATGCCCAGATGGGTGACGACCCGCTTGCCGAGCCAGCCCGGGTCGGTGCCCTCCCCGAGCCCGTCGACCGTGCCCGCCACCTCGCGGCCGGGGATGGTGGGCAGTTCGAGGGGCGTGGGGTACGGCCCCCGCATGCCCTCGCGCAGCGCGGTGTCGAGGAGATGGACCCCGGCCGCGGCGACGGCGATCCGCACCTGGCCGGGGCCGGGGACGGGGTCGTCCGTCCGCTCGTGGAGAAGGTTCTCGGCGGGCCCGAAGGCGTGGAGGCGGATGGCGTGCATGGCTGGCTCCCTCGTGGTGTCCGGGTGCGCGCGCTCCGGCGTTGGCGTCTCGCGTAGGTCGTCTACGTCGCGTTACGCCGCGTGTCCGGTGCGCGTGTCCCGGTGCTGTGTACGGGAGCCAGCCTCCGACCTCAAGAGGACTTGAGGTCAAGCGGAGTGCCGGAGCCGTACGGAGCCGATCCTGCGCATCGCGAGCGAGGCGGCCTCGATCGCGCTGGTGAACGACACCTCGGACAGCACGCCCGGTGCGGCGACCTGGTCGCCGACGAGAAACACACTGTCGCCCCGGTCGATGCGCGGCCGGTCGCGCCAGGTGGTGCCGGGCCGGTCGACCGCTCCCGTACGGCCCCCGGCGAGCGACTGGCGCCGCCACACGGCCCGTTCGCGCCAGTCGGGGAAGCCGAGGTCGAGCAGGCCCTCGGCGCGCGCGATGCCCACGGCGGAGGACTCGCCGGGACCGACCGGGAACTGTCCCTGGAGCAGTTGCTCACCGGCCGGTGCGAGTGAGGGGTCCGCGGCGGTGAACCGCTCCAGCCAGCCCGGCGCGTCGAGATCGCAGATGACGAACGGGTCGCCCTTGCGCGTGGTCAGCGCGAGGTCCAGCAGGGCGGTGCGCCCGCTCTCCCACCGCAGGCTCTCGTCGTCGAGCAGCCGCCGGGCGGAGTCGAGCGACGTCGCGACGATCACCGGTCCGTCCTCGGGGAGGGTGTCGACGCGGGCGACGGTCTCGATGCGTACGCCCAGATTCCAGGCCCGCGCGAGCATCCGGTCGATGACCTGGCTCCAGCCGCCGACCGCGACGTGCGCCTCCGGCGGGACCGTGGCGGCGCGCCGGAGCCGCTCCTGGACGAAGGCGGCGGAGAGCGAGCCCGGGTCGTGGTGGAAGAGCGCGACGGCGGCGTAACGGGCGGCGGCCACGGCCGCGTCGTGGCCGTGCCGCTCGGTGGCCCAGGTGTGGAAGTCGAGGTCCACGGGCGCCCGTTCGGCCCTGCTGCGGCTCGCCTTGAGCAGCCCGAAGGGCGGTGCCTTGCGGAGGGCGCCGTCGCGGTGGAAGCGGAAACGGGCGCCTTCGAGGGCCGGTACGCGCGCCATCGGGCCGAGGAGATCGCGCTGCCGGAACCAGGACCAGTGGGGGCCGCGATGGTAGAAGACGTGTGGGCCTTCGTTGGCGCGGTAGGGCCCCTCCGAGGTGCGGGCCCGCCCGCCGAAGGTGTGGTGCGCCTCGAAGACGGTCACTCTGGCCCCCGACTCGGCCGCCGAGATGGCCGCGGTCAGTCCGGCGAAGCCGCCGCCGACGACGGTGATGTGGTCCATGGCTGTTGCCCTTCGCTCGTTCACGGTCTCCATGTGCGGAGGTCTCCGTGTCATTGACGGAACAGCGGGCGCGTTTGTGACACCGCGGAGGCCGTATCCGGGGGCGTTGTCAGTGGCGTGCGTCACGATGGGGACATGGCTCGGAGGACAGCGGCGGGAAAGACGGCGGCAGGCAAGACAGTGAGGGGGAAGACGGGATCGGCCGGCGGGGGTGTGTTGCCGGCGCGGCGGCCGGAGGTCCGGCTGCCGCCACTGGTGCCGTACGAAGGAGAGCTGGAGCCCGACGGGGAGTACGACGGGCAGGAGTTCGGCGGACTGGATCTGGCCGACCAGGAGGGCCCGGGGGCGCGGTTCATCGACTGCGCGCTGCGCGAATGCGGGCTCGACCGGACGGATCTGGGCCGGGCCCGGTTCATCGACTGCGTCCTGGAGGGCGTCCGGGGGGTGGGGACGGATCTCGGGGGAGCGTCGCTGCGCGATGTCGAGGTGGTGGACGCGCGGCTGGGCGGGGTGCAGCTGCACGGCTCGGTGTTCGAGCGGGTGCTGATCAGGGGCGGCAAGATCGACTATCTGAATCTGCGGAAGGCGAGGCTGAAGGACGTGGTGTTCGAGGGCTGTGTCCTCGCCGAACCGGACTTCGGGGGAGCGGAGTTGGAGCGCGTCGAGTTCCGTGACTGTGTCCTGAAGGACGCGGACCTCAGCGGCGTACGGATGAAGAACGTCGACCTGCGGACCGTCGCCGAGCTGGGCATCGCGCGCGGGATCGACCGGCTGGCGGGCGCCGTGATCAGTACGTCGCAGCTGCTCGATCTGGCACCGGCGTTCGCGGCGCAGGTCGGCGTGCGGGTCGAGGACGCGCCGGGCGGCTGAGCGCGCCGACGGGAGCGGGGGCCGGAGGACCGTGCCGGGCGTCGACGCGGGATGCACGTGTCGCCCTTGATCCGTACGGTGGAAGGTGGTGGTGCGCGTGCGTGCCGACGGGGCGCTGACCAGCCACCCGGTCGCCTGGTCACAGACAGCGACCGCGCACCCGACGTGGAGCCGTTGATGACCACACCACGGGACCTGTTGATCACCACCCTGGAGCTGTCGTCCAGTCGCCCTCCGGGGGAAGGCGATCTGTCGCTCGCGCTCGCGGGAGCGGAGCTGATCGACCTCCTGAACGCGCGGGCCGCGACGCTGGAGGACGATCGCATCGTGCCGGGCGGGAATGTGCCGGGCGAGACTCTCCCGGGCTGGGACGGGGCGGCAAGCGAGCGTCTGTTGAACGAGGCATCGTCCTCGTTCACCCGGCAGGAACCGTACGAGACGGTCGAGGACTGGCTGTGGCGCAGAGGCCGCGGCCTGGCGGCCGTCTATCTCACCGCACTCAGGTCGGAGGGGCAGATCACCCAGCAACGCCGCTCACGTTGGATCCCCTTCGGGACCAGCCGCCTTGTGGTGACCGACAACCCCGCCCGCCGAGCGGCACTCGACCGCCGGACATCGGACGAGCCGGTCCTCGCCTCGCTCGCCACGGCCGTCGGGATCGGCGGCAGGCAGCTCGAAGATCTTCCCGACCCCCTCGTCGCGGCCGACGAGCCGGCGGCGGCGGTCCTGGTCGGCGTCCACAACGCGCTGAGGGACTTGGAGGCCGAACGGCAGCGGCGCTCCATCGAGCAGGCGGCCTTCGACAACATCTGGCGAGGCGAATGACGCCACCTCGGCGCAGCGGGCGGAAGACCCCGACCGTGGGGGTGGGCCGGGGTCTTCAATGTGCTCCGGGGGCTCAGCCGTGTGGGGGGTGAACCTGGCGTCGGTTCCTGGTGGCGTCCCGGCAGAAGTGCGTCTGCCCGGCTTCGTCGGTTGTACTCCTGCCAATCCGAAAACGTCCGACAGGGGCGCGAGGATCCGCCCATCTCCCCCCACATAAGGCGATGTCGGACCACGTCGTAGCAGGTCGGAATGTGAAGGGGCGGTCAGACGCGGGGGAAGCGGGCCTGGACGTCCCAGATCATCGGGTTGTCCATCAGTCCCTCGTGCATGTCGCCGAGGTCGGCCAGCAGATCGTTCAGGAAGTCGCGCGCCTCGCGGCGCAGCAGCCGGTGGCCGAAGGTGAGCGGGGCCTCGTCGGCAGGCATCCAGTCGGCGGTCACGTCCACCCAGCCGAACCGCCGCTCGAAGAGCAGACGGTCCGTCGACTCGGTGAAGTCCAGCTCGGCGTACTGCCGGTGGGCCGAGCGGTTGCCGCGCGGGTCGCGGTCCAGCTGCTCCACGATGTCGCACAGCGCCCACGCGAAGTCGAGCACCGGCACCCATCCCCAGCCGGTGGACACCTCGCGGTCGGCCTTGGTGTCGGCCAGGTACACGTCCCCGCAGAAGAGATCGTGCCGCAGGGACCGGACGTCGGCGCCGCGGTAGTCGGTCTGCGGAGGATCGGGAAAGCGACGGGAGAGGGAGTAGCCGATGTCAAGCACGCGCCCGATGGTGTCACGGCGCCGCGCGGACGAGTTTCCGCCCGCCGGGGAGCGGGGCGGGCGCGGCCTACGATCACCGCGTGCACCAGGACCAGAGCCCGCGCCGGCAGCAGCGCCCACCCGGGCGTCGCCCGTGCCGTACCGCTTCCGCGCCCCTCGCCGCCGCCCTTCTGGTTCTCGTCCCGGTCCTCGGCGGCCTCACGGCCTGCGAGGGACAGAGCGAACCGGCCGCCCCGCCCGCTCCCGCCGCCGCGGGCGCCGCCGGACTCGGTGACCCGTACTTCCCCGAGCTCGGCAACGGCGGGTACGACGTCACGCACTACGGCCTGACTCTCGACTACGCCCCCGCCACCGGCCGCCTCGACGCCACGGCCCGGATCACCGCCCGTGCCGAGCAGCGGCTCAGCTCGTTCAACCTCGACCTCGCCGGTCTGACCGTCGGCCGGGTGACCGTCGACGGCGAGCCGGCCCGGGTCCGGCGCGCCGACGCCGAGCTGACGCTGGTGCCGCACGCGGCCATCGGGCGCGGTGCCACCTTCCGTACGGTCGTCCGCTACTCCGGTGCCCCCCGGACCATGCTCGACAGCGATCGGGTACGGGAGGGCTGGCTCCGGGCGGGGAAGCGTTCCGTCGCGCTGGGCGAGCCGAGGGGTTCGATGGCTTGGTTCCCCGGCAACCACCATCCGAGCGACAAGGCGGCCTACGACATCAAGGTCACCGTGCCGAAGGGCCAACAGGCCATCTCCAACGGTGAGTTGACCAGGGAGCGGACGGCCGGCGGCCGTACCACCTTCAGCTGGCACTGCGCCGAACCGATGGCGAGCTATCTCGCGACGGTCGCGGTCGGCCCGTACCGGACCAAGACCTCCCGGTCGCGGACGTCGAGCCCGGCCGGGATCCAGGTCCACACCGCCGTCGATCCGGACGTGGCCGCCGCCGGCGACGTTCTGCTCAAGCGGATCCCGGCGGTCATGAAGTGGGGCGAGAAGACCTTCGGCCCGTATCCGTTCTCCTCCACCGGCGTGATCATCGGACGGCCCGGCGACGCCGACTACAACCTGGAGACCCAGAACAGGCCCTTCCTGCCCGGACCGGGCGGCGTCGAGATCCTCGTCCACGAGCTGGCCCACCAGTGGTTCGGCAACTCGGTGACCCCCAAGTCCTGGCGGGACATGTGGCTCAACGAGGGCTTCGCCGAGTACGCGGAGTGGCTCTGGGCCGAGGACATGAACGGCGTCCCGGCGAAGAGTAGCTTCGACAGGGCGTACGACGACCCGGCGAACTGGGGCTTCCCGCCCGCCAGGCCGCCGAACGCCGCCCAGCTCCTGGGGCGGCCGGTCTACGGGCGCGGCGCCATGGTGCTGCATCAGCTCCGGCGTGCGGTCGGCGACGAGGAGTTCTTCGCGCTCGTACGCGGCTGGGCGCGGGCGTACCGGCACGGCAACGCGTCCACCGCCGACTTCACCGCCTTCGCGCAGAAGCGGACGGACCGCGATCTGACGGCTCTCTGGGACACCTGGCTGTACGGCTCCGGGAAACCGCCGCGGCCGACCGGCTGAGGCACCGCAGGTCGCCGCGCACGGTCGTGCAGGGTCGCGCACGGTCGCGCACGGCGCCGCAGGGCCGCGCACGCCAAAGGCCCCCGGCCGCGGCCGGAGGCCCTTCGCACTCACTCGGTCGGCGCACTCGCCCGGTCAGGGACCGGGAAGCCGGCGACCGGGACGTCGGTGACTCAGAGGTTGACGCCGAAGTCCGTGGCGATGCCCGTGAGGCCGGAGGCGTAACCCTGGCCGACCGCGCGGAACTTCCACTCGGCGCCGTTGCGGTACAGCTCACCGAAGACCATCGCGGTCTCGGTGGCGGCGTCCTCGCTCAGGTCGTAGCGCGCGATCTCGGCGCCACCGGCCTGGTTGACGATGCGGATGTACGCGTTGCGGACCTGGCCGAAGTTCTGGCTGCGGGTCTCCGCGTCGTAGATCGAGACGGGGAAGACGATCTTGTCGACGTCGGCGGGCAGACCCGCCAGGTTGACGTTGATCGCCTCGTCGTCGCCCGCGCCCTCGCCGGTGCGGTTGTCACCGGTGTGGACGATGGTCTGGTCCGGCGTCGACTTGTTGTTGAAGAAGACGAAGTGACCGTCGGATACGACCTTTCCGGTGGGGTTGACCGCGATCGCCGAGGCGTCGAGGTCGAAGTCCGTACCGGTGGTGGAGCGGACGTCCCAGCCGAGGCCGACCGTGACGGCTGTCAGGCCCGGTGCCTCCTTGGTGAGCGAGACGTTGCCGCCCTTGGACAGGCTTACAGCCATGGGGATGGTCCCTTTCGTTGTATACGAGCTCTGGTGCGGGCTTCTATCGGCTCCGAAGCTACCGTCACCCCGCATAACGCAGGCAGAGGACTCAGAGGTTCCTTAACGCCTTTGATTTGTCTGTGCGGACACGGGACCATGGACACATGTCCGGTTCCCCGCACGTCATCCGCGGCTCCGTCTCCCTTCCGGAGGCCGAGCTCATGTGGCGTTTCTCGCGCTCGTCGGGACCGGGCGGGCAGCACGTCAACACCAGCGACTCGCAGGTGGAGCTGCGCTTCGACCTCGGCAAGACGGAGGCGCTGCCCCCGGTGTGGAAGGAGCGGGCGCTGGAGCGGCTCGGGAGCCGGCTGGTGGGCGGCGTCGTGACCGTACGCGCGTCCGAACACCGTTCCCAATGGCGCAACCGCGAGACGGCTCTGGTCCGGATGACCGCGCTCCTGGCGGAGGCGACGGCCCCGCCGCCCCGTCCTCGCCGGGCCACGAAGATCCCGCGTGGCATCAACGAGCGCAGGCTGCGCCAGAAGAAGCAGCGCGCGGAGACGAAGCGGGGGCGCACCGGCCGGGATTGGTCCTAGGACGTCCGGCGGACAGGCCCTAGGCGAGAACGCGCTCGTGAAGGGCGGTCACCACTTTCCGGGCGGAGGTGAAGGCGCCGTGCTGCCAGGCGTCGGCGTACGAAAGATGGTCGCCGGCGAAGTAGACCCGTCCCGCCGCCCGGTTGAGCGGCGCGAAGACCGGCGCGTCGGGACCGCCGGCCATGCTGTGCCAGGCACCTTCCAGGTGCGGGGTCTGCCGCCAGTGGTGGGAGAAGGAGGAGGCCAGTTCGGTGCGGTACTTCGCGCCGTGGATCTTCTCGCCCTGGGCGACGGCCCGCTTCTCACGGTCGGCGGGGGTCATGTTCCCGTAGGTGTCCGCGTTGGTGCCGGTGTTGTAGTAGCCGATGAGCGTGCCGCGCCGGCCGTGGAAGCCGTACGACGGGTACCAGATATGGCTGAGATCCATGTCCGTCTCGGTGATGCCGCCGTAGATCCGGTGATCACTCTCCCACCAGCGGCTGCGGTACTCCAGGGCTATCTTGCCCGCCGACGACGGCTTCACCGCCTCCAGCGCGGTCTGCACCGCGCCGCCCAGGTTGTGGGCGGTCTTGGCGAGGATGTGGGGCGGTAGGGCGGCGACGCAGTAGTCCGCGTCGATCACGCGCGTACGGCCGTGCTGCTCATAGGTGACACTCACGCCGTGCGCCTTGTCGGTGATCTTCCGGACGACGGCGCCGGTACGGATCCTTCCCTGGCCGACGGCCCGGGTGAGCGCCTGAGGTATCCGGTCCATGCCGCCGACCGGCTGGAACATCAGCATCGCCTGGTCGTAGCCGAACTCGAAGGAGAAGTAGCGGCCCACCCCGCTGGAGAGCACCTCGGACACGGTGGGCACGTCGCCGAGCTCCACCCCCGGGGTGCCCGCGGCGGCCGGGTCCACGCTGTAGCCGCGGTGTTCGGTGCCGGTGTAGGTGAGCTTGCTGCCGATGTCCCCGAAGCTCTGGAGGAATTCGAGCAGCCGCTGCTGGTCGTCGGCGGTCAGCTCCGCGTCCAGGGCGCCCCTGCCGGTGGCCTTGGCGAGCAACTCGGAGACGTAGCCGTACGTATCGGCCTTGGCGGTGCGGTAGCGCACCGGGGACGTCATGCCGGCCTTCTCGTTGTAGATGTAGGCGCTGGCGTTGCTGTTGGTGAAGACCTCGACGGGGACGCCCAGTTCACGGCAGTAGTCCATGGTGATCA
This sequence comes from Streptomyces sp. NPDC051217, assembly GCF_044455465.1. Lineage (NCBI taxonomy): Bacteria > Bacillati > Actinomycetota > Actinomycetes > Kitasatosporales > Streptomycetaceae > Streptomyces > Streptomyces sp. NPDC051217. Next base: position 131,428 of record NZ_JBITEV010000011.1, read on the forward strand.
TCCACTGCGGGATCCTGGCGGGACCGGCGTTCATGTACTGGCCGTCCGTGAACCGCGCCGTCTGGCGGTTGCCGAGGAGGTCGGTGGTCGAATCCCCGCCGCGTACGGTGAAGTTGCGGCCGCCGGTACGGTCCCTGGCCTCCAGGACCGTACAGTCGTAGCCCGCCTTGCCCAGTTCGTACGCCGTGGTGAGACCGGCGATACCGCCGCCGACGATGACAACCTTGGCCGCCGCCCTGCCTTTGAGGGTGAAGTCGCCCGTTCTGGGCGCGCGGAAGGCCGGTTCGCGGCTCGCGGCCTCGGCTGTGGGGGCGAGACCCAGCGCTCCCATGGTGGCGAGCATGGCCCCCGCACCTCCGGTGACGCCGACCTGGCGCAGGAAATTACGGCGGCTGGTGCCCGAAGTGCTGGTGCCCGTGGTGGTGTTCGGCGAAGGACGCATGGCCCGGTACCCCTTCCGGTCAGGTGTGCCGGGATCTTGGCAACGGCTTGTTACGGCCCGCCGGATGTTCTTGTATCCCGCACGTTGCTCTCCCCTCACCACCGTCCTCCGGGCTCTGGGCCCACCCCCTGAGCCGGCCACCCCCGGACATGCGGAAGCCCCGCTCCCCCACGCCGCCACCGGACCTGTCCCCGCGTGAAGACCTGAAATCACCGGCATTGGACCTATAGCGGGAGGAGCGGCAGGCAGGCGATGGGGTGTCCGCAGCCGTGGGCCCGGCTCAGCTCTTCCCCAACTGCCGGTATTTTCCCCGGAAGTACGTCAGGGGGCCGGCGTCCCCGGTGCCGCCCGGCACCGACGCCGTCAGCACCCGGCCCACGACCAGCGTGTGGTCGCCGGTCACGATCCGCTGTTCCGTACGGCACTCCAGCACCGTCAGCGCCCCGTCGATCAGCGGCGCCCCGCTCACCTCGCCACGCCGGTAGGAGACGTCCTCGAAGAGCAGCCGGTCGCTGATCCGGCCCTTCATGGAGAAGCGGCCGGCGATCTGCACCTGCTTCTCGGAGAGCATCGACGCCGCCCACATCGGCTGCTCGTCCAGCAGGTCGTCCATCCGGGAGCCGGTGCGCAGGCTCACCACCACCAGAGGTGGGTCCAGGGACACGGACATGAAGGCCGTGGCCGTCATCCCCGCGTCCGCGCCGTTCGGGCCGTCGTCCGGGTCGTAGGCGGTGACCAGCACCACCCCGGCGGCCAGCCGGGAGAGCGCGGCACGGAACTCGTCGTTACTCACTCCCTCAGGATGCGGGACGGCCTCGGGGGGGACGGCCTCGGTATGGGGGGCGGTTGTCTTCTGCAGCACGTCGTCCACGCTAGCCCCGGCGGTGGCATACCCGCATCGGCCCACAGGACCAGCCGAGACCTAGGTCGTGTCCTCGGTCCACCCGTGCGTCGGCAGTGCGTCGGCGGGCGTCGCGGCCCCGTGAGCCGTCGTGTGCGCCCTCGATGCGCCCCCCAGCGCGCCCCCGGCCCGCTCCCTCGCGCGCCCCCGTCCGGGACCCCGCCGTACGACTCCGACCATGACTCCCACCTCGATATTTGCGTTCATGAAAGCTCTGGAGCGCTCCCACGCCCCCACCCGACCCTCCCTCCCCTCATGTGACTTGGCTCACAGGGCCCAGGAATTGTTGACCCTGTGTACCGAGTGCACAGCTCGCTGTGATTCAGTGGCCGGGATACCGCATCAAGCGAGCCGATGAGAATTCTGGAGTTGCTGTCGAGGTCTCGGGGAGAGCGAACGATGGAGACCGAGTCGGAGCCGTACGTCCGCCTTGCGACCCTGCGGCAGCTGCACGACGTTGTCGGCGAGCTCAACACCGCGCGCAGCCTGGCCGACACTTTGCAGACGGTTGCCGACGGCATAGTCAAGGGTCTGGGCTACGAGCTGGCCTGCGTCAATCTCGTACAGCCCGACGGTGACCTGGTCGTCGCGGCCTTCTCCGGCAACGCCTCCGCCGAAGCGCTGATAACCGGCCGCGTCGGCGCGCGCGCCTCCTGGGAACGCAGGCTCAGCATGGGCGAGAGCTGGGGCGAGCTGCGGTACATACCCCACACCGAGGGCTGGATCCTGCTGGAGGACGACGTCCCCCAGTGGTACACCGAGGGCCCCGATCCGCGCTTCGAGGACGAGTGGCACCCCCAGGACCGCCTCTACGCCCCCATGTACGCCTCTGGGGGCGGACGCGAGCTCCTCGGGGTCATATCCGTCGACCGGCCGCGCGGTGGGCGCCGTCCGGGCCCCTGGGGCCGCGAAGCGCTCCAGATGTACGCCTCCCAGGCCGCCATTGCGATAAGCAACGCCCGCCTCAGAGCAAACATGCAGCGCGCGCTGGTCCGGCTGGAGCGTGAGCAGCAGGCGCTGCGTGCCAGCGAGGAGTCCTTCCGGCAGGCGTTCGAGTACGCGCCCAGCGGTATGGCCATCGCCGAGATGGGCGGGGACCAGCACGGCAGGCTGCTGCGGACGAACGACGCGCTGTGCCGGCTGCTCGGCCGCTCCGCCTCCGCGATCCGCCGCTACTCCTTCTCCGACCTCGTCCATCCCGAGGACATCGGCACCCTGCTCCGTACCTCCGCCGAGGGCGGCCGCGCCGAACTGCGGCTGGCGCGGCGGGACAACAGCTATGTGTGGGTGTCGCTGCGCAACTCCGTCGTGGCCGACACCACCGACGGCCCCCGCTTCCTCCTCACCCACGTCGAGGACATAGAGGAGCGCAAGCGCAACGAGCTCCAGCTCGCGCACCGCGCCTCGCACGACTCCCTGACCGGCCTGCCCAACAGCGCCGAGCTGCGCGCCCGCCTCAGCGCCCGTCTCTGCGAGCGGCCCAACGCGGTCGCGGTACGGGAGACGGCGGTGCAGGCCGTGGACAAGGCGTTCGGCGGGTACGAGGCCGAGTACGACCCCAACGCCCGAGCCGGCACCGGCACCGGCGGCTACGACGAGGGCTCCTACGGAGGCGTCGTCCCGTACGGCTCCGGACACGGGGCCTACAACGGGACCAGCGGCGCCTCCTACGCGCCCGTGCCCGCCGCCGGCTACGGCCAGCCTCCCGGCGGCGCGGGCTACGGGGGCGCGGTCGAGGGTTACGAAGGCCATGAGCCGTACGAGCCCTACGAACCGTACGAGCCGTACGAGCCGTACGGAACAGAGCCCTCCGGCGAGCGCCCCTTCCACGGAGACGGCTACGACCCGTCCACCGGAGTCGCGCCGCTCGACCACCATGTGCACACCGTCGCGCCGGGCGCCGACCCCGACGACGGCAGCAAGGGCCTCGCCGTCCTCTTCTGCGACCTGGACGGTTTCAAGTCGATCAATGACCGTTTCGGCCATAACACCGGCGACGCGGTCCTCATCGAAGTCGCCCGCAGGCTGAACACGGGCGTGCGGGACGGCGACACCGTCGCGCGTCTCGGCGGTGACGAATTCGTCGTTCTCGCCGACGGCCTCGGTGCGACCGACGCCGCTGACCTGGCGGTTCGGCTGCGGAACGCGATCATCCCGCCGATCAGGGTGGACGGCAGGGCGGTCCGCGTGGGCGCCAGTTTCGGTATCGGCTGGGCGAGTTGCGGCATGACGGTCGAGGAAGTGCTCAAATCCGCGGACCAGCGGATGTACATCGAGAAGCGCTCGCGGAGCAAGGTCCAGCGCCGGGCGGGATAACGTCGGCGGTGTGCCGGGGTCCGCCGTGTCCTATCTCTCTGTACGGCGGTTCACCGCTGTCCACCGATGTCCCCGGAAGTTCATCGTGGGAACGGGCAACCGCCCACTCCCGTCAAGGCCCGTCCGTATGCTTGCCCAATCGAGGTAGGCTCGGCCGGTCGGCGACGCTGGCGAGATGGTAAGGAGTGACCCAGGGATGACGGCCGGGAACAACGGCGCGAGTACGCCCGAGGACGACGATCCGTTCGGCTATCTGTACGAGGACGGACAGACGGCTGCGAACGGTGCGCAGGCCCGGCGCGGCGGCTACGGCTACCCCGGTCCCGCCTCCCAGCCCGGTGTGCCGAGAACGTCGTACAACCAGGTCAGGACCGTGGGCGAGCGCCAGTACGGCCAGGTCCCGCAGCAGGGCCCCTACGGGCAGCAGCCTCAGTACGGAGGCCAGCAGCAGTACGGCCAGCAGGCGCCGAACGGCCAGGCCCCGTACGGTCAGTCGCCCTACGGCCAGTCCCCCGACGCGCACTACGCGGCGCCCGAGACCGGCGGTGCCCAGACCCGTACGGTTCCGGCCCAGCGCGGTCGCGGCAGCGGCGGCGGGCCCAACACGAAGGGCCTGCTCATCGGCGCGGTCGCCGTGGTGGCGGTCGTCGTGATCGGGATCACGGCCGCGCTGCTCAGCAACGGTGACGACAGCAAGAACGCCGACGGCGGCCCGACGGAGGCCCCGACCACGGGTGAGTCGGCGGCTCCGAGCGAGGATCCCGGCAAGCAGGAGCCGGGCGACAAGCCGGTCGAGCTTCCGAAGCAGGACGCGGCGACGCTCAAGCTCGGGGCGCCGGCGGTGCTGGCGAGGGACATCCCCGGTGCGAAGGGCGCGGACGGCGCGTATGTGACGTTCAACGGGCCCGGCGGGTCGGCGAGTTGGACGGTCGACCTGCCCGAGGCCGGTCCGTACACGCTCTTCATCACCTACGGCGTGCCGGGCAAGGACGCCAAGACCTCGCTCACGATCAACGACGAGAAGCCGCGCTCGGTGAACATGTCCAATTTCGCCAAGGCGAAAGAGGGTGACTGGGAGAAGGGCTGGACCACCACCTACGCCTACGTCAACCTCGACAAGGGCAGCAACACGCTGAAGCTCTCGTGCGAGGCGGGCGACCAGTGCGAGGCCATCCTCGACCAGGTCTCGCTGGAGCAGGGCCAGACCAAGGGCTGAGCCCGCGCTCGACGGCCGTGGGCCCGGTACCTCAGGGCTCCCCGGCTATCACCTTCAGGAACGCCGCCACCGTCCCGGTCATCGCCTCGCGAGCCGGGACGAGGTATTTGCGGGGGTCGACCACCCCCGGGTCGGCCTCCAGGCAGCCGCGGACCGCGCCGGTGAAGGCCGTGTTCAGCGCCGTACCGACGTTGATCTTGACCATGCCCGCCGCGACCGCCTGCCGGATCTCCGTGTCGGGGACGCCCGACGAGCCGTGCAGCACCAGCGGTACGGGGACGGCCCGGCGCAGGGCGCCGATCAGGTCGTGGTCCAGGGCCGCCGTGCGGTCGGTCATCGCGTGCGAGGAGCCGACCGCCACCGCGAGCGCGTCGACGCCCGTGGCGCGTACGTACGCGACGGCCTCGGCCGGGTCGGTACGGACGCCGGGCGCGTGGGCGCCCAGCGGGGGTTCGCCGTCCTTGCCGCCGACCTTGCCCAGCTCCGCCTCGATCCAGATGCCGCGCGCGTGGGCCCAGGCGACCGCCTCGGCCGTGGCGGCGACGTTCGCCTCGTAAGTCAGTCTCGACGCGTCGAACATCACCGAGCTGAAGCCCTCGCCGTCGGCGGCGCGCAGCAGGTCGGGCGATTCGACGTGGTCGAGGTGGAGCGAGAGCGGGGCGTCCGAGGCGCGCGCGACGGCGGCGGTGGCGGCGGCGACGGCCGTCAGCCGGCCGCCGTGGAACTTCACCGCGTTCTCGGAGATCTGGAGGATCGCGGGGCGGCCCGCGCGTTCGGCGCCGGCGGCGATCGCCTCGGCGTGCTCCAGCGTGATGACGTTGAACGCGGCGATGCCGTACGGGCGTTGGTCCGTCCGGGCCGCGGAAGCCGCACCGGCCGCAGCGGCCGAGACGAGTTCACCGGTGCTGACGAGTGGCATGTGGCCCCTGTTCCGACTGCTCCGACTGTTCTGTTACGTCGACCTGTCGCAGCAGGTCCGCGTACGCCTCCCGGTCGAACTCGCCCGCCGCCGGCGCCAGGACCGTCGCCGTGGACAGCGCGACCGCCCTCGCGAGCCTCTCCGGCCACGGCAGCCGCTCCACCAGCCCCGACAGCAGCCCGGCCACAGCCGAGTCGCCCGCGCCCGTCGGATTGCCGCGCACGGTCCTCGGCGGTGTCGCCCGCCACGCGCCGTCCGGCGTCGCGGCGAACATCCCGGCGGCGCCGAGCGAGGCGATCACGGCCCGGCCGCCGCGCCTGCGCGCGTCACGGGTCGCGCGGACCGGCTCGCGCGAACCGGTGAGCTGGGCGAGTTCGTCGGCGTTGGGCTTCACGAGGTCGGGGCGGGCGGCGATGCCCCGGCGCAGCGGTTCGCCACTGGTGTCCAGCAGGACGGGCAGGCCGACCGCTCGCGCGGCGCGTACCAGTTCGGCGTACGCGCCGACGTGGATGCCGGGCGGCAGGCTGCCGCACAGCGCTACGGCGTCCGCGCGGGCGACGAGCCCTTCGTAGGAGGTGAGGAACGTAGCCCATTCGGCGGGCGTGACGGTCGGGCCGGGCTCGTTCAGCTGCGTCGTGTCGCCGGTCGCCTCGTCCACGACGGCGATGGTGCGGCGCGTGGTGCCCCCGATGGCCACGAGCGCGTCGGACGGGCCCTCGGCGGCGAGCAGTTCGCGCAGCGCGTCCCCCGTCCGGCCGCCGGCGAAGCCGGTCACGACGGCCTCGTGGCCGAGCGCCGACAGCACGCGAGCGACGTTGACGCCCTTGCCGCCGGGCCGCTCGGAGACCTCGGCGACGCGATTGGTGGTGTGCGGGGTCAGTGCGGCGGTCCGGTAGGTGATGTCGAGGGCGGTGTTGAGGGTGACGGTGAGGATCATGTGCGGTGCCCTCCCTCCGGGATACGTCGGGGAGCGGGCCCGCCTGCCCGCTCCGTTCCGGACCTGATCATGCCAAACGCGAAGCGTCCGGTGGAGGGGCCGTCCACGAACGCCCGCCGCGAGCCCGCGCGCCAGGCGTCGTGAGCCCGGAAGGGACTTTCACAACACACCCTGGCCCAGTTGGGGCTTGACCACCCATTCGCCCCGGCGCAGCACCCCGGCGACCGCGAAGTCCGCGTTCAGGATCACCAGGTCGGCGTCCTTGCCCGGTTCCAGCGAGCCCACCCGGTCGTACACGCCCAGCAGCTTCGCCGGGTTGGCGGAGATCGCCCGCACGATGGCGGCGACCGGCAGCCGGTCGATCGTGACGGCGCGTCTGAACGCCGTGTCCAGGGTGAGCGTGGAGCCCGCGATCGACCCGCCCACGGCGAGCCGCGCGACACCGTCCTTGACCTCGACCTCCAGCGGTCCGAGTTGGTAGACCCCGTCGCCGAAACCGGCCGCGTCCATCGCGTCCGTGATGAAGGCGACCCGGTCCGCGCCCGCGCGGTGGAACGCCAGCTCCAGCGCCGCCGGATGCAGGTGCGTGCCGTCGTTGATCAGTTCGACGGTGATCCGCTCGTCCTCCATCAGCGCGGCGATCGGTCCGGGCGCGCGGTGGCCGAGCGGCGGCATCGCGTTGAACAGGTGCGTCGCGACGGTCGCGCCCGCCTCGATGGCCTCGACGGTCTGGTCGTACGTCGCGTCCGTGTGCCCGATCGCGGCGATCACGCCGTGCTCGGCCAGCAGCCGTACGGAGTCGATGCCGCCCGGCAGTTCGGTGGCGAGGGTCACCATCCTGGCCGTGCCACGGGCCGCGTCGAGGAGCTTGCGCACCTCGGCCGGGTCCGGGTCGCGCAGCAGCGCCTCGCTGTGCGCGCCCTTGCGGCACGGCGAGATGAAGGGGCCCTCGAAGTGGATACCGGCCAGGTCGCCCTGCTCGACCAGTTCGGAGAGGAACCCGGCGCGCTGGGCGAGGAAGTCCATCTCGCCGGTGACGGTGGAGGCGACGAGCGTGGTGGTGCCGTGCTCCTGGTGCGTACGGACGCCCTTGAGCACGGCGTCCGCGTCGCCCGAGGTGAAGGACGCGCCGCCGCCGCCGTGGTTGTGCATGTCGACGAAGCCGGGCACCACCCAGTGGCCGGTCAGATCGAGCGCACCGGCGTCTCCTTCCACAGAGGCCGCCCCGGTCGCAGAGGCCGTCGGCCCCGCCTCGGTGATCCGTCCGCCTTCGACTCTCACCCGTCCGTTCTCCACGACCCCGGTGGGCAGCACCACCCGGGCGCCGGCGAGAACAGTGCTTTCGGCGCGTGCGGCCATCAGGCGGATACCTCCGTGGAGAGAAGATCCCAGGCGAGCAGGCCCGCGCCCAGGCATCCGGCGGTGTCCCCGAGGGCCGCCGGGACGATCTCGGGCAGCTTCTGGAACGTGACCCGCTCCTCGACCGCGGCCCTCAGGGGTGTGAACAACGTTTCCCCGGCCTCGGCGAGACCGCCACCGATGATCAGCCTTCGGGGGTCGAGCAGGGTGAGCGCGGTGACCAGTCCGGCGGCGAGCGCGTCGACCGCGTCCGCCCAGACAGCCACGGCCCTCGGGTCGCCGGAGGCCACGGCCTTGGCGCAGTCGGCCGCGTCCGCCTCGGGATCGCCGCTGGCCGCGGCCCACGCGCGGGTCACGGCCGCGGCCGACGCGAGCGTCTCCATGCAGCCGGTCTGCCCGCAGCCGCACACGGGCCCGTCGGGCCGGACCACGACATGCCCGATCTCACCCGCGTAGCCGTGCGCGCCGGCCTCGATGGTGCCGTCGATGCCGATGGCGCCCGCGATGCCGGTGCCGAGCGGTACGAAGAAGAACCGGTCCGAGCCCCTGCCCGCGCCGATCCGCCCCTCGGCGAGCCCGCCGGTGCGTACGTCGTGTCCGAGGGCGACCGGTACGCCGCCGAGGCGCGCGCCGAGCAGATCCCGCAGTGGTACGTCACGCCAGCCGAGGTTCGCCGCGTACAGCGCGATCCCGCGCTCGGCGTCGACGATGCCCGGTACCGCGACCCCGGCGGCGACCGCGCTCTCGCCGAAGTGCTCGATGCCGTGGGTGCGCAGATCCGCCGCGAAGCCGAGGATGGTCTCGACGATCGCGTCGGGGCCGCGCTCCCTGCCGGTGGCCCGGCGCGCCTCGTACAGCAGCGCGCCGTCCGTCCCGACCAGGGCGGCCTTCATACCGGTGCCGCCCACATCCAGGGCGATGACGTGTCTCACAAGCGCATTCTCGCGCGAAAACCCAAGAAAGGTCTAGTCCACTGTGCGGGATTGTTGCCCGCCCATACAAAGCCTTCGCCAAACCCCCCCGGCAAAGAAGTTGCCGAAGCGATATGAGGCTGGTGTAGACCTCCGACAGCGCATCGTGGAAAATCGCAGCTCGTCAACGCAGGACGTCACGGGGGACCGACTGGGACGGAAACGCCGTATAGACGGCCGAGCGAAAACAAGGGTGGGAAAAGAGCTGTGCAGCAGCGCTTCCTTAGGGCTTCCGCGGCGATAGCCGCACTGGGCATGACGATGGCGCTGAGCGGCTGCGGCAGCTCCAGCGGGTCGGGTGACGTCACCCTGAAAGTCGTCGCGGCGGACTACGGCAACAGTGCCGCCAACAGCTCGGAGAAGTACTGGAACAGCCTGGCCAAGGAGTTCGAGTCCAAGAACCCGGGCATCAAGGTCGACGTCGACGTCCGGTCCTGGAAGACCGTCGACGCCGACGTGGCGAAGATGGTCAGGGAGGGCAACGCCCCCGACATCGCGCAGATCGGCGCCTACGCCGACTACGTGAAGAAGGAGGAGCTGTACAGCGCGGACCAGCTGCTCTCCATCCCCACCCAGGCGAACTTCCTCTCCCGCTTCGCCGACGCCGGAAAGGTCGAACAGACCCAGTACGGCCTGCCGTTCGTGGCCAGCACCCGGCTGCTCTTCTACAACAAGGGCCTCTTCGAGCAGGCCGGTCTCTCGGCGCCGCAGAACTGGGACGACATCAAGTCGGACGCCGAGGCGCTCAAGGAGAAGGGCGTGCCGACCCCGTTCGCCCTCCCGCTCGGCGCCGAGGAGGCGCAGGCCGAGACCATGATGTGGATGCTCAGCGGTGGCGGCGGCTACACGGACACGGTCGACGACTCGTACGCGGTCGACTCCGAGGCGAACATCAGCACCTTCGAATGGCTCCAGACGGAGCTGGTCGGCAAGGGCCTCACCGGTCCCGTACCGCCCGGCGAACTGGACCGTGCCGACGCCTTCAAGGCGTTCACCAGCGGCAAGGTGGGCATGCTCAACGGGCACCCGACGATGATGCAGGAGGCCGAGAAGGCCGGCGTCGAGGTCGGGATGGTGCCGCTGCCGGGCGCCACGGGCAAGTCCAAGGCGACGATGGGTGTCGCCGACTGGATCATGGCTTTCAAGCAGGCCGGGCACCGCGAAGAGAGCGGTAAATTCCTCGACTTCACCTTCGAGGACAAGAACGTGATGGACTTCGTCGGGCAGTACGACCTCCTGCCGGTCACCTACAGCGCGTCCGAGACGATGGTGGCGGACGACGAGCACAAGGACCTCCGGAAGTTCCTGGAGGCGCTGCCCACCGCGGAGCTGTATCCGTTCGGCAAGACGTCGTGGGCGGGTGTCAGCGAGGACGTCAAGAAGAACATCGGCAAGGCGGTGCAGCCCGGCGCGGTGCCCTCCGAGATCCTGGCGAGGATCGGCCGGGACGCGACCACGGCGGAGAACGCCGAGTAGCGTGTCAGCCCTATGACCGCACCCACCCCTGAGTCCCGGCCCGAGCCCGGGTCCACGTCGGGACCCGAGCCCGAGCCCGTGTCGCACGAGGGGCGCGGTCCCGCCGGACGGTCGGAACTGACCGAGCGGGACCGCGCCGTCCTCGCCCTGGAGACGCGCTCCTGGCCGGGCCCCGGTGCCAAGGAGCGCGTCATCCGGGAGCGGCTGGGCATCTCGCCGACCCGCTACTACCAGCTGCTCGGCGTGCTCATCGACGATCCGCTGGCCCTGGCCCACGACCCGGTGACCGTCAACCGTCTGCGCCGGATCAGGGACGCCCGCCGCGCCCGCCGCTGAGCGGCGTCTTTCGCCGCCCCCGGCGGCCTCACGCGGATAGGGTCGGAGCATGGGCAGCCACTCGCACCCCCTGCCGACCCCCGTCACCTCCGCCGGCGCCGAAGGCCTGGCCGCGCTTCTCGCCCGGCCCGGGAAAGCCGTCGTCGCGCTCGATTTCGACGGCACGCTCGCCGAGATCGTCCCCGACCCCGAAAGAGCCCGCGCCCACCCCGGCGCGGTCCCCGCGCTCGTCGCGCTCGCTCCGCACGTCGCCTCCGTCGCGGTGATCACCGGCCGCCCGGCCGATGTCGCGGTGCGGTACGGCGGCTTCGCCGGCGTACCCGGCCTGGAACACCTCGTGGTGCTCGGCCACTACGGCGCCGAGCGCTGGGACGCGGTCAGCGGCACCGTGACCAGCCCGCCCCCGCACCCCGGGGTCGCCGCCGCCCGTGACGAACTCCCGCGACTGCTCGCACAGTTCGAGTCCTTCAGCGGTACGTGGATCGAGGAGAAGGGCCGGGCGGTCGCCGTCCACACCCGCCGCGCCGCCGACCCCCAGGGGGCCTTCGACGCCCTGTGCGGACCCCTCGCCGACCTGGCGGCCCGGCACGGCCTGGTGCTCGAACCGGGCCGCATGGTCCTGGAGTTGCGCCCGCCGGGGATGGACAAGGGCGTGGCCCTGAAGGAGTACGTCCGCGAGGTCGGCGCCGAGACGGTGGTGTACGGCGGCGACGACCTGGGCGACCTCCCGGCCTTCGCGGCGGTCGACAGCCTCCGTACGAAGGGCCATCCGGGCCTGCTGCTGTGCAGCGGTACGGGGGAGGTCCCCGAACTCGCCGAAAAGGCCGACCTGGTGCTGCCGGGCCCGGCTGCGCTGATCGGCTTTCTCGCGTCGGTGGCCGCCCGCCTCTGAAGGACCACGTGGGACCGGGACGCGTCGACGGCCCGAAACGCGGAAGACACCGGGCGGACGCCTCGCGCATCATGGTCGTTCGGTGTGAGCGGGGGCGAGGGGTCGATGGACGACGACCGGATGGACGACGAGCGGATACAGGCGACGCTGGAGTCGCTGAACGAGGCACGGGACCTGTCGATCGAGGATCCCCGCCGCGAGCGGCTGGAGCGGGCGGCGAGCGGGCTCTTCCGGGACGGGCGGCGCAAACGCCGCGCCGCCACCCGCGGGGCCCGCGCCGCGGTGGACGCCAGGATCCAGGCCGGCACGGTCATGGGAGCCACCGACCGCACGATGGACGCCCCACTATCTGTCGAATCTCCACTGCCGAACGCTCAAGGCGACGGGACGGCAGGCGAGTTGGGCCGTCCCCAGCGGTGCTACGTGTGCAAGGAGCCCTACCGGCGGATCCACTACTTCTACCACCGGCTCTGCCCCGACTGCGCCCGCGACAACCTCACCCGGCGCGGTGCCCGCACCGACCTGACCGGGCGTCGCGCGCTGCTGACCGGCGGGCGCGTCAAGATCGGGTACCAGCTGGCGCTGATGCTGCTGCGTGACGGCGCCGACCTCACGGTGACCACCCGCTTCCCCCAGGACGCCGTACGGCGCTTCGCGGCGGCCCCCGACTCCGCCGACTGGTGGGACCGGCTGCGTGTCGCCGCGCTCGATCTGCGCGACCCCCGGCAGGTGCTGGCCTTCACCGACCATCTGCTTTCCGAGGCGCGGCCGTTGGACATCCTGATCAACAACGCCGCCCAGACGCTGCGCCGTTCGCCGCGCGCCTACTCGGCCCTGGCCGCCGCCGAGGCCGCACCCGCGCGCAAGGCGCTGCCGGCCGCCGACACGCCCGCCGTCTGGACGGCTCCCGACTTCACCGTCCCCGGCACCGGGAAGGGTGAGTTGGCGATCCCGTCGTGGGCCGCCGGGCTCGTACCGCGCGCGGCAGACACCGCCGTACTGACGAGCGTCGACGAGGCCGGGCTGCTCGTCGAGACGGCCGCCGAGAACTCCTGGACCGCCCAGCTCGGCGGCATCGACCCGGCCGAGATGCTGGAGGTCCAACTCGTCAACGCGGTGGCCCCGTTCCTGCTGGCCGACCGGCTCCTGCCCCTGCTCGCGGCGTCACCGCACCCACGGCGGTATCTGCTCAACGTGTCCGCCGTGGAGGGCCGGTTCACCGTCCGCAAGAAGACCGGCGACCACCCGCACACCAACATGGCCAAGGCCGCCCTGAACATGCTCACCCGCACCAGCGCCGCCGACCTGGCGAAGCGCGGCATCCACGTGTGCAGCGTCGACACCGGCTGGGTCACCGACGAGAAGCCCCTGCCCGCCAGGGAGCGGCACGCCGCCATCGGCTGGCGCCCGCCGCTGGACATCGTGGACGGCGCGGCGCGCGTCTACCACCCGATCGTCCAGGGCCAGGCGGGCAGCCCGGTCCACGGCGTACTGCTCAAGGACTACCGCCCCGTCGCCTGGTAGCCGCGCAGCGCGTCCAGCTGGTCCAGGAACCACCGTTGCGGCGGCAGCGCCGTCGCCGCGGCGGCCAGGCGCTTCGTGCGGGCCGTGCGGTCGTCGTCGTCCATCGTCAGGGCCTCGTGCAGCGCCGCGGCCGTGGCCGTCACGTCGTACGGGTTCACCACCAGCGCGTCCTCGCCCAGCTCCTCGTACGCACCCGCCTCCCGCGACAGCACCAGCGCGCAGCCGTTCTCGGAGACGATCGGGATCTCCTTCGCGACCAGGTTCATGCCGTCGCGGATCGGGTTGACCAGCGCCACGTCCGCCAGGCGGTACGCGGCGAGCGAGCGCGCGAAGTCGTCCTTGACGTGCAGCACCACGGGTGTCCAACCGGGCGTGCCGAACGCGGAGTTGATCTCGTCGGCCACCTCCTGGACCCGCGCCGTGTAGTCGCGGTAGACCGCCAGGTCCTGCCGGGACGGATAGGCGAACGCCACGTGCGTGACCCGCTCGCGCCACTCGGGCCGCTCCGTCAGAAGCTGCCGGTACGCGTACAGGCCGCGCACGATGTTCTTCGACAGCTCCGTGCGGTCCACCCGCACGATCGTCCTGCGGGGCGCCTCGGCGGTGCCGCCGATCTGCTCGCGCAGTTCGGTGAGGCGCTCGTCCACGTCGGGCCGGTTCGCGCGTTCGCGCAGGAAGTCCGCGTCGGCGCCCAGACCGTGCACGCCGAGCTGTGTCTTCCCGGTGCCGCCCAGCAGCTCCGTACAGCACGCGGTGAACGCGTCGGCCCAGCGGCGGGTGAGGAACGCGGCGCGGTCCGCGCCGAGGATGCCGCGCAGCAGCTGGCGCGCGATGTCGTCGGGCAGCAGCCGGAAGTAGTCGACCGGGGCCCACGGTGTGTGCGAGAAGTGCCCGATCCGCAGATCGGGGCGGAGCGCCCGGAGCATGCCGGGCACCAGGGCCAGGTGGTAGTCCTGGATCAGTACGGCCGCGCCGTCGCCCGCCTCGTCGGCCAGGGCCTCCGCGAACGCGCGGTTGTACGCCTCGTACGACGCCCACTGCGCACGGAACTCGGTGCCGAAGGCCGGCTCCAGCGGTGTCTGGTAGAGCAGGTGGTGGACGAACCAGAGCGTGGAGTTCGCGACGCCGTTGTACGCGTCCGCGTAGACCTCCGGCGGGATGCCCAGCATCCTGACCCGCTGCCCGCCCGTGTCGCCGGTGTCCAGCCGCCCGCCGGTGCGCCGCACCGCCTCGCGGTCGCCGTCACCGAGGGCCGCGCAGACCCACACGGCGTTCGTGTCGGGCCCGATGGCCGAGAGGCCGGAGACGAGACCTCCGCCGCCGCGCCCGGCGGTCAGGGCGCCGTCCTCGCCGAGTTTGTACGAGACGGGGCCGCGATTGGAAGCGACAAGGACCTGGGCGGCTTGCTCGGGGACCATCTCGGAGACCATGTGGCGAAACCTAGCCCTTCGCGGAAACGCTCAAACGTACGGTTTCAGGTCGGCGTGGATCAGCCACGGCCCCTTCCGCGGGCCGCCGCCAGCGCCACCACCCCCGCGCCGACGAGGGCGAGAGCCATGCCGCCCAACAACCAGAACTGTTCCGAGGTCAAGGCCGCCACGGCCATCGCAGTCATCGACATACCAGGCAATATAGGCAAATCGATACTTAAATCATACGAACTCAATGGCTAGGCCGCGCGCCGCGCCGCGTACTCCGAGATCTCCCGCATCGGTGGCCGCTCCTCGGTGTCCACCGCGTACGTACGCGGCTCGAAGCCCCTCTCGCCCCGATCGAACTGCGTCAGCTCCGGCCGCACCAGATGCCCCCGCGACAGCCGCAGCTGCGCCGTCCGGTAGATCGCCGCCGCCATCCGCCCCAGAGCCTGCCCGTCCTGGTGCCGGTGCCTGCGCACCCCGACGTCGACCTGGCCCAGCGCGTCCAGCCCCACCGTGTGCAGCGCGTCCACCAGCAGCCCCAGCTCCACCCCGTACCCGACGGGGAACGGCAGCCGCTCCAGCAGCGAGCGCCGCACCGCGTACTCACCGCCCAGGGGCTGCACGAAGCCCGCCAGCAGCGGCCAGTGCAGATTCAGCAGCGGACGCGCCACCAGCTCCGTCACCCGGCCGCCCTGCCCCGGCTCGTCGCCGAGCGGGCGGTCGTACATCGCCTTCACGAACTGCACGTCCGGTTCGGTCAGCAGCGGCCCCACCGTCCCCGACACGAATTGCGCCGAGAAGTCCCTGAGATCCGCGTCCACGAAACAGACGATGTCGCCGCTCGTCACCAGCAGCGAGCGCCACAGCACCTCGCCCTTGCCGGGCACGGTCGGCAGCCTCGGCAGAATGTCGTCCCGGTGCACCACGCGCGCCCCGGCCGCCGCCGCGAACTCCCCCGTACGGTCGGTCGAGCCCGAGTCGATCACGACCAGCTCGTCGACGAGCGGCGCCGGGCCCGCCATCAGTTCGCGCCGGATCACCGACACGATCGGACCGACCGTCGCCTCCTCGTTCAGGGCCGGGAGCACGACGCTGACCTGCGCACCCTGCTTGGCGGCGACCAGCCGGTCGACCGGCCGGTCCGCCGCCGGCCAGGACCGCCGGGCCAGCCAGCGCTCCACTTCTCGCAGCACGTGATCTCCATCTCGCGGATCGGACGAAGGCCTCAACCGTCCAGGGGTTCGGTTACAGTCTTGAACAACGCGAATGACCGTCGCATGTCGGGGGTCATGACGCTGACAATCGAATACCGCTCATCCAGAGGGGCAGAGGGAACGGCCCGTTGAAGCCCCGGCAACCCTCCCGCCGACCGCGAGGTCACGGTGGGGAAGGTGCCAATTCCGTCTCGCGGCGAGATGCGTCGCGAGGAAGATGAGGAAAGGGCCTCGCCTTCATGGCTGTGCAGACCGTTCACACCAGTTCCAACGCCGACGCCGCCGCATCTCATGCCGGCACCGTGGATCTCGGACCCGCCGCCGCCCTCTCGTGCCGCGAATGCGGGGAGCGCTTCGAACTCGGCCCGATCTTCGCCTGTCAGAGCTGTTTCGGCCCGCTCGAAGTGGCCTACGACCTGCCGACGGGCGACCCCGAGGGCCTGAAGAAGCGAATCGCCGCGGGTCCCGACAACATCTGGCGCTACGCGCCGCTGCTCCCCGTCCCCGCCGACGTCGCGTCGAAGCCGAACATCAACCCCGGCTTCACCAAGCTCGTCAAGGCCGACAACCTCGCCCGTGAGCTGGGCGTCACCGGCGGCCTGTACGTGAAGGACGACTCCGGCAACCCGACGCACTCCTTCAAGGACCGTGTCGTCGCCATCGCCGTCGAGGCGGCCCGCGCCTTCGGCTTCACCACGCTCTCCTGCTCCTCCACCGGCAACCTCGCGGGCGCCGTCGGCGCCGCCGCCGCCCGCGCCGGCTTCCGCTCCTGCGTCTTCATCCCGCACGACCTGGAGCAGGGGAAGGTCGTCATGGCCGCGATCTACGGCGGCGAACTCGTCGGTATCGAGGGCAACTACGACGACGTCAACCGCTTCTGCTCCGAGCTCATCGGGGACCCGCTCGGCGAGGGCTGGGGCTTCGTCAACGTCAACCTCCGCCCGTACTACGGCGAGGGCTCCAAGACCCTCGCGTACGAGATCTGCGAGCAGCTCGGCTGGGAGCTGCCCGACCAGCTCGTCATCCCGGTCGCGTCGGGCTCGCAGCTGACGAAGATCGACAAGGGGCTGAAGGAGCTGATCGCGCTCGGCCTGGTCGAGGAGAAGCCGTACAAGATCTTCGGCGCGCAGGCCGAGGGCTGCTCGCCGGTGTCGGTCGCCTTCAAGGCCGGACACGATGTCGTACGGCCGCAGAAGCCGAACACGATCGCCAAGTCACTGGCGATCGGCAACCCGGCCGACGGCCCGTACGTCCTGGACATCGCCCGCCGCACGGGCGGCGCCGTCGAGGACGTGAACGACGAGCAGGTCGTCGACGCGATCAAGCTGCTCGCGCGGACCGAGGGGATCTTCGCCGAGACGGCGGGCGGGGTGACCGTGGGGGTGACGCGCAAGCTCATCGAGGCGGGTCTGCTCGACCCGGCACTCACGACGGTCGTGCTGAACACGGGCGACGGGCTCAAGACGCTGGACGCCGTCGCGCCGACGACGGGGCCGACCGCGACGATTCCGCCGAGCCTCGACGCGTTCCGCGCCGCCGGTCTGGCGCGTTGAGCCCCTCAAGAACCCGCTACTCCCCGGAAGGCAGAAACCGATGAGCGTGAACGTCCGCATCCCCACGATCCTCCGTACGTACACCGGCGGAAAGGCCGAGGTTCCGGCCGAGGGCACGACCCTTTCCCAGGTCATCGCGTCCCTGGAGTCGAACCACCCGGGCATCGCCGCCCGCGTCCTGGACGACCAGGGCAAGCTCCGGCGCTTCGTCAACGTGTACGTGAACGACGACGACGTCCGCTTCGAGCAGGGCCTGGAGACCGCCACCCCCGAGGGCGCCGGCGTCTCGATCATCCCGGCGGTCGCCGGAGGCTGAACACGGCCGAACAGCACGCACAGTGAACGGGGTTGCCCCCTCCGCGAGAGAAGCGGAGGGGGCAATTCCATGAGGTTGAACGCGGTACAGTTGGGGTAGCCCCGCCGCCGCCCCCGTCGCGCCCGTGCCCCGAGCGTATGAGTTCGCGACAAGATGCGGTCGAAGTGTGGACGCTGTTTGCGCGGTTCCTTGCGCTTTGCCCGGCCCGACTTGCCCTGGTAGCCCGGCAATTCACCTCTTTGCGTGTTCCGTCGTGCCCATAATTCTCGTCCGATTGACCTGTTGCAGAGGGCAGTTGGGCAGATACATTCAGCCGCGGTCGACGCGTTCCGGCGCGAAGTGCGGTCCCGCGCAGGGGCCAGTAATAGGGGAGTTAGGCATGGCTCAGGGCACCGTCAAGTGGTTCAACGCGGAGAAGGGCTACGGCTTCATCGCGGTCGACGGTGGTGCGGATGTTTTCGTCCACTACAGCGCGATCCAGATGGACGGCTACCGCACCCTTGAAGAAGGTCAGCGAGTTGAGTTCGAGATCTCGCAGGGCCAGAAGGGTCCGCAGGCGGACATGGTCAAGCTCGCCGTCTGATTCCGGCGCGATCGGCCAACGACGCACTCACACACGAGGGGCTCGCATCCCGGCAGGGGATGCGGGCCCCTCGTGCGTGCGCGCGCCGCGTGCCCGCGTGTCCGCGTCCCGCGTGCGCGCGCTCCTCCGTTGCCGGGGTTGCTCGGGAGTCGCTTGCACTCTCGGGGGTCGAGTGCTAATCATTGGCGTTAGCACTCTGCAGGTGAGAGTGACAACTTATGGACCGGGTCAGCGAGGCCCGAGAGCCTGTGGGGCAAGGAACCGCACGGCTCTCCGGCCGTCCGTCGCGGGCGCGGACACGGTCCGGAGCAATCCACCCCAGTCCGGGAGGACCACTTCACATGGCCAAGATCATCGCGTTCGACGAGGAGGCACGGCGCGGTCTCGAGCGCGGGATGAACCAGCTCGCCGACGCCGTCAAGGTAACCCTTGGCCCCAAGGGCCGAAACGTCGTCCTCGAGAAGAAGTGGGGCGCCCCCACGATCACCAACGATGGTGTTTCCATCGCCAAGGAGATCGAGCTCGAGGACCCGTACGAGAAGATCGGCGCCGAGCTGGTCAAGGAAGTCGCCAAGAAGACGGACGACGTCGCCGGTGACGGTACGACCACCGCGACCGTCCTGGCCCAGGCCCTGGTCCGCGAGGGCCTGCGCAACGTGGCCGCCGGCGCCAACCCGATGGCCCTCAAGCGCGGCATCGAGAAGGCCATCGAGGCCGTCTCCGGTGCGCTGCTGGAGCAGGCCAAGGACGTGGAGACCAAGGAGCAGATCGCTTCGACGGCCTCCATCTCCGCCGCCGACACCCAGATCGGCGAGCTCATCGCCGAGGCGATGGACAAGGTCGGCAAGGAAGGCGTCATCACCGTCGAGGAGTCGCAGACCTTCGGTCTGGAGCTTGAGCTCACCGAGGGCATGCGCTTCGACAAGGGCTACATCTCGGCGTACTTCGCCACCGACATGGAGCGTATGGAGGCGTCGCTCGACGACCCGTACATCCTGATCGTCAACTCCAAGATCGGCAACGTCAAGGACGTCCTGCCGCTCCTGGAGAAGGTCATCCAGTCGGGCAAGCCGCTGCTGATCATCGCCGAGGACGTCGAGGGCGAGGCGCTGTCCACGCTCGTCGTCAACAAGATCAAGGGCACCTTCAAGTCCGTCGCCGTCAAGGCCCCGGGCTTCGGTGACCGCCGCAAGGCGATGCTGAACGACATCGCCATCCTCACGGGCGGCACGGTCATCTCCGAGGAGGTCGGCCTCAAGCTGGAGAACGCCGGTCTCGACCTGCTGGGCCGCGCCCGCAAGGTCGTCATCACCAAGGACGAGACCACCATCGTCGACGGTGCCGGTGACAGCGAGCAGGTCGCCGGTCGCGTGAACCAGATCCGTGCCGAGATCGAGAACTCGGACTCGGACTACGACCGTGAGAAGCTCCAGGAGCGCCTCGCGAAGCTGGCCGGCGGCGTGGCCGTCATCAAGGCCGGCGCCGCGACCGAGGTCGAGCTCAAGGAGCGCAAGCACCGCATCGAGGACGCGGTGCGCAACGCCAAGGCCGCCGTCGAGGAGGGCATCGTCGCCGGTGGTGGCGTGGCTCTGCTCCAGGCTTCCTCGGTGTTCGAGAAGCTGGAGCTCGAAGGCGACGAGGCGACGGGCGCCGCTGCCGTCAAGCTCGCGCTGGAGGCCCCGCTCAAGCAGATCGCGGTCAACGCGGGTCTTGAGGGTGGCGTCATCGTCGAGAAGGTCCGCAACCTCAAGATCGGTCACGGCCTGAACGCCGCGACCGGCGAGTACGTCGACATGATCGCCGAAGGCATCATCGACCCCGCGAAGGTCACGCGTTCCGCCCTGCAGAACGCGGCGTCCATCGCGGCGCTGTTCCTCACCACCGAGGCCGTCATCGCCGACAAGCCGGAGAAGGCCGCCGCCGGCGGCGCGCCGGGCGGCATGCCGGGCGGTGACATGGACTTCTGATCCTGACGGATCGGCGGTTCATGGCGTAGCACGTACGCGCTTGTACGACCGAGGGCGGCACTCCCCAGCAGGGGGTGCCGCCCTCGGGGCGTTCAGCGGGCTTCGCGGGCTCAGCGCTGGAGCTCGCGGTTGAAGACCGCGCGGGACCAGAAGTAGCCGAGCAGGGCGAGGCCCGTGCACCAGGCGAGCGCGATCCAGCCGTCGTTGCCGATCTCGGTTCCGAGGAAGAGGCCGCGCAGGGTCTCGTTGATCGGGGTGAAGGGCTGGTACTCGGCGAACCAGCGCAGGGCGGTCGGCATGGAGTCCGGGGGGACGACCGCGCTGCCGAGGAAGGGCAGGAAGGTCAGCGGCAGCGGGGCGTTGCTCGCGGACTCGACGGTCTTGGCGCCCATGCCCATCGCGGCGGACAGCCAGGCCATGCCGAAGGCCAGGAAGAGGAGCAGGCCCATGGCGGCCACCCACTCGACCGGCGAGGCGTCGGGCCGGAAGCCGATCGCGAGGGAGACGCCGGTGATCAGGAAGAGGACCGCGGCGACCTGGAGGACGCTGCCGAAGACATGGCCGGTGAGGATGGCGCCCCGGGAGATCGACATCGTACGGAAGCGTTTGACGATGCCTTCGGTCATGTCGGTGCAGACGGACACGGCCGTGGCGACGGCCCCGGAGGTCGCGGACATCAGGATGATGCCGGGCACCAGGTAGTTGATGTAGTCGCCGCGGTCGCCGCCCCCGCCGATGCCGGCGCCGAGCGCGCCGCCGAAGACGTACACGAACAGCAGCAGCATCAGCAGCGGCATCACGAGGATCGAGATGGTCATCGAGGGGTAGCGCCGCATGTGCTTTATGTTGCGGCGCAGCATCGTCATGGAGTCGCGCAGCACGTACGAGCGGGCGGACTTGGCGGACTTGGCCGGGGTGAGGGTGGCGGTGCTCATCGGTTCGACTCCTTGCGGGCGGCGGGGACGGTGCCGGCGTTCTGCCGGCCGGTCAGGGTGAGGAAGACGTCGTCGAGGTCGGGGGTGTGCATGCTGAGTGACTCGGCCCGTACCCCGGTGCTGTCGAGGATGTCGAGGAGGGCACGGAGATTGGCGATGGAGCCGTTGCTCGGGACCTGGAGGGAGAGCGACTCGTCGTCGCGGGTGGCGACGCCGAAGACCGAGGCGGCGGTGGCGAGGCCGGCCTCGTCGGCGAACTGGAGGCGGATGTGGCCGCCGGGGATCAGCCGCTTCAGTTCCTCCGCGGTGCCCTCGGCGACGAGCTTGCCGTGGTCCAGCACCGCGATGCGGTCGGCGAGTTGATCGGCCTCCTCCAGATACTGCGTGGTGAGGAAGATGGTCACGCCCTGGTCCGCGACCAGGTTCCGGATGAGCTCCCACATGACGCGGCGGCTGCGCGGGTCGAGGCCGGTGGTCGGCTCGTCGAGGAAGATGATCCGCGGCCGGCCGACCAGGGTCATCGCGAGGTCCAGCTTGCGGCGCATACCGCCGGAGAAGGTCGCGACGTTCCTGCGGGCCGCCTCGGTCAGCTCGAACCGCTCCAGGAGTTCGGCGGCGCGACGGCGGCCCTCGCTACGGCTCAGGTGGTGCAGGTCGGCCATGAGGAGCAGATTCTCCTCGGCGGTCAGCAGGCCGTCGACGGCGGCGAACTGTCCGGTGACGCCGATCTGGCCGCGTACGGAGTCGGCGTCGGCGGCCACGTCATGGCCCCCGACCCGCGCCTCGCCCGAGTCGGCGTTGATCAGCGTGGAGAGGATCTCCACGGTGGTGGTCTTGCCCGCCCCGTTGGGGCCGAGGAGGGCGAAGACCGTGCCCTCGGGGATCCGCAGGTCGATGCCGTCGAGCACCACCTTGTCGCCGTACGACTTGCGCAGGCCGAGCGCGGAGATCGCGGCTGCGCGGGTGGAGGTGGCCGCTGTGGTCGCGGTGTTCATGGGAGCGGGCCCTTCTCTTTGAGGGGTTTCGGGTTCCGGGACTGCCGACGGGTCGTGGCGCGGGGTGGTGCGCGGTGGTGCATATGGCGCCAGACTTTGGCGCCGCGCTGCGCTTGCGTCACCATCATGGCATAAAAATGGCGCCACAGCGAGTCATTGTGGCGCCATCGAGGTTTCTGGGTGGCGCCGCGCCGGGCCCGCTCCGGGCCGGCCGGTCAGCCGGCCCGGAGCGGAGGCGCGGGGGGATCAGGCGCGGCGGATCACGATGTCGCCGACCCCCGTGCGGCCGCGGACCTCGACCTTCTCCTCGGACCGCTCCGGGGCCTTCGCCATCGCCAGCTCGTTGCGGACACGGCCTGCCTTGGACTCCAGGTCGAGCCAGGCCGCGGAGCCCTCGGCGATGCCGATCTCCAGACCGCCCGCGGCGGACTCCACCGTGATCCGCCCGCGTATCACCTGGTCGATACGGATGGGACCGCTCGACGTCTTGGCGGTGACGGAGGACTCCGCGCGTACGACGCCGATGGGCCCGTTGGCCGAGTTCACGTCCAGCTCGCCGGTGACCTCGCCGATCGTGGTCTCGCCGTTGTGGTTCTTGACGGTCGCGTCCGCGTCGACCCGGCCGACCCGCCCCCGGCCCGACCCGTGGATCTCGGTCCGGCCCGTCGCGTGGTCCACCGTGATGTCACCGTGCCCGGTCTTCAGCCGTACGGTCGTGGCCTTCCAGGTGGATGCCCCCGGTGGCCCGATGCCAGACGGCAGTTGCCGAACCGGCCCTCGCCGATGAGGTCGCCGACCACCATGCGCCATTAAGGCGTCGGGGTGGCGCCAGGAGTCCTTCCTGTGGTGCTACGGCCTCAGGGCCTCAGGGCCTCACGGGGCGGTACGGCGGGATCGGGCGCGAGTCCGTCGAGACCGCGACGTACGCCAGGCCGTCGTACTCGTTCGACAGACGCACCGGAGTGACCTCGCGCCGGTAGAACCAGCGCGTCACCAGCGCGCCGAACGTCCGCGTCTCGTGTGTGGCGTCGACCCACTCCCGTACGGCCCGAGGCGCGTCGCCCGCCTCGGCGGGGCGCAGGTCCAGCAGATGGTCCGCCGGTGTGGCGGCGGCGAGTTGGGCCTCCACCGAGGTCTTCGGGGCGGGGCCGATCGGATTGCCCTCGGCGATGCGGCCCGTCAGGCCGCCGACGCCGCTCCAGGGCCCCGGCCAGAGGCGGTGGGCACGAAAGGAGCCCTCGCCGAAGAGGAGCCCGAAGGCGTAGTACGCGTCGCCGTACCGCTCGCGCAGGTGCCGACCGAGCGGCGGTGACGCCGCGTCGTCGGCCGTACGGCCCTTCGCCACATGGCTGTTGTGGCCCCAGAGCACCACCCTGGCCGCCGGGTCGTCCAGGATCTCCCCGACCGCCTCGGCCATGTACTGGTCGCGCGCGGCGGAAACCGTGCGCTCCGGGTCCGGGTGCTGTCCGTTGCGCGTCACCAGATCGGCGGCGCGGACCAGGATCCGGGCGTGCCGCACCGCCACCGCCCCGGCCGGAGTGGACTCGTGGTCGCGCACGTACTCCAGCAGGTTCACCGCCTCGCGCATCAGCTTCTGCTCCGGGTCCGGGCGCGATCCCGGATACGCGGTGGCGAGCACGCCGAGCGCGGAGTGCAGGGCGGGCAGCCGGTCCGGCGCCACGCTGGTCAGGAACGCCTCCAGCACCGCCAGCGAATCCCCCGCCCGCTGCGGGTCGATGCCGGCGAAGCGGACCTTCTCGCCGTCCGGGCGGCCGTCGTTGTACGTCCGCATCCACTCGATCGTGTCCAGGACCTCTTCGGTCCGCCACGTCCAGAAGCCCAGCCCGGTCAGCACCTGCGCGGCGTCGCCGACACCGCCTCGTACATAGGCGTCGACGGCCGGACCGGCGGAGGCGCTCGCCTCCATGGCCAGCGTGGTGAAGCCCAGCTCGGTCACCAGATACTCCAGCAGCCGGTGTTTGAGCTGGAAGAACTCGCGCGTGCCGTGGGTGGATTCGCCCAGACCCACGATCCGTACGCCGTCGAGCACCTCCTTCAGCGGCCGGAGGTCGGTGGTGGGCGCGCCGGCGGTCAGACCACCGCTCAGGGGCAGGGCGTTCTCCGAGAGCCAGCCCGTCACCTCGCCGGACATGGTCTCCCGATCATTCGCTGACATACCGCCGAGGCTACAGCCGGGCGGGGGCCGGATCCGCACGGGGAACTCGGCGGCGGGTGCGGGGCGTTAGGTGTGCGCATAGCGCACCGGAGTTGTCCCTGTCCCCAGGCACCCCGAAGCCCCCGGAGGCTCGACGCCATGTCTCAGACACCACCCGATTCTTCCCGCCCCTCCAGCCCCTCGCGCCGGGCCCTGCTCGGCGGCGCGGCCGCCACGTTCGCGCTCGCCGCCACGGCGTCCGGTGCGGGTACGGCCACAGCGCGGTCCCGCCACGACCGGCCGGGCCGCCCAGGCCGCCCCTCCTGGCCCACCGACTTCCCGCTGCCCAACGGCTTCCGCCCCGAGGGCATCGCGATCGGCGGCGGCCCGTACGCCTATATGGGTTCCCTCGCGGACGGCTCGGTCCGCCGCGCCGACCTGCGCACCGGCGAGGGCCGGACAATCCTGGCGGGCGCGACCGGCGCCGCCGCCACCGGTCTGAAGCTCGACCGCGACGGGCTCCTCTACATCTCGGGCGGCGTGAGCGCTTCGATCCGGGTGCTCGACACCCGTACGAACCGGCTCACCGCCACGTACCAGCCGACGACGGCCGGCTTCGTCAACGACGTGGTCCTGTACGGCGAC
The DNA here is from genome assembly GCF_044455465.1 of Streptomyces sp. NPDC051217. Lineage (NCBI taxonomy): Bacteria > Bacillati > Actinomycetota > Actinomycetes > Kitasatosporales > Streptomycetaceae > Streptomyces > Streptomyces sp. NPDC051217. The sequence goes on from NZ_JBITEV010000011.1 coordinate 156,498, forward strand.
CGGGCCTGGTTCACCAACTCGCACGCGCCCGTCCTCTACTCCGTCCCGCGCGGCGGCAAGCGCCGGGGCAAGGACGACCTGCGGAGTGTCCCGCTCGGGGGCGAGTGGGAGCAGGCGCCCACGGGCATCAGCGCCAACGGCATCGAGACGACGCCCGACGGCCGCGCGCTGATCGTCGTCAACAGCCCGCTCGGCAAGCTGTTCCGGGTGGACCCGAAGACCGGTCACGCCACGAACATCGTCCTCAAGGGCGCGACCGACGTCATCAACGGCGACGGTCTGGTCCGGGTCGGCGACCTGCTGTACGTGGTGCAGAACCGCCTCAACCTGGTGACGGTGTTCGAGCTGGACGCCCGCGCCCGTACGGCGACGCTGCGCCGCTCGATCACCGACCCGCGCTTCGACGTCCCGACGACGGCGGCGCGCTTCGGCAACCGCCTCTACCTGGTCAACGCCCGCTTCTCGACACCGCCGACGCCGGAGACGACGTACAACGCGATCGCCGTCCCGCTCCGTTAGGCGAACTTGGCCGCTCCGAGGAGACGTGCGCCGGGCTCCGCCCCGAGCCCGGTGCACCCTTCCGCCCCGGCGGTCCGGCTTCGAAGTCCGGCGTCAGAAAGGGGGCTCGGTGAAAATGCCCGACCAGACGGGTATGAACGGCTCTGGTTCGCGGTGCTGAAGGAGCACCACCGCGTCCTTGACCCGGCCGAGGCTGATGAGATGGTCGGCCAGAGGACGTGAGTGGGTGGGTGCGTACGGTTCCAGAACGGCGACAGCCTCCTCGGTCCGGCCGGCCTCGGCGAGCAGGTCGGAGATGGTCTCCGCCGCGTACGAGGCGTCGCCCTCGGAGTGCCCCCGCGCCAGCTCGACCGCCTCGTCGAGCAGGCCGCAGTCGGCCATGAGCCTCAGCCGGGGCCTGAAAAGCTCCCATTCCTCCTTGCCGTCACGGCGTGCTTTGAGAGCGTCGAGGTGGGCCAGGCCGTCCCGGGCCCGGCCATGGTCGGAGTACAGGGTGCACAGCGTGTCGACGAGCCAGTCCTCCGCGCCGCCGGGTGAGTCCACGAGCTCGCCCATCACCTCTGTCGCCTCGTCGCCCCGGCCGTGCCGGGCCAGGAGCTGGGCCAGTTCCACCGCCCGGTGATGCCGGCCGATCGGCGAGTCGTACTCCTCCCGGTACACGGCGATCGCGCCCTCCACATCGCCGCGCTCCTCCAGCACCTCGGCGAGCCGCCGCGCGGCCTGCCCGAGGGGCTCGGTCGCCGCGTACGCCCGCAGTTCCCCGATCCGGTCCTGCCTCGCGAGCAGATCCGCCAGCTGGTCGTGGTTGTTGATGGAGGTGATCTCCTGCCGCGTGTGCAGCAGGGCTATCGCCTCGTCTACGCGGCCCTGGCGCTCATGGATCGCGGCAAGCAGCCCGATCGCCATGTGGGGTCCGAGGCCACGGCAGCACCACGGGCCGTCGCACCGGTGCCCGGCCGGGATCCGGGCGGCCAGCAGTGCGGCGACGTCCTCGTCATGGCCCGTTCCCTCGGCGATGTCGACCAGGGCGGTGGCAAGGAACCAGTCCTCGATTCCGGCGCTCAGCAACGTGACCGCCTCGTCCTCCTGTCCGTGCCGGGCCAGCAGACGCGCGAAGAAGTCCAGCGCCGTCCCGCCGGCCGCCGCGTACGGCCGGGCCAGCGCGATCGCCTCGTCCGCACGCCCCCAGGACTCCAGCAATTCCGCCTTGGCGCGGGCGGCGGGCCACCAGCCGGTGGCGACGTATGGAGCGAGCACGTCCAACGCCTCCGTCTGCTGTTTCCTGTCACCGAGGAGCCGCGCCCACTCACGGGCGCAGAACCATTCCCCACGGCCTGCCTGGAACTCCACCTCTTCCGCATGGCCGAGATCCAGAAGCAGGGTAACGAGGGGCGGAGGAATGCAGCCGGACTGAGTCCGGACCCGGTAGTCAAGATCAGCGGCGTCCATGGCAGCGCACCCTAACCGCCGCTCCGAGGAGCCGGTGCCCCGGACCCGCTCATCTCAGCCGGGGCACTCGGTCCGGAGTTCCTCTCTCGGAGGTGTGGCCTTTATGTTCTGCTCCTGGAGGTGATCTTCCAGTTCCTCTCGGTAGACCTCACGCCAGGTGCCGTCGTCGATCTGATCCGCGATGGATTCGCACACGAAGTGGCGCAGGGCGGCGTCTCCCTTCGCTATGCCGACGCCCCATCCCGTCGTGCTGGCCTCCAGCGGGTTGGGGACCATGGACAGATTCGGGTTGGCGGCCAGAAAGCCGGCGAGGATGGGCCGGTCGGTGACCACGGCTCGGACGGGGGGCTCCGTGGAGCCGGTGGTGCCGTCGGTGGAACTGTTGAGATTGTCGACGCAGGTCTGGTAGTCGGATTCCTCTTTTATCTTGAATTTGGAGGCCGGCAGTTTGTCAAGAATCGTTTTCGAGATTGATTTGCCCACCGTGCACACAACCGTGCCGTCGGGGAAGTCGTCGGGCTCGTTGATCTTTTTCCGTGCCTGCTTCCCGTTCTGCTCCACCCAGGCTTCGTCGCCCGAATTGCCCGTGTACACCATCATTCCTTGATCGGTGATGAAGTAGGGGCCGGCGAAATCCACTTCCTTCTTGCGTTCGTCGGTGACGCTGTAGCTGCCGACCATGAGATGGATCTGGCCGTTGTTCAGCTGGTCGTCTCTGGTTTTGGTGGTCACGGGGATGAAGTCGATCATGCTCTCGCCTTCGAACCCGAGTTCCTTCGCGATGTTCTTGGCGAATTCGATGTCGAATCCGACCCATTCCCCTCCGATCTCCTCGCTCAGTCCCGGCTGGTTGGCCTTGACTCCGATTCTGAGCACCCCGCCGTCGGTCTGCGCGTCCTTGATCGCGGGGGAGTCCGTGAGCGCGTACTCCCGGGTCGGGTGGTACTGGTTCCAGGCGAGCCAGCCGCCGCCGGCGAGGACGGCCAGACAGATCCCGCCCGCCAGCACCGCACGGCGTTTCGGGCCGTTGCGGACCGGCCCCGGCTCCGGCTCCGGCCCCCGCCCCGGCCCCCGCTCCGGCCGGGGTTGGGGGTTGTCCGGGCTGTCCGCGCCGTCCGTGGACACGCCGCGGACAGTGTTCGTACCGGTGTCGGGCCCGTCCGGGCTGTCCGTGGAGGGGCCCGGGACAACCTGGCCGGGGATGGTGCGCGCCCGGTCGGGCGAGGCGGGGTCGAAGTCCGGGGCGGGGGCCGGGGCGGCGCTGCCGATCTGCTCGCGGATGGCCACCATGCCGGCTTCGTGGTAGTCGAGTTGCGCGTCGGCGGTTTCGAGGAAATGGTCGTACTCCCAGGGCCGCGGAACAGGTACCGAGCGGCTGCCCTCCTCGAACGAGCCGGGGGGAGTGCCTTCCCCGGGGGACGGCTCTATGGCACGGCGGCGCTGTTCGGCTTGTTGGAACGCCTCGATACGCAGGTCCTCGGCGTTGTGCTTCTCCCAGCGGGCGCGGGCCAGCCTCTCCTCGAACTCGATCAGCCGCCGCTCGGTCTCCGCCAGCCGCTGTTCCGCCTCGGCCACGCGCCGTGCGTCGTCGGCGGCACGTCTCTTGTTCTCCTCCGCGCGCTGCTGGTTGGTCGTTGTCTCCATCTCCTGGCGGCTCAGCCGCAGGCGCGCTTCGTCCCGTTGGATCTCCAGGTTCCGGCAGCGCTGGTTCAGGTCGGCCATCGCGGTGATGAAGGCGTAGATGAGGTGGGTGAGGCTCTGTACGGTCTCCTGCGCCTTGATCTGGCCTTCAAGGGCGTCGTTCAGACGGACCTGGTGCTCGTGCGCGGTCGTCCCCCGCGAGGCGGTCGTCGGGGATTCCGCCTCCCGTCGCGTCCTCCCGGCCTCTTCGGCGGCCGCCAGCAGTTGCTGCCCGAGCCCGCGGTGCAGTTGCTGGTCCTGCGGGGCGACCAATTTGGTGACGACGTCATTCAGCAGCCATAAGGGAATCAGCTTGCGGCCCTTGAGGAATTCGCTCCACTGCGTACGCCGGGGGTGAGGGAAGATCCCTTCCAGTTGTCGCAGGGTCCGGCCGCCCACCCGGGCGCGTAACCACGTGGCGAGTTCGGCGCCCTCAGGCGTCTCCGCTTCCACCGGGCCGTGCCGCGGGGCCCTCAGCGGATGGGTGGGGCGTTCCTCGTCGCGCATGATTTCCGTCCCCTCTCGGTTCGTATCCGTCCGGGGTGTCCTCGGGATTTGGCCGGACTCAGCGCCGTGACGTGCGCGGACATGCGCGGACGGGAGCGGACATGAATGGACATCAGATCACCATCGCACTCTGGTCATCCACCCGTTCCGCGAATCTGGAAGGCAACCGCAATGGGAAAGCGAACGAAGGGCCGTGGCAGGTTCCTCAGCAGCCACAGGCGTGCCACGGCAGTCGGTGTTCTGGCCGTCGGAGCGGTGCTCATCACCCTGGGGCTCTCCTCCGACTGGATCGACCTGGCCGCCCTCGCCCTCGCCGCCGCGTCGTTGAGGCCGGTCGGCACCGACCGGTCCGGCCGCACTCCGCGGCCGGGCCGGCGTCCCCTCCGCCGGCTCCGCAGGAAGAACCCCTTCGCGAACCGGCGATCACCTCGCGACCCCGGCCGGCCCGGCTGATGCCGGTGCACCGGGAGAGCGATCCGCGAAGCCGCGCCGCCCGGCGGGGCGGCTGTCGCGGACGGGGCGGTGTGAAGTCCGTCACCGTGGGGTGAGCCGTTCGGCACAGGGGTCGGCAGCAACGGCCCACCCCTGTCGTCCGATCCGGGTACGGCTCGTCACCCCAGGTCACAGGGGGCTGCTTAGGGTCCCCTTCCCTCTGGCGGGGGCGCCTGGTAAAGATGGAAGTGTTCCATCGGCACATCGGAAGTCTTGCCATGAACCAGGAAAACACCGACGACCTCACCCCCTTCACGATCGACCTGACCCTGGAGGAGGCCCGGCGACGGGCCGAGGTCCTCGCCGCGCTGGGCCCCGACTGGGACCCGGTGGAAGCCCTCCGGGGCGAGGACGAGGCGTACGCCCTCCTCTACTCGGGCCTGGACGCCGAGCAGCAGCGCATCTACGACCGGCTGGTGGCGGCCGGTGTCCTGCCAGGGGACGAGCCGGGCCGTGCGGCTACCCATTGACCCCCAGGCGGACCCCTCCCGCCGCGCCTGGCTCCCCTGCCCGGTCTGTGACGACGCCCGCCACTGCGAGACGTGCGCGTCCCGCCGCAACTGCGGCGAGCACTGGCGCTACCTGATCTCCAACAGCGGCCCGGTACTCCACCTCCAGTGCCCCCGCTGCACCCACGCCTGGTCCCTCAACACCCGGCCGGGTACGGCGCGCTGAGCTAAGAGGAGGCGGTACCGGAGAGTTCCCTGAGCAGACCCGTCGCCGTGCTCAGCTCCGGCACCATCGCGGCCAGCGTCCGTCCGTCGGTGCTGTGGACGTACACCGTGTTGTACCAGGGGCCCTCGGCCTCGGCTCTCGGGAAAGGCACGCCATCGATGCGCCAGTCGCCGCTCCAGGGCAGGTGCCCGCCGTCCGCGTCGTAGATCCCCTCGCGCGTCAGCGTCAGCTCACCCAGCCGTACCTTGCCCTCGCGGTCGTAGACCTCGCGGATCCGCCGGATGATCCCCTCCCGGGTGCGGTCCACGATCACGGCCGACAGTTCCTCCTGCCGCCGCGACCCGAGGAGTGGCACATGCTCACGTGTACCGTCCAGGGCCAGCTCGCAGAGGGCAGGCCCGGGGTGGGTGAGCTCCTTGCGGTGCCATATGACGCGTACCGCGTCCCAGGGGATCACGAGCCTCCCCTCGTGGGTGACGAGTACGAGTCCGTCCGTGTGCACCAGGTACGGCCGCGAGCGCGGCGGGAACGAGCGCTCCAGCGGGCCCGGGTCCGGCCGGTCGCCGCCGTACAACTCCGCCAAGCTGGGGGGCTGTTCGGCGTCGGTCTCGGGCTCGTCGGCGTCCTCGTAGACGGGCGCGGGCGGCGGCCCGCCGAGAGGGTTGTCCAGGGGCCGGTAGGCCCGCGCCTGCGCTTCGAGGGCAAGGCGCTGTCTGTAGCCCCTACGGCCGAGGGCGGCCATGGCCGCACCCCCGGCGATCAGCGCCGCCCCGCCGGCCCACTCGAACTGGGTCCCCACCCATACCCCGGCGGCCATCAGCACCGTGCCGAAGGCGATGAACCCGACCATCATGCGGCGTATGAGACGTCCCTCTAGCAGAGCGGCGATCCGCTCTTGAGGCTCGCGACGAACGCGGACCAGGCCGGGGCCGGGAACACGACGCCGGGGAGCTCGGGGGACTTGGAGTCGCGGACGGGGACGATGTCGGCGAGCCCGTCGGCGACTTCGAGGCAGTCTCCGCCGCTGCCGCCGCTGTACGTGGACTTGTGCCAGATCGCTGCACTCAGGTCGTACTCAAGGCTGTTGCGCTTCATGGTCGTAATCCTCCGCCAACTGTTCGATGAGGGCCAGGGATTCGCGCGGTGACAGCGCGCTGGCCCCGACCAAATCGTAAGTCAGCTCGTATCGCGCCACCGAGGCCGGATCGTCCAGCAGTTGGCCTGAGCCCATGCTCTGGAGATAGGTGAGCGGAGGGGCGTCGGAGAAGGACATCAGCTTCAGAGCGCCTTCGAGAGCCATGTGCGCGCCCGCGCTGAATGGCAGCACCTGCACGATGATTCGGTGGCGGCGTGCCAGATTTGCCACGTGATGCAGTGCCTCCGCCATTGCGGCGGGGCCGTCTACCTGCCGCCGCAGCGTCGCCTCGTCCAGGATTCCCCAAAACAGCGGAGTCGTTGGATCGGACAGCAGCTTGGCCCGCTCCAGCCTCGCCTCGACCAGTTCGTCGATCACTGCCTCCGGCGCGGTGGGTTGGTATGCACGGAACACGGCTCGCGCGTACGCCTCCGTCTGCAACAGCCCCGGAATCAGCAGCGGCGCGTACTCCTTGATCGCCGTCGCGATGGCTTCCGCCTCCGCAGCCGCCGCGAAGTGGTCCGGGTACTTCGACTTCGTCGCCGCGTCGCAGTTCCGCTCGAAGAAACCCGCCGTGCCCAGGATCTCGTCCAGCTTCACCGCGTACTCCCGTTGCATCCGCCGCGTACCCGCCTCAAGTTGGCCGATGAACGCCCCACTCACGAACAGGGGCGCGCCCAGTGCCTCCTGGGTCGTCCCCGCCCTCTCGCGGGCGTACCGCAGCTCTGCTCCCAGCAGCGCGCGCGGTGAGGACGACGGGTCGAGCTTCTTGGGGCCGGGCATGGCAACTCCCATCGGCGGCACGTTAATCACGTGGCCTTGTTGGCCGGATGTCTCTGTTCAGGCTAACCAGTGACGACCACTCTGTGTGGTGAAAGCGAGCACTCAGAGTGGAGTTGGCGTTCAGTGGACAAGACTGCGAAAGAGCGGCGCATGGCGGCTGCCGATCAGGTAAGGGCGGCCGAGGAGGCCGTCGAGAGGTTGCGGTCCGGGCTCGCGGCGGCCGGGATCACGCTGCCGTCGCTGCGGATCGACCCCGTCTCGTGCTCGGGCGACGAGCCGGCCAATCCGCTGGTGGAGCTGGGGCGTTGCAACCTGGTGACCGCCCGGCGCCTCGTCGCCGTACTGGAAGGAACGCCGTAATGAGCGGCTGCGCCGACGGCGGGTTCGTGCCCGAGGTCGGGACGTACGCGGTCGATTCACGGGACGGGCGCGTGGGTCAGGTGATGGGCCTGGAGCACGACTGCGTACAGCTACGGCCGCCGGGCGGTGGTGTGGAGTGGGACTGCCCACCGGGCTGGATCCACCCGGCCCCGCCGAACGAGACGCTGCGCGCGAAGGTGACGGAAATGAACCGCGCCCGCCGCCTGCCGTGAGGACCGGATAGGGGGCCGCGCCTCCCCGGGCGGGTCGGCCGCCCGGGGGGGTGCCCCTATGTCTTTGGTCAAGGTGGGGGGTGCTGGTTCGGGTGTCCGGATCGATGTGTCTGTGCATGCTGATGATCAGGTTGGTGGGGGTGTTTCTGTGGAGCTCGCGGTGTTTCTGCGGAACGTTGACGACGGCCGTCCGGTGAAGGTCGTTCCTTCGGTGTGCGGCGGGTGTGGCGAGCGCGTGTTCTTCGTGCTCGTTGACGATGTCGAGGGCGGAGCCGAGCGGGTGTGCGCTGGTTGCGGCGACCGCGCGTTCATCGCGGATAGCGAGGAGTTCTGGGAGGACGCGGATCCTGGCGAGGCCGGCTGTCCGTGCGGGAGCGAGGAGTTCGAGACGGCAGTCGCGTTCTCGCTCGCCGGCGACGGGTCGGTCCGCTGGGTGACCGTTGGGCTGCGGTGCCAGAAGGACGGTGCCGTGGGGGTCTATGCCGACTGGAAGATCGACTACAGCCCCACGGATCACCTCCTGACCATGGTCTAGGTCTGCGGAGCGACCGCCGGAACAGGCTGTGGTTCGTAGAAGGTTCCGTCGCGGAGCATCGCGAAGAGGACGTCGGCTCTGCGCCGGGCGGGGCAGAGCAGGGCCTGGGTGTGGTGCTTGCCCTGCGCGATCTTCTTGTCGTAGTAGGCCCGCGATGCGGGGTCGCCGAGGGCGGCGAACGAGGAGAGGAAGAAAGCCCGTTTGAGCTGCTTGTTTCCTCTCCTGGACGGTTGTTCGCCTCTGATCGAGGAGCCCGCGGTGGTAGCGGCGGGGCCGGCGCATGTTGCCGCTGACGCGGCCGGAGTCGCATGGCACCGGGGGACAGGCCGGCGACGCGGCCAGCCGGTCGGCAGTGCCGAAGGCATCCATGTCACCGCCGGTGGCAGCGATGAACGTGGCCCCGAGCATGGCACCCATACCGGGCAGGCTGCGGATCACCTCGGCAGACGGGTGCTCGTGAAACCGGGACTCGACGAGGGTGTCGAACTCGGCGATCTCCTCTTCGAGGCCGATCACCCCCTTCGCCAGGCGAGCCACCATCGAGGCGGCCGGCTTCTCGCCGGGCAGCGCGGTGTGCTGGGCCCGGGCCGCCTCGACGACAGCCTGAGCGAGTGTGACGGCACCTTTGACCTTGCGTTGCGGTTCTTCAGCCAGGTCTCGATGCGCCTGACGCCGCTGCGGCGGATCGCTGCTGGCGTTTGATACCCGGTCAGCAGCAGGACCGGGCCCTTGTTCGTCAGGTTCAGCGAGCGCTCCAACGCCGGGCAGATCTCCGGGAGTTGCTCCGGAGCCGGTTGATCTGACGGGTGCGGTCGTTGACCAGGTCGGTGCGGCGCCTGAGCAGGATCTTGAGGTCGACAGCTATTTCATCGCCCGGCCGGAGCACGCCGAGGTCCTCGCGCATGCGGGCCTGGTCAGCGATGGACGAAGGCGTCCTTGGTATCCGTCTTGCCCTGGCCCCGGTGGGCCGCCGATGCCCGGTGAACAGCGAGGCCGGTGAGATAGACCATCGGCTGGTCGTGACCAAGCAGCAGGCCGATGAGTAGGGCGGCCCCGCCGTGGTTGACATCCACCGCCCACAACGCGTCCTCGGAAAGAGCGGGTAGTACGTCGCCGATCAGCTCCAGCAACGCGGACTCGTTGTTCAGGACCGCCGCGACAACAGGCGTTCGCCCTGCGCGTCGATCACCACGCAGTGGTGATGTTCCTTGCCGATGTCCACTCCGGCCCAGATCTCGGGCACGTCACCTCCGCCGGCTCGTCGTCCAAAAGCAGCCCAGCAGACGACCTCGCCGGCGTTGTCCTGCACAGCGATCACATCGCGTATCCCAATGAGCGGTCGAGTCGTCGCGGGGCTCCGGGCGGCCAAGTCATTTGAGCCGTCCAACGGCGACTAGCTCACAGCCATACCCGGAACCCCCGGGTCCGACGATCTTACGAGTGAGCGTCTCAGACCCACGCTTGGAAGGTAGGACAAGCTCAGCGGTCAGAGTCACGGAGGAGTTGCCGGCGTTCCTGCCGGCTGCTCTGCCCAGACAATCTTTCCGCGCCTCTGGTAGCGGGTGCCCCACTGTTCCGCGAGGTTCGCGAGGATGAACAGTCCCCGGCCGGTCTCGTCGATGGTGCGGGCATGCTGGACATGCGGAGCGCTGGTGGCGGCGTCACTGACTTCGCAGGTGAGCATCCGACCGAGAATCAGGCGCAGCCGCAGGGGTGGAGCGCCGTAGCGGACTGCGTTGCCGACGAGCTCGCTGACGATCAGCTCGGTGGTGAACGCCGTCTCCTCGTCCACTCCCCAAATGCTCAGCTGGTTGCGGGCCGCCACGCGGGCGATCGGTGCGGCCTCGGGGCCTTCGGGTAGAGCGGAGGTCAATACCCGATCGCGCGGCAGTGCCCTCGTGCGGGCGAGCAGCATCAGGGGTTCGCCGGTCGGGTCCCTGCCAGCGAGCGCGGACCTGATGGTGTCGCTCACGTCTGCCAGGGGCTGTGCTCCTGCGCAGTCCAGGAGCGGACGCAGGGGCCCGGCCGGCGCCAGCACCTGGTCCACGGCACTGGCTGTGCCCATCGCCAGGATGCTCCCTTCGGGGAGATCCACGGTTACCGCGGGGAACGGGGCGTCGTCGGTTCCGGCCAGCGGGGGGCCGGGGGGGACGGCCAGGCTGGGCGATGCACCTTGGGGAGAGACAATGACCGGGTCTGCGAGGCCGGCGCGGGCAATAGTGCAGATGAGTTCGACTGGGTCGTAGACCGCGATAGCGCAACTGGCAGCGAGGGGTTCTCGGCCCAGTATTCCGTCGGGCATTTCGGCGTACGTTTCTGCGAGCCGGGCTGCGGTGTCGTTGAGGCGGGCGAGCAGCTCGTCGGGCTGCAGGTTCAGGGCGGCGAGTGTGTGGATGGCCGTTCGCAGCAGTCCCGTGGTGATGGCTGCGGTGATGCCATGACCTGCGACCTCGCCCACGATCAGCGCGGTCCGCGCGCCGGGCAGCGCGATGGCGTCGAACCACGCTCCGCCGCCCTCCGGGCGCGGCAGGTGCATCGCGGAGGTCTCGATGGTGGTGTCGGTCACCGGTCGGTGAGGGAGGAGCCTGCGCTGGATGGTCAACGCGGTTATCCACTCGCGCATGTACCGGCTGGCATTGTCGATGCAGAGCGCGGCGTGTGCCCCCACCGCGGACGCCACCGCGATGTCCTCCTCTTCAAAGGAGTCTTCTCGTCCCCGGCGGTAGAAGGTGACCACGCCCAGCGCCCGGCCGTTGAGTACCACCGGTGCCACGATCAGGGAGTGGGCGCCGGATCGGCTGATGATGTCGGCCCGTGCCGGGTCGGCGGCCAGCCAGGAGCAGTCCCTCCCGACGGAGACAAGACACGGCCGAAGCTCGGACAGGACGCGCGAGAAGGGCGTTCCGGCCGGTAGCGGGCGCACTTCTCCGGCCGGGTCTACCGAGATCGGGCCCTGAAAGGCCGCCTGGCGCAGGAGGACGTCCGGTTGGGCGGGCACCGGCGGAGGCTCCTCTCCGCGGATGACGTCGTCAACCACCTCGACGACGGCGATGCCCGCGAAGGCGGGTACTACCGCCTCCACCAGTTGGCGGCAGACAGCGCCCACGTTCGTCCGGTGCCCAACTCGTGTGTGGACGGTATCCAGGAGCGCCAGGCGGTTCTGTGCGTTCTCGCGCTCGGTGACGTCGACGTCGAACGCCACCAGTCCGAGCACGCCGCCGTTCGAGTCCTCCAACCGGACGTAGGAGACCGAATGGGTACGGCGCCCGTGTTCCAATGCCCCGTGGCACCGGACCAGCCGGTCCACCACCGGCTCCCCGCTCTCCAGAACCCCGCGCGCCATGGCGGTCTCTTCCTCGGGGTCCTCGCAGCCGAACACCTCGGTGAGGCGTCGCGCCGGCAGGTCGTGCCGCCCGCGGGGGGCGGCGTCCGGGCGGAGTAGGCGCAGGTTGTCATCAAAGACGCGCAGTCCCACGGGTCGCTGAGAGAAGAGCGCGTGCAAGATCGCAATGTCACGCCCCGGAATGGCCTCTCCTGTCGAAGTGACCTGCCACAGAACGGAATTTCCTGTCAATGTCGGCTTGACCAGTACGGCGGCCGTATCGGAGAACCGTTCCTGCCACCGTTTGCCGTCAGTGGCAATCCCAGACAAGAGAGCGGTAATGGACTGGCCGATTGCCTCTTGCGCCGACCAGCCGAACAACTCCTCCGCCGGATGTGTCCACTCGACCACCCGGCCGTCCCCGTCGACGAGGACGAGCACGTCACCATTGGGCATGCCAATGCACCTCCCTCTTCATCATCCCTGCTCATCCGGCAGACAGCAGGTCCGCTTCTCCGACACCTGCGGCAGCGAGCTCGGGAGCGCCGGCCGTCTATCGGCAGCAGACCCGGCTTCAGCCAGCTGCTCTGAGATGCGCCGTCCGCATGGCCTACTACCATAAAAGACATGCGCAGGCTGCTTTCGGTGATGATCTTGGTCGCGATGGTTGTCGCGGGAAAGGAAGTAGCGCCCCGCCGTACGTAGATGGTGGGAACTGTGTCGCGGCTTGATTCGGCCAAGCGACCAGGGAGACCGCATGACTGTCACATCAGAAGCCACAGCGATCCGACCGTTCTCCTTCGAGTTTCCGGAAGCTGATCTCCAGGACCTCAAACAGCGCATCGAGGCGACGCGTTGGCCCGAAAAGGAGACTGTCACCGACCAGTCACAGGGCGTGCAACTCGCAACAGTTCAGGCCTTGGCGCACTACTGGGCGTCGGAATACGACTGGCGCAAGGTCGAGGCGAAGCTGAAGGCGCTGCCGCACTTCATCACAGAGATAGATGGACTGGACATTCACTTCGTCCACGTCCGCTCTCAGCACGAGAACGCCCTGCCGCTGATCGTCACGCACGGATGGCCCGGCTCGATAGTCGAGCAGCTGAAGATCATCGACCCGCTCACCAACCCCACCGCCCACGGTGGTAGCGCATCGGATGCCTTCGACGTGGTGGTCCCGTCGATCCCCGGCTACGGGTTCTCGGGCAAGCCCACGGAGAAGGGTTGGGGTCCTGACCGGATCGCGCGGGCGTGGACGGAGCTGATGAAGCGCCTGGGATACACGCGGTTCGTGGCGCAGGGCGGCGACTGGGGTGCACTCATCACCGAGACGATGGCGCTTCAGCAGCCCCCGGGACTGGCCGGCATCCACGTCAACATGCCCGCAGAGGTCCCGCCGGAGATTGAAGCGGCGATCATCATGGGCAACCCCCTCCCGGAAGCCGACTACTCCGAGGAGGAGCAACGGGCGATCGAGCAACTGCAGTTCTTCTACGCACACGTGTACTACGCGCTGGAGATGGCAACCCGGCCGCAGAGCCTCACAAGCCTGGCGGACTCGCCCGTGGGCCTCGCGGCGTTCATGCTCGACCACGACGCGAAGAGCCTGGAATTGATCTCGCGTGTCTTCAACGGCGTGGACGAGGGCCTGAGCCGAGACGACGTCCTGGACAACGTCACCCTGTTCTGGCTGACCAACACCGCGGTGTCCGCCGCGCGCCTGTACGGTGAGAACACCTCACCGTTCTTCTCAGCCAAGGGCATCACGATACCCGTCGCGGTCAGCGTGTTCCCCGACGAACTGCACCAGGCCCCCCGCAGCTGGGCCGAGGATGCCTACCCCAACCTCATCCACTACAACCAACTGCCCAAGGGCGGCCACTTCGCCGCCTGGGAGCAGCCCGAACTGCTCGTGGACGAGCTGCGCACAGGATTCCGCTCCCTCCGTTAGATCATCACACCGGACGCGGCGTCCGCCCCTGACCTGATCGCCGAGGCGGCTGAGTGTCTCAGCTCGGAGGTCCTCAGCCGCCCGGTCGGCCGCCGCCGTCACTCGATGATCCTCTGGGCTGGAGGAAAGGTCATGAACCGTGTGACACGTCCGCTTCTCTACGGAGCCGCATCCGGGGCCGCCGGTACCACCGCGCTCAACGTCGTCGGCTACGCCGACATAACGCTGCGCGGCAGGCCCGCGAGCACGACACCCGAGATCACCGTGCGCAGACTCGCGGAGAAGCTGCATCTGAGAATCCCCGGCGAGGGACCGGCCCTGGACAACCGGGTCGTCGGCCTGGCGTCGCTGACCGGATTCGCCGTCGGTCTCGCAATGGGAACGGTGCTGTCCCTGACCCGGGCCGCCGGCTGGCACCCGTCCAAGGGCCCCGAATACGCCGCGGCCACGGTCGGCGCGCTGATCTGCACGAATGGGCCGCTAACAGTCCTGGGCGTGAGCGATCCGCGGACCTGGTCAGCGGCAGACTGGGTCTCCGACATCGTCCCCCACCTGGCCTACGCCCTGGTGACGACCGCGGTACTCGAGCGGATGTACGCGACGAGCCCCGTCGGCGAGTAGAGGGTCTCGGACCGTTGAAACCGGCCGATCTGGGGCTGTCGCAACCGACCGAAGAAGCATCCTGGCACACAGCACCTCGCGCACATCGTGGTCGGCCCGACAGCTCGTTCGGTCCACTGCCCGTCAGGCAGCGCCCAGGACGGGAGCGTTGAGCGCTCGGGAGCGGCCCGGCTCACCGGCTTTCATCTCCCCGAGCTCCGCAGCGCACTCGCACTGGCCTGCGTACCGCAACTGACCGACACGGTCGCCCGGCCGCGCAACTCGGCGCGGGATATGGCCGGGCGGGGGCCTGCGGCGGGAGCGGTGGTCATGGGCCGTGTTCCTCTTACTTCGACGTGGTGTCGCTGTTCTTCGACGCCTGGAGCGCCACCCGCAGATGGCCGTGTGATTCTGCCAGCAGCTCGGCCGCCGTGGGGCCGTCGACCGCGCCGAGAATCGTCAGGATCGCGTTCTTCACCTCGCCGTCGGTCGCCGCCAGCGCCGCCTCGATCTCCTCGTCCGACGCGCCCGTCGCGAGCGCGACGATACGGCGGGAGCGGGCCCGCAGCTTCTCGTTGGAGGCGCGGACATCGACCATCAGGTTTCCGTACGTCTTGCCGAGGCGGATCATGGTGATCGTCGAGATCATGTTGAGGACGAGCTTCTGCGCCGTACCGGCCTTCAACCGCGTTGATCCCGTGAGCAGTTCGGGGCCCACGACGATTTCCAGGCCGTGCTCGGCGGCGGTCGCGAGCGCGCTGTCCGCGTTGCAGGAGAGGCCGATGGTGAGCGCGCCCAGTGCGCGGGCGTGCTCGACCGCGCCGATCGCGTACGGCGTGCGGCCGGAGGCCGAGATGCCGACGACCGTGTCGTTCACGTCCACCTTCAGCTCGTCCAGGTCCGAGGCCGCCAGCTCCTTGGAGTCCTCGGCGCCCTCGACGGACTTGACCATCGCGCCCGGACCGCCCGCGATCAGGCCGACGACCTCCGACGGGTCGGTGTTGAAGGTGGGAGGGCACTCGCTCGCGTCCAGGATGCCGAGGCGGCCGGCCGTGCCCGCTCCCGCGTAGATCAGCCTGCCGCCACGGGCCATCCGCTCCGCGGTGGCGTCGATGGCGTCGGCGATACGGGGGAGCTGCGCGGCGACGGCGGCGGGGACGGTCTGGTCCTCGCCGTTCATGACGCGGGCGATGTCCTCGGTGGACCGGCGGTCGATCTCGGCGAGTTCGGGGCGGAACGCCTCGGTGGTGAGGGTCGCGAGTTCGGCGCGGAGTTCGCCGTACGAGGGGGAGGAGGAGGCGGAACTACCGGCGCCGGACGTCGAAGAGGCGTCGATGGGCATGGAGGTCATGGAGAAGCGGCTCTTTCTGGCGAGCTGGCAGAAACCTGAGGAAGCCCCGTTATGTGTCGCGCGGTTCAGCGCGTGCGCGGCGAGTGGCGGTGCGCCAGCGCCTCGTAGGACGCGGCGAGCGCGGGTGCGGCCGTCTCGTACGTCCGCTGTGCGACGCCCACGAACAGGCAGTCCACGACGAGGAGTTGGCTCGTACGGCTGGACATCGCCGCCGGCCGCAGCTCGCTCTCGCGGGCCGTGGACGTGGTGAGGACGTGGTCCGCGTACTGCGACACCGCGCCGTCCGGGCGGCCGGTGATCGCGACCGTCGTCGCCCCCCGGTCGAAGGCCACGCGCAGCGGCTCTATGACGTCCCCCGTCGAGCCGGAGTGCGTGATCGCGATGGCCACGTCGCCCGCCCTGAGCTGCACGGCGTTGGTGACGGCGAGGTGCGGATCGCTGTGCGCGTGGGCTATCAGGCCGATGCGCAGGAGCTTCTGGGCGAGGTCCATGCCGACGAGACCGCTCGCGCCTATGCCGTAGATGTCGATACGGCGCGCGGAGGCCGCCGCGGTGATGACGGCGCCGAGCTGGACGGTGTCGAGCCCGGCCGCCGTGTCGGCGAGGGTCTGCTGCTCGTCGTAGGCCAGCTTGGCGACGACGTCGGCGATCGGGTCGTCGACCGCGATGTCGGCGGTGACAGCCGGGGCGGCGCCGGACTCCTGGTGGGCGGCGAGGCCGGCGAGGGCGAGACGCAGATCGCGGTAGCCGGGGTAGCCGAGGAGGCGGGCGGTCCTGACGACGGTGGCCTCACTCGTGCCGGTGAGTTCGGCGAGACCGGTGACGGTGAGGGCGGCCGTGCCCGCGGGGTCGGCGGCCACGGCTTCGGCGACGCGCTGCATGGAGCGGGTCATGGAGGGCGCGAGGGTGCGCACCTTCGCCGCGAGGGCGGCGGGGGCCGGCGGGGCGCCGCCGCTGTAAATTTCCTTCACGTCACTGGTCACAAGTGAAAGATAATTTCAGGACGCGGGGGCGTCAAGGGTTGTCGCGGTCGCTGCCGTGGGGCGCGGTGGCGGCGTACGACAATGGGGGCATGGAAGACATGAACCCCCTGGAACAGGCGCTGCACACCGCACGCGCCCTGGTCCTCGCCGACCTCGCGGCGGGTGACGTCGCGCGGGCCGAGATCGTCTCACTGGTGGAGGACGCCGTGTCGCATCGACGCTGGTGGGTGGAGCAGTGGCCGGAGGGGATCGAGTACGTCGCCGGGCTGGTCGCCCAGGACGTACAGGACGCCCTCCTGGAGACACACGGGCGGTGGCCGCTCTGCCCCGTCTGCGGCGAGTCCCGGACCGAGCTGGCGGCGGAGGGCGGGCCGCACGCGCTGGAGATCGAGCCGGAGCTGGGCCCGGATCCGCACTGGGTGTGCGGGAAGGCGGCGGTCGTGGTGGCTCCGGTGGGGTCGCTCGGCGCGGTACTGGGGGCCGGGTGACGTGACCGTCTACATCGATCCGCCGACCTGGCCGGGGCATGGGCGGATGTGGTCGCACCTGGTGAGCGACGAGTCGTACGAGGAACTGCACACCTTCGCGGCGGGCATCGGCTGCCCGGCGCGCGCGTTCGAACGGGACCACTACGACGTACCGGCGCACCGGTACGGGGACGCGGTGCGGGCGGGCGCGGTGGAGGTGGGGTCGCGGGAGCTGGTGCGGAGGCTGACGGGAGCGGGGCTGCGGCAGCGGAAGCGGTGGGGCGGCGGGTAGCTGCCGGTCGGCCTTCCGGCCGGCTGCCCTCAGGCGCGCCGAGCGGGTTCCCCGGGAACCGCCGACACCGCCGAAACCACCGACGCCGTCGAGCCCTTCGCGACCAGCCGCGTACGGCCCGTGCGCTGGTGCCGCATCGCCAGCATCACCAGGCCCACCGCGAGGACCGTCATCGCCGCCCCCGCCCAGGCCGTCGAAGCGAAGCCGAGGCCCGCGTCGATCACCGTGCCGCCGAGCCAGGGGCCGCCCGTGTTGCCCAGGTTGAACGCCGATGTCGCCGTCGCGCCCGCCAGGATCGGGGCCGCCGCCGCCACGTTGAACATCCGGGCGTTCAGCGCCGGTGCCGTGAAGAACGCCGAGAAGCCCAGTAGCAGGGAGAGCACCACCACCGCCACCGCGCTCGACGCGAGCAGCGCCAGCGCGGCCAGGAACACCGTCGACGCCACCACGCCGCTCAGCAGCACCTCGAAGAGGTGCGCGTCCGCGACCCGGCCGCCGATCACCGTGCCGGTCAGCGCGCCCACGCCGAACAGCGCGAGCACCGTCGGGACCCAGCCCTCGTCGAGACCGGCCACGTCCGTGAGCAGCGGGGCGAGGTAGGAGAACGCGCAGAAGACGCCGCCCGCCGCGAGCGCCGTGATCGCGATCGCGAGCCAGACCTGGCGGTCGCGGTAGATCAGCAGCTCGCGCCGCAGCTCCGGCTTCCGCTCCGGCACCGGGATGCGCGGGATGAGCGTCGCGACACCGACCAGCGCCACCGCGGAGGCCGCGCCGACCGCCCAGAACGCGGAACGCCAGCCCAGATGCGTACCGAGGAACGCCCCCGCCGGTACGCCGAGCACGTTCGCGATCGACAGTCCGCCGATCATCACGGCCATCGCGCGGGCGCGGGCCGTCCGCGGCACCATCGCGATGGCGACGGCCGCGCCGACCGCCCAGAATCCCGCGCACGCGAACGCGCTGACGACGCGCGACACGAACAGCACCTCGTAGGTGGGCGCGAGCGCGCCCGCGACCTGGCCGAGGCCGAAGACGGAGATCAGCGCGATGAGCGTCGTACGGCGCGGGAGCCGCAGCGTCGCCACCGCGAGCAGCGGGGCGCCGACCACCATGCCGACCGCGAAGGCGGATATCAGCAGACCGGCCTGCGGGATGGTGACATCCATGTCGTCGGCGATCGGTGGCAGCAGCCCGGACAGCATGAACTCGCTGGTCCCCAGGGCGAAGACGGACAGCCCGAGGATGTAGACGGCGAGCGGCATACGGGCACGGGTGAGGGCGACGGGAGCGGAGTCGGGCATGGCAGGTACAACCACCGCGCCCGGCTCCGCCATTCCGGTCGGTGCGGGTCGACGCCGGTCAGTGGCTGAGATCTATCAGCTCGCCGTTGAGGTTCGCGCGGGCCCGCTCCTCCCAGCGGGCCACACCGTGCGGCGTGCGGAACAGCCTTTCCAGGTCGAGGAGTTGGCGCAGTACGGTCGCCCGGCCCACCCGGAAGGCGTCGTCCGGGACGAAGCCGTACTCCTCCCGCACGGCGCGTGTGTACGCCTCGTACGCCTCCGGTTCGCTCGCCAGGATCGCGAGATCCGCGTCACACAGCACCTCGCCGTTGGCGTCGCCGGGCGCCGGGTCGTGGGTGACGGTGAGTCGGACGAGGCGGGCGACCTCGTCCGTGACGTCGGCCGGTACGCCCGCCTCGGTCAGCGCGCGCACGGCGACGGCGGCGCTGCGCTCCTCGTTCTCGGAGCGCTCGGGGTGGTAGACGGCGTCGTGGAACCAGGCGGCGAGGCGTACGGCCTCCGGGTTCTCGGCGTGGGCCGCGAGGGTGTCGATGTGGTCCAGGACCGCGATGAGGTGATCGGTGGTGTGGTACCGGCGCTGGGGCTCGGCCCAACGGGCGAGGAGGTTGTCGGCGTAGGGGAGGGCGTCGGGGGTGGTGACCTCGCCCCGCACCGCGGTGAGGGTGTGCAGCCAGCGGTCGCGCAGGCTGCGGGTGCGGTCGTCGTCGGGGACGTCGTGGACTGCTGCCATAGAGGGAGAGCCTAGGTCCTGCTCGGCGTCCGCCCCGGCGGCCCCGGACCCCAGCCCGGACCCCGACCCGGCCGCCGATCGGGCCGCCGATCGGCTCGCCGTGCCGGCCGGCCCCGCTGCCAGCTCCGCGTTGAACTGGGCGCCCGCCACCAGCGACAGGTTCGACAGCCACACCCAGATGAGAAAGACGACGCTGCCCGCGAGCGAGCCGTAGACCCGGCTGTACGTCCCCGAGTGGGACGCGTACAGCGCGAACAGCGCCGACACCCCCAGCCACAGCAGTACGGCGAGCACCCCGCCGGGCAGCGCGTGCCGCAGATGGCGGGTCTCGGGCGGCCCCGTACGGAAGACGATGAGGACCAGTACCGCCGCGAGCGCCAGCAGCAGCGGCCACTTCACCACCGTCCACAGCACGGTTGCCGTACTTCCGATGCCCAGCACCGGACCGATCTCGCGGACCACGTCGCCCGTCAGCACCAGCGTGAACGCGCTCGTGACGAGCAGCGCGAGCAGCACGATCGCCGTGATCACGATGCGCGGGGCCTTGCGCCACGGCGGGCGGTGGTCGGTGGCGCCGTTGATCCGGTGCAGCGCGCGGCGGAAGACGCCGAGATAACTGGAGGAGGACCAGAGCGCGCCGATCGCCCCGAAGATCAGCAGCAGCCGGGCCGCCGTGCGCTGGTGCGCCATCTCGCCCAGCGCCTCGCGGACCAGGTGCCGGGACTGGGCCGGGACGAGCGCGGTGATCTGCTCGGAGAGTTCGTTGGTCGCCTGCGGGCCGGCGAGGCCGATGGCGGCCACGGTCACCAGGAGGGCCGGGATGATCGCGAGGACGGTGTAGTACGTGAGGGCGGCGGCCCAGTCGGTGGCGTCCTCACGCCACAGGGACATCGGGATGCGTTTGAGCGCGCCCCCGTAGCGGTGGCCGTCGCGGGGGCGGCGGGAGCGGTGGGCGCGCCGGGGATGCGGGGGCCACCAGTGTTGTGCCTGATGGGACTTGGGCACTCTGGTCTCCCCGTTGGGTGGTCGGCGGTCCGGCCGAGCAGCCGTCCTGTCGTGCTGCCTGCCCTTCAGGGTGCCCTGAGACCGGCTTCCGACGCGGCTCAGCGGCGCGGCGCACGTGTGGTGTCGCGCGGGGGGAGGGGCGGCGGGGGGAGGAGGAGACGCGGCGGAGGTCGGTGACTCGACGCGTGTCGCGTCGTGTCACCGGCCTCGGCCGATCGGGCGGACCGGACGGAACCGGTCAGCGGGTCGCTACTGCGCGGCCAGCCACTTCAGACCGTTGATCACGAAGCGGTTCTGCGTCGCGCTGTCGAACGTGGACGACAGGCCCGTGTTGGTGTTGTAGTCCATGGCGTTGTGGCCGAAGTTCGCGTACAGCATCTTGTAGTTGTTGTTGGTCCAGAGGATCGGGTAGTCACCGCTGTACCAGGACTGGTTGGGGTCCGTACCGAGCGGGAAGCTCGACTGGTCGACCGAGGCGAGCACCTTGATGTTCGGGTTCGACCGGAGGTTGTTGGACCAGCTGTACCACTCGCTGACCGACGAGGTGAAGGTCGACGGGATGCCCGCGAGCGCCGGGTGCGAGGCGTTCTCGGTCTTCAGCTTGGCGGTGGTCGGGCCCCAGGTGTTGGACTTGAAGTTGCCGCTGCCGAGGAAGGTGTTGTGGTACCAGGGCCACGACTGGGCGCCCGTGGTGAAGGCCGCGACGTGGAAGCCCATCCAGCCCCCGCCGTTACGCATGTACTGCTCGAAGCCCGACCGCTGGGCCGGGCTCTTCGGCAGGTCGTCGAGGAACAGGACGACGTCCACGCCCTGGAGGCCGGTGCCGGTCAACCGGTTCCAGTTGTTGGTCGACTCGTACGTGAAGTTGTTCGCCGCGGCGGTCTGCGGGAACCACCTGTTCGCCTCTTGAACGAAGTTGATGTGCGCGGCGTCCCAGGTGCCGCTGTAGAAGCCGAGGACCTTGAAGTCCGCGGCCTTCTTGGCTGCCGGAGCCGCTGAGGCCGCGGGGCCGGTGGCGGGTACGGCGGCGAGGCCGAGGAGGACGGCGAGCAGCAGGAACAGGCGGAGCGGGCCTTGGGCGAGACGTGTCTTGGTGGGCACGTGACGATCCCTTCCTGAGTGGGGGCTGTCATGCATATGACAGACAGGTGGATCGGGAGGAGCGGGGAGGCGGGAGGAGCGGGGGAGAAGCAGGAGAAGAGCTGAGCCGGAGACGACAGAAAGCGCTTCACCTCTTCGATCTAAGAAGTGAAGCGCCACCCTGTCAAGACTTTGGTCTGGACCAGACGTGCCGGCCGTTCGTGCCGTTCGTACCGCTCAGACGGTTGCCTTGAAGCCCCGCAGCCGCAGCGAGTTGCCGACGACGAACACCGACGAGAACGCCATGGCCGCGCCAGCGATCATCGGATTGAGGAGCCCGGCCGCCGCGAGGGGGATCGCGGCGACGTTGTAGCCGAAGGCCCAGAAGAGGTTGCCCTTGATGGTGCCGAGGGTCCGGCGGGAGAGACGGATGGCGTCGGCGGCGGCACGCAGATCGCCGGTGACGAGCGTGAGGTCGCCGGCTTCGATGGCGGCGTCGGTGCCGGTGCCCATGGCGAGACCGAGGTCGGCCTGGGCGAGTGCGGCGGCGTCGTTGACGCCGTCACCGACCATCGCGACCGATTTGCCCTCCGCCTGGAGGCGCTTGACGACGTCGACCTTGTCCTCGGGCATGACCTCCGCGATGACCTGGTCCGCGTCGATCCCGACCTCCTTGGCCACCGCCTCGGCGACGGTGGTGTTGTCGCCGGTGAGCAGGACGGGGGTCAGGCCGAGGGCGCGCAGTCGGCGGATCGCTTCGGCGCTGGTTTCCTTGACGGCGTCCGCGACTTCGAGGATGCCGCGTGCCTCCCCGTCCCAGGCGACCGCGACGACGGTACGGCCCGCGGCCTCGGCGGCCCGCTTCCTGGCCGTCAGCTCTTCGGGGAGGTGGATCTCCCACTCGGCGAGGAGTTTTTCCCGGCCGACGAGAACGGCGTGGCCCTCCACGATGCCCTGGACTCCCAGACCGGGGACGTTGGCGAAGTCCTCGGGGGTGGGGAGGGGACCGGTCCGGTCGGTGGCTCCGGTCGCGATCGCGCGGGCGATGGGGTGCTCGGAGGCGTGCTCCAGGGCGCCCGCCAGGCGCAGGAGTTCGGTCTCGTCCGTGCCGGGGGCGGGGTGGCCGGCGAGGAGGGTCATCCGGCCGGTGGTGACGGTGCCGGTCTTGTCGAGGACGATCGTGTCGACCGTACGGGTGGATTCGAGGACTTCGGGGCCTTTGATGAGGATGCCGAGCTGGGCGCCACGTCCCGTACCCACCATGAGGGCTGTCGGGGTCGCGAGCCCGAGGGCGCAGGGGCAGGCGATGATCAGTACGGCGACGGCGGCCGTGAACGCGGCCGTCAGTCCCGCTCCGTTGCCCAGCCAGAAGCCGAGCGTGCCGAGCGCGAGCGCGATGACCACCGGGACGAAGACGGCGGAGATACGGTCCGCGAGGCGCTGGGCGGCGGCTTTGCCGTTCTGCGCGTCCTCGACCATCCGTGCCATACGGGCGAGTTGGGTGTCGGCGCCGATACGGGTGGCGGTCACGACGAGACGGCCCCCGGCGTTGAGGGTGGCGCCGGTGACGGCGTCGCCGGGACCGACCTCGACCGGAACGGATTCGCCGGTGAGCATGGACGCGTCGACGGCGGAGGTGCCCTCGGTGACGGTGCCGTCGGTGGCGATCTTCTCCCCGGGCCGTACGACGAACCGGTCCCCGACCGCCAGCTCCCCGGTGGGCACGGTCACCTCACGGCCGTCGCGCAGGACGGTGACCTCCTTCGCGCCCAGCTCCATCAGGGCCTTGAGCGCGGCGCCCGCCTTGCGCTTGGCGCGGGCCTCGAAGTACCGGCCGGCCAGGATGAACGCGGTGACGCCCGCCGCCGCTTCGAGATAGATGTTCCCCGCGCCGTCACCGCGCTCGATCGTCAGCTCGAAGGGGTGAGTCATTCCGGGCGTGCCCGCCGTACCGAAGAACAGCGCCCACAGCGACCAGAGGAAGGCGGCGGACGTGCCGACCGAGATCAGCGTGTCCATCGTCGCCGCGCCGTGCTTGGCATTGGTCCACGCGGCCCGGTGGAACGGCCAGGCCGCGTAGGTCACGACCGGGGCGGCCAGTGTCAGCGACAGCCACTGCCAGAACTCGAACTGGAAGGCCGGGACCATCGCCATCGCGACGACGGGGACGGAGAGGACGACGGCCGTGATCAACCGCTCGCGCAGGGGCCGCAGTTCGTCGTCCTGCCGCGCGCGGTCCCGCTCCTGGGCGCCCTGGGAGTCCGGGGCGCCCCGCGGCGGTTGGGGCGGGGGTGGCTCCGCCGCGGTGTACCCGGTCGCCTCGACGGTGGCGATCAGGTCGCGTACGGAGAGATCGCCCTCCGCGTAGCTGACCTTCGCCTTCTCCGTCGCGTAGTTGACGGTCGCCTCGACGCCGTCCATGCGGTTCAGCTTCTTCTCGATACGGGCTGCGCACGAGGCGCAGGTCATGCCACCGATGGCGAGCTCGACGTCGACCTTGGCGGGGGCCGGGGCGCCGGGGGCGCCGGCGGGTGTGTCGGTTGCCGGTGTGGTGCTCATGACTCGCCTTCTCCTCTGTGTCGGGCGTATCGCGTCCGGATACCCGGACTTATACCCCTAGGGGGTACCTGTTCCCTGATCCGGGT
This sequence comes from Streptomyces sp. NPDC051217, assembly GCF_044455465.1. Lineage (NCBI taxonomy): Bacteria > Bacillati > Actinomycetota > Actinomycetes > Kitasatosporales > Streptomycetaceae > Streptomyces > Streptomyces sp. NPDC051217. The sequence continues at coordinate 180,593 of NZ_JBITEV010000011.1, forward strand.
ATACCCCTCGCCCCTATCGGAAGCAAGGGTAGTTCCTCGCTTGACTTTATACCCCCTAGGGGTATCTTCGAACCATGAACATCAACGCGAACACCGGAGTCAGGATCACCGCGTACGCCACCGCGCTCGCCGCGACGTTCGGCGTCGCGTACGCGGTGGGGACGGGGACCGACCCCGTTGTCGCCGAGAAGCCGCCGCCCGCGAAGCACGAGAGGGAACACGCGGCGGGGGCGGGCTCGGAGACGGGCAAGGAGGCTGACGCCAAGGGTGGGGGTGAGGGTCATGGGGACGCTCACGGGGAGACCGGTAGCGAGGAGACCGGTACGGAGGGCGGGGGCGCGGCGAAGCCCGCCGCCGGCGGGCTCCAGATCTCGGACGGCGGTTACCGCCTCGCCCTCGGAAAAACCGCGATCGCGGCCGGGGCCCGTACGGAACTGACGTTCTCGATCAAGGACGGGCACGACCGCAATCTCACCTCGTACAAGCGCGAGCACGAGAAGGAGCTGCACTTCATCGTCGCCTCGCGCGATCTGACCGTCTTCCGTCATCTGCACCCGGCACGCGCGGCCGACGGCGTCTGGTCCATCCCCGTCGAGCTGCCCAAGGCGGGCGACTACCGGGTCTTCGCCGACTTCACGCCCGGCGGGGCGGGCGGTGCTGGTGGGGCTGAAGGGAAGGGCGAGGCTCACGGCGACGGTGGGCACGCGGCTGCCGCGACGAACCTCACACTCGGCGCGGACCTCGCCGTATCGGGGCCGTACAAGCCGTCGGATCTCCCGCCGGTCCGCGCCACCGCCGAGGTCGACGGCTATCAGGTCGCGCTCGACGGCGCGCTGACCCCCGGCAAGGCGAGCGACGTCGAGCTGACGGTCAGCAAGAACGGCGAGCCCGTCACCAACCTCCAGCCCTACCTGGGCGCGTACGGCCATCTCGTCGCCCTGCGCGCCGGAGACCTCGCCTATCTGCACGTCCATCCGGACGGCCGGTCGGGCGCGAAGGTGTCCTTCGGGGCGACCGCGCCGAGCGACGGCGCGTACCGGCTGTTCTTCGACTTCCGGCACGAGGGGAAAGTCCGGACCGCGGCGTTCACGGTACGGACCGGGAGTCACTGATGTGGTGTGCTGGGGGTTTGGTGATGCGCACGCGGTGTGCGGCACCGTAGGCTGGCTATTGGACTAGACCTGTAGCACCTGTAGCGGGTCGAGTGCCGACCGGTCGCCCCACGTCCGGTCCGGCTTGCCACCCCCACGACCAGCCTCCCGAACGGAATGGGTTCCCATGAGCAAGCGCGCAGTCCTGGAGGTGATCGCTCTCGACGCCGAGGACGCAGTCGCGGCCCAAGCCGGCGGGGCGGACCGCCTTGAGCTGGTCACCGACATGGCGGCGGACGGCCTCACCCCGGCGGTGGAGACCTTTGCCAAGATCCGTGCCTCCGTCGACATCCCGCTGCGCGTGATGCTCAGACTCCAGGACGGGTTCTCGGCGGGCTCGCCGGAAGAGGTGGACGCGCTGGTGGACGCGGTGGGCGCGCTGCGGATCGAGGGCGCGGACGAGTTCGTACTCGGCTTCCTCGACATCGCGGGCAACGCGGACCTCGTGACCGTGGAGCGGCTGGTCGCGGAGCTGGACCCCTGCCGCTGGACCTTCCACCGCGCGATCGACCGCGCGTCCGACCGCGACGCGCTGCGCAAGCAGCTCGCGGACCTGCCCGGCCTGGACACGTATCTGACGGCCGGTTCGCCCACCGGGGTCGACGCCGGCATCGCGGTCCTGCTGGCGGAGGCGGCGTCGGCTGTCGAAGGCGAACCGGGCTACGGCCCCGAACTCCTCGTCGGCGGCGGCCTCCGGCTCGACCACCTGCCGGAGCTCCGCGCGGGCGGCCTGAACGCGTTCCACATCGGGGGCGCCGCGCGGCCGAACGGCTGGGGCGCGCCGGTGAACGAGGCGACGGTACGGGAGTGGCGCGAGGCGATCGACGCGTAGTCGCGTGCGCGGGGCGCCGGGCCCGGGGCGGCGGGGCGAGGGTATCGGGCCCGTGGCGGCTGGGCCTCGACCGCCGGGGCGAACCGGTGCGTCGATCGCCGGACGAGGCCCGGCGGCGTGGCCCTTCCCAGCGCGTCGCGAAGCGCTGGCCGCCGGTGGCGGCGTGGCGGTGCCGGGCGGCGTCGCCTCGTGGTGCCCGGTGGGTGTGGTCCGGTCCCTCGGTCGGTCATTCCGCCGGTTCGGCGGTGGCGGTGGCCGGTTCGGCCGGCCGCGCGGGATCGACCGCCTCTATCCCCTTGAACGAGAGCACCACGATCGTCACCGCGCCCGCGAAGATCCCGATGTCGGCGACGTTGCCGACGAAGAAGCCCGAATAGTCGATGAAGTCCACCACGTGCCCCCGCCCGAAGCCGGGGTCGCGGAGGAGGCGGTCGCCGAAGTGGGACGTGGCGCCGCCGAGGAGCAGCCCGAGCGCGTATGTCCACGGGGTGGAGCGCACGCGCCACGCGTACCAGCCGATGGCCACCATGGCGACACCGGCGAACACCGTGAAGATCCAGGTCACGCCGGTGCCCATGGAGAAGGCGGCGCCCGGGTTGTAGACGAGAAGGAAGCGGAGGGCGTCGCCGATGACGGGGATCGTCTCCGAGTCCCCCAACGCGCTGACCGCCCACCACTTGGTGCCCTGGTCGACGAGCAGGAGCGCGAGGGCGACGGCGAGGGCCGACCAGAACAGCCGCCGGGTGGGCGGTGCCGTGTCGCCCGTGCCGCCGTCCGTATCGTCCGTGTCGGCAGCCGGTACGGGGGTGTCCCCCGTACCCGCCGCTCCCGGCGTATCCGTCGCAGCCACCGTCTCCGCCTCGGGCTCATCGTTCGAGTTCACCCGCACAGTGTCGCTTACCCGGCCGACCCCGCCCAGGGTGTGTCCAACTCGTCCGGCAACGGGGAGCCGTGGACCACGATCAGGCCCGACACCGCTCGTGTCAGCGCCACGTACAGACGGCGCAGGCCCGTGCGGTCGTCGGGCTCGCCCGCGACCACCGCCGATGGCTCGTCCAGGACCACGTAGTCGTACTCAAGCCCCTTCGCCAGCGACGCCGGGACCAGAGTGAGGCGGGAGGCCGCCGTCGTCTCCTCGCCCGGGGCCAGATACGGCAGGTCCGCCGCCGACAGCGCGGCGGCCAGCGCCGGGATACGGGCGTCCGCCGCGATCAGCCCGATCGAGCCCTCGTGGCGCAACGACTCCACGCAGGCCGCGACGACCGCCGCGTTCAACGCGTCCGTGTTCAGGGCGCTTGCCTCCACCGCTCGTACCTCCAGCGAGCCCGGCGACTCACGGACCGACGCCACCTCCGTCAGCCCCGGCGAGATCGCGGGCAGCAGGCGTGACGCGTAGGCGATCACCTCGCGCGGTACGCGGAAACCGGCCGTCAGCTCCTCGACCACCGCGTCCGGCTTGCCCAGATGCGTCAGCGCCTCCGCCCAACTCGCCGTCGCCCAGGGCGTGGTGCCCTGCGCGAGGTCCCCGAGCACCGTCGCCGAACCGGTCGAGCAGCGCCGGCCCACCGCCCGGTACTGCATCGGTGACAGGTCCTGCGCCTCGTCCAGTACGACATGGCCGAGCGAGTGCGTACGGGACACCAGGTCGTTCGTCTCGTCGATCAGCACCGCGTCCGCCGACGACCACTTCGCCGTCTTCAGGCTGCGCGGCGGCTTCTCCCACAACAGCGCCTTCTGCTCCTCGGCGGTCAACAGCCCCTCCGCGTGCTCGGCGAGGAAGCCCGCGTCCGAGAGCAGCCGCAGCACCAGCTTCGCCGGGTCGACGGCGGGCCACACCGCCTTGACGGCGGCCTTCACGGCGGGGTTACGGGCGACCGCGTCCTGCACGCGGTCGTCGGGCGCCTCGCCGGATCTCTCCATCTGGACGAGCACGGCGTGCGCGATGCGCTGGGGGAGGGCGTCGTGCGCGGCGCCGTATCGGATGTCGCGGTCCAGCAACTCCCGTACCAGCTCTTCGAGTTCGTACGCCGGAACCCGCCAGCGCCGGGAGCCGCGCACCACCATGACCGGCTCGGTCGGCAGCGTGACGTGCGAGCGGACCGCCCGGCGCAGCACCTGCGCCATGCGGGCGTCGCCCTTGACGACGGCCGTGGCCGCGCTGTCGACGCCCCGTACCCGCACCTGGCCGGGCGCCGACGCGACCAGCTCGTCGACGGTCGCCTGCTTGACCTCCAACTCGCCCAGCGCGGGCAGTACTTGCTCGATGTAGTGGAGGAAGGAGGCGTTCGGTCCGATGACGAGCGTGCCCGTACGGGCCAGCCGGTCGCGGTGCGCGTACAGCAGATACGCCACGCGGTGCAGGCCGACGGCCGTCTTTCCAGTGCCGGGGCCACCCTGCACACAGACGGAGCCGCCGAGCCCGGACCGGACGATCTCGTCCTGCTCGGGCTGGATCGTCGCGACGATGTCCCGCATGGGGCCGACGCGCGGGCGCTCGATCTCGGCCTGGAGCAGTTTGCTGGACCGGGCCGTCTCGGTCGGGTCGGAGAGGTGTTCGTCCTCGTACGCGGTCAGCTCGCCGGCCGTGTAACCGAAGCGGCGGCGCAGGCCGACGTCCAGCGGGTTCTTCTTGGAGGCCTGGTAGAAGGGCTGCGAGACGGGCGCCCGCCAGTCGATGACCATCGGGTCGCCGTCGGCGTCGTGGACGTGCCGCCGGCCGATGTAGAAGCGCTCGCCCTCGGCGCCCTCGGCCTCGTCGGCGCCGACCGCCTGCAGATAGTCGAGGCGGCCGAAGAAGAGCGGGGTGTGGGAGAGGTCGGCGAGCGCCTTGATGCGGTCCTCGATCTGCGATTCGAGGACGGCGGCGTTGACCCAGTTCGCCGTCACGTCGCGGATGTCGAGGGCCTGGACGTCCTCGCGCATGGAGCGGAGGGCGGCGCGGGAGGCGCCGAGGTGGGCGCGTTCGCGGGCGAGGAGGGGATCGGCCGTGGTGTCCGTGCCGGTTTCGGTGCTGCGGTCTGTGCCGGTGGCGGTGCCGGTGCCGGTGCCGGAGTCTGTGGCGATGTCTGTGCCGGGGATTGACTGGGTCGGTGCGGGGTCGTGCGCGGACACGGTGGTGCCTCCGGAATGTACGCAGGCCGACGGGCCGCGACCCGGTGGGGCGGGGTGGCGGTGAGCGTCGGCGGTGGATCACGTCAGGGCAGCCGTCCGGTTTCCGACCGGACAGCGGCGCTCCTCGGAGGGAGGCGGGAGAAGAGGGAGAGTCTAGTCATCGGGCGACGGCGGGGCGAACGGGTTTTGACGCGCGGCCGTCGGCCCGGCGGCCGTCGCCGTACTTCCCTGGTGGACGTCAGGGGGTGGGGGGTGTAGTCCCCGTAGGGGATGCCGTATCTCTGGAGGCGTACGGAGGGGCGTTTTCGTTTCCCTCCGCAGAGCGATGTGTTTCGGTCGGCGGAGAAGCACCATTGACGTATGAGTACAGCGACCTTCAACCACATCCAGCCCGTGCACGTCGGCCCCCCGCACAGCGGGGCGACGGCGCTCGGTTCCGCCCCTCACTCCGGCTCGCACGCCCCGCACCCGGTCGGCAACGCGCTGCGTGCGGTCAAGGTGTTCGTGACAGCCGCGTTCAGCGTGGCCGTGCTCGGTGAGTACGGGGAGGAGGCGGGCATATTGCGCTGACGGGCCCCTGTTCTTCGATACCGCCGTCAACGTCTTTCCGGGGGCTGATCGGCTAGTGTCGCGGCCGTGACGTACCCGACCGTGACTGTCCGGTCACTTCTCGCAGTTGGCGCACTCGCCGTGTCGCTGACCGCGCTTGCTTCACTTGCCGTGTTCTGCCCGGCCCAGTTCGACCGGTTCGCCGAGCCCATCCCTGTCGTCGACCGCTTCGTGGTCACCGAGTGGCGCCCGCCCGCCACCTCTCCGCCGTTCGCCTCCATCCTGTTCGTCCCGGTCACCTGGCTGCCTGCCGCCACGCTCAACGCCGTTGTCGTCGTGGCCAACGTGCTGCTTCTCGCTTTCCTCGTCCGGCTGTCCTGGCGGTTCGCCGGGCGGCTCCACCACGCCTCGGCCCCTGTCACCCCCGTCCCCTCGCCCGTTCCCGCGGTCGCACTGGCTCCCGTCCTGCTGGGCATCCCCGTGCTCGTCGCCCTCGGGCTGTGGCTCGAACCCGTCCTGCGGACCCTCCTCTTCGGAGAGATCAGCCTCGCGCTGACCTGCCTCGTCCTCTGGGACCTGACCAGGCCCGATCATGCCCTCGGCAAGGGCTTCGTCCTCGGGATCGCGGCGGGCGTCGAGCTGACCCCGGCTCTCTTCATCGCCTATCTGCTGCTCACGGGCCGGGCCGAGTCCGTACGCGCGGGGCTGACCGCCCTCGCGTCGCTCATCGGCACGATGCTGCTCGGCGCGCTCGTACTCCCAGGGGCCAGCCTCGACTTCTGGACGCTGCGGGTGTTCGAGACCGGCCGCCTGGGCGAGGGATGGGCGGCGGACAACCAGTCGCTGCAAGGGCTGTTCGCCCGCGCCCTGCACACCACCGAGCCGGGCGTCGGCTGGGCGGTCGCCTGCGTCGTCACCACGTTCGCCGGTCTGTGGCTGGCGCGCAGAGCCGTCGGACGGGCGGGGCTCGACACGTGGGGCGTGCTCGTCACCGCGCTGACGGCGCTGCTCGTCTCGCCCGTCAGCTGGTCCCACCACTGGGTGTGGTGCGTCCCGCTGCTGGCGGTCCTGCTCGCGGAAGGCCGCCTGCGTACGGCGTCGGCGGTCGCGCTGGTCTTCGCGGCGCGGACCTTCCGGCTCGTACCGCACGAGGGCGGGGCGGAGCTTCAACTGGCCTGGTGGCAGCAGGTGTTGGCGTCGCCGTACGCGCTGCTGGCGCTCGCGCTCCTCGCGTACGCGGGGTGGCGCTGCCGCCGTGCGGCCGGCCAGGGGCCGCCGCCCGGGAGCGTGCCGCGGCTCCGGCCCGCCGGCTCCCTCCGGCCCGCGGCGACTCAGCTGCCGGCCAGCAACTCGTCGGCGTCCACGATGCGGTAGGCGTACCCCTGCTCCGCGAGGAAGCGCTGGCGGTGCGCCGCGAAGTCCTGGTCGATCGTGTCGCGGGCGACCACCGAGTAGAACCGCGCCTCGTGGCCGTCCGCCTTCGGACGGAGCACCCGGCCCAGCCGCTGGGCCTCCTCCTGACGTGAGCCGAACGTGCCCGACACCTGGATCGCGACCGTCGCCTCCGGCAGATCGATGGAGAAGTTCGCGACCTTCGACACGACGAGCACCGAGAGCTCGCCCTGCCGGAACGCCTCGAACAGCTTCTCCCGCTGCGAGTTGCTCGTCTCGCCCTTGATCACCGGGGCATCCAGATGCTCGCCCAGCTCGTCCAGCTGGTCGATGTACTGGCCGATGACCAGCGTCTGCTCGCCCTTGTGCTTGCGGACCAGCGCCTCGGTCACCTTGCGCTTCGTCGCCGTCGTCGCGCAGAAGCGGTACTTCTCCTCCTGCTCGGCCGTCGCGTACGCCAGGCGCTCGCTGTCGGTGAGGTTGACGCGTACCTCGACGCAGTCGGCGGGCGCGATGTAGCCCTGCGCCTCGATCTCCTTCCACGGCGCGTCGAAGCGCTTCGGCCCGATGAGCGAGAAGACGTCCGACTCGCGGCCGTCCTCCCGTACGAGCGTCGCCGTCAGCCCCAGCCGGCGCCGCGCCTGGAGGTCGGCCGTGAACTTGAAGACCGGCGCGGGCAGCAGATGCACCTCGTCGTAGATGATCAGGCCCCAGTCGCGCGAGTCGAACAGCTCCAGGTGCGGGTAGACGCCCTTACGGCGGACCGTGAGCACCTGGTACGTCGCGATCGTGACCGGGCGGATCTCCTTGCGCGTACCGCTGTACTCGCCGATCTCCTCCTCGGTCAGCGACGTCCGCCTGATCAGCTCGTGCTTCCACTGCCGGGCGGAGACGGTGTTCGTGACGAGGATCAGCGTCGTCGCCTGCGCCTGCGCCATCGCACCCGCGCCGACGAGCGTCTTGCCCGCGCCGCACGGCAGCACGACGACCCCGGACCCGCCGTGCCAGAAGCCCTCGACGGCCTGCTTCTGATACGGGCGCAGCGACCACTCCCGCTCGTCCAGCTCGATGGCGTGGGCCTCGCCGTCCACGTATCCGGCCAGGTCCTCGGCCGGCCAGCCCAGCTTCAGCAGCGTCTGCTTGATCTGCCCGCGCTCGGAGGGGTGCACGACGACGGTGTCCGGATCGATCCGCGTCCCGACCAGCGGCTGGACCTTCTTCGACCGCAGGATCTCCTCCAGCACCGGACGGTCGGTGCTGGTCAGCACGAGCCCGTGGGTGGGGTGCTTGGAGAGCGTGAGCCGCCCGTACCTGGCCATGGTCTCGGCGACGTCCACGAGCAGCGCGTGCGGCACGGGGTAGCGCGAGTACGCCACCAGCGCGTCGATGACCTGCTCGGCGTCGTGCCCGGCGGCACGGGCGTTCCACAGCCCGAGCGGGGTCAGCCGGTACGTATGGATGTGCTCGGGCGCACGCTCCAGCTCGGCGAAGGGCGCGATGGCACGACGGCAGGCATCGGCCTGGTCGTGGTCCACCTCCAGCAGCAACGTCTTGTCGCTCTGGACGATGAGAGGTCCATTCACAACTGCGCCCTTTCGTCCTTCGTACGGCCACGACACGCGACCAAACGTCCAGTGTCGCGCATCGCCGCGGCTTTCGGCACGCACCCGGACGGGCCGGCCCCTGCTCGCCCCGCCGAGGCCCGCCGGATCACCGGGCGGACCTCGGTGCGTAGGTGCGCACGGTGGGGGCAAGTGGGGGCTATGGCCGCTGAGAGTGAACGGACCGGGCAGCGGGCGAGTGCCCGCCCGGGGGATGGATCGACCTGGCGTACGTCGTGGGGTGGGGCCGTGTTGCGGGTGGTGGTGCTTGTCGTCGCGCTCGTGCTGCTCGTCGGGTTCGCCGCCGTACTCGCGGAGTTGACGCTCACACCGTCGCCCGCCTCGTCGGAGATCGCCGGGGCCAATCTGCGGCCGGGGCATTCGCTGCGGCAGTACGCCGAGGACTACACGTTCCTCGCCGCGTGCAAGCAGGTCGGCGGGAACGTGCTCATGGGCGCGCCGTTCGGGCTGTTGTTGCCGGTGCTGGTGCCTCGTAGGTTCCGGATGTTGCGGGTCGTGGCGCTGACCCTGGTCGTGATGACCGTGGTCGAGCTGGCGCAGGGCGCGATCGTCGAGGGGCGGGCCTTCGACGTGGACGACGTGATCATGAATACGACCGGTGCGTTCCTCGCGTACCTGCTGCTGGGGCGCCGGTTGAGTCACCGCTTCCACACCCTTGGGTTCCGTTCCGTGGAGGCGCGGGCCGAGCGGACGGCGGAGAAGAAGGCCCGGCGTGCGGGTGTGGCCGCCCCGGCCCCGGGGCGCGTGCCGTGGACCGAGCGCGTGCGGGCCCTGGTGAAGCCCGACAAGAAGGCGGTCGCCAAGAACCCGCCCGCCAAGAACCCGCCCGCCAAGAAGCCGGCCTCCAGGAAAACCGCCGCGAAGAAGTCCGCCGCCAAGCAGGCGGCCCGTCCGAAGAAGAAGGCCGTCGGGCCGAAGGCGACGCTCCCGGGGCGGCGGCCCCGGAAGTAGGCGTCACGCCGGGTCGTCCGCCAGTTCCGCGACTCCCGTGATGCGGTGCAGCGGGTACGTACGGACCTCGTCCGCCGTGTGGTCGTACGCCGTGACGAAGCCGCCCTCGACCCGTACCGGTGCGATCACGCGCTGGCTCGCCGTGCCCTCCGCGTTGACGTAGCCGATCCAGAGCGCCGAGCCCGTCAGCGCCGCGGCCTGGACCGTCGCCAGGGTCTCGGCCGAGGTCGTGCGGGGCAGGTCGCCGACGGCCGGGGCCGTCGCCGCCGGTTCGGGGAGCGTCTTGCGTACGGCTGTCGACGCCTGGTCGCCGGCCCGGATCGCCCGTACCGCCGCGCCGAGCAGTGTCGGCGCGGGCACCGGCGGGCCGTCGGGGACGGGGGCCGGGGGCGTACGCGGCGGCGTGCGGTGCGCGTGGGCGCGGGTGATCAGGACGTCGCCCTCGGCGGACTCGGCCGCCGGAGCCAGGCCCATCGTGCGCAGCCCGTCCAGCAGCGTCGTGGGGTCGGCCTGGGCCGCGAGGACGGTGGGTGCGAGGCGTCGCAGCCGCAGGCCGTGGGAGCGCCGGTCGGCCAGGATCTCGTCCAGGACGGCCTCGTCGTCGCAGCGCACGTACGCCGACGCGGCGCCGATCCGCAGATGCCCGTGCCGACGCGCCATGTCGTCGATGAGATAGCTGAGCGGCTGCGGCACCGGCGTACGGCTGTGGGCGGCGAGGAACGCGTGCAGGTCGGACGCGGACTGCCCGGCGTCGAGCGCGCGCCGTACGGACGCGGGTGTGAAGCGGTAGACGGTCGCTCCGCCCCGCGACTCGACGTCGGCGAGCACGGACAGCGTCTCGGCGAGCGGACGCAGCAGCGGCCCGGGGGCGACGGCCGTGAGGTCGGCCTGGAGGAGTACGTGGTCGAGAGGTTCGGGGAGGTGCGGCGCCAGCACGCGGGCGGCGTGCAGGCCGGTGGCCGACAACTCCCCGGGGGTGGCGCTCGTACGGGAGGCGGGCTTCGGGAACGACCCCATCGCCCCACCGTCCGGTGCGATCAGCGCCCGCCCGTGCGAGGACAGCGCGCCGCGCCCGGTCACGCCGAGCAGCTCCGCCTCGTTCAGCGTCCACGCGGCGATGCGCGCCCGCAGGTCCTCCGGCCGGCCCGCCACCGCGCCGCGCAGCGGGCGCTCCCAGCGCAGCCGGGCGAGCACGCTCTCCGGGTCGGGCGCGATGCCCTCCGGGAGGCTCGCGAGCAGGTCCAGTACATGGCGCCGTACCTCCGGCGCGGCGCCCCGGTCCAGGTCGGGACCGAGCGCGGCGAGCGTACGGCCCTTGCTGTCCTGCCCGCCGACGAAGCCGGATGTTCGGGTGGCGCCCAGCCAGGCGGTGGCCAGCCGCGCCCAGCGTTCGGCCGGGGGCAGGTCGGGCCACTGGTCGTACGCGGGCGTCGGCGCGTACCGCTCGTCCGCCTCGCCGTCCGCCGCCAACAGCCCTGCCGCGTAGGCGAGTTCGACCCAGAAGGCGGCCACGGGCTCGGTGACGTCCAGGGCCGCGGCGGTGCGTTTGAGGTCGCGTACGGAGAGGCCGCCCGCGCGCAGGACGTTCGGGCCGCCCTCGTTCCACTCCTTGGCCAGCTCCTCGACCGTCGCGAGCGCGGTGTACGCCTGCGCCGCCGCCGCGCTGTCCACAACCTGTGGACGGCTGACCGCCGACGGGGCCGCCGTCGACGTCGAGGGGTGCGGCAGGATCTCCGGCGGCTCCGGCTCGGTGTGCCGGTGCGCGCGCCCGCCGCGCAGATGCAGCGCGGCCTCGCGCGGCAGCACGACGGTCCGCGTGGAGGTCGGGAGCAGCAGCCCGTGGTCGCGCAGCCACTGCACGGGCGGCGCGGGCTTCGAGGTGATCTCGCCGTACGGAGGCCCCCACACCAGCCGGTCGAGGACGCTCAGCGCGTCGGGCGGGGCGGTGTCGAGCAGCGCCGCCATACGCGTGCGGTCGGTGAAGAGCGCGGCCAGCGCGGTGACCGCCGAGACCGGGTCGTGCGTGGAGGGCAGCCCGGCGGTGGTGATGATCTCCTGGATCCGGCCCGGCGACATCCCCGCCGTGGCTTCGGCGACGGTCGGGCCGAGGCCGGTCGGGGAGGGGTGGTTGGGGGACGGCGCCAGGATCTCGCGGGCCGTGCGGACCAGCCGCAGCCGGTCGTCGGCGCCCCAGATCAGTGCCTGCTCGCGCAGCGAAGCGACGGCGTGCGGCAGGGCGGCCTCGACGCGCGGGTCGCCCTCGTCGCCGGTCATGAGCGCGCGGACTGCCTCGTACGGCGCGGGGTCGGTCGAGGCCGCCAGCGCCTCGGCGGTCTGGAGCGTGAAGCGGTCGAGCCGCTCCAGCGCCCGCATGACGGAGGCGCGGGTGCCGGCGCGGGTGGCGAGCTGGCCGAGGTCGTTGGGTACGGGGCTCAGCAGGTCGGGACGCGCGCGCAGGAGGGCGGCCAGCGCGTCGTCGTCGCGGGTGCGCAGGGCCTCCGCGAGCGTACGCGGGGGCGTTCCGCCGGATCGTTCGGACACGTGCGCCTCCAGGGGCGGCTAGCTGATTCTCATCCGCCCCACGTTAGCCCCTGAGGGGCGGATGGCCGGAGTGCCGGGCGCCGGGCGGGCCGGTGGTGGCGGCTCCGGTTTGTTGACAGGTGCCGGGAGGTTGCCTGTAATGGACGCGGTGCCGCGTGGCGCCGGCCGAAGAGCAGTGGGCGGGCCGGTGACCGGGCGAGCACCCTTCTTTCAAGGGATCCGCCATGAGTACGTACTCCGCGACCCGTACCTGATCCGACCGACGTGACGTAGCGAGCGAGCGAAAGCACTCGCGCCGCCGCACGCCGCCGCATCACTCTCACGCTTTCTCATCCTTCGCAGCCGGTTCCGGCGTGCGCGGCACCCTCGTGCGTGCCGTGGCCCGTGTCCGAGGGCCGCCCTCATCTTCTGGAGACCCAGAAACGTATGCCCACGTCGTTCAACGATTCCGTCACCGAGGAATTCCGTACCAACGAGGGGAAGGTCGGCGGCCCCTTCGAGGGCGCGGACCTGCTCCTGCTGACCACCACCGGCGCGAAGTCGGGGGCCCACAGGACCACCCCGCTCGGCTATGTCCGCCACGGCGACTCGCTCCTGGTCGTCGCGTCCAACCTCGGCGCGCCCGCGCACCCCGACTGGTACCGCAACCTGCTCGCCCACCCCGCGGTGCGCGTGGAGATCGGCACCCGCGCGTTCGAGGCACTCGCCGTCCCGGCCGAAGGGGCCAGGCGCGACGAGCTGTTCGCGCACGTCGTACGGGAGGCTCCCGGGTACGGCGACTACCAGGCCGCGACCGACCGGACCCTGCCGGTCGTGGTGCTGGAGCCGGCGGTGCCGGCGGCCGGGGAGGTGCCTCGCGAGGTCAGGACCCTCGCGGACAAGATCCTGGAGGTACACGACCATCTGCGCGCCCAGCTGAGGCTGGTGACGGCGGACGTCCAGGCGCACTTCGTGGCGCTCGCCGCGCACGAGGGGCCCGGCGAGCCGCCGGCGCCGAGTCTCGGGCTCCAGATCAGGCAGCGCTGCCTGGCGTTCTGCCAGGCCCTGGAGTTCCACCACACCAGCGAGGACGGGCACCTGTTTCCCGGGATCGCCCAGTACCACCCGCACTTGACGGACGTCTTCGACCGGCTGAGCGCCGAGCACCGTACGGTCGCGCGGATCCAGGACGCGCTGGTGGCGCTGCTGGCGGATCTCGGGTCGGCCGAACCTCCGCTGTTCCGAGCGGAGTTGGCGGAGATGACAACGGAGCTGAACGCGCACCTGGATTACGAGGAGGAGGTGATCCTGCCCCTCGTGGCGGAGGTGCCGTGGCCGCCGGCCCGGCCCTGACCGCCCTTGTCGTACTGGACGTACGGGTACGAGCGCGACACCATCGGCCGCAGGTACGCGTGCATGTGCGGAGGGCAGTGTGGGGATCGAGAGCGACCAGCTCGTCTACGACTATCTGAGCCGGGTCGGAGACGTGGCCCAGCAACGGCAGTTGCCCTCCGGCGAACGGATGAGACTGGTCTCCGAGCTGCGCGGCGAGATCGAGAAGCAGCGCGGGAGGTTCGGCGGTGACAGCCCCGCCGCCGTCCGCCGCATCCTGGGGCGGCTCGGCACGCCGGACCAGGTGGTCGGGGCGGCGGCGGGGGAGCCGGACCTCGGCCCCCGGCCGCCGGCGCCCGAGGCACGGCCCGAGCCGCCGAGCCTGCCGAAGCAGCGCGGCAGGCGCGGGCTGGGGCTCGGGCTCGGCGGCTCCCGGAAGGAGCGGGGGGACGGGCCGTCGCTGCCGAAGCAGAGGCGGCGGTCCGTACCCGAGGTCCCCGAACCGGTCGCGTCCCCGCCGCACTTGGCCCCCACGCACGAACTCGGCCCGTCCGGCAGCGAACCGGACTGGTGGCGTGTCGACCCGGGCCCGATGGGGGCGACCGGTGTCTCCGGGTTCGTCGGCGGCGTCGAGATCCCCGAGATACTGAAGCCACCGCCGACGCCCGAGGAACTCGCCGAGAAGAAGGAGGCGGCGGCCGAGGCCGACGCGGAGGAGGTGGCGGAGCCGCCCGAACGCCGCGGCCTGCTGCCACGGCTCCGGCGCCGCGCCGCGAAGCCGCCGCCCCCCGCCGAGACCGACGCCGAGACCCGCGCCGGATTCCGGCTCACCAACCCGTTCCTGCTGCTGGCCGCCGCGCTGCTCGTCGTGGGAGCGGTCGTCCCCTCCTGGCTGGTGCTCGCGCTCGGCTGGGCCCTGGCGTACACCTCCCGCCGCCTGTCCCCCACGGAGGCGAAACTGGCGGTCTTCGGGCTGCCGATCGCGTCGGCGGTCGCGGGCGGGGTCTGGATCTGGGGCCGTATGACGGAACGCTGGGGCGAGTCGGTCCCGGAGGGCGCGACGGGAGACGCGATCTCGGCGACCTGGCCCACGGTGGTCCAGGCGGCCGCGATCAGCTCGGCCCTCTTCCTGGTGTGGCGCTCCCGCCGGGTCTGACGGCAGGGGGCGCGGTGCGCGCTGATGCGGTAGGGGACGGGCCCACGCGCGGGCTCGGTGGGCACGCTTGTCGCGTGGTCCGGCGGTGGCCGACTGACTCGGGGCTCTTCGGGCCCGGGGTCGGGTGTCCTTGCGATGACCGGCGTCATGCCGCCTTCGGCGACTCGCCGGTAGCCGTCGACGCGGCTCGGGGGGCGTGCCTCGTGGGTCTTGCCGGGCGGGTGCGCCCCGGTGGGCACGCTTGCCGCGTGATCCGCAGTGGCGAACTTCCCCGGGGCCCTTCGGGCACCGGGGTGTCCCCGCGATCGCGCGCACCAACGTGCCGTCCGTCGCTGCCGACCGACGGTCCCGCCTGCTTGCCGCGTTGTCGCCGTCGCCGCCCCGGCGGGCGCTCCCCGACCCGGCCCGTCCCGCGGATCGTGAGGTCGGTCGGCCCGCCCTCGGCGACGCCGCCCGCCAGGCCCTACGCCGCGTCCGCCCCGTCCCGCGGGCGGTACGGGGCGCCCGGGACCACCAGGGGGGAGCCCGTCACCGGGTCCGGGACCACCACCGATTCGAGGCCGAAGACCTCGCGGACCAGGTCCGCCGTGACCACCTCGGACGGTGGGCCCTCCGCGACGATGCGGCCCTCCTTCATGGCCACCAGGTGGTCCGCGTACCGGGCCGCCTGGTTGAGGTCGTGGAGCACTATCACCACCGTGCGGCCCTGGTCGTGGTTGAGGCGACGGACCAGGTCCAGGACCTCCACCTGGTGGGCTATGTCCAGGAACGTCGTCGGTTCGTCCAGCAGGAGCAGGTCCGTCTCCTGTGCCAGCGCCATCGCGATCCACACGCGCTGCCGCTGACCGCCCGACAGCTCGTCGACCGGCCTCTCGGCCAGGTCCGTCACGTCCGTGCGCGCCATCGCGTCCGTGACGGCCCGCTCGTCCTCCTCCGACCACTGCTGCCACCAGCGCTGGTGCGGCTGGCGTCCGCGCGAGACCAGGTCGGCGACCGTGATCGCCTCCGGTGCGGACGGCGACTGCGGCAGCAGGCCGATCGACCGCGCGATCTTCCGGGTCGGGATGCTCGCCAGCTCCGCGCCGTCCAGCAGCACCGACCCGCTCTTCGGCTTCAGCAGCCGCCCGAGCGCGCGCAGCGTGGTCGACTTGCCGCAGGCGTTGGGGCCGACGATCACGGTCACCCGCCCGTCGGGGACGGCCAGTTCGAGCTCGTGGACGACCGTGCGGTCGTCGTAGGCGAGCGTCAGCTCGTGCGCCGAGAGCCTGCTCGAACCGCCAATGCCGCTCATGCCGCTCATGCCCATGCTCATTTCCCCGCTCCCGCGCTACGGCTGCTGATGATCAGCCAGATCAGATACGGCGCGCCGACCGCCGCCGTGAGCACCCCCACGGGCAGCTCGGTGGGCGCGAACAGCTTGCGCGCGAAGAGGTCGGCGAGTACGACGATCACCGCGCCGAGCAGCGCGGAACAGAGCAGCGGAATCTGCGCCGTACGCGTCATCCGCCGTGCGATCTGCGGCGCGAGCAGCGCCACGAAGTCCACCGGCCCGGCGGTGCCGGTCGCCACGGAGGCCAGCACCACGCCGAGCAGGACGAGTCCGAGGCGTACGTGCCCGAGGCGTACGCCGAGAGCCGTCGCGGTGGAGTCGTCCATCGAGACCGTGCGCTGGGCGTACGCCGCCCATGCCACCGCGGGCAGCAGGATCAGCAGCACCCAGCCGAGAGGCGCCGCCTCGTCCCAGCCCCGGCCGTTGAGCGAACCGGTCATCCACACCTGGGCCTGCTGGGCGACGAGATAATCGCCCTTCGTCATGAACAGGGTGGTGAGCGAGCGCAGCGCGATCGCGATGCCGATGCCGATGAGGACGAAGCGAGTGGCGTGCAGCCCGCCGCGCCAGGCGAAGACGTACACGAGCACGGCGGCCAGCATCCCGCCCATGACCGAGAGGTACGGCAGCACGGTGAACGATGTGACGCCGTACGTCATCGCGAAGACCGTCAGCACGCTCGCGCCCTGCGTGACACCGATGATGTCCGGGCTGGCGAGCGGGTTGCGGGCGACGGTCTGGATCAGCGCGCCCGAGACTCCGAAGGCCGCCCCGACGAGGAGACCGACCACCATGCGCGGCAGCCGAAGTGTGCCGACGACCAGTTCGTCCGGCGACGGCTGTCCGAGGATCACCTTCAGGACCTCGGCGGGGGCGACGAAGCTCTCCCCGGCGCTGAGGTAGGCGACACAGCTGAGGCAGAGCAGCAGCACCAGGACGACGGCGACGGCCGCCGCGCGCCGGTGCAGGAGGAACGACACGCGCCGGGCGCCGAGCCGGGTGCGTACGAGGGAGTATCCGGCGGGCCGCACCCCGGCGTGCGCCCCGACGGCCTTCCGGTCGGCAGCCGTCGTACTCGGCGTACTCGTCGTACTCACGCCGGTACCGCCTTCCTGCGTACGAGAGCGACCAGGAACGGCACACCCAGCAGCGCCGTCATCACGCCCGCGGGTACCTCGCCCGGCGGGAACAGGATCCGGCCGACCACGTCCGCGACGAGCAGCATCACCGGCCCGACGAGCGCGGCCATCGGCATCAGCCAGCGGTGGTCGTTGCCGACGATCGCGCGCGCGATGTGCGGGACGGCGAGGCCGATGAACGCGATCGGGCCGGCCGCGGCGACACCGACCCCGACGAGTACGGTCGCGCCGACGCCGCCCACGAGGCGTACGGCTCCGACGTTCTGGCCGAGCCCCTTCGCGACGTCCTCGCCGAGGGCGAGCGCGTCGAGTCCGCGTGCGACGGACACCACCAGCACCGTGCCGACGACGAGGAACGGCCAGACCTGGCCGACCAGTTCGGCGTCCCGGCCCGCGACCGAGCCCACCTGCCAGAAGCGGAACTCGTCGAGGGCCGCGGCCCGTGTCGTCAGGATGCCCATCGTGACCGAGACCAGGAGCGCGTTGATCGCAGCGCCACCGAGGGCGAGTTTGACCGGGGTCGCGCCCCCTCTGCCCCGCGTGGCGATCGCGTACACCGCCACCGAGGCGATGGCGGCGCCCGCGAACGCGAACCACACGTAACCGGTGAGCGTGTGCACCCCGGCGAACGCGATGGCCATGACGACACCGACCGCCGCGCCCTGGCTGATGCCGAGGATGCCGGGGTCGGCGATGGGATTACGGGTGATGCCCTGGAGGACCGTACCGGCCAGCGCGAGCGCGGCGCCGACCATCAGGCCGATGACGGTACGGGGGACCCGCAACTGCCGCACGACCTCGGCGTCGTCGCTGTGACCCCCGTTGAGCAGTGCGTCGAGGACGGCGCTCGGCGCGACGGCGCGCGCCCCGACCGCGAGGCTGAGCAGGATCGCGAGCAGCAGGGCCGCGGCCGCGGCGGCCGTCCAGCCGATGCGGCGGGCGACCAGAACGCGTCTGGTGCGGTGGGTCGACGGGGCGGCGGCTGGCATCGGGACCAATCGGGTACGGGGCGCTGATCGGGCTGATCTGGCTGATCGGGCTGAGATCCGGGACGGGGCATGGCGGCGAGGCTTGGTAAGGCTTGGCTAAGTCTATGCACCGGATCAAGCCACGGACCGGCCGAGGGGTCCATGCACAATGCTTGTATGACTTCGCCTCCGGCCTCGCTCCCTACCCCGCCTCCGCTGACGGTCGGTTTCGACCTCGACATGACGCTCATCGACTCCCGGCCGGGCATCCACGCCGCCTACCTGGCACTTTCCGCCGAGACCGGTGTCCCGATCGACGCCGACCTCGCCGTGACCAGGCTCGGGCCGCCGCTCGACGAGGAGTTGGCGCACTGGTTCCCCGCCGAGCGCATCGCGGAGATGGGTGACCGGTACAGGGAGATCTATCCCACACACGCGATCAAGCCGACGCCCCTCATGCTCGGTGCCCGCGAGGCCGTCGCCGCGGTTCAGGCGCTCGGCGGGCGGGCGATCGTGGTGACGGCGAAGCACGAGCCGAACGCGAAGCTGCATCTCGCGCATCTCGGCGTGGAGCCGGACGAGGTGATCGGCTGGCTGTGGGCGGAGGCGAAGGGCGAGGCGCTGCGCGAGCACGGTGC
The DNA here is from genome assembly GCF_044455465.1 of Streptomyces sp. NPDC051217. Lineage (NCBI taxonomy): Bacteria > Bacillati > Actinomycetota > Actinomycetes > Kitasatosporales > Streptomycetaceae > Streptomyces > Streptomyces sp. NPDC051217. The sequence goes on from NZ_JBITEV010000011.1 coordinate 199,284, forward strand.
GAGCGTGTACGTCGGTGACCACACCGGCGATGTACGGGGCGCCCGCACGGCGGGGGCGCTCTCGGTCGCGGTGCCGACGGGCCCCTGCGACGAGGAGGAACTGCGGGCGGCGGGCGCGGACGTGGTGCTGCCGGATCTGCTGGCGTTCCCGCGGTGGCTGCGGTCCTACGTGGCAGGCGGCGTGCCGGCCGACGGTCCCGCCACCGGGCCAGCGGTCGAGGCGGACCTGGCCTGACGGCGCTGCGCGGCGATCGACCGGAGCAGCCCGGCGCCCGCGATCACGAAGCCGACGCCCATCAGCATGCAGAGCGCGTACGCGACGGTGGGGAACGGGTCCGTCCCGAGGAACAGCGGGGCCACGGTGACCAGAGTGGCGACCGCGCCGGCGATGAAGACGATCGCGCCGATCCGCACGAGCCGGTCGCCGGGACCGGCCTGCTGGGCCGGTCGCTCCGGCACGGGCTGAGCTGTGGGTTCAGCCGTTGGTTCAGCCGCGGGTGATGAAGGAGTAGCAGTCACTCCACCAGGGTAGTTCCCTGCGGACAGGAACCAACCGGCGACGTCTTGTCACCAGCCCCTGGACCATTAGCCTTGGGGACGGCGGGTCGTCCGACCCGCTGTAGTGCTATCCAGAGCCGTTTTTGTGCGCGCCAGCGCCCCCAACACATATGAGGACGAGGACAGACGTGCCTACCGGCCAGGTCAAGTGGTTCAACCGTGAGAAGGGCTTCGGCTTTCTCTCCCGTGACGACGGCGGCGACGTCTTCGTCCACTCATCGGTCCTCCCTGCCGGAGTCGACGCACTGAAGCCGGGCCAGCGTGTCGAGTTCGGCGTCGTCGCAGGCCAGCGCGGTGACCAGGCCCTCTCGGTCACCGTCCTCGACCCGGCCCCCTCGGTGGCGGCGGCCCAGCGCCGCAAGCCCGACGAACTGGCCTCGATCGTCCAGGACCTGACGACGCTTCTGGAGAGCATCACCCCCACGCTGGAACGGGGCCGGTATCCGGACAAGGCCCAGGGAGCGAACATCGCGGGCCTGCTGCGCGCCGTGGCGGACCAACTCGACGTCTAGGGCCTGTCGTCCGACAGGCCCTGGAAGCGGCGCGCGCGCCCCGGTCCCGGGACCGGGGCGCCCGGCCGCTCAAGGCGTCAGCCGAAGGTCAGCGCGTCCGGGGAGAGCGGCGGGACCAGGCCCTCGTCCGCCGCCCGGGTGAGGAGGCCGCGTACCGCCGCGTAGCCGTCCGGGCCCAGATCGGCGGTGAACTCGTTGACGTACAGCGCGATGTGCTGTTCCGCGACCGCCGGGTCCATCTCCTGCGCGTGCGCGCGTACGTACGGGCGTGAGGTCTCCGGGTCGTCCCATGCCATCCGGACCGACGTACGCGCCGACTCGGCCAGCGCCTGAAGCGTGTCCGCGCCCAGATTCCGCTTCGCGATGATCGCGCCCAGCGGGATCGGCAGGCCCGTCGTGGACTCCCAGTGCTCACCCATGTCGGCGAGGCTGTGCAGCCCGTAGTCCTGGTAGGTGAAGCGCGCCTCGTGGATGACGAGCCCCGCGTCGACCTTGCCGTCGCGCACCGCCGGCATGATCTCGTGGAAGGGCATGACCACGATCCGGCCCACCCCGCCCGGCAGCACATCGGCCGCCCAGAGCCTGAACAGCAGGTACGCGGTCGAGCGTTCGGACGGTACGGCGACGGTCCCGCCGGTCAGGTCGGTGTCCGGTCCGCGGGTCAGGACCAGCGGGCCGTTGCCCCGGCCGAGCGCGCCGCCGCACGGCAGCAGCGTGTACTCGTCGAGGACCCACGGCAGCACGGCGTACGACACCTTCAGTACGTCCAACTCGCCGCGCTCGGCCATGCCGTTGGTGATGTCGATGTCCGCGAACGTCACGTCCAGCTCGGGCGCGCCGGGCACCCGCCCGTGCGCCCAGGCGTCGAAGACGAACGTGTCGTTGGGACAGGGCGAGTACGCGATCCGCAGGGGCGGTACGGCGGCGTGCCTCATGGCGACTCCTCGAAGACGGGGCTGAGTTGCCGGCAGGCCCCCCGCAGCGCCTCCAGCGCCTGGCCGATGCGCCAGGCCGGACGGTCACGCGGGCCTACGGCGTTGGAGACCGCGCGGATCTCGGCCACCGGCACGCCGTACGCCGCCGCGGCCTCCGCGACGCCGAAACCCTCCATGGCCTCGGCGGCGGCGCGCGGGTGACGTGCGGCCAGCTCGGCGGTACGGGCCGCCGATCCGGTCACGGTGGAGACGGTGAGCACCGGCGCGTGGACGGCGCCCAGGAGGCCCGCGATGCGGGCGGTGAGGTCCGGGGGCGGGTGGTGGACGGTGCGGCCGAAGCCCAGCTCGTCCACCGGGAGGAAACCCTCGGGCGTCTCGGCGCCCAGGTCGGCGGCGACGATGGCGTCCGCCACCACCAGCGAGCCCACGGGGGCGAGTGGCTGGAACCCGCCGCCGATACCGGCGGAGACCACCAGGCCGTACGGGGCCGAGGAGACCTCCGCGCAGGCGAGCGCCGTCGCCGTACCGGAAGCGGCCGCCGCGGAGCCGACCCCGGCCACGAGCACATCGGCGCCCGGGTGGGAGGTCAGGACGTAACCGCCGGGCAGGCGGCGCTCCGTGGCCGCGTCCGCGGCGGCACCGAGCCCGCCGGAGACCGCGTCGGCCTCGGCCCGCACGGCCGTCACCACCAGCACGCGCACGAACGCCCCTCCCTCGCCTGGAAGTCCGGCGACACCGGCAGGAATCAGGACTTCTTCTTCAGCTGGAAGTTCCAGACCCCGGTCACGGCCCGCTCCTTCTCGCTCGTCTCGACGATGCTCAGACTCACGGCGGTGATCGGCTCGCCGGTCTGCGAGGAGAAGAACACCTCGGCGGGGAAGGTGCGGTAGGTGTTCTTGTTCGGCTCGGGCTCGACCCGCTGGCCCTCCAGGTAGAAGGTCCAGCCGTTGTCCGCGATCTCCGGGTCGACGCCGAAGTGGATGTCGTCGTCGGGGGCGACGTCGACCGTCTTGCGGCCGGAGGTGTCGTTGAGGCACTTGTCGAGCGCGGCCTCCGTGCCCACCGACTCGCCGTGGTTGTAGCAGGCCGCCTCGGAGTGCACGGAGTCCGTGCCGACCGTCAGCGTCGCGAGCGGCGTCGGCTTGTCGCAGGCCGAAAGAGCGAGCAGGCCCGCGGACATGGCGCCGAACGCGACACCGGTCCGGCGGACCCTGGCAGAGATAAACGGGGCGGTCATGAGCCGAAGGCTATCGCCCGGCCGGGCTCAGGCAGCGCGCGGGTGCGGCGCGCCGTGCCGGGCCGCGCCGAGCAGTCCCCGTACGGAGAAGGCCGCTCCGGTCGCCAGCAGACCGGCGGCCACCGACATGCCGAGCACACCGTTGAGCGGCAGGGCGATACCGATCACGCCGCCCACCACCCAGGACATCTGGAGCAGCGTCTCGACGCGCGCGAAGGCGGACGTACGGACCTCCTCCGGCACGTCCCGCTGGATGCACGCGTCCAGCGACAGCTTCGACAGCGCCTGCGAGAAACCGGCCACGGCGGCGAGCACCGCGATCATCACGCCGCCGAAGAACACCGCGGCGAAGATCGCCGCCGTGAGCGCGAGACCCAGCACGGACACGATGATCAGCTCGGGCGCGCGGGCCTTGAGCCAGGCGCCCACCGCCGTACCGACCGCGTTGCCCGTACCGGCGGCGACACCCACGATGGTCAGCGAGACGGCGGCGCTCAGCCCCGCCATCGGATGCTGGCGCAGCAGGAACGCCAGGAAGAAGATCAGGAAGCCGGAGAGCGCGCGGTGCGCCGCGTTCGACTGGAGGCCGTTGAAGACGGACGGGCCGACCGTCCGCAGACTCGGCCGCTTCTTGCCCGCGCGCGCCAGCAGCTGCGCCTTGCGCTCGCCCTTCGCGGAGTCCACCTTCGGCGGCATCGTGAACGCCAGGAAGGTGCCCGCGGCGAAGATGACGAACGCGCCGTACAGCGGCCACTGGGGCCCGATCTGCTGGAGGCCGACCCCGATCGGGGCCGCCGCACCCGTCGCGAGAAGTCCCGCGAGGGTCACCCGGGAGTTGGCCCGGACCAGGGGGAACTTCGGTGGGAGCAGCCGTGGCACGACGGCGCTGCGTACGACTCCGTACGCCTTCGACGCGACGAGCACGCCCAGCGCGGCCGGATAGAGCTCAAGACCGCCCGTCGCGACCGCGCCCGACATGGTCAGCGCGAGCAGCGCCCTGGTCAGCATGGCACCGGCCATCGCGGCCCGGCGGCCGTGCGGGACGCGGTCCAGAAGGGGGCCGATCACCGGGGCCAGGAGCGCGAAGGGGGCCATGGTGACGGCGAGGTAGAGCGCGACGCGGCCACGGGCCTCGTCGGTCGGTACGGAGAAGAAGACCGTCGACGCCAGGGCGACGGTGATCATGACGTCACCCGCGCCGTTCACGGCGTGCAGCTCGATCAGTCTGCCGAGCCCGGACTCGCCCGCGCCGTGGGCGTGCGTGGCCTTGCGGATGCCCTTCGCGGTGCCCGTGAACGGCAGGTGCAGGGCACGCCCGACCGTCCGCCCCGCTCTGCGGAGCGGACCGGAGCGCTCGGACGACCTGACGGCTGCCACCCCGTCATAGTGCCCCCACTTCGCGTGGCGGAACGCCCGCGACGTCCCTGACGCGCGGACTTCAGCTGTTCTTCTCATTACTTTGCCGAGATTTCACGGCGTCTCGGGGGCCCCTGTCCACCGATGGTTCCGGAGTCTTTCCCGGGTCGGCGCACCGCCTGCGGGCTGCCCGAACTCGGGGAAAGGGGGCGTGCAGGTGGGCGGCGGGCGGTGGAGGGGGTAGCGTGCGTAGCGCGCCACCGGCGGTTGTTCTCGGCCGCGCGCCTCTTCGTCATCCCGCAGAATGGTTGACGGTAGGTGTGCCCGGGAGAAGTCGGGCGTGGACGTCGATGCGGCCCTCTGGTCCGCTCCGCCCTCGGCCCGTACATCGTGAATCGGCCGGCGCACCCGTGAAACGGCGTAGGAGAGAAGCGAGACCTGTGAGTGCTGCGACGACTCGAAGCCGAACCCCCGACCGCCTGTGCGCCGAGGCGGTGGACCTCGCGAGGTCGGCGGCCGAGGAGGCTGCCGCGCCCGGTGTCGTAGGTGAGCATGTGGCGGTGGTGTCCGAGGGTGACCGTGTGGTGACGCATCTCTTCGAATGCAAGGAGATGGGCTACCGCGGCTGGCGCTGGGCGGTGACCGTCGCCCGCGCGTCCCGCTCCAAGCTCGTCACCCTTGACGAAACGGTGCTGCTGCCCGGCCCCGACTCCCTCCAGGCCCCCGAATGGGTGCCGTGGAGCGACCGGCTGCGCCCCGGCGACATGGGCCCCGGCGATCTGCTGCCGACCGAGGCGGAGGATCTGCGCCTGGAGCCCGGCTACAGCGGCGAGGACACACCCCCGCCGAACTCGGCGGTGCCGGACGCCGTCACCCCGCAGGCCCTGGCCGAGCTGGTCGAGGCGGAGGACGCGGAGGAGACGGACCGCGGCGTCGTACCGGCCGCCGACGAGGGCACACCGCTCAGCGTGCGCGGCACGATCGCGGCGGTCGCCGAGGAACTCGGCATGCGCCGGGCCAGAGTGCTGTCCCGGTACGGGCTCCACATCGCGGCCGACCGGTGGGACGAGGCCTTCGGCGCCAAGACCCCGATGGCACAGGCGGCACCCGCGCCCTGTGTCTCCTGCGGCTTCCTCCTGCCGCTGGCCGGCTCGCTGCGGCAGGCGTTCGGCGTCTGCGCCAACGAGTTCTCGCCGGCGGACGGGCGGGTGGTGTCGCTGGCGTACGGCTGCGGCGGCCACTCCGAGGCCGCGGTCATGCCGACGCCGCCGCGTCCGGCGCCGCACGTCCTGGACGAGCTGGGCGCGGACGCGTTCCCGCTGGGGTCCTCGGGGAGCGGCGACGGTGCCGGTACGCGGGGGGCCTCGGACCAGCCCTGAGGTGCCTGCTGGGCCGGACGGCCCCATGGAGGACGTGGGCGACTGCTGACCCGCTCGGCGGCGGGGCGCTGCCCGCAGGTCACGTCGTGCGTGACGCGGTGGCGTGCGCCGCGTTCTGGTGCCGTCCGAGGTATAGGCGGCAGTCGACGGCCTCGCTCAACCCGCCTTCATCGAAGGCAAGTTGCTCGGCCCACCACCACGCGTCGCACTCCTCGCACTCCGCGTGCGCTTCGGGGGTCGCGGTGCCGCCGCCTGGCGCGTGGACTTCTTCTGTCCGCCGCACGTCCTCGGGGCGCGCCTCCCACTCGTCCGTACCGAGAAACGACCGCAGCCGCCACCGCCCGTCGCCCGTCCCCCGGTACTCCGCCAACCTGCCCACGGCGATGTCGAGAACCGAGGCTCCCACTTCCGGTGGCGTCTCGACGGGCGCCAGCGGGCCTCGGACAGGGGCCTCCTCGGGGCGTCGGCAGCAAGCGTGCTCCCCTGTCCGGTAGGCCGGATCCAGTCCCGCCGGTCGGGTCCGCGTCTCGTCGGGCATCAGGTCAACTCCTGGACAAGTCGGGCCCACACGCCGTATCCGTCGGCGGTGGCGCCGTACGACTGCGACAGCCGGTCGATGATCAGAACGCCCGGTCCGTGGACCTGGAGCATGGGCAGGGGATGGGCGCCACTGGCGCTGATGCGTGCCCGTCGGCCGGCGGTCGAGATGGTGATCTCGACGGCATTGGGGCGTCGGGCGGGCGAGCTGCCGAGGATCGCGACGAACAGTTCGTTCGCGATGGCGGGGGCGTCCCTGTGTGTAAGGCGGCCCCTGGTCCACTGCCGGACGCGGGCGGCCTCGGCAGGGTGGCCCTTGAAGACCAGGCGCCAGGTGTGTCCCGATTCGGACATGGCTGTCCCTCGGCTTCCGTGGCTATCTGTGTACGGATAGTGTCTTTCTGTACTCAGATTGCGGGAGTTGGTGCTGGTCAAGTGGGAGGGGAGAGTATGTGTGTACAGATTGACGCGATGATTGAGGACGGTGGTGTGGCGGTGGCACAGCCCGAGTACCTGCGGATCGCCGCTGACCTGCGGCGCCGCATCTCGTCCGGCGAGTACGGGCCCGGCGATCGGCTGCCCACGCTTCCCGAGCTGTGCGAGGCGTACCGCGTATCGGAGACGACGATCCGCAACGCGCTCAGCCTGCTCCGCAACGAGGGGCTGATCGAGTCCAAGGCAAGGGCCGGGACGCGAGTGAGGCCGCAGCCGCCCGTCCACCGCATGGCCGCCGACCGGTACCGCGGCGCGCCTGGAGCCAGGGCCACGCCGTACACCCGCGACCAGGGCATCGGCTGGTCAGAGTACCGGCTCGACAAGCGGTTCGAACGGGTCCAGGCCAGCGCCGAGTTGGCCGCGCTGTTCGAATGCGAGCCCGGCGAACGGCTCCTCGCCCGGCATTTCGTCTTCCACGACAACGATCAGCCGACGCAAATGTCCACCAGCTACGTGCGCTGGTCCGATGTTGCCGGCACACCCGTGGCGGATCCGATCAACGAGCCGTGGCCGGGCGGCACCCGCACGCAGCTCGGCAGCCTGGGCATCCACGTCAACCGCATCACCGAGAGTTTCACGGCGGCGATGCCGACCGAGGTCGAGGCCGCGACTCTGCGCGTCGGTGCCGGGGTCCCGGTGCTGCGGTACACCCGACGGCACATCGCGGACACCGGACGCATCGTGGAGGTCGCACATCCGATCGTGCGTAGAGCGGACACCACAGTCGTTGACTTTGTCATCGACCTGGACGACTGAACCCCGGACGCACGAAAGCGTTCCTGCCTAGCGCCGCTGATATGGACCCGCACCCCGCCGGAGGCGCGCCGCGCGGTACCTTCGGGCCGCACACTTACCGATACGGGACCGGCAGGCGGAGAGAGCGGAGTCACAGGTGAGCGTCACGACGACCGAGGGGGCCGACCCGTTCGGAACGGCTCGGCTGCGGCGTGCGGTACTGGCCTCGTGGGGCGCGGGCCCCGCCCGCTTCCGGGAGGACGCCAACGCCGAGGAGGACCTCGCGCTCGGCGGCTACCGTGACCGCCTGATCGTCGAGCTGGCGCAGAACGCCGCCGACGCCGCCGCCCGCGCCGGAGCTCCCGGCCGGCTCCGGCTCACCCTGCGGGCGGCCACCGCCGAAGGCCCCGCCGTGCTCGTGGCCGCCAACACCGGCGCGCCCCTCGACGCGGTGGGCGTCGAATCCCTCAGCACCCTGCGCGCCTCCGCCAAGCGCGAGGGGCACGAGTCCGCCGTCGGGCGCTTCGGTGTCGGCTTCGCCGCCGTCATCGCCGTCAGCGACGAACCCGCCGTCGTCGGCCGGCACGGCGGTGTCCGGTGGTCGCTCGCCGAGGCGCGCGAGCTGGCCCGGGAGACCGCGCGGACGAGCCCGGGGCTCGGCGACGAGCTGCGGCGCCGGGACGGTCATGTGCCGCTGCTGCGGCTGCCGCTGCCCGCCGAGGGCAGCGCCCCCGACGGTTACGACACCGTGGTCATACTTCCCCTGCGGGACGGGACCGCGCTCGATCTGGTGGAGCGGCTGCTCGCCGCGATCGACGACGCGCTGCTGCTGACCCTGCCGGGCCTGGAAGAGATCGTGGTCGAAACCCCGGACGGCGAGCGGGTGTTGAGGCGCGGCGAGCACGGCCCGTACGTGCACGTCGAGGACAGCGCCGCCGAGGCGGTGAGCCGCTGGCGGGTCGTCAGCCACCACGGCGCCACCGCGCCGGAACTTCTCGAAGGCCGGCCCGTGGAGGAGCGTCTGCGCCCCCACTGGGCGGTCACCTGGGCCGTTCCCGTGGACGCCGAGGGCTCCCCCGTCCCGCCCCGTACGGCGCCCGTGGTGCACGCCCCGACGCCGACCGACGAACCCCTGGGCGTGCCCGCCCTGTTGATCGCCTCGCTGCCGCTGGACACCACCCGGCGGCACCCCGCGCCCGGACCGCTCACCGACTTCCTGGTGGAGCGGGCGGCCGACGCGTACGCCGAACTCCTCGGCGACTGGCTGCCGGTGTCGACCGGCACCATCGACCTGGTGCCGGGGCCGCTCGGCAAGGGCGAGCTGGACGGCGTGCTGCGCGCCGCGATCCTTCAGCGGCTGCCGCGCGTCGCCTTCCTCGAACCGGCCGCCCCCAGCGAGGAGTTGACCGCGCTGCGGCCCTTCGAGGCGGAGGTCGTGGAGGGCGCGGGCGCCGACACCGTACGCGTACTGGCCGAAGTACTGCCCACGTTGCTGCCCGCCGGGCTCGAACGGCGCACGGAGCTGCGGTCCCTGACGGTGGGCCGACTGCCCCTCGGCGAGGCCATCGAGCGCATCGGCGGCACCGAGCGCGCCCCCGAGTGGTGGCGGCGGCTCTACGAGTCCCTGGCCGGAGTCGACCCGGACCGGCTGTCCGGACTGCCGGTCCCGCTCGTCGGCGGCCGCACGGCGGTCGGCCCCCGCCGGGTCCTGCTGCCCCTCGCCGAGACACCGGCCGACCTGGCCAGGCTCGGACTGAAGGTGGCGCACCCGGATGCCGCCCACCCGCTGCTGGAGAAGCTCGGCGCGCTGCCCGCGACCCCGCGCGCCGTGCTGACGACCCCGGAGGTACGGGCGGCGGTCGCCGCCTCGCTGGACGCCGGCGAGGTCTGGGACGAAGAGAAGTCGCTCGACGCCGACGAGCTGGCCGAGACGGTCCTCGCGCTGGTGCGGGACGCGGATCTGGACGTCGGCGACGAGCCATGGCTGGCCGCGCTCGCCCTGCCCGACGAGGAGGGCGAACTCGCCCCCGCCGGTGAACTCGTGCTGCCCGGCAGCCCGTTCGCCGCCGTCATGCGCGAGGACGAACTCGCCCTGTGCGACGCCGAACTGGCCGAACGCTGGGGCGAACAGGCGCTGGCCGCCTGCGGGGTGCTGGCCAACTTCACCCTCGTACGCGCCACGGACGTCGTCCTGGACCCGGACGAACTGGAGCCGCGCGACGGCGACTTCGCCGAGCCCGACGACGCCGGGCTGCTCGACGCCGTCGACGTCTGGTGCGAGGACGTGCTGGACCGGCTGCCCGAGACGCCCGTGCCGCCGGTCGCCACCGAGATCGTGGCCGTACGCGACCTGGACCTGGTGGACGACGACGCCTGGCCGCAGGCGCTCGCCCTGCTGGCACGGCCGCCGCTGCGGGACGCGCTGACCGCGCCCGTACGGGTGCTGCTGCCCGACGGCACGACCGAGAGCGTGCGCTCTTACACCGCCTGGTGGCTGCGCGACCACCCCGTGCTCGACGGACGGCGCCCGGCGGGTCTGCGCGCGGCGGGCGGCGATCCGCTGCTGGCCGGACTGTACGACGCTGTGGACGCCTCCGGGTTCGAGGACGTCCAGGTGCTGCGCGCGCTGGGTGTACGGACCTCGGTCGCCGCCCTGCTCGACGAGCCCGGCGGCGCCGCCGAGCTGCTCTCGCGCCTTGCCGACCCGGACCGGGAGGTGACGGCACCTCAACTGCACGCCCTCTACACGGCGATCGCCGATCTCGACCCCGAACAGGTCACACTCCCGGACGAGTTGCGGGCCGTGGTGGACGGCGAGGTGCGGATCGTGGACGCGGCGGACGCCGTGATCGCGGACGTACCCGATCTGCTGCCGCTGACCGAGGGGATGCCGCTGCTGCCGGTGGCCCCGGCGCGGGCCGCCGAACTCGCGGAGCTGCTCCAGGTCGGGCGGCTCGGCGAGAGCGTCACGGCGGAGGTGACGACGCGGGGCGAGGAGTACGAGGTCCCGGAGTCCGTCCACGTACTGCTCGGCGCGGGCACCCCCGACACGTACATCGAGCACGAGCGGCTGCTCGCGGGCGGCACCGAGCTGGACTGGCGGCGGACGCCGGACGGCACGGTCCACGCGTCCACCGTGGAGGGTGTCGCCGCCGGTCTGGCGTGGTCGGCGGGACAGTGGCCGCGCCGCTTCGAGGTGGCCGCGCTGCTGGAAGACGCGTCGCGTACCGAGGAGTTGGCGCGGGACCGCTGGTTCGACTGACGGCGGTCCGGACGCACGGCCCCAGATGTGTGACCTTCACGAAAAAGTCACGTGACGCACAACCATCGGCGCATGCTTCTCGTCTGACCAGGCGAGCCAATCAGGCTCACTGACAAATGGGGAAACGCATGCGAATCCGTGCCACTGTTGCCGTCGCGACCGGTGCCCTGGCTCTGTCGGCTCTCGCCGTGCCGGCCACCCAGGCCGCGCCCGCGGACGACCGTCCCGGCGTGCCGTCCTACGGCTCCGCCACGCACCAGGGGTCGGCCGCCGCGGCGAAGGGCAGGGCCAGGGAGGCCGGCGAGGCCCCGGTGATCAGCAAGGCCGTGGTGAACGGTGGCAAGCCCATCATCGTCGGCGCCAAGGCCGTCAAGAAGGTCACGGTCTCGATCACCGCGTCGCACCCGTCCGGCATCACGGACGCCGACGCGATCATCTGGACCGGGGTCAGTGTGGACGTCCCGGAGTCCTTCGGCTTCGGGTCCACCGGTCCCACCTCCTGCGTGCCTGTGGGCACCAGCACGACCACATCCATCTGCACGCAGACCATCGAAATCGATCCCACGTGGCTCCTCAACAGCGACTCCAAGGGCTGGAACGTTGGAGTCTGGGTGAATTCGAAGGACACCTTCAGCGCGCAGAGCGACAAGTTCGGCAGGACGAGCCTCCAGCGGCTGGCGAAGCTGGACGTCAACGCCGCCCCCGAGCCGGTGGTGAAGGGCGGCACGGTCACGATCACGGGCAAGCTGACCCGTGCCAACTGGGAGACGGGCACCTACAAGGGCTACGCCACCCAGTCCGTGAAGCTGGAGTTCCGTAAGAGCACCAGCACCGCCTACACCTCGGTCAAGGGCGTCAAGACCTCCACCACGGGCACGCTGAAGACCACGTCCAAGGCGACCGTGGACGGCTACTGGCGCTGGAACTTCGCCGGTACGTCCACCACCCCGGCGATCATCCCGGCCGGCGACTTCGTCGACGTGCGCTGACGCATCAGCCGGACCGGGCCCCGCGCGAGGTGCGCGGGGCCCTTCGCCGTCCCCCGCCCGTTACGCCGGATACTTCCGGTCCACCAGCCGCCACGCCACTTCCAGCAGCACCGCGCCCACGCCCGCGATCGCCACCGCCGTCCACGGCAGCGTCGTCCCTACCAGCTTCAGCGCGAAGAAGTTCTGGAGCCACGGCACCGCCAGCACGAGCAGGAAGAGGAACCCCATCGCCAGCACCAGCCCCATCCGCCACCAGGTGTAGGGGCGGGCGATGATCACCAGTACCCACATCGTGACCAGGAACAGCGTCAGCGTCGCCGCGCTCGTCTCGGCGGACAGCGAGCCGGGCCCGCTGTGATGAGTGCGGGCCAGCAGATACGTCGCGAACGTGGTGGCCGAGGCGATGATGCCGCTGGGTACCGAGTACCGCATCACCCTGCGTACGAAGTTCGGCTGGGCGCGCTCCTTGTTGGGCGCGAGGGCCAGGAAGAAGGCGGGGACGCCGATCGTGAGCGTGGAGATCAGCGTCAGATGCCGGGGCAGGAACGGATACTCCACCTGCGTGCACACCACCAGGATGGCCAGCAGCACGGAGTAGACCGTCTTCGTCAGGAACAGTGTCGCGACGCGCGTGATGTTCCCGATCACACGTCGGCCCTCGGCCACCACCGAGGGCAGCGTGGCGAAGCTGTTGTTGAGGAGCACGATCTGGGCGACCGCCCGCGTCGCCTCCGACCCCGAGCCCATCGCGACACCGATGTCGGCGTCCTTCAGGGCGAGGACGTCGTTCACGCCGTCACCGGTCATCGCGACCGTATGGCCGTGCGACTGGAGCGCGCCCACCATCTCGCGCTTCTGCTGCGGGCTGACCCGGCCGAAGACCGACGCCGATTCGAGCGCGTCCGCCATCTCGTCCCGGTCGCTGGGCAGCAGGCGCGCGTCCACCGTACGGTCCGCGCCCGGCAGCCCGAGCTTCGCGGCGACGGCGCCGACCGAGACCGCGTTGTCGCCGGAGATCACCTTCGCCTGGACGTCCTGGTCGGCGAAGTAGGTGAGGGTCTCGGCGGCGTCGGGGCGCAGCCGCTGCTCCAGCACCACGAGCGCCGTCGCCCGCGCGCCGTCCGTCACGTCGGGCGCGTCGAGCGCGACGGCGCCCTCCGGGCGGGCCAGCAGGAGTACGCGCAGGCCCTGCTCGTTGAGGGAGTCGATCTCGGTGAGCGTGGGGTCGCCGGCGGGCAGCAGGATGTCGGGCGCGCCCAGGAGCCAGCTGACGGGCCCGCCGCCGCCCTCGGGATCGCCCTCGAACGTGGCGCCGCTGTACTTGCGGGCCGATGAGAACGGCAGCGCCGCCGTGGCGTGCCACCCGGACTCGTCCGGATACGCGTCGATGATCGCCTTGAGGCTGGCGTTGGGCCGGGGGTCGGACGCGCCGAGGGCGCCGAGCACCGTGCGTACGTACGCCTCGTCACCGCCGTTCAGCGGCCGGAGCTCGGTGACGTCCATGCCGCCCTCGGTGAGCGTGCCCGTCTTGTCGAGGCAGACGACGTCCACGCGGGCCAGGCCCTCGATCGCGGGCAGCTCCTGGACCAGGCACTGCTTGCGGCCGAGCCGGATGACACCGATCGCGAACGCGACCGAGGTCAGCAGGACCAGGCCCTCCGGGATCATCGGGACGATGCCGCCGATGGTCCGGGCGACGGAGTCCTTGAATTCTCTGTCCTCGGCGACGAGCAGGCTGATGATCAGCCCGATCGCCGTCGGGATCATCATCCAGGTCACGTACTTGAGAATCGTGCTGATGCCGGTGCGCAGTTCGGACTGGACGAGAGTGAAGCGCGAGGCCTCCTCGGCGAGTTGCGCCGCGTACGCCTCCCGTCCGACCTTGGTCGCCCGGAACGCGCCGCCGCCCGAGACCACGAAGCTGCCCGACATCACCGTGTCGCCGGGGTGTTTGAGCACCGGGTCGGCCTCACCGGTGAGCAGTGACTCGTCGACCTCCAGGCTGTCGGCCTCGACGATCTCGCCGTCCACGACGACCTTGTCGCCGGGGCCGAGTTCGACGAGGTCGCCGAGGACGATCTCGGAGGTGGAGATCCCGGCGGCGACGCCGTCCCGCCGTACCACCGGCTTGGCCTCGCCGATGACGGCCAGACCGTCGAGCGTCTTCTTGGCGCGCAGCTCCTGGATGATGCCGATACCGGTGTTCGCGATGATCACGAAGCCGAAGAGGCTGTCCTGGATCGGCGCGACGACGAGCACGATCGCCCAGAGCACCCCGATGAGCGCGTTGAACCGGGTGAAGACGTTGGCGCGGACGATCTCGACGGTGGAGCGGCTGCTGCGTACGGGAACGTCGTTGACCTCGCCCCGCGCCACCCGCTCGGCGACCTCCGCGGCGGTCAGACCGGTGGCGCGCCCCGCCGGCTCCTTCGAACGGCCGAGCAGCGCACCCGCGTCGATGGGGTCGCGTGGCTCGCCGTCGCCGGTGTCGATCTTCGCCCGCTGAGTCATGAGACCGACGTTACGGCCGGAAGGGGGCGTTCACCCGCAGGAGGGCCCGAAGATCCGACCGAGGTACGAGAGGTGGGACCGGAAGTCCACCCATGGCATTACGCGCCGTGGGTTCCGTCCGCCGCCGCGCGCTTGATGGCGGCGTCACGCCTGCGGACGTACCAGACACCGATCAGGCCGAGCCCGCCACCGGCGAGACAGGTCCAGACCCACCAGGTGTGGCCGTGGTCGTCGAACCAGCCGTAGAAGGGGAGTTGCACAAGGAAGAGGACGAACCAGATGACGGTGCCGCCGACGATGGTCGGGACGACCGGCCCCTCCAGGGGCTCGGGTGCCTCATGCGTCGGGGTCCACTTCGCCATGACGTCAGTCTATGCGGCGGTCCGTGCACTGCTCATCGGGTGTCGTCGCAGGACTCTACGCGCGGAGATAGCGATCATCGGCCACTCTGTTCATACTGAAACGGTTTTGCGAATGGCCAGTTCCGTTCGTTCGAACATCCCATGATCACGACGACTGAGGTTGCGCATGCCCTCCCCGGACACGGCCGCGGCTCCGGTCGCCATCGACCGCTTCTTCAAGATCTCGGAGCGCGGTTCCACCGTCGCCCGCGAGGTGCGCGGAGGCTTCGCGACCTTCTTCGCGATGGCCTACATCATCGTGCTGAACCCGATCATCCTCGGCAGCGCGAAAGACATCCACGGCCACCAGCTCGACAGCGGCCAGCTGGTCACCGCCACCGTCCTGACCGCCGCCTTCGCCACCCTCCTGATGGGCGTCGTCGGCAACGTACCGATCGCGCTCGCCGCCGGGCTCGGCATCAACACGGTCGTCGCCCTCCAGCTCGCCCCCAGGATGAGCTGGGCCGACGCGATGGGCATGGTCGTCCTGGCCGGCTTCCTTGTCATGCTGCTGGTCGCGACCGGGCTGCGTGAACGGGTGATGAACGCCGTACCGGCGAGCCTGCGCAAGGGCATCGCCATCGGTATCGGTCTCTTCATCCTGCTGATCGGCCTGGTCGACTCCGGCTTCGTCACCCGTATCCCGGACGCCGCCCACACCACCGTGCCGCTCCAGCTCGGCTCGGGCGGCCATCTGGGCGGCTGGCCCGTGCTGGTCTTCGCGCTCGGCACGCTGCTCACGCTCGCGCTGATCATCCGCAAGGTGTCCGGTGCGATCCTGATCTCCATCGTGACGATGACGGCCGTCGCGCTCGTCGTGGAGGCGGTCGCCGATGTGCCGAGCTGGGGCCTGACGACCCCGAAGTGGCCGGGCAACCCCGTGGCAGGACCGGACTTCGGACTGGTCGGCGAGTTCAGTCTCTTCGGCGGCTTCGGGAAGGTCGGCGTCATCACCGGCATCCTCTTCGTCTTCACCGTTCTGCTGTCGACCTTCTTCGACGCGATGGGCACGATCCTGGGCGTCGGCGACGAGGCGAAGCTGATGGACGAGAAGGGGCGGCTGCCCGGTATCAACCGGGTGCTGTTCGTGGACGGCATCGCCGTCGCGTCCGGCGGCGCGACCTCGTCCTCCGCCACCACCTGCTTCGTGGAGTCCACGGCCGGTGTCGGCGAGGGGGCGAGGACCGGACTGGCGTCCGTCGTGACGGGCGCGCTCTTCGGGCTCGCGCTGTTCCTCACACCGATCGCGACGATGGTCCCGTCCCAGGCGGCGACGCCCGCGCTGGTGGCGGTCGGCTTCCTGATTCTCGCCGGGTCGATCAGGGACATCGACTGGAACGACTACACCGTCGCCGTCCCCGCGTTCCTGGCGATGGTGACGATGCCGTTCACGTACTCGATCACCAACGGCATCGGTATCGGCTTCATCACCTTCAGCCTGCTGCGGCTGGTGGCGGGCCGGGGCCGCGAGGTGCCGGTGGTGATGTACGTCGTGTCGGCGGTGTTCGTCTTCTACTACGCGATGCCGGCGCTGGGCCTGACCTGACGGCCGCGCCCGCGCACCGGCACCGCGTGTCGGGAGGTGGGTGCTACGCGGCGCCGTAGAACCTCTCCGTCTCGTCGACGGACGCCCTGAAGCGCTCGTCGAAATCGTCGCGCGTGAGCGTCCCGACCACGTAGTCCTGGACGCTCATTCCGCGTCTGGCGGCGTGCTGCCGAAGCCGGTCCAGCAGCTCACCGTCTATCCGCAGGCTGAGCACTGTCGATCCCATGCAGACCAGGGTCGGGGGCGGGCGCCGGGCGTTGAGTGACTTTCCGTGCTTTCCTCACTCGTTCGAGTGAGCCACCTGAGCTGATGTGTGGGATCTGTGCGTCCTGGTGGGGGAGTGGGGGAGGGGGTGCCCTGGGTTTTCCTTAGCATAGGTAATGAGTTACGCTAAGGAACATGGCTGATCTCACCCACGGCGACGACGCGGACGCCGTGAACGCACTCCGCTCGGCCGTCATGCGGCTGGGCCGGCGCCTCAAGCACCAGCGTGTCGACGAGACCCTGAGTCCGACCGAGATGTCGGTGCTCGGCACCCTCGCCCGCTGCGGGTCCGCCACACCCGGCGAGCTGGCCCGCAAGGAGCACGTACAGCCGCCGTCGATGACGCGCATCGTGGCTCTGCTCGAAGCCAAGGGACTCGTCCGGCTCGACCCGCACCCCGACGACCGCAGACAGAAAGTTGTCACGTCGACCGAGACGGCCGAGGCCATGCTCGAAGAGAGCCGCCGCAAGCGGAACGCCTGGCTCACCGCAATGGCGGAAGGGCTGGACGAGGACGAATGGGCCAAGCTCCGCGCCGCCGCGCCGGTGCTGGAGAAGCTCGCACATCTGTAACCGCCCCGACCCGGGCCGGTGAACGGCGGCGCGCTGTCCGCCACCGGCACGTACACCTGAGGAAGTACGCGTACGTATCCGCAGAAGAACGCCGTCCGCGCCGAGGAGGCGAACCGACTTTGAGTACGGGATCCGGAGCAGACTCCGCCCCCGCACCGCCCACCCCCGACCCCATTGAACAGCCCGCACAGCCCGCACAGACCGGTACGAGCATGTTCAGCTCGCTGAGGATCCGTAACTACCGGCTCTTCGCCACCGGACAGGTCGTCTCGAACACCGGCACCTGGATGCAGCGCATCGCCCAGGACTGGCTGGTGCTCACCCTCACCGGCTCCTCCACGGCCGTCGGTATCACCACGGCCCTGCAATTCCTGCCGATGCTGCTCTTCGGTCTGTACGGCGGCGTCATCGCCGACCGGTGCAACAAGCGCACCCTGCTGCTCGGCACCCAGGCCGCCATGGGAATCACCGGCCTCGCACTCGCCGCCCTCACTCTCACCGGCCATGTCCAGGTCTGGCATGTGTACGCCACGGCCTTCGTACTCGGCCTGGTCACGGTGGTCGACAACCCGGCGCGGCAGTCGTTCGTGCACGAGATGGTCGGCCCCGACCAACTGCGTAACGCCGTCAGTCTGAACTCCGCCAACTTCCAGTCCGCCCGGCTCGTGGGCCCGGCCGTCGCCGGCGTGCTGATCACCGCCGTCGGCAGCGGCTACGCCTTCCTCCTCAACGGACTCTCCTTCATCGCGCCGCTCACCGTCCTGCTGCTGATGCGCACCTCCGAGCTCCACCGGGTCGAGCGCACCCCGCGCGGCAAGGGGCAGCTGCGGGAAGGGCTGCGTTACGTCGCCGGGCGGCCCGAACTGATCTGGCCGATCGTGCTGGTCGGCTTCATCGGCACGTTCGGCTTCAATTTCCCGATCTGGCTCTCCGCCTTCGCGGACGACGTCTTCCACGCGGGCGCCGGTACGTACGGGCTGCTCAACAGCCTGATGGCGGTCGGCTCCCTGATCGGCGCCCTGCTCGCCGCGCGCCGGGGCAGCTCCCGGATGCGGCTGCTGGTGGCCGCGGCGATCCTCTTCGGTGTGCTGGAGATCGTGACCGCCTTCGTACCGACGTTCTGGATCTTCGCCGCGCTGCTCGTACCGGTCGGCATGTTCGGACTGACGGTCAACGTCACCGCCAACTCCAGCATCCAGATGACCACCGACCCGGCCATGCGCGGCCGGGTGATGGCCCTGTTCATGATGGTCTTCACGGGCGGTACGCCGCTGGGCGCCCCGGTCGTCGGCTGGGTCACCGACACCTACGGTCCCAGGGTCGGCTTCGCGGCCGGCGGCGCGGTCGCCGCGCTGGCGGCGGTGGGCGTGGGCGTGATGCTCGCGCGGGCGGGCGGCCTGCGCGTCAAGATCGACATGGAGCGGGGGCGCCCGCGCGTGACGTTCGTCCAGCGGGAGCGGCTGGCGACGGCGGCGTGAGCGCCGGGCGGCGTGCGTCGACGTAAGTCGATGGTGCCGGGGCGCGGCGGGATGCCAGACTTCCCGCATGCGTCTCTTCGCCGCCGTACTGCCGCCCGCCCAGGCCGCCGACGAACTCGCCGTGGCCCTCGACGAACGGCTCCGGGGGCTCCCCGGAGCCGACGGGCTGCGGTGGACCGGCCAGGAGGGGTGGCACTTCACACTCGCCTTCATGGGCGAGGTGGACGACGGGCTGGTGCCCGAACTGACCGAGCGCCTGGAGCGGGCCGCGAACCGTACGGACGCGTTCTCGCTGCGCCTCCACGGCGGCGGGCACTTCGGCGGGCGCGCCCTGTGGGCCGGCGCCGCCGGGGGTATCGCGGAGCTGCGGCGCCTGGCGGAGCGCGCGGACGCCGCGGCGCGCCGCACGGGCGTACCGATGGAGGAACACCGCGCCTACCGGCCGCATCTGACCGTCGCGCGCACGCGGACGGAGACCGATCTGGTCCCGTACGCGAACGCACTCGACGGCTTCGAGGGCACGCCCTGGGAGGTCGGTGAGCTGGCGCTCGTACGGAGCAGGCTGCCCGTGGACGGGGTACGGGGCGCCCAGCCGCGCTACGAGACGCTGGTGCGCTTCCCGACGGCGAAGGCGGGCGTGGGGCCGGGGACGAAGCCCGCCGCCGAGCCGGGCACCGACGGCCGTTAACCTCGACGTGTGGACCCCAAAACCCGTAACCGGATCATGGCCGCCGCGCTGGTGCTGATGTTCGTGATCGTCGCCGTGACGGCGGCGTTCGGCTAAGGGCCTGTCCGGCGGATCTTCGTGGGGGCGAAGATCCGCCGGACAGGCCCTGGAGCCCGTGCCGGACGGGCCTCGGTGCTGCCCGTCCGGCGATCAGGACTCGGCGAGCCCTGCGCCCGCTACCAGGCGAATGCCTCCGGCGACGGCCCCGTACCCGGGAAGATCTCCTCCAGGGACGCCAGCACCTCGTCCGACAGCTCCAGCTCGACCCCGCGCAGCGCGGACTCCAGCTGCTCGGCGGTGCGCGGGCCGACGATCGGGCCCGTCACGCCGGGACGGGTGAGCAGCCAGGCCAGCGCCGCCTCTCCCGGCTCGATGCCGTGCTTGGCGAGCAGGTCCTCGTACGCCTGCACCTGCTCACGGATCTTCGTGTCGGCGAGCCGGTCGCTCGAACGCTTCCCGGTGCCGCCCTCGCGCTCCTTGCGGATCGCGCCACCGAGGAGCCCGCCGTGGAGCGGCGACCAGGGGATGACCCCGAGGCCGTACTCCTGCGCGGCCGGGATGACCTCCATCTCGGCGCGGCGCTCGGCGAGGTTGTACAGGCACTGCTCGCTGACCAGGCCGTACGAGCCCAGGCGGCGGGCGGTCTCGTTGGTCTGGGCGATCTTCCAGCCGGGGAAGTTCGACGAACCGGCGTAGAGGATCTTGCCCTGCTGTATCAGGGTGTCTATGGCCTGCCAGATCTCCTCGACCGGGGTGGCACGGTCGATGTGGTGGAACTGGTAGAGATCGATGTGGTCGGTCTGGAGCCGCTTGAGGCTGGCGTCCACCGCGCGGCGGATGTTGAGGGCCGACAGCTTGTCGTGGTTGGGCCACGCGTCGCCCCCGGCCGCCATGTTGCCGTACACCTTGGTGGCGAGCACGACCTTGTCGCGACGGCCGCCGCCCTGCGCGAACCAGGTGCCGAGGATCTCCTCCGTACGGCCCTTGTTCTCGCCCCCGCCGTAGACGTTGGCGGTGTCGAAGAAGTTGATACCGGCGCCGAGGGCGTCATCCATGAGGGCGTGGCTGTCGGCCTCGTTGGTGTGAGGTCCGAAGTTCATGGTGCCGAGGACGAGTCGGCTGACTTTGAGTCCGGTGCGTCCGAGCTGCGTGTACTTCATGGCTCAACAGCCAACGCCTTCGAGCGCGCTCGAAGCAAGACCTCGATTCCGGGGCGCCCGGGGCGGGGTACGGGGCTTACGTTGGGGTGAGCGTGAGGGCGACGGCGAGTGGTGGGGGTGGTGCGGCGATGGCCGGCGGCGGGGACGAGCGTGACGAGGGCGGTGAGCCGCCCTGCATGCTGGATCTGGTCTGCGAGGAGTGCGGGCGGCTGAACGACGAGCCGGGGCCGGCGGTCTGCGGTGGGTGCGGGAGGCCGCCGGGGCGGGGGTGACGCGGCTCAGCCGAGCGCCGCTCGATCCCCAACTCGCCCCGATGTGAGGGCATATGGCGCGCCCAGCCCCCATGCCTGGTGCATCGCGTCGGCGAACGCGCCGGCGAGCAGGTGCTCACCAGAAGGGCCGGGGTGCGTCCCGTCGTAGGTGTCCCGGCCGACGTCGTACGACGCCGGGCGGGTGGCCGGCAGCAGGGGCGAGGCCGGGTCGTCCAGATCGGCGACCGCCTTGGCCAGCAGGTCGTTGAAACGGTCGACCTCGGCGGCGAACGCCGGGTCCGTCCCGGCACGGACGTTGGGTATGACGGGCAGCAGGACGAACCGGACGCGCGGGTTCGCCGCCCGCGCCTCGGCGATGAACTCCCGTGCGTACAGGGCCGTTCGCTCGCTGTCCGTGTAGAAGCCGAGGTCTATCAGACCCAGCGAGACGAGCAGGACGTCCGCGCGGTGCGCGGCGACCGCCTCGCGGATCACCGGCGCCATGTGCTGCCACCCCTCGCCCCAGCCCGCGAGGTGCCCCCACGCCCGCGAGGGGAAGTCGGGGGCGCCGTACGCGTGCGAGACCGGGGCGTCGGCGTGGGTGTCGTACAGGCCGGTGCGCGGGCCGACGATCGAATACGGGCTGTCGTACGACGCGTTCAGGTGCTGCCACATCCGGTAGCGCCAGGTGAAGTCGCCTGCGCGGCCGATGGTCATCGAGTCGCCGACGAACATGAAACGCATCGGGACATCATCCACGATCGCCCGGGACCGACCGAGCCGGGCCCGGGAAGGTGGCAGTCTTGGGCCATGGTCAAGGTCATGCGTCCGTCTCCGCGTCTCGGTCCCGTCCGGTCGGCCCTCGTGGCGGCGGTGCTCGTCCTGGTGCCCGCGGGGGCCGCGGTGCCCGCGGGCGCGGCAGTCCCGGGGGCCCCCGCCGGGTCCGCCGCCGACCCCGACCGGAGCTTCCGGACGACCGACCCGCGGATCACCGAGTCCAGCGGGCTGGCCGCCAGCCGCGCGCACCCCGGCGTCTACTGGACCCACAACGACCAGGACGAGCCCCGCGTCTTCGGCGTCGACTCGCGGACCGGCGAGACCGTCGCGACGATCACCATGCGCGGGGTCGGCGAGCCCCGCGACATGGAGGCGATCTCCGTCGGCGCCGACGGGAACATCTACGTCGGTGACATCGGCGACAACCTCAACGGCAGCTGGGAGCACGTCTGGATCTACCGCTTCCCCGAGCCGGAGCGGCTCGCGGACGCGACGGTCGACGCGACGCAGTTCACCGTGAAGTACGCGGACGGCCCGCGCGACGCCGAGGCGCTGATGGTCCACCCCACCACCGGCCGCGTCTACATCGCCTCGAAGAACGAGGACGGAGGCGGCCTCTACGAAGGGCCGGCGAAGCTGACCCCCGGCGGCACGAACACCTTCACACGCGTCGGCGAGGTGCCGTGGGTGACCGACGGCGCGTTCTCGCCGGACGGCAAGGAGCTGGTGCTGCGCTCGTACTTCAGCGCACGCGGTTACGCCTGGAAGAACGGCCGCCTCGGCGCCGACCACCGCGTCCGGGCCCCGGTCCAGGGGCAGGCGGAGTCGGTGTCGTACACCCTGGACGGTTCGGCCCTGATGTTCGGCACGGAGGGCACGGGCAGCGAGGTCGAGCGTGTCGACGTCGAAGGGGGCGGCGGCTCGTCCGGGGGCGGCGGGAGCGCGGGGAACGGCAGCGCGGGTGAGGACGGCGTCGGGGCCGACGGCGGGAATCTGACGATCGGCGCGGTGGTGCTCGTCGGCGCCGCCGTGCTGTTCCTCGGCTTCAGACGCCGGCGGGGCAGCGACTGACGTACCGCCTCGGGCGGGACTCCGCGGAGATGACCTACGGCCTTGTGCGCTGCTGGACCAGCACCTCCAGGCCGTCGAGCAGGCGCTGGAGACCGAACTCGAAGTGGTCGAAGTCGGGGCCGAACGCCTCCGCCGACAGCCCTGCCATCAGCGGGTAGCGCCCGCTGGTCATCACCGCCGTCAGGACCGGCTCCTGCGCCTGCCAGAACTCGTCGTCGCTGATGCCGCTCGTCCGCCGCGCCTCGACCGCGTGCACCTGGGTACGGGCGACCCCCGAGACGTATCCGCTGACCATGATCATCACGGAGATCAGCTCCGGGTCGCTCAGACCCATGTCCTTGATCCCGGCGAGCATCGTCTCCATGCCGCCGACCGCGCCGGGGCCGAGGACGGGCCTGGTCTGGTTGACGGAGAGGAGCCAGGGGTGGGCCTGGTAGAGGGCGAGTTCCCCGCGGGCGGCCGTTTCGACGGTCTTGCGCCAGCCGGGAGCTGAAGCGGCAGGCTCGGACGGCTGGGCGGTCTCGCCCTGTACGCGGTCCAGCATCAGGTCCACCAGCTCGGCCCGGCCGGGGACATGGCGGTAGAGCGACATCGTTCCCGCGCCCAGTTCCGTGGAGAGTCTGCGCATCGAGACCGCCGCGAGCCCCTCGGCGTCCGCGAGTTCGACGGCCGCCGTGACGATCCGGTCGAGCGTGAGCCCCGGTTTCGGGCCGCGGGTCGCGCGCTCCCCGGTGCCCCAGAGGAGTTCCAGGCTGCGTGAGACGTCTCCGCTGCCGCTGCTGTCCGTCGTCGTCATGGCTTCAGCCTAATCGGCTCGCCATTAATTGGGTACTGTGTACGCTCTGCGGGTACACCGTACTCAGTTCCTTGGAGGAGCAGTGACCGAATACGCCGTACGTGCCGAAGCGATCCGGAAGCGGTACGGGGACACGTACGCCCTCGACGGCTTCGACCTCGCCGTACGCACCGGAACCGTGCACGGGCTCCTCGGCCCGAACGGCGCCGGCAAGACCACCGCCGTCCGCGCACTCGCCACGCTGCTCAAGCTCGACGGCGGGCGCGCCACGGTCGCCGGGGTCGACGTGAGCCGCGACCCGCGCACGGTCCGGAGCCTGATCGGGCTCACCGGGCAGTACGCGGCGGTGGACGAGATCCTCACCGGCCGGCAGAACCTGGAGATGTTCGGCCGTCTCTTCCACCTCGGCGGGCGGCGGGCCGCGCTGCGCGCCGGCGAACTGCTGGAACGGTTCGACCTGGTCGAAGCGGCGGACAAGGGTGTGGGCGGGTACAGCGGCGGCATGCGGCGCCGGCTCGACCTCGCCGCGTCGATGATCCTCGCGCCACGGGTCCTGTTCCTCGATGAGCCGACCACCGGGCTCGACCCGCGCGGGCGCGGCGAGGTCTGGGACGCGGTGCGGGCGCTGGTCGCGAACGGTACGACGGTGCTGCTCACGACCCAGTATCTGGACGAGGCCGACAAGCTCGCCTCACACATCACGGTCATCGACCAGGGCCGGGCGATCGCCGACGACACCCCGGCCGAGCTGAAGAACACCGTGGGCGGCGACCTGATCGAGGTCGTCGTTCACGAGAGTCACGAACTCCCGGCGGCGGCCGAGGTGGTGGCCCGCGTCGCGAGCGCGCCGCCCGGCACGGACCCCGAGGCGCGCCGGGTGCACGCGCCGGTCACCGACCGGGTGGCCGCGCTGACGGAGGTGGCGCGGGAGCTGCGGGACCGGGGGATCGCGGTGGAGGACATCGGCCTGCGCAGGCCGAGCCTGGACGACGTGTTCCTGCGGCTGACGGGTCACCGTACGGAAGTGGCGACGGCGCCCCGGAAGACGGAGGTCGCGGCATGAGCGCGCGGATCGGTCTCACCCCGGAGGGCGACCACGGCCGCGCCTACTGGGCGCTGGCCGACTGCTGGAATCTGGTACGCCGCAGTCTGACCCACTACCGGCGCCAACCCGTCTACATCCTCTGGATGCTGGGCTTCCCGGTCGTCTCCGTACTGCTCTACGGCTATGTCTTCGGCAGCGCCATGAAGGTCCCGGGCGGTGGGGACTACCGCGAGTTCCTGATGCCGGGCATGTTCGCGATGACGATGGCCTTCGGCTTCATCAACACGGCGGTCGCCTTCGTCACCGACTCCAGCAAGGGCGTCAACGACCGTTTCCGTTCGATGCCGATGGCGCCGTCGGCGGTGGTCACGGGGCGCGGCGTCGGCGACATGATCACCGCGTGCGCGGAACTGGCGATCCTCGCGCTCACGGCCCTGCTGATCGGCTGGCGCGCGGACGCGGGCCTGCTCGCCGCCCTGTCGGCCTTCGGCCTGCTCCTGCTGCTGCGCTTCTCGCTGATCTGGGTGGGAGTCTGGCTCGGCCTGCTGGTCCCGGGCCCGGAACAGGCCGGCAACCTCTTCGTCGTCGCCTTCCCCCTGACGATGATCTCCAGCGTCTTCGTGGCCCCGTCCCTGATGCCGGACTGGCTGGGCGTGGTCGCGGCCTGGAACCCGGTCTCGGCGACGGTGACGGCGACCCGCGAACTGTTCGGCAACCCGGTGGCGAACGGCGGCAGTTGGCCGGAGGAACACGCGCTGCTGCTGTCGGTGGCCTGGCCGGCGGCGATCACGCTGGTGTTCGCACCGCTGGCGGTACGGAGATTCCAGCGGCTGAGTAGGTGAGACCGGGTGCGCTCAGTGGGAGTCTGTCGACTTCCCGAGCATCAGCAGCGCCGACACATCGAGTTTCACCTCGGCGCCGATGGAGTCGGGGAGGACGACCCGCTCGCCCGGGGCATGGATCCGGTGATTTTGGTAGTCGCCGGAGGATGGGTCCGTCAGCACATGCAGACGCTTGTGCTTTCTGTCGACGATCACGTAAACGGGAATCTGCGCATCGGCGTAGGCGGCGACCTTGTTCCGCAAGTCCTGCTGATAGTTGCTGGACGTGACTTCGAGTACGAGACGGAAGATCACCGGGTCGTAGCACTTGTACTTGGTGACGTGGTCCTTGTAGTCGGCGTCGACGACGGCCAGGTCAGGGATGACGAAGTCATCCGGACCGGTGGGTAGCCACAGTCCGATGTTCTGGAGGACCTTCGACTCCGGGCCGTGTAGACCGGCGAGCGCGAAGGGAATCACCAGGTCGGTCAGGATCGATGCGTGGTCGCCGTCCGGGGGTGGGGCCACGGTGATGACGCCTCCGATGATCTCGACGCGGTAGCCGGGGTGCTGCTCCGTGAGACTGTCGGCGGTCTCAAGCAGTGACTCCGGCGGGCCGTCCCAGGGGGGCTCAGCTGCTGCGGCAGACATGCGGGCCTCCAGATGGCTGGTGTCGAGACCATCATCGTAGGCCGCGAGGGCCCGATACGTCGTGAGCGCGATCCCTCACGCGGAAGAGTGACGGCCCCGCTCCCGTGACGGGGGCGGGGCCGGTCGGCGTCGGGGTGGACCGATCAGAGCTTGTCGATCACGAAGTCGACGCACGCCGTCAGCGCCTCGACGTCCGCCGGGTCGATCGCCGGGAACATCGCCACCCGCAGCTGGTTCCGGCCCAGCTTGCGGTACGGCTCCGTGTCCACGATGCCGTTGGCGCGCAGGACCTTGGCGACCGCCGCCGCGTCGATCTCGTCCGCGAAGTCGATCGTGCCGATGACCTGCGAGCGCTGCCCCGGGTCGACCACGAACGGGGTCGCGTACTTGGACGACTCGGCCCAGCCGTACAGCGTGCGCGCCGAGGTGGCCGTGCGGGCGGTCGACCAGTCGAGGCCGCCCTGGGTGTTCAGCCAGGTCAGCTGCTCGTTCAGCAGGAAGAGCGTGGCGAGCGCCGGGGTGTTGTACGTCTGGTTCTTCAGCGAGTTGTCGATCGCCGTCGGCAGCGAGAAGAACTCCGGCACGTGCCGGCCCGAGCCGTGCACGCGCGCGGCGCGCTCCAGCGCGGCCGGCGAGAAGACGCCGATCCACAGGCCGCCGTCGGAGGCGAAGGACTTCTGCGGGGCGAAGTAGTAGACGTCGGTCTCGGCGATGTCGACCGGCAGGCCGCCCGCGCCCGAGGTGGCGTCGACCAGCACGAGCGCGCCCTCGTCGGCGCCCGCGACGCGCTTGACGGGCGCGGCGACACCGGTGGAGGTCTCGTTGTGCGTGAGCGCGTAGACGTCCACGCCCGCCTCGGCCGCCGGGTCCGGGTGGCTGCCCGGATCGGCGGAGATGACGGTCGGCTCGGCCAGCCAGGGCGCGAGCTTCGACGCCTTCGCGAACTTCGAAGAGAACTCGCCGAAGCTCAGGTGCTGCGACTTGTTCTCGATCAGACCGTGCGTCGCGATGTCCCAGAAGGCGGTGGAGCCGCCGTTGCCCAGGATCACCTCGTAGCCCTCGGGGAGCTGGAAGAGCTCGCGTACACCGTCGCGTACCGCGCCGACCAGGTTCTTCACCGGGGCCTGGCGGTGGGAGGTGCCGAGGAGAGAGGTACCGGTGGCGGCCAGTGCGTCGACCGCCTCCGTACGCACCTTGGAGGGGCCAGCGCCGAATCGACCGTCGGCGGGCTTGATGTCAGCGGGAATCTGAATATCGGCCACGGGCGGCAGCCTAGACGTTTTCCGCCGGCCGTCAGGGGAGTGGTTCACGTCGTGAGATGCCTCCGGCGGGGCATCCTGGGGGAATGGCTGAGCACCGGGAGCGGCACGGGAAGCGGGAAACGGCGATGCGTACGGCACCTGCGAAAGCGGCGGACACCGCGGCGACCACGGCGGCGACGACCGCCCTCGCCAGAGACCTGTCCGACGCCGTCCGCGGGGACGTGGACTTCGGTTCCGCCGCCCGCGCCCTGGTCACCATGGACGCGTCCAACTACCGCCGCGTTCCCGTCGGCGTCGTCTCCCCCCGTGACGCGGCGGACGTCGCGGCGGCCCTCGACGTGTGCCGCACGCACGGCGTGCCCGTCGTGCCACGCGGCGGCGGGACCTCGATCGCGGGGAACGCGACGGGCATCGGAGTCGTCCTCGATCTCACCCGGCATCTTCGCTCGATCGTGTCGGTCGACGCCGGGGCGCGTACCGCCGTCGTGCAGCCCGGGGTCGTTCTCGACCGGCTGCGCGACACCGTCGCACCGCACGGGCTGACCTTCGGGCCCGACCCGTCCACGCACAGCCGCTGCACGATCGGGGGCATGATCGGCAACAACTCGTGCGGGTCGCACTCCGTCGCGTGGGGGACGACCGCCGACAACGTCCACGAGCTGTCGGTCACGACGTACGGCGGCGACGCCCTGCGGCTCGGCCGGGGCTGGGACGGCGCCCCCACCGGCCTGCGCCCCCTCGTGGAGTCCAACCTCGCGCTCCTGCGCACCGGTTACCCCACGGGCCTGCCGCGCCGTATCTCCGGTTACGCGATCGACGCGCTGCTCCCCGAGAACGGCACCGACCTCGCCCGCGCCTTCTGCGGCAGCGAGGGCACGCTCGGCGTCGTCACGGAAGCCGTCGTACGGCTGGTCGAATCGCCGCCCGTGCGGGTGCTCGCGGTCCTCGGCTACCCCGACGAGAGCGCGGCGGCCGAGGCTGCGGCCGGGCTGCTGCCGTACCACCCGCTGACCGTCGAGGGCATGGCCGACGACCTCGTCCCCGGCCCGCACGATCTGCCGCGCGGCGGAGCCTGGCTCTTCGTGGAGACCGGCGGGGCCACCGTCGCCGAGGCCCGCGCGCACGCCGAGCGGATCATGCGCGCGGCGGACGCCCTGGACGGCACGGTCGTGACGGACCCGACCGGGGTGCGGGCCCTGTGGCGGGTACGGGAGGACGCGTCGGGCACCGCGACGCGCAGCGCCGACGGCGGCGAGGCGTGGCCGGGCTGGGAGGACTGCGCCGTACCGCCCGCCCGACTCGGCGCGTACCTCCGGGAGTTCCGCGCGCTGCTCGCCGAGCACGGGCTGCGGGGCACACCGTACGGGCACTTCGGCGACGGCTGCATCCATGTCCGCATCGACTTCGACCTGTTGAGCACCGACGGCGTACGGCGCTTCCGCCGCTTCTCCGAGGACGTGGCCCGGCTCGTCGTCGCGCACGGCGGCTCGCTCTCCGGCGAACACGGTGACGGGCTGGCGCGCTCCGAGCTGCTGCCGACCATGTACGGGGTCGAACTGACCGGTCTCTTCGGGCGGTTCAAGGACGTGTGGGACCCGGCTGGGGGCCTGAACCCCGGTTCGATCGCGCGGCCCGCCAGGCTGGACGAGAACCTGCGCTTCGAGGTCCTGCCGCGCGGGCGTGTCGACGTCGCCTTCGCCTACCCGCACGACGGCGAGGCGGACGGCGTGGTGGGCGGTGACTTCTCGGCGGCCGTGCGGCGCTGTGTGGGAGTCGCCAAGTGCCGGGTGGAGGGGCCGAGTTCGGGGGCGGGGGTGATGTGCCCGTCGTTCCGCGCGACCGGCGACGAACAGCACTCCACGCGCGGACGTGCCCGGCTGCTGCACGAGATGCTCGCCGGCGAGATCGTCACGGACGGCTGGCGCTCGACCGAGGTCAAGGACGCGCTCGACCTCTGCCTGTCCTGCAAGGGCTGCCGCAGCGACTGCCCGGTGGGGGTCGACATGGCCACGTACAAGGCGGAGTTCCTGCACCACCACTACGCGGGCCGGCGTCGGCCCGCCGCGCACTACGCGATGGGGCGGCTGCCGCGCTGGCTCCGCGCCGCCGCGCCCTTCGCGCGCCTGCTGAACGCGGCGGTACGGGTGCCGGGAGCCGCCGCGCTGGCCAAGCGCCTGGGCGGCATCGCCCCCGAGCGCTCGATCCCGCGTCTGGCGCCGCGTACGTTCACCCGCTGGCTGCGGGGGCAGCGGCGGGAGCGGGGAGGCGACCCGGCGGTGGTGCTGTGGCCGGACACCTTCACGGAGCACCTGTCGCCGTCGGTGGGGCGGGCGGCGGTACAGGTCCTGGACGCGGCCGGGGTGGGTTTCACCCTGCCGCCGGGCACGGTGTGCTGCGGCCTGACGTACGTCTCCACGGGCCAGCTCGACCAGGCCCGTGCCGTGATGCGCACCACCCTGGACCGGCTCGAACCGCTGCTCGACACGGGCCTGCCGGTCCTCGTCCTGGAACCGAGCTGCGCCGCCGCGCTCAAGACCGACCTGCCGGAACTCCTCGCGGACGACCCCCGCGCGGCCCGCCTCGCCGCGTCGGTACGCACCTTCGCCCAGACCCTGGAGGAGTGCGCCCCCGACTGGCGGCCACCCCGCGTGAACCGCCCGGTCGCGGGCCAGACCCACTGCCACCAGCACGCGATCCTCGGCGACGCCTCGGAACGCCGCCTACGCGAACGGGCGGGCCTGACAGGCGAGTTGAGTGGCGGCTGCTGCGGCCTGGCGGGCAACTTCGGCTTCGAGAAGGGCCACTACGAGGTCTCGGCGGCCTGCGCGGAGGACCAGTTGCTGCCCGCGGTCCGCTCGGCGGCGGAAGGCACGGAGCTGCTGGCGGACGGCTACTCGTGCCGTACGCAACTGGACCAACTGGCGGACGGCGGCGCGAGGCACCTGGCGGAGGTCCTGGCGGAGGCGCTGGACTGAGGGGGCGCCGCCACCGGATCTGCCCGGTCGAGCCCGGCCCGACCAGTTCGGCGGGCATACCGCCGAGTGCAGTATGTTAGATCGAATGGTCCATTGTGTTGCCCTGAATGATGTGGAGGAGGTCCCCGGTGGATGAGCCGCGTGCCGTGGTCGCGGGTGCCGGAGCGACCCCGGAGGCCGTGGGGGCCCTGGGCGGTGGGGTGCCCGGGGAGGGGGCGCGGCCGGCGCTCGGGCCCGTGGTGCTTGTCGTCAGTGGGGTGCTCTCCGTGCAGTGGGGCGCCGCCGTCGCCGTGCTGTTGATGCCGCGGGCCGGGGTCGTCGGCGTGGTGACCCTGCGGCTCGTGCTCGCCGCCGTCGTCCTGCTCGTGATCTGCCGGCCCAGGGTCCGCGGTCACTCGCGTGCCGACTGGGGAACCGTGCTCGTCTTCGGGGCCGTGCTGGCGGCGATGAACCTCCTCTTCTACCAGGCCGCCGACCGCATCCCGCTGGGCGCCGCCGTGACCCTGGAGGTCCTCGGGCCGCTCGCTCTCTCCGTGATCGTCTCGCGCAGGCTCGGCAACCTCCTGTGGGCCGGGCTCGCGCTCGGTGGTGTGCTGCTGCTGAGCGGTGGCGGGTTCGACCGGCTCGACCCCGTGGGCGCCGCGTTCGCCGTCGCGGCGGGGGTGATGTGGGCGACGTACATCATCTTCAGCGCCCGCGTCGGGCAGCGCTTCCCGCAGGCCGACGGGCTCGCGCTCGCCATGGCCTTCGGTGCCGTGCTGACCCTGCCGCTGGGCATCCTGGAGGCCGGCTCGAAGCTGCTGGTGCCGTCCACGATCGGGCTCGGGCTCGTGGTGGCGCTGATGTCGTCCGTCCTGCCGTACACCCTGGAACTGCTCGCCCTGCGGCGGCTGCCCGCGCCGACGTTCGCGATCCTGATGAGTATCGAACCGGCCGTCGCGGCGATGGCCGGCTTCCTCGTCCTGCACCAGAGCCTGACCTTCACCGACGCGCTGGCGATCACGCTGGTCATCGCGGCGAGCATCGGCGCGGTCCGGACGCAGGCGGGTCGGCGCGAGGCGCAGAAGGCCGAGCGCGAGGCGGCGCGGACGAGACTGGCCGCCGTCAGGAGCGCCCGGAAGGCCCGGCCCGAGGCCGCGCCCACGGGCCCGGAAAGCGGCAAGAAGTAAACCAAGCACGCTTGCTTGTTTATCCGGGCGCTGCCATGCTCCGGGACACGTACGACGCCGTGTCCCGAGAGCCCGATCGGAGCGCATCCCGTGTCCGACCCTGCCGCGCCCATCCTCGACGATCTGCGCAGCGAGAGCGAGGAACTCGACCGGCTCGTCGTCGAGTTGGACGACACGAACTGGTCGCTCGCGACCCCTGCGGCGGGCTGGACCGTCGCCCATCAGATCGCCCATCTCGCCTGGACCGACACCGCGACCCTCCTCGCCGTCACCGACGAGAAGGCCTTCGCCGACGAGGCCGCGAAGGCGCTCAGCGCTCCGAAGACCTTCGTGGACGAGGGTGCCGAGGCCGGCGCCGTACTGCCGCCCGGCCGGCTCCTCGCCCGCTGGCGCGACGGCCGCGAACGGCTCCAGGAGGCGCTGCGCTCCCTGCCCGCCGGTGCGCGTTTCCCCTGGTACGGGCCGCCGATGAGCGCGCCGTCGATGGCCACCGCGCGCCTGATGGAGACCTGGGCGCACGGCCAGGACATCGCCGACGCGCTCGGTGTACGGCGCGAGCCGACAGCGCGGCTGCGGCATGTGGCGTGGATCGGCGTACGGGCCCGCGACTACGCCTACTTCGTACGCGGCGAGCAGCCGCCCGCCACCCCCTTCCGTGTCGAACTCACCGGCCCCGGAGGGGAGTTGTGGACGTACGGCCCCGAGGACGCCAGCCGGCGCGTCACCGGGCCCGCCCTCGACTTCTGTCTGCTCGTGACGCAGCGCGCCCACCGCGCGGACCTCGCGGTACGGGCCGAGGGCGCGGAGGCCGACCGCTGGCTGGACATCGCGCAGGCCTTCGCGGGCCCGGCCGGCCCCGGCCGCCCGGCGAAGGGGGCGTGAGGATGCCGGACACCCGCCCCGACCCCGGCGTCCTGCGGATCGCCAACGCCTCCGGCTTCTACGGCGACCGCTTCGACGCGCTGCGCGAGATGCTCACCGGCGGGCCCCTCGACGTCGTCACCGGCGACTACCTCGCCGAGCTGACCATGCTCATCCTCGGCCGCGACCGGCTGAAGAACCCGGCGTCCGGCTACGCCAAGACCTTCCTGCGGCAGTTGGAGGAAGGGCTCGGGCTCGCGCACGAACGCGGCGTGAAGATCGTCGCCAACGCGGGCGGGCTGAACCCGGCCGGACTGGCCGCCGCCGTACGCGAACTGGCCGACCGCGTCGGCGTCCCGGTGCGCGTCGCGCACGTCGAGGGCGACGACCTGCTGACCGCCCGCGACTGGGGCGAGGGCGTGCTCACCGCCAACGCCTACCTCGGCGGCGCCGGGATCACCGAGTGCCTGCGCGCGGGCGCCGACGTCGTGGTGACCGGCCGGGTCACGGACGCGGCCCTCGTCACCGGCCCCGCCGCCGCCCACTTCGGCTGGGACAGCCACAGGCCCGGTGATCTCGACGCGCTCGCGGGCGCGGTCGCCGTCGGACACGTCCTGGAGTGCGGCACCCAGGCCACCGGCGGCAACTACGCCTTCTTCGCCGCGCACGACGGCGGGAACGGCGTCCGCCGCCCCGGCTTCCCGCTCGCCGAACTCCACGCCGACGGCTCCGCCGTCATCACCAAGCACCCCGGCACCGGCGGGATCGTCGACATCGGCACCGTCACCGCGCAGTTGCTGTACGAGACCGGCGGAGCCCGGTACGCGGGCCCCGACGTGACCGCCCGGCTCGACACCGTACGGCTCACCCAGGAAGGCCCCGACCGGGTCAGGATCTCCGGCGTACGCGGCGAGGCGCCACCCCCCACGCTCAAGGTCGGGCTCAACCGGATCGGCGGCTGGCGCAACGAGATCGTGTTCGTCCTGACCGGCCTCGACGTCGACGCGAAGGCACGGCTGGTGCGGGACCAGGTCGCCGACGCGCTCGCGGCGACAGGCGTGGCGGGTGCGGCGGGTGTGCCGGGTGCGGCTGGCGCGGTGGGCGTCAACAAGCCGCCCGCCGAGGTCCGTTGGGAACTGGCCCGCACCGACAGGGCGGACGCCGACACCGAGGAGACCGCGAGCGCGCTGCTGCGGCTCGTCGTCCGCGACAGCGACCCGGACGCGGTCGGCCGGGCGGTCAGCGGCGCCGCCGTCGAGCTGGCGCTGGGCAGTTACCCCGGCTTCCATGTGACGGCGCCGCCCGGCAAAGGCGCGCCGTACGGTGTCTTCGAGGCGGCCCACGTGGCGGCGGCCGAAGTCCCGCACACCGCCGTACTGCCGGACGGCACGCGCGTACGGGTCCCGACTCCCGTACGCACCAGGTCACTTGAGCCGGTCCCCGAGCCCCCGCTCCCCGGCCCCCCGCTCCCCGTCGGCCCCACCCGCCGCGCGCCGCTCGGCCTGGTGGCCGGCGCCCGCAGCGGTGACAAGGGCGGCGACGCCAACGTCGGCGTCTGGGTCACCACCGACGCGGCCTGGCGGTGGCTCGCACACGAGCTGACTGCCGACCGTCTCCGTCAACTGCTCCCCGAGACCGCCGACTCGCCCGTCACCCGGCACGTTCTGCCGAACCTGCGCGCGCTCAACTTCACCGTCCAGGGCCTCCTCGGCGAAGGCGTCGCCGCGCAGGCCCGCTTCGACCCGCAGGCCAAGGCACTCGGCGAGTGGCTGCGCTCCCGGCACGTCGACATCCCGGAGGTTCTGCTGTGACCGTGCTCCACTCGGCGTTGGACCCCGCGTCCCCCGAACACGCCGCACAGCGCGCCGAGATGCTCACCAAGCTCGCCGAACTCGGCACCGAGCACGCCAAGGCGCTGGCCGGCGGCGGCGAGAAGTACGTCGCCCGGCACCGTACACGCGGAAAGCTCCTCGCCCGCGAGCGGATCGAGCTGCTGGTCGACCCCGACACCCCGTTCCTGGAACTCTCCCCGCTCGCCGCCTGGGGCAGCGAATACCCCGTCGGCGCGTCCATGGTCACCGGGATCGGCGTGGTCGAGGGCGTCGAGTGCGTCATCACCGCCAACGACCCGACCGTGCGCGGCGGCGCGTCCAACCCCTGGACGCTGAAGAAGGCCCTGCGCGCCAACCAGATCGCGCGGGAGAACCGGCTGCCGCTCATCAGCCTCGTCGAGTCCGGCGGCGCCGATCTCCCCTCCCAGAAGGAGATCTTCATCCCCGGCGGCGCGCTCTTCCGCGACCTGACGCGGCTGTCCGCCGCCGGGATCCCCACCGTCGCGGTCGTCTTCGGCAACTCGACGGCGGGCGGGGCGTATGTGCCCGGCATGTCCGACCACACCGTGATGATCAGCGAACGGTCGAAGGTCTTCCTCGGCGGACCGCCGCTCGTGAAGATGGCGACGGGCGAGGAGAGCGACGACGAATCGCTCGGCGGCGCGGAGATGCACGCCCGCACGTCGGGGCTCGCCGACCACTTCGCGGTGGACGAGCCCGACGCGATCCGGCAGGCGCGGCGGATCGTCGCGCGCCTCAACCACCGCAAGGCGTACGCCGATCCGGACCCGGTGAGCGCAGAGCCGCCGAAGTACGACGAGGAAGAGCTGCTCGGCATCGTCCCCGGCGATCTGAAGATCCCCTTCGACCCGCGCGAGGTGGTGGCGCGGATCGTCGACGGCTCGGACTTCGACGAGTTCAAACCGCTGTACGGGCCGAGCCTGGTGACCGGCTGGGCGCGGCTGCACGGCTATCCGGTGGGGGTGCTGGCCAACGCGCGGGGGGTGCTGTTCAGCGCCGAGTCGCAGAAGGCCGCGCAGTTCATCCAGCTCGCCAACCAGCGCGACATCCCGCTGGTCTTCCTGCACAACACCACCGGCTACATGGTCGGCAAGGAGTACGAGCAGGGCGGCATCATCAAGCACGGCGCGATGATGATCAACGCGGTCGCCAACTCGAAGGTCCCGCATCTGTCGGTCCTGATGGGCGCGTCGTACGGCGCCGGGCACTACGGCATGTGCGGCCGGGCCTACGACCCGCGGTTCCTCTTCGCCTGGCCGAGCGCCAAGTCGGCGGTGATGGGCCCGCAGCAGCTCGCGGGTGTGCTGTCGATCGTGTCCCGCGCGGCGGCGACGGCCAAGGGCCGGCCGTACGACGAGGACGGCGACGCGGCGCTCCGCGCGATGGTGGAGGCGCAGATCGAGGCGGAGTCGCTGCCGGTGTTCCTGTCCGGGCGGCTCTACGACGACGGGGTCATCGACCCGCGTGACACCCGTACGGTGCTCGGCCTGTGCCTGTCGGCGGTCCACACGGCGCCGGTCGAGGGTGTACGGGGCGGCTTCGGCGTCTTCCGAATGTGAGTGATTCCTCCGAATGTGGGTGATGAGGACTGTGATGATCTCGAATCTTCTGGTCGCGAACCGCGGCGAGATCGCCTGCCGCGTCTTCCGGACCTGCCGTGAGCGGGGTATCGGCACGGTCGCGGTCTTCTCGGACGCGGACGCCGACGCGCTGCACGTACGGGAGGCGGACACAGCGGTACGGCTGCCGGGATCGGCCCCCGCCGACACGTATCTGCGCGGCGACCTGATCGTGAAGGCGGCGCTCGCGGCGGGCGCGGACGCGGTGCACCCCGGCTACGGGTTCCTCTCGGAGAACGCCGAGTTCGCGCGGGCCGTGCTGGACGCGGGGCTGGTGTGGGTGGGGCCGCCGCCGGAGGCGATCGAGGCGATGGCCTCCAAGACGAGGGCGAAGGAGCTGATGGCGGCGGCGGGTGTCCCCCTCCTCGCGCCGGTGGACGCGGAGTCGGTGACGGAGGCGGACCTGCCCCTGCTGGTCAAGGCGGCGGCGGGAGGTGGAGGACGCGGGATGCGCGTGGTCCGTCAACTGCCGGATTTTGCCGACGAGTTGGCGGCGGCCTCGGCCGAGGCGCGGTCGGCTTTCGGAGACGGCGAGGTCTTCGCGGAGCCGTACGTGGAAAGGGGTCGGCACGTCGAGGTCCAGATCCTCGCCGACGCCCACGCCACCGTGTGGGCGCTGGGCACGCGCGACTGCTCGCTGCAACGGCGGCACCAGAAGGTGATCGAGGAGTCTCCGGCCCCCGGCCTGCCCGCCGAGCTGCGCGCGACCCTCACGGACGCGGCGGTCGCGGCGGCGCGCGCGGTGGAGTACCGGGGCGCGGGCACGGTCGAGTTCCTGATCTCGCCGGCGGGCCGCGCGTACTTCCTGGAGATGAACACCCGCCTCCAGGTCGAACACCCGGTGACGGAGGAGGTGTTCGGCGTGGACCTGGTGGCGCTCCAACTCGCCCTGTCCGAGGGGGCGAAGCTCCCCGAGAGCCCCCCGCCGACGCGGGGCCACGCGGTGGAGGCCCGCCTCTACGCGGAGGACCCGGCGCAGGGGTGGGCGCCGCAGCCGGGGCGGATTCATGAGCTGATGGTGCGGGGGGTGGGGGGTTCGGGTGGCGGGGCCGGCGCGGGGTCCGCCCACGCGGGCGGTGACGTGTTCCCAGGCGGGGACGGCGACGGCCTGCCGGGCGGGGGCGCCGCTGGGGGTGACCACCACCCGGGTCACGGCGACCGACCCCGCATCCGTGTCGACGCCGGGTACGGGCCGGGCGATCGCGTCGGGGTGCATTACGACTCCATGCTCGCCAAGGTCGTCGCCTGGGCGCCCACCCGGGCCGAGGCCGTCCGGCTGCTGGGCGATGCGCTCCGCCGGGCGCGGGTGCACGGGCCCGTCACCAACCGGGAGTTGCTCGTACGGTCGCTGCGGCACCCGGACTTCGCCGCCGGGCGCGTCGACACCGGGTTCTACGAGCGGCACCTCGGCGCGCTCACCGCACCGGAGGCCGAGGACCGGAATGCCCGGCACGCCGCCCTCGCCGCCGCCCTCGCCGATGCCGCCCGGCGCGGCCACCGCCTCGGGGGCTGGCGGAATCTCCCGTCCCAGCCGCAGACCAAGTCGTACGGCGACCACGAGGTCCGCTACCACCGCACCCGCGACGGGTTCCGCGTCGAGGACGACGCCGTACGCGCGGTCGCCGTCGCACCTCACCGCGTCACGCTCGAAGTCGACGGCGTCCTGCGCCACTTCGACATCGCCGAGTACGG
Organism: Streptomyces sp. NPDC051217; assembly: GCF_044455465.1. NCBI lineage: Bacteria > Bacillati > Actinomycetota > Actinomycetes > Kitasatosporales > Streptomycetaceae > Streptomyces > Streptomyces sp. NPDC051217. Next base: position 236,782 of record NZ_JBITEV010000011.1, read on the forward strand.
CGGCGACCACGGCGGCGACCACGTCTATGTCGACGGCCCCACCGTCTCGTACCGCCTCCTCGCGCACCCCCGCTTCACCGACCCCCGCACCGCCCCCGCGCCCGGTTCGCTGCTCGCGCCCATGCCCGGCACCGTCGTACGGATCGCGGACGGGATCGGCGAGGGCAGTGCCGTGACCGCCGGGCAGCCGCTCGTCTGGCTGGAAGCGATGAAGATGGAACACCGCATCACCTCTCCCGCCTCCGGCACGCTCACCGCGCTCCACGCGACCCCCGGCAGCCAGGTCGAGGTGGGCGCGCTCCTCGCCGTGGTCACTCCCGCTTCCGCACCGGACACCGCACCGGACACCGCCCAGGAGGACACATCCGCATGAGCATCGTCGAAACGCAGGAACACCAGGACCTCCGCGCCGCCGTCGCGGCCCTCGGCCGCCGCCACGGCCGCGGGTTCGACCGCGACACCCTGTGGAGCGAGGCCGGCAAGCTCGGCTATCTCGGCGTCAACCTCCCCGAGGAGTACGGCGGCGGAGGCGGCGGCCTCGCCGAACTCTCCATCGTCCTCGAAGAGTTGGGCGCAGCAGGCTGCCCCCTGCTCCTCATGGTCGTGTCGCCCGCCATCTGCGGCACCGTCATCGCCCGCTTCGGCACCGAGGAGCAGAAGCGCGAGTGGCTCCCCGGGCTCGCCGACGGCTCCCGCACCATGGCCTTCGGCATCACCGAACCCGACGCCGGATCCAACTCGCACCGCATCACCACCACGGCGCGCAGGGCGGACAACGGGGACGGGGCGGACGGCGGCTGGATACTCACCGGCCGCAAAGTCTTCGTCTCCGGCGTCGACATCACCGACGCCACCCTCATCGTCGGCCGCACCGAGGACGCGCGAACCGGCTCCCTCAAGCCCTGCCTCTTCATCGTCCCGCGCGACGCCCCCGGCTTCCACCGCACGCAGATCGACATGGAACTCCAGGCCGTGGAGAAGCAGTTCGAGCTCGTACTGGACGACGTACGCCTGCCCGCCGATGCCCTCGTCGGCGACGAGGATGCCGGGCTCCTCCAGCTCTTCGCCGGCCTCAACCCCGAACGTGTCATGACCGCCGCCTTCGCCCTCGGCATGGCCCGCCACGCGATCGACAAGGCCGTCGACTACGCCAAGACCCGCACGGTCTGGAAACAGCCCATCGGCGCCCACCAGGCCATCGCGCACCCGCTCGCCCAGTCGCACATCGAGATCGAACTCGCCCGCCTGATGACGCGCAAGGCCGCGCACCTCTACGACGCGGGCGACGACGCCGGCGCGGGCGAGGCCGCCAACATGGCCAAGTACGCGGCGGGGGAGGCCTGCGTACGCGCCGTGGACCAGGCCGTACACACCCTCGGCGGCAACGGCCTGACCCGTGAGTACGGTCTGGCGTCCCTCATCACGGCCTCACGCGTGGCCCGTATCGCGCCCGTCAGCCGCGAAATGATCCTGAACTACATATCCCACCAGTCCCTGGGTCTCCCCAAGTCGTACTGAGACAGGCCATTCTGTCCGTCCACGCGTCGAAGGGGTCGTCGTCATGATCTTTCACAGCGAATACGCGGATGTCGCAACGGTCGACCTGCCGATCCACGACGCGGTGCTCGGCCGCGCCGCCGAGTTCGGTGAGGCCGTCGCTCTCGTGGACGGTACGAACGGCACCACTGTCACCTATGCCCAACTGGACCTCTTCCACCGCCGTACCGCCGCCGGGCTGCGGGAGGCCGGTCTGCGCGAGGGCGACGTACTGGCCCTGCACAGCCCCAACACCGTCGCGTATCCGGTCGCGTTCTACGGAGCCACCCGCGCCGGGGCCTCCGTCACCACCGTCCATCCGCTGTCCACCGCCGAGGAGTTCGCGAAGCAGCTCCGGGACTCCTCGGCCCGGTGGATCGTCACGGTCTCGCCGCTGCTCGAAGTCGCCCGCAGATCGGCCGAGTTGGTGGGCGGCATCGAGGAGATCTTCGTCTGCGACCGGGCGCCGGGCCACCGTTCGATCCTGGACATGATCGCCACCGAGACAGACTCGGCGGTCGACGTCGCCATCGACCCCGCCGAGGACATCGCCGCCCTCCCGTACTCCTCCGGCACCACCGCCTCCCCCAAGGGCGTCATGCTGACGCACCGCTCGATCGCCACGAACCTCGCGCAGCTCGACCCCGTCATGCCCATGCGCCCCGGCGACCGCATCCTCGCGGTGCTCCCGTTCTTCCACATCTACGGCCTCACCGCCCTGATGAACGCGCCGCTGCGGAAGGGTGCGACCGTCGTCGTGCTGCCGCGCTTCGAACTCGAACAGTTCCTCGGCGCGATCGAGACGCACCGGATCAACGGCCTGTACGTCGCACCGCCGATCGTCCTCGCGCTCGCCAAGCACCCGGCCGTCGGCCGCTACGACCTCTCCTCCCTCGACTACATCGTCAGCGCCGCCGCGCCCCTCGACGCCCGCCTCGCCGCGGCCTGTTCGGCCCGGCTGCGGCTGCCGCCCGTCCGCCAGGCGTACGGCATGACCGAGCTGTCACCGGGCACGCACGTGGTCCCGCTCGACGCCGAGAACCCGCCCGCCGGCGCCGTGGGCAAGCTCCTGCCCAGCACGGAGATGCGCGTCGTCTCCCTCGACGACCCCGGCAAGGACGCCCCCGTCGGCACCGACGGCGAAGTCCTCATCCGGGGCCCGCAGGTCATGAAGGGCTACCTCGGCCGGCCCGAGGAGACCGCCCACATGATCGACACCGACGGCTGGGTCCACACCGGCGACATCGGCCGGGTCGACGCCGACGGCTGGCTGTTCGTGGTCGACCGGGTGAAGGAACTCATCAAGTACAAGGGCTTCCAGGTCGCCCCGGCCGACCTCGAAGCACTGCTGCTGGCCCACGAATCCATAGCCGACGCGGCGGTCATCGGGGTCCAGGACGAGGACGGGAACGAGATCCCCAAGGCGTACATCGTCCGCCAGTCCGGGGCGGCGGGACTGACGGAGGCGGACGTCATGTCGTACGTCGCGGAACACGTGGCCCCGCACAAGAAGGTCCGCCGCGTCGAGTTCATCGGGGGCGTCCCGCGGGCGGCGTCCGGCAAGATCCTCAGGCGGGAACTGAGGGCACGCGAGGAGCGCGAGAGTCAGACGGAGACGGCGTGACGGCCCACGGGGTTGTCGGGCGCCGTGGAGAGTCAGTCGGCAGCGAGGTTTCCCAGATCCGTCACGAAGTCGGTGTACGACCGATTGCCCCCCACCGGATTGGCGATGAGTCCTGCTCGCTGCGCTTCACCCATGATGTCCGGGCCTTCGGTCTCCCGGTAGAGGGGAGTTCCGAGCCTGCTCCGGAGTAATTCCTTGGGATTCTTGATCGTGCCGGTGTTCTTCCCCCGTAATCGTGAGGGGACGCTCCAACCGGAGTGGACGGTGGGAAAGGCATCCGGAAAGAGGAGCAGCCAGGCTTCCGTCTCCTCGGCGGCGAGGGCGAGCACCGTGCCGCAGGGGCTGTGCTTCGCCAGCGCGTCGGCAAGACGGCTTCGGACAGCCGCGTACCCCGGTCCGGTGGGCGCGTCGAGGTCTTCGTGGACGATGATTCCCGACAGGCGGGCGCGGTCCCGGACGGCGCGGCCCTTCGCCTTGTTGACGATCGTGGCTATGCGCTTGGTGAGGTTGTCCCCGGTGGCCGTCTTCAGCCTCACGGGGTCGGAGATACGGACGAGCTTGCTCTTCAGAGCGGGTCGCAGTTCCCGGACGTGATCTCGTCGGCGGAGCCTCCGGTCACCCTGAAACCGATCGTGCTCAGTTGCGGCAACACCGAGCGCGCGTCCGCCAGCAGGCGGTCCCACGTCTCTTCGTCCGCGCTGAGTTCGAACAGGAAGTACGCGAGATTGTGTGCGTCGGACGCGAGGACGTTGCTGTCACCCATCAGGTGCCGTGACGGCCGCCGCGCGGCGGCCACGTCCACGTCGAATACGCGCAGTGAGGAGAGACGTCGTGCCACGGCTGTGACTTCTGCGCCCCCCTCCGTCTTGGCGAGCCGGGGCAGGGTCGACAGGCCGCTGCTCAGTTTGCTGATGCCGATGTCGCTGTGACCGGTCTTCTTGTCGCCCTGCGTGTTCGTGACAGTCGCCTTCTGGCCGGAGACGGTGATCCTCCGCCCCCGCCCGTGAGTGCGTTTGAACACGAATTTCTCGCGCCGCATCAGGATACGGCGGCCGTCGCGCCGACCCTCACCGGGCAGTGCTCGGCTTTGGACGGTCAGCTCGTAGTTGTCGGGGGCGTTGACCGTCGAGTGGGTGGTCCAGGTCGCGGTCAGCCCGATGCGCAACGTGCTCGGGGGCTTCTCGCCACCCCAGAAGGCCACCTCTTTGAAACCGCCTCGGGATTCGAGTGCCGGCTGGAGATCGGTGCGGATGATGTCCGCGAGGAAGCTGAAGACCTGGAGGACGTTCGACTTGCCAACACCGTTCGGGCCGACGAGCACGGTGAGGTCGCCGAGCGGAATGCTGACGTCTCGTAGGCTGCGGAAGTTCTCGGCCTCAAGCCGGAGCAGGCGTGCGGGCATGCGCAGAGACTACTTTGATCTGTCCGCGATCCGGTCTGTTTGCGACGTTCCTGGTGGGGCGCTGAGACCGAGGCAGGTGCGGCTGCGCGCGTTGGCGTCCGCGACGCGGGCGCTCAGCAGTTCGGCCGGGGTCGGTGGCCGTACGTGCGCGGGATCGGCGTCCCACTCCCGGCCGCCGCCGAGCGGGCGGAGCTGGACGTACGGTCCTTCGTGGGCCATGACGACTCCGACGCGGTCCGCCACCGTGTCGTGAACGGTGTCCCCGACTCGGACACCGTCTGTCACCGCACGGCCCCGTCCACGATCACGGCGGCGAGCGCGAGGGCGACGGGTGCGGAGCAGACGCCGAGATGGATGAGGGCGTAGCGGGTGGCGCGTCCGGCGTCGCTGTCATCGGTGACCGGCCACGGGGTACGGACATCCATCGCGGGCAGTTGAATGCCGACGCTCGTCAACGCCGCTGCCAGCGCGTCCCGCGCGTCGACCGCCTCTTGAATCTTGTCGGGGGCGACGTGCTGCGGGGTGCGGCGGGGGAGGGGCGGCTTGGGAGTCATGGACGTCATGGGGGGCTTCCTTCGGCTGGTTCTCGCGCGATTTCTCCACCCGGAGCGCTTGGTCGAATCACCATGCGTGAGGGGCTCCTTACGAGAATGCGCCTCCAAGGGAGCGGCCTAGCCCAAGGACAGGTGGTGCTTCCCTGGCAGCCGAAGCACCTTCCACACCTTCCACGAAGTGGGCGAAACGACTGTGGGCCGGTTTCCCCGGCCCACCTCACCCCACACCGCAACTCACATCGGGAGCCGCAAACCAGAGGGCTTACCCCTCGCTCGTCCGGATCTGCGCCCCGTGCTCGTTGAGCTCGTAGGTGCGTCGAGTGTTCTTCTCGATCTTCCGGGCGACCTCGGATCCGAGGTCGACGCCATTCATCTCAGCCAGCGCCGTCAGGTAGAGGAAGACGTCGGCCAGTTCCTCACCGAGGTCGGGCAGACCCTTGCGCCAGGCGGTGAAGGCTTCGCCGACCTCGGCGGTGAGGAGGCCGAACTCCAAGGCCACGTCTGTGGTGTTGAACCCCTTGGCGTTCTTGTTTTCCCAGGCGAGCTTCTGGGCGGATCCGATCTCCAAGACTCCTCCGGCGGCGGTGCGGCAGGTGCTACCGAAGCCTAGCGGGAGCAGTGTGACGGTGGGCAGGCTTCGTCGGGTCGTCACCCTGCCGATGGGAGTTCGAGGGTCGTGGTGTCGAGGGTGAGCACGCGGGTGTAGTCCGCGAGGGTGGAGAAAACCCGCTCGTAGCCGGTTGTCAGCGCGGACACCTCCTCCAGATCGACAGCCTCGCCGTCCCGTGAAAGAAGACGTCGGCGGATGACGGCTGGAGGCGCGGTCAGATGGATGAGTACGCCGGAGCGCTCGATCACGCTCTCGGCGAGATCGATGGCCTGGCTCCAGTTGATCCGGGACCGGCCCCGGTGAAGCGGACCGTAGACGAGTTCGCTGATGAAGCACCGGTCGAAGAGAATGCGTCCGTCCCCGGCGAGGATGGATCTGTAGCGACGGGCCAGGTCGAGGTTGTCCGGCGTCCTGGGGGAGTGCACCACAACGAAATCGTGGTGCGTCGACAAGCGCTCGGCGAGTGTGCTCTTTCCGACGCCGTCGCAGCCTTCGAGGACCAGTGTCCGGTAGTCGCCGGCGATCTCGTCGAGGTTCATGCCGCCGCCAGCCAGGCCAGGACGGCCTCGCCGTTGTCGAGGTGGGATTCGACTGCGTACTGAACCATGAGATTCCGCCAGTTGGGCTCCCTGCCGTGGGCGTGCGAGAACGACGGTCGCGGTTGGTAGGCCGCGATTCGTATGCCGCTGGCTGCAGCCGCACCGATCAGCAGAGCGGCTCCCGGTGGCGTCTCCGGGCCGGAGACGTCTGCCAGAAGCCGCGCGGCCGAGCACACAGCGGTCAGGTCGGCCAGGGCCCCGGCGACCGCATCCGTGGCCGTGAACCGTTGCGGCACCACCACTGTGTGGCCGGCATCAGCACAGGCCCTGGCCAGGTGATCCCCGCCCCTTGCCGTGTACGGTGACGCCTCCACGTAGACCGATGCCCCGATGACCGCAGGCGTCCCCGCGACCGCAGGCGTCCCCGCAAGCTGGGGGCCGCGATCCGGCAGGTCGAGCAGCGCCTCGACGGCGGCATCGAGGGCTGCGCTGGTCTGGGCCGTGTTGCGTAAGTGGAACGCCGTGAACCGGGAATGGTCAGGAGCTGACGTCCGGACCGGGGCTCCGAGCCGGGCGACACGTACGATGCGGGTGGCCAGGGCCTGAACGAGAGGGTCGGGGAATTCGAGGCGGGGGCCGGTCTCGGTCAGGGAGTAGGTCTGGAAGTCGGTGGTGAGGACGACTACCGCGATTCCGGAGGCGGCGGCGTAGCCGATCTCCATGCAGACCCCGTCGTCGAGACTTGGGCCGTGCAGAAGGGCGACCATGGCGTCGAGGTGACCGAGGCGCTCGCGGTCCAGCTCGAACAGCCGTCGCCCCTTGACCTCGGCGATCAGGCCCTCCTCGTCGGTGTCGCAGAACGGCAGGAAGACCCGCTCGGGACCGATCTCCGCCGCGATTCGCTCGGCGAGGTCGGCGGCGAGAGCGCGGTCGTGCGCGGCAAAGAGCCGGTGGGCTATGTAGACAGACACCGGACAGGGCCCCCAAATCGGTTGTCAGGCGCGGCGAGGCACGGGAATCGGAAGAGCCGGGGCCGCGACGTATCGAGTTGCGGCCGCTGTCGCTTCTGCAAGCGCCCGGGAGGTCGTCGCACCCTGCGAGCGGAGCGCCAGGAAGGTCCCGGCCAAGGTGTCTCCAGCACCGGAGACCTCGCGCGGTGGGTGCGCCGGGGGAACGACGGAGGCGGCCCGCTGTCCGAAGTGCCGCACCACGGCGGCCCGCGGACCGTCGGTGACGACCACCTCTGGGAGAGTGCGGGAGTCGACCATCTGCTCCAGGAGCCAGTACTCAGCCGCGTTGACGAACAGCGTGCTCGCCATCGGCAACCAGCGCCCGGCGGCGCGGATCATCGCCTCCGCACTCGGCAGAAAGAAGTCCAAGCTGAAGGCGGCCCCGTTCCGGACAAGTTGGCCCAGGACCGCCCCCACATCAAGCGGGCGGCGGCAGCACACGTGGTAGGGGCCGCGAGGGTGCCGATCCGTGTGCCGGAGCGCGTGCGCGGTCAGCCCCTCGGCCACGCCATAGTCGGGGTGAACAGCCACTAGATCGCCCTGCAGGTCGTACCGCAGGTCGAAGGTGGTCGACGCCCCGTCGGCCTGGGCGAGGGCGGACCAGTCGATCGTGTCGAACCCCGGGGCCTGTGGAAGATGGGCGAGATCGCCGCCGAGCACGCAGACAGGTGCGGCCCGGGAGCCGGCTCTTGTCACCGCCATCGACAGGAGCAGTGCAGCACCGCCGAGCCGTGCCCCACCCCGGTGATCGGGGTAGTGGGTCACGTCCCGGCTGATGTTGCCGATCACGTCGAGCCGTTTCACGGTTTCCCCCGATGGGTCAAGCGCGATGAGAAGGGTGCGGGCAGCCGACGACCTTGGTGCAGACCGGCCGCCGACGACAGAGCTGCGGGGCCGGCCCGTTGAGATAGAGCCGTTTGAAGTAGATCAGGACGAGGTGCGCCCACCAGGTGGGTTCCACCCCGCCGGGAATGGTGACGCGGTACCGGTGCTGAGCGGCCAGCGAGTGGAACTCGGCAGAGCGGGCGTGCACGGCGGCCTCAAGGATGTGGCGCATGCGCTCGTGTGCGACGGCGCCGGACGGGAGGGCGATGCCCAGCGCCGGCGCCAGCTTGCTGACCATGCCGGAGTCCACCGGGATGATTCCGCAGTGATACCCGCGCGCGGTGAGCAGAGCACACTGCGCCACCTTGTACGACGCCCCCCGCACGCGTCCTGCGAAGTCCGCCACGAGGCTGTCACAGGCAGCCGTCTCGGCGGTCGGGTCAGTGCCCTCTTTGTCCCAGTTCTGGAGGAGCTCGGCGAGGGACCGCAGGTAGTCGATCCGTGCCTGGGGCAGGCCGATGGGTCTGACGAGGGCGGCGAGTTCGGCGTCCGAGGCGGTGGCGAGACTGTCGAAGCCCTCGGTGTTCGCCGAGGCGATCACTCGCGCATACGTCTCCACCATCCGATAGGAGACCCGTGTTGACCAGCCGGCGGCGAGCATGCGCACCCGCGGGTCGCTGATCGCTGTCGGCCACCACCGGTTCTCGTCGTGGTTGGCTTCGACCTCCGCCCTCACATCCGGCAGGCCGGCGGCGTGAGCGACCAGCCGGTGAACGCGACGGACCTCAAGCGCGGTCGCCTTCGTACGTTGGGTCGTCATGGGCCAACTCCAGCACAGGCGCGGGCAGCCAGAAGTGCGATGGCGACATTGGACGAGAACACCGGCTTCCCGAGTCTCTGCTCCAGCTCGGTGATCACCAGCAGGGTGTGCCACCCGGTGCACGACAGAACTACCGCCTCGGCGGACCCGACCGCCGCCTTCGGTAGCTGTTCCACCAGACCAAGGATCCGGTCCGCCGTGACCTTGGGATATCCGTCGTACAGACCCAGGCTCACATGAGCCAGAACGTCGAACCCGGACTCGGCGAGTGCCACGCCTTCCGCCTCGGTCACCGGACCGGGGTAGGGCGTGGCCAGCACGACGCGCCTCACGGCTGCCTCGGTGAGAGCTCGCAGAAGAGCGTCGAAGGCGGTTACCACGCCGCTCGGCAGCGGCGGGCCGTTGATGAAGCCCGCCGATGTGCACGCCAGAACCACCGCGTCGAGCGAAACATGCGACAACGAGTCCAGGGCAGACGCCGAAGCCCCACGCAGCCCGTGCCAGAACGAGGGGTCGACCGCCGTCGTCCTGGACGCGGGTACGAGCCGCGCATGGTGGAAGACAGTGTGGCGCAGGCCGAGACGGGGCAACTCGGTCTCCACGGCGACGTTTGCCCAGGGCAGCAGAAGTCCTACACGGACAGTGCGGTGCGCCGCCGTGTCCAGGGCCGCCAGCCTCGCGAGCGCACCGTCAGGCAGCGGCGGCAACACGTTCTCCGTAGATCATGCGCGGCGCATGGTCAGTGATCACCAGGTCACCGGTGGTACCGAGTGGAATTGCCGTATCGCGTTCGACGATCTGGATCGAGTACGAGCCAAGCCGCCGCCACCAGGTGCCGCCCCTGCCGATGAAGTAGGAGTGGAGACCGGGCACGCGCAGACCGGTCGGGTAGACCCGCTCTTTCATCGGCCGGTCCCAGGTGAAGTCGATGTCTGCCTTCCACGATGGGAAGTGCTCAGCCGATGGCAACGGATCCAACTCGCCGAGCGCGGCCAGCGGGGTGCCCGGGAAGGCCCTCGCCAGGCGTACGTTCGTGCGGTGGCACAGCAGGCCGGCATCGAGAATCCCGGCCAGGCCCCGGAGATTCGCCACGTGGGTGCCGTGGGTCTCGCCGGGCAGACCGTAGATCAGGTTCAGGCCCGGAAGGAGCTTCGGCAGACCGCCGGGCCCGCGCTCGGTGCCCGCCTCGTTCACGTTCTCGACCGCACGCATCAGGATCTCAGGTGTGCAGGTGAGCGTGTTCCGCTTGATGACCGCCGGATCAAAGCTCTCGATGCCCATCGGCGCGCAGTTGCCCTCGGTGCAGTACTCCGCGACCAGTTTCGCGATCCGAAAGCCCACGGGCGCTGCGACAGAGAGGGGGTCTGCGTTGTCGATGTGGAGCACCTCCAACTCGGGGCAGCGCTCACGGATACCGGCGAGCAGAGCACGGATCGCTTCCTCGTCCCGATCGCGGTACGAGAAGAAGCAGGTCTGCTGGCCGAGACGGAAGTTCCGGACACCGGCCGCGTAGAGCTGGACGGTCTCGGCGACGACGTCGTCGACGTCGCGGAACGCGACGAGGGGCGACTTCGCCGGTTCGTTGCAGAAGTCGCAGAACTTGCGGCGGGTGCAGCCGCGGTACAACTCCAGCTCGGCGATCGGGCGCCAGGGCATCTGCTCGACGAGCCCCGTGAACGAGTCGCGGTCGCGCCGCATCTGTGCGTAGTCGGCCGGGCGTCGACTGCCGACCAGCAGGTCGCCGGACGTCACTGTGTGGGTGTGGACGGCGTCGAACAGACCGGCGTATTCCGCGGGAGTGGCCAGGGCGTAGGTGGACAGCGGGCCGAGGAGATACCGACGACCTCGCGTACAGGCGAGCGCGCGAGCGATGTCCTTCAACGATCCGTTGACGGCGTGCAGATGGACGGACGGGACTGCGTCTCCGGCTACGACAATCACGATCTCGGCATCACGCAGGAGCTGAATGGCACTGTCGCGATTGGCAGTGGTCGAGTAGGTCAACGGATCGCTCTGGGGCGGCTCGACGGCGGGCTTGCCGCCTGCCAGGCACCAGCGGACGTCGTCGACGGTCAGATACCGCACGTCCGCCTCCGGGCGCGCACGCCGGAGCGCCGACCAGGCGTTCCGGACGTACGTCGACAGGTATGGCGGAACGCCGAGACCGCTCGGCTCGACGGTGAAGCAGTCCAAGATCACTAATGGCTGCATGGTGTTATCCCTCCGGGGCTGAAGGCGTTGGTGACGTTTCCGGCGGCCTCCCCGCCTGAAAGGGCCGTCGGCCCGTAGCCCTTCCAGTCTCAGTCCGGGCGGAGCTCTGGAGGAGAGGGCGACGGGACTTCATTTGGTCGGTTGTTGCGCGGTTTCACCACTTGGTCCGCACGGGGTGAACTACCGTGCGTGAAGGGCTTGTTACGAACAAGAGCCCACGAAAGCCCCTGGTCCAACCGCCGGTGTGCGGTGCTTCCTGTGCGGGCCGCGCAAATTCCACACCTTCCACGGAGGGCAGCGCCATGCCGACGAGACGAGTGGTCACCGGCCGCAGCAGGGAACCCCGCGCGCGGTTCGCCGAGGAACTGCGCTCATTGCGCACCGCGCGGGGTGAGAGCCTGCGTCAGCTCGGTGAACGGCTGGGCTGGGACTGGTCGTTGTTCGGCAAGATGGAGAAGGGCGAGACGCTGGGCGGCCCGGAGGTCGTCCAGGCGCTCGACACGTATTACGGGACACCGGGGTTGCTGCTCGCGCTGTGGGAACTGGCGGTGAGCGACAAGTCGCAGTTCCGCGAGGGCTATCGGCGCTACATGGCGCTGGAGGCGGAGGCGACGAGCCTGTGGCACTTCGCGGTGAGTGTGCTGCCGGGGCTTTTGCAGACTCCGGGGTACGCGCGGGAACTGCTCGCGGCCGGTGGCCTCAAGGGGGAGGAGCTGGACCAGCAGGTTGAAGCGCGGATGGGGCGGCGGGAGTTGCTGGAGGGTGACACGGCGCCGCCGTTCCGCACGATCCTGTCGGAGGCGGTGCTGCGGACGCCGTTGCGGGATGTGGGGCAGTGGCGGCGGCAGTTGGAGCATTTGCGCGAGGTGGGGGAGCAGGGGGATGTGACTGTGCAAGTGCTCCCGCAGTGTGCGGGACCGCACGGTTTGGTGAGTACCGATGTCTGGTTCTTGCGCTTGCCGGAGGGGCGTGCCGTTGCGTACACGGAGAACGCCTACTGGGGCGAACTCATCGAGGAAAACCCTAGGGTTGAGCGATTGCAGCGTGCCTACGATGTGGTGCGCGACCGGGCTAAGTCCCCGCCTGACTCGCGGAAGTTCATCCTGCGCATGTTGGAGGAAGCGTCGTGCAGCACGAGGACCTGAGCGCTATCACGTGGCGCAAGAGCAGTCACAGCAACCCGGACGGCGGCGCCTGCGTCGAGGTCTCCGACGACCTCGCCCCCGTCGTCCCCGTACGTGACAGCAAGAATCCGCACGGCCCGGTGCTGGCGTTCGGCGTGTCCCGCTGGGCTTCGTTTGTCTCGGCCGTGAAGGTCGGGACCTTGGGCGCCTGACGCGTCAGATGTACGAGGCGGGCCCGCCGGCCGGTGAGACTGGTTCGCGGGTGCCGTCCGTCCCCTCCACCCACGCCGTGTGGCCTCCGTCGGCAGTCGCCGTGAGCCCGTACCGGTCGACGCTCGGGCGGCCAAGGCTCTGCCAGCGGGCGTGCGCGGCGGTGATCTCGTCCCACAGGCGCCGGGGACCTGCCTGGGTGACGGTAAAGCGGTCGGCATGGTGGCCGTCGTAGTCGACCGTGGCCCAGGACGGTCCGGTGTCGTCGGCCACGTCAAGACGCGTGGGAGCGTGATCGCCGCTGGTGTCCCAGCCGAAGTAGGCCCCTGGAACGGCGAGGCCGACGTGGAACTCCGCGTTCAGATCCCCTCCGGCGACGGCCCGCGGGGACAGGGCCGAGGACGTCATGTCTCCGGGCGGCGCCCTGCCGATTCCCGGTCCAGCTCGGCCAGAGCGAGCATGCGGAGTACCACGGAGGGCATCGACGCGGACGACGTCGGCAGTCCGTCGGTGAACTGGGTGACCAGCGGCTCGTCCCTGTAGGCCGCGCTCAACCATTCGTCCGGGGTGGTGGCCCGGTCGCACGGCCGATACCCGCCCTCCCCGTCGCGCAGCCAGATGAGAGCCGGGAGAAACAGATGCCGCGGGACCGCGCGCACAGCGCGGTCGAGAGCGGGCGGCAACGGCCCGACAAGTTGGGCGACCTCGGCAAGGAGCTGGTCGTTGCGGGCAACCGGCACCGCTGCCGCGCTCACCGCGCCTACTTCTTGTCCGCCGGAGGCGGCGGTGTCGGTTGTGGCGGTGGGACGGGCCGGTTGGGCTGGTGGCCGTCGTCGCCGATGGGGTTACGGTGTTCGGCCAGGACTGGGTCCACTCGTGCCTCCGAAGTGCCGTAAATGTGCCGTCCCAGCTGAGGGAACGATGCCCGGTCCTGTAGAGCGCCTGGGGCGCGTTCGTCGCGGTCCTGAAGCACGGCGAGTATCCAGGGCGCGCTTGATTGATACGGCGCGCGCTGTCACTCTCTGAGCCTTCGCATCCGGACCGAGAAAGGGAGACGGAGACCACGTGACGCTGGTCGCGACCGCGCACGAGCGCGGTATCACCACCTTGACCATGGACGCGCCGGCGAAGCGCAACGCCCTGTCGGCGCGGCTCGTCGACGAGTTGGCCGACGGGCTCGACGCGTGCGCCAAGAACCCGTCCGTACGGGCCGTGGTGCTCAGCCACACCGGGACCACCTTCTGCGCGGGCGCCGATCTGAAGGAGCCGCCGAACCCGTACACCTTTGTCGCGCTCATGCGGCAGATAGTCGCGCACCCGAAGCCCGTCGTCGCCCGTGTCACCGGCCATGTGCGGGCCGGTGGCCTGGGGCTGCTCGGGGCCTGCGACATCGTCGTCGCGTCCAGCGACTCGGACTTCGCCTTCACGGAGGTACGGATCGGCGTCGCGCCCGCCGTCATCTCGATGCCCCTGCTGCCCCGCATGGCGCCGCGCGCCGCCGCCCGTCACTACCTCACCGGCGAGACCTTCGGCGCGGCCGAGGCCCTGACCGACGGGCTGATCACCGAGACCGCCGACGACGTGGACACCGCGCTCGTCCCGCTTCTCGACGCCCTGCGAAGAGGCTCCCCGCAGGGCCTCGCCGAATCGAAGAAGCTGCTCAACGCGCGGGTGCTGGAGACCTTCGAGCAGTACGCGGAGGATCTCGTACAGCGCTCCGCGTCGCTCTTCGCCACGGCCGAGGCCCGCGAGGGCATGGCGGCGTTCATCGAGAAGCGGGACGCGGCATGGGTTCGGTAGCCGCGCCCAAGCAGGACCGCAGCCGTGTCACCCGCCGGCGGCTGCTGGAGGCCGCCGTGGCCTGCCTCGCCGAACACGGCTGGGCCGGCTCGACCGTCTCGGTCGTCGCCGAGCGCGCCGGGGTGTCGCGCGGCGCGGCGCAGCATCACTTCCCCACCCGCGAGGACCTGTTCACGGCGGCTGTCGAGTACGTCGCCGAGGAACGCACCAGCGCCCTGCGCGGCCTCGCGCCGACCGGGCCGGGCCGCCGCCGCGAGGTGGTCGAGGAGGTCGTGGCCCTCTACACCGGCCCGCTGTTCCGGGCCGCGCTGCATCTGTGGGTCGCCGCTTCCAACGAGGAGCAGCTGAGGGCCCGCGTCACCGAACTCGAAGGGCGCGTGGGGCGCGAGGCGCACCGGATGACCGTCGAACTGCTGGGCGCGGACGAGTCGGTGCCGGGTGTGCGCGAGACGATCCAGGGGCTGCTGGACATGGCACGGGGGCTGGGCCTCGCCACGCTGCTGACGGACGACACGCGGCGGCGGAAGCGCGTGGTGGCGCAGTGGGCGAGCATCGTGGACTCGGCGCTCAGCTGACGGGCAGGGGCCCGTGCCGGTCCGTGCGGCGTGGGGGCCCGTGCCGGTCCGTGCGGCGTCCCCGGCCGCCGGACGGGTCCGGGACCCGTCCGGCGGCCGAAGAGCGTGTCCGTCAGGACGCGATGTCGTCGTAGCCCTCGATCTCGCGCGGGTCGCGCGGGCCCGGGCCCACGTACCGCGCCGACGGCCGTACCAGCCGCCCCGTCCGCTTCTGCTCCAGGATGTGCGCCGCCCAGCCCGCCGTACGCGCGCACGTGAACATCGACGTGAACATGTTCGCGGGCACCTCCGCGAAGTCCAGCATGATCGCCGCCCAGAACTCCACGTTCGTCGCCAGCACCCGGTCCGGACGGCGCGTGTGCAGCTCCTCCAGCGCCGCCTTCTCCAGTGCCTCGGCGACCTCGAACCGCGGTGCGTCCAGCTCCTTCGCCGTACGCCGCAGCACACGGGCGCGCGGGTCCTCCGCCCGGTACACGCGGTGGCCGAAGCCCATCAGCCGCTCGCCCTTGTCGAGCGCCTTCTTCACATAGGCCGTCGCGTCGCCCATCCGCTCGATCTCCTCGATCATGCCGAGGACGCGCGACGGGGCACCGCCGTGCAGCGGCCCGGACATGGCGCCGACGGCTCCCGAGAGGGCCGCGGCGACGTCCGCGCCGGTCGAGGCGATGACTCGGGCGGTGAACGTCGACGCGTTCATGCCGTGCTCGGCCGCCGACGTCCAGTACGCGTCGACCGCCTTCACGTGCCGGGGGTCGGGCTCCCCGCGCCAGCGGATCATGAAGCGCTCGACGACGGACTCCGCCTTGTCGATCTCGCTCTGCGGCACCATCGGCACGCCCTGCCCGCGCGCCGACTGCGCCACGTACGACAGGGCCATGACCGCGGCCCGCGCCAGGTCGTCGCGGGCCGTGCGCTCATCGGTGTCGAGGAGCGGTTTGAGGCCCCAGACGGGGGCGAGCATCGCGAGCGCCGACTGCACGTCGACGCGGATGTCGCCGGAGTGGACGGGGATGGGGAAGGGCTCGGCGGGCGGCAGCCCGGGGTTGAAGGCGCCGTCGACGAGCAGGCCCCACACGTTCCCGTAGGAGACGCGGCCGACGAGATCCTCGATGTCGACGCCCCGGTAGCGGAGGGCACCGCCCTCCTTGTCCGGTTCTGCGATCTCCGTCTCGAAAGCGACGACTCCCTCAAGCCCGGGTACGAAATCGGACATCAGGCGGCTCCTCTGGTGTGACTGACGCGGAAGCGGTCGGCTGAACCGGACGACGGCTGACGGCCTACGGCCCGCGGATCCGATGTCAGAAGTTGTCGGCGCCGATACGGATCCGCGGTCGTTCTCGTACGACTCGCGGTCCGGAACGGTCATCCGTTATCACCGTCCTGCCCAGCACGGACATCGAATCAACCATGCCACGGCTCCGGCATTGCGGGAGTATGGGTCGCGTGCCTCACACTCCGTCCGCCGAGACCCCCGACCCCGCCGTGATGCGCGAGCAGTACCGCGCGGCCGCCTTCCTGGAGACCGACCTCGCCGCCGAACCGATGGACCAGTTCGCGAGCTGGTTCAAGGACGCGGTGGCCTGCGGTCTGCACGAGCCCAACGCGATGGTCGTCTCCACCGCGACCCCCGACGGCCGCCCCTCGTCCCGCACCGTGCTGCTCAAGGCCTACGACGGGCGCGGCTTCGTCTTCTTCACGAACTACGGGTCCCGCAAGGGCCGGGAGATCGACGCGAACGCTCACGTCGGCATCCTCTTCCCCTGGCACGCGCTGGGCCGCCAGGTCGTCGTGACCGGTACGGCGTCCCGTGTCGGCCGCGCGGAGACGGCGGCGTACTTCCGCACCCGCCCGCACGGCTCCCAGCTCGGTGCCTGGGCGAGCGAACAGTCCTCGCCGGTCGGCTCGCGCGCGGAGCTGCTGGAGCGGTACGAGGACCTGGCCGCCCGCTACCCGGCGGGCGAGGCGGTCCCGGTGCCGCCGTACTGGGGCGGCATACGGGTCGTCCCGGAGACGGTCGAGTTCTGGCAGGGGCACGAGAACCGGCTGCACGACCGACTGCGGTACGTGGCGGAGGACGGCGGCTGGCGGGTGGAGAGGCTCTGCCCGTAAGGGTCCCGGTCGGGGGCGGGAACGCAGACGACCCGCGTGCTCAGGTTCCTCCGGGGAGGAGCCGGCCGGACTTACCGGCGAGCACGCGGGTCGGGTGACTGCTTGGATTGGGCCGGTGGTTCACCGGCACCGCACGTGTGCGACGACGGGCGTCAGCCCGCAGCCACCTCACTTGTCCGGATTGAAATCACTTCCGAACCACCTCCCTTCTAGTGTGCTCACCACCCTAGGAAGTCGTCCCGCGCCCCACAAGTGATTATTTGGATTTCCACCGCACAACGATTTCGGCGAACAAGGTGTGTGCTGGGTCACCCTGGAGTTGAATGATCGTAGGTATGACCGAGCAGGCGGCAGGGGGTGCCAGGGATGAGTGCTTCCCGGAGTGAGACCACTCGCCCGCCCGGCTCCGACGGACCGGAATCCGGCGCGGCCGAGGTGGAGGGCGCGGACGGCGGGCCCGGTGCGGATCTGCTCGCCGCGCTGCTCGACGGGATGGACGCGGCGCTCTGCGCGTTCGACGCCGACGGCGTCATCACCCACTGGAACCGCGAGGCCGAGCGGATACTCGGCTGGTCCGCCGACGAGGCCGTCGGCCGGCGCGGATTCGCCGGCTGGGCCGTGCGCAGTGCCGACGCGGACGAGGTGCACGGGCGCCTGATGTCGGCGATGGGCGTGCCGGGACGGGTGGTGCACGAGTTCGCGCTGCTGCGCAAGGACGGCAGCCGGGTGCTCGTACGGACACAGTCGGCCGGTGTACGCGGGGCGGACGGCAGGCCCGCCGGGGTGTACTGCGCCTTCAGCGAGGTGCACGCGCAGATCGATCTGGAGCGGTCCATCGCGCTCAGCGAGGCGCTGTTCGACGACGCGCTGTGGGGCGTGGTCCTGGTCGACGTGGATCTGCGCCCGACCGTCGTGAACGGGCATGCCGCGCGGGCGCTCGGCTCGGGCCGTACGGCGCTGCTCGGGCGGCCCCTGGGCGAGACCGTCGTACAGGGGGTCGAGGAACTGGAGGGCGCGCTCCACCACGTACTGGCGGAGGGCGCGCCGCGCTCGCTCGCGGAGCTGTGGGTGACGCTGCGCGCGCAGGACGGGAGCGAGCGGCGGCGGTGCTGGCGCAGTGGCTTCGTCCGGCTGGCCTCCCCGCTCGCCGAGGAGCCGGTGCCGCTGGGGGTGGGCTGGCTCTTCCAGGACGTCACGGAGGCGAGGCTCGCGTCGCAGGAGGCGGACAAGCTGCGCTTCCGCACCAGCCAGCTGCACCGCGCGGGGCGGGCCGCGGGCGAGTGCGAGGACCCGATGGAGGCGGCGAGGGTCTGCCTGGACTTCGCGCTCGTGGGCTTCGCCGACCACGCGCTGATCGATCTGGTCCTGGGCGGGCCGGCCCCGGTCGCGCCGTACAGCGCCACCTCGACCGGCGACGTGCCGCCGACCCGGCTCGTACGGGTGGCGGCGACGCCTGGCGGTTCGGCGGGGCCCTGTCTGCCGGTCGCGGCCGGCGGGATACCCGTGCGGTACCGGGAGGGGCACCCGGCCCTCCAGGCGGTGGCCCGCACGGGCTCGGTGCGCGCGAGCGCGCCCACGGGTGCGTCGACGACCCCGACCTGGTCG
Source organism: Streptomyces sp. NPDC051217 (assembly GCF_044455465.1). Taxonomy (NCBI): domain Bacteria; kingdom Bacillati; phylum Actinomycetota; class Actinomycetes; order Kitasatosporales; family Streptomycetaceae; genus Streptomyces; species Streptomyces sp. NPDC051217. The sequence goes on from NZ_JBITEV010000011.1 coordinate 255,336, forward strand.
GTCTCCCGCCAGTGGCCCCCCGACTCCGTGCACGCGCTCTGCACGGTGCTGCGGAGCCGGGGCAGGACGCTGGGCGTGGTCACTTTCCTGCGGGGCGCCACCCGTCCGTCGTTCGAACGCCAGGACGCGGTGTACGCGGAGGACGTAACGGCCCGGATGGCGGCCTCCCTGGACCTCCTGGCCCAGCTCCATCCGGAGAACCCACCAGGCGCCTGACGTCGCGAGCCGGGGCCGCGCCCGTTCTGCGGGCAGCGGACCCCGGGGGCGTACCGCGCCGGTGGCGGTGCGGATCGCCCGACGCCCGCCCGGCCCGAGGCGAGCGCCTGCTGGCCGCGAGCCGGGCGTGTGGCCGGCGGGCACGCGTGACGTCCGCGAGCGGGGTGCTCGGCCGCCGGGCGTACCGCCCGAGGCGCCTTCACCGGCTGTTTCGGCGGTCGCCCCAGGCTCAGTGGCGGTAGAAGATCCGGTCCCCGTACTCCGTCATCACCCGGCCGTTCCACTCGTGGCCGCCGTCCACGTTCCCCGAGCGCAGCAGTGGAGGTTCGACGCCGCGTTCGACCAGGCCGCCCGCCGCCGTCGCCACCATCGCCTGCATCAGCGCGCTCGTCACGACCGTCGACGCGGGCGCGAACGGTGCCTCGATGCCGTCCGCCGACAGCTCCGCGTCGCCCACCGCGATCTTGCTGTCGAGGACGATGTCGCAGTGGTCCTTGAGGTAAGTCCCGGACACATGACGGGACTTCGTCTCCGTCGCGTACGCCACCGACGTCACACCGATCACCTTCAGACCCAGCGCCCGCGCGTTCAGCGCCATCTCCACGGGGAGCGCGTTGCGCCCCGACAGCGAGATGATCACCAGGACGTCGCCGGAGGTCGCCGGGCTGGAGTCCAGCACCGCGCTCGCCAGGCCGTCGACCCGCTCCAGCGCGGAGCCGAGCGTCGCGGGCATCACGTCGACGCCCATCACGCCCGGCACGTTGAGGAGATTCATGACGGCGAGACCGCCCGCCCGGTAGACGACGTCCTGCGCGGCGAGCGAGGAGTGCCCGGCGCCGAAGGCGAAGACACGGCCACCGGAGGCCACGGCCTCGGCGATCGCCTTCCCGGCCGCTTCGATGTTCGCGGCCTCCTCGTCGCGTACGCGCTCCAGCAGACCGATCGCGGCGCCGAAGAACTGACCGGCCAGCGTGCTCTCGCTCATCGAGAGACCCTTCCGTAGGGGGCGGAGAAAAGGGCGGAAAAGAAGACGGACAGGGGAGGGAATGCCTGTGCCGCGGATCACGTTGCGGTCTGGACCTTTACCGTGTCAATACGGCTTCCCCTTCGGCGGCTTCCCGCACGGCACGGTTGTCGGTGCGATGCGTCAGAATTGAGCACGGGGCCTGCGCACGGTTGTTTTCATGTCACAGCATCGAGGGGCACGTATGTCCGGACTGATCGACACGACGGAGATGTATCTCCGCACCATCCTCGAACTGGAAGAGGAAGGTGTGGTCCCCATGCGCGCCCGGATCGCGGAGCGGCTGGATCAGAGCGGGCCGACGGTCAGCCAGACCGTGGCGCGCATGGAGCGGGACGGACTGGTGCAGGTTGCGGGCGACCGGCATCTGGAGCTGACGGAGGAGGGGCGCCGGCTGGCGACGCGCGTGATGCGCAAGCACCGTCTCGCCGAGTGTCTGCTGGTCGACGTGATCGGCCTGGAGTGGGAGCAGGTGCACGCGGAGGCCTGCCGCTGGGAGCACGTGATGAGCGAGGCCGTCGAGCGGCGGGTGGTCGAGCTGCTGAGGCACCCCACGGAGTCGCCGTACGGGAACCCGATCCCGGGCCTGGCGGAGCTGGGCGAGCACGCCGAGGCCGACCCCTTCCTCGACGAGGGCATGGTGAGCCTGGCCGATCTGGACCCGGGCACCGAGGGCAAGACGGTCGTGGTGCGGCGGATCGGCGAGCCGATCCAGACCGACGCCCAGCTCATGTACACGCTGCGACGGGCGGGCGTGCAGCCCGGCTCCGTGGTGAGCGTGACCGAGTCACCGGTCGGCGGGGTGCTCGTGGGCAGCAGCGGAGAGGCCGCCGAGCTGAACTCCGAGGTCGCCTCGCACGTCTTCGTCGCCAAGCGCTGACTCCCCCCGGGGGCCCGGACTCCGGTCCCGGGCCCCGGGACGGGGGTCTTGGCACCCGGGCGCGGCTGCGGAGAGTATTCCTTCGACAGCGGAGAATACGAATTCCCGGCGGAATGGCAGCGGGCGGGCGATTCGCGTGCCAGGCTGGCTCGGGGGCATATGACCTGAGGGCAGCGGTCGCGGACCTTGGTACGCGGCCGAGGAGGGAGCGGGGCTGTGCGCCTGACGCTTGTCGCTGTGCCTTTCGCCGTGTCTGTCGCCGTGTCTGTCGTGCCCGCCGGGGCCGGGGCGCCGGACCACTCGCCCGCGTGCGCCGTGCGTGCCGCGCGCCCCGGACCTGCCCGGACCTCGTGCTCCTCGTACGGCAAGAGCCCCGGCGCCCTGCGGCGCCGGGGCCTGTCCTCCCCATTTCCGACCCGGAGCCCCGAGCTCCCAGGGTCGGTCCCCACGGACCCTCATCCCCGAGTGGTCCGCCTCCCGCTGAAGATCTCCCCACCGCCGCCCAGGACAACCGTTGACCACGGTCACTCGAACGAGCGGTGTTGCGCGCGGCAGCCAAGTTTTCGAATGGGAGTTCGATAGTCTGGGGAGCCGCACGCCGAACGGCACGGAATCGGGCCGGTGCCATCGGACTCGACCACTCAGGACCGAAGGGGGTGCCAGGACACATGGTGCAGCGCATCGATGTGAGCGGATTCGACGGGCTGCCACTCGCAGCCTGGGAGTTCACCGACCAGCCCAGGGAGCGGGACGAGACCGGGCGCACCCCGGGTGTGCTGCTGCTCCACGGCCTGATGGGCCGCGCCTCGCACTGGGCGGCCACCGCGCGCTGGCTGTCCGGGCGCCACCGGGCCGTCGCGCTCGACCAGCGGGGCCACGGCCTCAGCGCCAAGCCTTCCGAGGCGTCGTACACCCGCGAGGCGTACGTGTCGGACGCCGAGGCGGTGATCGAAGAGCTCGGCCTCGCGCCCGTCACCCTCGTCGGCCACGCCATGGGCGCGCTCACCGCCTGGCAACTCGCGGCGAAGCGGCCCGACCTGGTCGGAGCGCTGGTCATCAGCGACATGCGGGCGTCGGCGCTCGGGGCGGCGTCGCAGCGCCAGTGGGACGACTGGTTCCGCTCCTGGCCCCTGCCGTTCAAGACGCTCGCCGACGTACGGAAGTGGTTCGGCGAGGACGACCCCTGGCTGGAGCGGCCGAATCCGGGCCGCGGCGAGTTCTTCGCCGAGGTGATGACCGAGCGCGACGACGGCTGGTGGCCGGTCTTCTCCCGCAGCCAGATGCTCACCTCACGCGCTACGTGGGTGTACGACGCGCACTGGGAGGAGCTGGCGCAGGTCCGCTGCCCCACGCTGGTCGTGCGGGGCCTGGACGGCGAGCTGGGCCGCGCGGAGGCGCAGGAGATGGTGCGGGTCCTGCCGCGCGGGCAGTACGCGGAGGTGAACGACGCCGGGCATCTCGTGCACTACGACCAGCCGGACGCCTGGCGCGCCGCGATACAGCCGTTCCTGGACGGTGCGTTGACCCCGTGACGCGTCCCTTGGGCGACTGGGCTGAATCGTTTCGGATCAGACCGCCGCGCTGCCGGTGAGCCGCTGCGGGGTGATCCGGATCGTGACGCGCAGGAGCTCGGGCGGCAGGTCCAGATACTCCTGCCCGGCGCCGGGGCCCTCGTACTTCTCGGCGAGCGTGACGGCCGTCCGCCTGCCGGTGTCCTCGGTGACGGTGGCCGTGCCGCGTACCTCGACGTAACTCTGCGGGTCGGACAGGTCGAACACACTGAGGCTGACGCGCGGTTCACCGGCCAGGTTCGTCACCTTGCGCCGCCCGGCCTGCGAGGAGATGACCAGATCGTCGCCGTCGGTACCGACCCAGACCACCGAGGACTGCGGGCTGCCGTCCGGGTTGATCGTGGACAGGACGGCGGGATTGCGGCCGTCGAGAAGCTTCCGGGCGGCGGCGCTGAGGGTGACAGTCATACCGGCGAGCTTAAGCCCGTGGCCCCCGGCGCTCCTGGCACCTGCCCCCTCAGCTCCTGCCCCCTCAGCTCCTGCCTCCTCAGCCCCGGCCCCCGACCCCGCGCCCGTCAGCCCTTGCTCACCGCCGTCAGGATCTCCGGCAGCGTCGACGCCGTTCGCGGCGCCGCCAGCCGGACCCCCGCCCACGCGATCAGCGCGCCGTACGCCGTACCCACCGGAAGCACCAGCCACGTCCAGCCGTTCGCGCCCGACACATGCAGCGCGATCGTCAGTCCGATCACCGGCGCGCACAGCAGCGCGCCGCCGAGCATGCCGCCGAGGATGGAGATCCACGCCAGCCCCGCCTGCCCCGGAGCGACGTTCTTGTACGCGCTGTCCTGCGGGATCGAGTACGGGAACCGCGCCGAGGCCACCGCGCCCGTCGCCATCATCGCGCCGAGCAGCGCGAAGGAGAGCCCGAGCGCCTCGGGCAGCGCCTGCCAGTCGCCGAGCAGCCCGGCCGTCAGGATCGTCACCAGCGCCGAGTACGGCAGCGTGATCACCAGCAGGGCGAAGGCCCGCGCCCGCAGTTCCAGATACGCGTCACTCGTGGAGGAGATCGTCAGGGCCACCATCCAGAACGCGGAGGTGTCCTGCCCGAACTGGTTGTACATCTGGATGCCCAGCATCCCCGCCGCGAAGCAGGCGAGATAGATCGAGCCGTTGCCCTGAAGGGCGTTCACCAGCGGCACGATCAGGCCGACCGCCAGCGAAGTGACCCACGCCGCCTTGGTCTTCGGGTCGCGCCACACGTATCGCAGACTGCGCTGCATCACCGTGCCCGTACGCCCCGCGGGCAGCAGCCTGCTGAGCCCGGACGCCGACTCCTTACGGGCCGGCCCGGCTGCCGCGGCGATCGTCGAGCCGTCCGGAGCGGTCATCAGCTTCACCAGCGACCGGCGCCACCAGTACAGGAGCGCGGCCAACGCGGCCAGCGACAGCAGCAGTTGCGGCACCGCCCGCCCGTACGCGCCCTCGCTCACCGAGTCCACCGCGCCGATCGCCGACGCGGGCGGCAGCCATCGCAGCACGTCTGCCACCGGGTCGAGCGCCGAGAGCCCGCCCGCCTCGTTGAGGCGCTGGACACCGAAGTTGATGAACTGGATACCGACGGCGATCACCAGACCGCTCAGCACGGCCAGGTCCCGGCCCTTGCGCGAGGTCAGCAGCCGGATGTTCGCCGCGGCCACGGCGCGCGACAGCGCCACGCACACCAGCAGCGCCAGCGGTACGACGAACACCGACACCACCATCGCGGCGGCGCCGTGCGCGACGGCGATCGCGGAGCCGAGCACCAGGCAGAGCGTGAACAACGGCCCGATCCCCACCAGGGACGCGGCCAGCAGCGCGCCGATCAGTGCCTGGGGCCGCAGCGGCAGCATCACGAGCCGGCTCGGGTCGAGCGTCTCGTCCCCGCTGGGGAAGAAGAGCGGCAGCATCGCCCAGCCCAGGGCCACCAGCGCGGTCAGTACGACGACGAGCGTGGCCGCGCCGTCGTTCCCGCGCAGCAGGATCAGGCCGAGCAGCTGGCCGGCGGCGATGAGGAGAGCGAAGACGACGGAGATGACGTACGCGGCGGTACGGCCCGAGGACTGGCGCAGCCCGTTGCGCAGCAGCGACAGCTTCAGCCGTACGAAGACGGGCGCGAGCGCGCGGGTCCCCAGGGTGACGACGGGCGTCGTACCGGAACCGACCGCACCGACCGGATCGGCCGCGCCCACCGCCCCCGACAGGCCCGCGCTCATCGGGCGCCGCCCAGCCAGTCCAGGGACGCGCCGGTGTCCCGCCCCTGCGCGCCGACCAGTTCGAGGAACGCGCTCTGGAGGGACGGCGCGTCGCCCCGTACCTCCGCGAGGGTCCCCTGCGCGCGGATACGGCCGGCTGCCATCACCGCGATCCAGTCGCACAGCGACTCGACCAGCTCCATCACATGGCTGGAGAAGACGACGGTCGCGCCGGACTCGGTGTAGCGCTCCAGCACGCCGCGGATCGTCTGCGCCGACACCGGGTCGACGCCCTCGAACGGCTCGTCCAGGAAGAGGACTTCGGGGTTGTGCAGCAGCGCCGCCGCCAGTCCGATCTTCTTCCGCATACCGGTCGAGTAGTCCACGACGAGCTTGTGCTGCGAGCCCGCCAGGTCCAGTACGTCGAGGAGCTGGGTGGCGCGCTTGTCGACCTCGTCACCGGGCAGCCCCCGCAGCCGCCCGGTGTATCCGAGGAGTTCGCGCCCGGAGAGCCGCTCGAAGAGCCGCAGCCCCTCGGGCAGTACGCCGATCCTGGCCTTGACCGCCGCCGGGTCGCCCCAGACGTCGTGCCCGGCGACCTGGACCCGGCCCATGTCCGGCCGCAGCAGGCCGGTCACCATGGAGAGTGTGGTCGTCTTGCCCGCGCCGTTCGGGCCGACGAGACCCACGAACTGGCCCGCGGGCAGGTCGAGATCGATCCCGGCGACGGCGACCTGGTCGCCGAAGCGCTTCCACAGCCCCTCCACGCGTACGGCGGGCGGCGCCGCTGTTCGCGCCCCGCCCGGCGCGTCAGCCGCGCTCGTCGCGCTCGCCCCGCCCGGCGCGTCAGCCGCGCCCGCCGCGTCCGGCGTCGCCGCATGCTCCGCCCGCGCTGTCCGCTCCGTGGTTCGGTCCGGTACGTGTTCCGGCATGCCGCACTGCCCTTCGGTGTTCCTCTTCGAGGTGTCGAGAAGACCCACCATAAGACCGCCCCCCTGCGGTCCTCAGGGGCGAAGGCTTCGCGCTGCCGCCGCGTCCCGCCCGCACGCGTACGCCAGCGGGCTGATCACTTCCTCCACGTCCGGCAGCCAGCGGTTGGCCGGAGTGGGCCGCCGAGCCCACTGCACCGCGCCGAAGCCGCCGACCCGGGTGGGCGGGGCCGCCACGTAGCGTGCCTCGCCCAGGGCCACCAGATCGATCGCCGGCGCCGACCAGCCCAGCTTCCGTACGAGGTCGTCCACCTTCAGCGAGCCGCCCGGCAGGACGAAGAAGACCATCCGCCGGTTTGGGGTGCGGGTGACCGGGCCGAGCGTCATCTCCATCCGCTCCATCCGCGCGAGCGCCAGGAAACCCGCCGATTCCGGCACGTCCAGGGCGTCGAAGGTGCGGCCCGTCGGCAGCAGGATCGACGCGCGGGGCTGTTTCGACCACAGCCGGCGCGCGGCGACGCCGCTTCCCGTCGCCTGTGCCGCCCAGTCCGGCCGCGTGGGATGCGCCCCGGGAGCCGGGCAGTCGGAGCGGTCGCACGAGCACCGCTCCGTGCCGCCCACCGCCTCCAGCCAGGTGCCGGGGAACACGTCCCAGTGCCGTTCCTCCGCGTACCGTGCGGCGGTGTCCAGCAGCAGGTCGCCCCGCTGCGTGGGGATCTGCGCGGCGTCCGTGACGCCCGTCACTCCGATGGTCTTGTCCACGAAGAGCACAACTCCCGCCCGCACGGAGGGTTACGGGCGCCCCGGACCGTTGCGGAAGAGCATCGATCCTGCACGCGGGGCGCACTGATGCATGGGCGGGGGCGCGTACGAGGTTGCGGCGCGTAGATGGGTAACCACATCCGGTGACCGAGGGTTGCCATTTGGGAGGCGTGAGGCGAGTCACACACACCTCGACGCCAAGTGGGCGGCGTTTCCTGAAAGTTACCGAAGATTGCTGATTTCGACCATCGCACGCATTCACGGCATTACTGCCGGGCAGTGATGACTTTGTCGATCACTGCGGCCACAGGGGGTATCCATTGGCAGCCAGGCCTCTCGTCGCCCGTCAGCCGAACGAACGGTTGCAAACACTCATCCAGGAAGCCGGCTGTTCCAACGCCGGTCTCGCCCGGCGGGTCAACATGGTCGGGACCGAGCGTGGTCTCGACCTCCGCTACGACAAGACTTCCGTGGCGCGCTGGCTGCGCGGGCAGCAGCCGCGCGGCCGGGCCCCGGGCATCATCGCCGAGGCGCTCGGCCGCAAGCTGGGGCGCACGGTCACCATCGACGAGCTGGGGATGGCCAACGGCAAGAATCTCGCCTCCGGCATCGGCCTCCAGTTCTCGCCGACCGTCGTCGGCGCGATCGAGCAGGTCTGCGAGTTGTGGCGCAGCGACGTGGGCCGGCGTGACTTCCTCTCCGGATCGGCGGTGGCCTCGTCGGCGCTCGTCGAGCCGAGCAGGGACTGGCTGATCACGGGCGCCGACGCGTCGGTGGCGCGCAACACCGGTGCGCGGGTGGGGGATTCGGACGTCGCGGCGGTCGCCGCCATGACCGAGGCGCTGGTCGACCTGGACCACCGCTTCGGCAGCGGCCATGTCCGCCCGGTCGTCGTGCACTATCTGAACAGCGTGGTGTCGGGCCTGCTCTCGGGTTCGTACCGGGAAGCGGTCGGCCGCAGGCTCTTCGCCAATGTCGCCCGGCTCACCGAGCTCGCGGGGTACATGGCGGTCGACACCGGCCAGCCGGGGCTCGCCCAGCGGTACTACATCCAGGCGCTGCGGCTCGCGCAGGCCGCCGGGGACCGGGGATACGGCGGCTATGTGCTGGCCGCGTCCATGAGCCATCTCGCGGCCCAGCTCGGAAACCCGCGCGAGATCGCCCAGTTGGCGCGGGCCGCGCAGGAGGGCGCGCGTGGACATGTCACTCCGAGGGCACAGGCCATGTTCCTCGCCGCCGAGGCACGGGGGCACGCCCTGATGGGCGACGCGAGCCAGTGCCACGCCGTCGCGGGCCGGGCGCTCACCGCGCTGGAGCACGCGGATCCGGAGCACGACGACGACCCGGTGTGGATCGCGCACTTCGACCACGCCTATCTGGCCGACGAGTTGGCCCACTGCTACCGCGATCTGGGACAGCCCGAAGCGGCCGCCCGCCACGCGTCCGACTCGCTGACGGGACACCCCGAGACCCGGTCCAGACGGCGGGCGATCGGGCTCGTCCTGCTGGCCACGGCGCAGGTCCAGCAGCGCGAGGTGGAGGAGGCGTGCCGTACGGGCACGCGCGCCGCGGAGCTGCTCGGCACGCTGCGCTCCAGCAGGGGAGCGGAGTATCTGGACGATCTCCAGCAGCGGTTGGAGCCGTACGGCTCGGAGCCCGCGGTACGGGAGTTCAGTGCCCGGCTGGAGATGCAGGCCGCGTGACACGGCTTTGCTACAACTTCCGCGCGGGGCGGGGGTGGTAGTGCTGCCGTGCGGTGGTCGTGCGGCCACCGCACGGAGTTGGCGCGGTGGCCGGTGGGGCGTGGTGTGACCCGAGTGCGGCTCCGTGACCGGGACAGATGGGGGACGGGAGGGGTCGCGGGGCCGGCGGGACGCGGATGTCCGATTGACGCGCATCGCCGGAGGCTGTCTTGAACAGGCGGTTGGTGACTGGTTCCAGGCGCGTAGCAGGGCCGCTGAAACACCCGGTAGCGTGAACTGACGATTCCGTAGGTCCACACGAGGAGTCCCGGTGACGCAAAGCGGACAAAGGGACGAGCCGCAGTCGTCTGCCGCTCGGCCCGCGCACGAAGGCATCGTGCTGCCCGCCGACGGCGGCCCCCCCCTGATCCCAGGCGCCCCGGCCGACCAGTCCGCCCCGGCCGACCAGTCCGCCCCGGCGGGCGGGCAGCCGTGGGGGCAGCCCTGGGGCCCGGATGCGCCACAGCAGCGGCCGGAGCCGGAAGGTCAGCTTCCGCCTCAGGGGGGCTCGGGCGCCTACGGGTCGTACGAGGCGCCGGGGGCGGATGCGTACGGAGGCGGGGGTGGCGGTTACGGCTACCCGCAGCAGCCTCAGCAACCCGAGCAGCGGTACCAGCCTCCGCAGCAGTACCAGCCCCCTCAGCAGCAGTCGTACCAACCGCACCAGCAGCCCCTGCCGCCCGCCCACCCGGGGCCCCTGCCGCAGGCGTTGCCGCCGCATCAGGAGCCGCAGCAGTCCTACGGGGCGCCGGGGGCCGGCGCGTACGGCGCACAGCCGCTGCCGGCCGAGGCGCCTCCCGGCGGCAGCGCGGACGCGACGCAGTTCATACCGCCGGTGCCCGCCGCGGCCGGGCCCGCCGACGCCACGCAGTACATACCGCCGGTGCCGCAGTACCCGCAGGGCCAGACCCCGGGCGGGCTGCCGCCCGAGCGCCCCGCCGAGTCGACCCAGTACCTCGGCACAGCAGCCCATCCGGGGCCGCCCGCGCAGGGCACCTCGGACGCGGACGCCACGCAGTTCATCGCGCCCGTCCCCGCGGCGGACCCGAACGACATCCCGGCCGTGCCCCCGGGCGCGCCGTACGGCATCAGGCCCGGTGCCCCCGGCGACCGCCAGCCGCCCGCCGAGTTCGACAGCCTCTTCCGTACGGAGGCCCCCGGCGGGGGCGGTGCGGTGCCGGACGAGACCCAGCAGCTGCCGCATTTCGATCCCGGCGCGGGCCCGGTCGCGGGTACGGGCCGCAGGCGCGGCGCGCAGGGCCACGGACAGCAGGGCCGAGCCCAGCAGGGCCACGGGCAACAGGGTTACGGACAACAGGGCTACGGCCAGGGCGGCACCCCGCCCCCGTACGCGCAGCAGGAGCCGTCGGGCCCGCAGGGCCGGGCCGCCGGGCGCCGCAAGTCCTCACCGGTCCCGCTGATCGCCGCCGTCGTCGTCGGCTGCGCCGTCCTCGGTCTCGGCGCCGGCTGGCTGATGAGCGGCGACGACTCCGAGAAGCAGGACAAGAACCAGACGGTCTCGTCGGAGTCATCACCGTCCGGCTCGGGCGGCGACCCGGCCGAGGAGGACCCGGCCAAGCCGCAGGCCGAGGAGCTCGACAAGCTTCTCGCCGAGAGCAACGACAGCCGGTCGGCGGTGATCAGCGCGGTCGACTCCATCAAGAGCTGCAAGAACTTGGACCAGGCCGTGACCGATCTCCAGGACGCGGCCGACCAGCGCCGCGACCTGGTCTCCCGCCTCAAGGAAGTGACCATCGACAAGCTGCCGCAGCACGGTCAGCTCTCGGACTCGCTGACCAAGGCGTGGCAGGCCTCCGCGTCGGCGGACGACCACTACGCGACGTGGGCGTCCGAGGCGAAGACGAAGAAGGGCTGCCGCGACGGCAGGGCCCGGACGACGAAGGCGGCGGCCGAGGGCAACCGCGCGAGCGGCGAGGCGACGGCGGCCAAGCAGAAGGCATCGGGCCTCTGGAACGGCATCGCGTCCAAGTACGGCCTCACGGAACGCGCCCCGACGGAGCTGTGACGGCGGCGTGCCGGACGCACGCTCGGCCCCGGGGCCCTGCGTGCGAACGGGGCGTCGGACACACCCCCGCCGACCGGCCGGGGCGTGCCCGCGTCCGGCACGCGCGTTCTTCCCCGTAGCCCTTCGGGCACGGGAGGGTGATCCCCCGTCTCGCGCCCGCGCGCACCGGCCGCTGAGGGCCGGACGGGGCGTCGGGACACCCTGCCCCGCCGGGAGGGGCTACGCGCTCGTGCCCGCGTCGCTCAGGGTGCCGCGGACGTCCACGAAGCCGTCCTTCAGGGCCACCAGTTGGCCGTCGCGCACCACCTGGAACGTGACCTCGCTGTTCACGATGCGCGGGAAGCCGGGCAGGCCGAGCATGTCCTCGTAGCGCCAGCGCAGCGGGGGCGTCAGGCCGCCGGTGTCGACCTTCGCGCCCGTGTCCAGCGCGTGCGCGAGCGTCGCCGAGGAGATCGTGTCCCGGTCGATCGACTCGATGACCGACTTGAGCGCGGTGTAGGCGATCCAGGTGGTCTGGACGCCCGGGTCCGACGGGTCGATGCTGGCGTCGCCGAACGCGTGCTTCCGGAGCACGTCGCGCATCGGCTGCCAGGCCGGGTCGGAGGCCTGCGGGTACCAGCCCGTGACGTACGCGCCCTCGAAGAGGCCGTTCGAGCCGCCCGTCCGGTCCACCAGCGGCTGGCCGACGCTGCCGAGCACCGAGGAGATGCGGACGTTCCCACCGTCCTCGGGGAGCCGCCGGTAGGAGTCGAAGAACGTTTCCGTACGGTCGCCGAGCACCGCCGTGACGCAGCCGTCCGCCGCGTTCTCGCGGGCCTTCTCGGCCGAGGAGGTGTAGTCGGTGGCGTCCTCCGCCGCGCGGACGTCCGTCGCCTTCTCGTCCTCCCCGTCGCCCTTGCCCTTCTCCTTGCTGAGACCCGAGTTGAGCAGCTCCGGCATCGCGTCACCGGTGATCGTGTCGGGCCGCACGATGGAGACCCGGCCGCACTCCCCGCCCAGCTGCATGCCGTTCCCGGCCAGGAGCGCCGCCTGGCCGCCGTTGACCGGGTAGGAGACGAAGCTGGTGAACTCGCGCTCGGCTATGCCGTAGCCGCCGAGGTACGGGATGCCGGCCGCCTCCAGGGGCGCCATGAAGGCGTTGCCGTGCTGGCTGTACGAGCCGACGACGGCCGTCACGTCCTTGTCGGCGGCCAGGCGCGCGCAGTCGGCCGCGCCCGCGGAGGTGTTGCGCTCGTTGCAGGTCAGCACGCGCAGCTCGTGGCCGTCGATACCGCCCGCCGCGTTGACCCACCGGGCGTAGGCCTTGGCCATGGCCGGCATGCCGGGCATGTTCGTCGCACCGGTGCCCTCGGGCGCCCATGTCATGACCGTGACGGGCTCCCTGGAGCCCCCCGGGTCGCCAGGGAGCACGCCACATCCGGTGACCACCGACGCCCCGGCCGCCACCGTGCACAAGGCGCGGACCGCGGAATTCCGGCGGAAGTTGCGAGGGAAGGACGAGCGCTGCTGCCTACCGGTCATGTATCCGCACACTTCCGGCCTGTGGGTAACTGCCAGGTGGGGCTTGTTCAACCGCACATGACCACGAGGTGAATTACAGGGGGCCAACGTCATCACGTCCGGACTGACCGTACGATCTGCTGCTGTGCAGCAAGGTTCGGATAACTCTTCCCGTCGGCCCCGTCGCTCCTCCACCATGGGCGGCATGCCGCTCAATGACATTCCTTGGTGGCGCTGGCGCAGCAACGTGCGCTCGGCGCTGCACATGCTTTCCGATCCCGTCTTCCACCAGGAGTACTGGCTGGCCGGCCGCGAGGGGTACGGCGACGTCACCGACGCCGTGTACCGGCTGGTCGAGGACACCTGGCTGGACAACTGGTCGGCGGAGAAGTACGTCGGGACGATCTTCCGTGACTCCGGCGAGGCCGCGCTGGTCGACGTCGCCGTCCTGCGGGTGCTGCGGATCATGCACCAGGTGGGGCCGGACGCCCCGATCGCGGTGTATCTGGAGCACCACGGCTGGCCGGAGGCGGTGCGGGCGGCGCGTGAGGCGCACGTCAGGCTGGCCGTGAACGACGGCGAGGACCCGGACACGGTGCCGCGCTCGCTGGACGTGCTGCGGATCATGACGCGGTCGGCCTGAGGCGCCCGCGTCCGCCCGCGGGCGCATGAGGTCCCCGGCGGTTTCGAGTGCCCCGTGCGGGTGCCCGCCCCGTGTGGAATCCTCAGGGTTCATGAGTGCCCCGCAGCAGCCCGAGGCCGTGTCCGACCGGCCCGCCGCCCTGTCCGACCAGTACGTTCTGACGCTCTCCTGCCCGGACAAACAGGGCATTGTGCATGCCGTGTCCAGCTTTCTCTTCATGACCGGATGCAACATCGAGGACAGCCAGCAGTTCGGCGACCGTGACAGTGGTCTCTTCTTCATGCGGGTCCACTTCTCGGCCGATACGCCCGTGACCGTGGAGAAACTGCGCGCGAGCTTCGCGGCCGTGGGCGACTCCTTCCGGATGGACTGGGAGCTCCACCACGCCGGGGACCGGATGCGGATCATCCTGATGGTCAGCAAGTTCGGCCACTGCCTGAACGACCTGCTCTTCCGGTCGAGGACCGGCGCGCTGCCGGTGGACATCGCCGGCGTCGTCTCCAACCACACCGATTTCGCGGAGCTGGTCGCCTCCTACGACATCCCCTTCCACCACATCCCTGTGACGAAGGACACCAAGGCGGCGGCCGAGGCCCAGCTGCTGGAGCTCGTACGCGCCGAGGACGTCGAGCTGGTCGTCCTCGCCCGCTATATGCAGGTCGTCTCCGAGGACCTGTGCAAGCAGCTGAACGGCCGGATCATCAACATTCACCACTCCTTCCTGCCGAGCTTCAAGGGCGCGAAGCCTTACCACCAGGCGCACGCCAGGGGTGTGAAGCTGATCGGCGCGACCGCGCACTATGTGACGGCCGACCTCGACGAGGGCCCGATCATCGAGCAGGAGGTCGAGCGCGTCGGCCACGAGGTCACCCCGGAGCAGCTGGTGGCGGTCGGCCGCGACGTGGAGTGCCAGGCGCTGGCCCGCGCGGTCAAATGGCACGCCGAACACCGCATCCTGCTCAACGGCACCCGCACGGTGATCTTCGCGTAATTCTGTACGTCGGTCGGCCGGGCCGGCGGTCCCCGCCCTCAAGCGCGGTTGCGGCTCTCAAGCGTCGGTTGCCGCTCTCAAGCGTCGGTCCGGCGCTTGAGGCAGGGGTCCTACAGCCGGCTCAGCGAGGCCGCCGCGGACAGGACGTCGCGGATCGCCTCGCGGTCGCCGTCCTGGCCGGCCGCCGCCTCCTCGGGCGAGATGTGGCCCGCGACCAGCTGGCAGAACTCCACGCCGTCCAGCGCCACTTGGGCCACCGCGCGGTCGGCCGTGCCGACCGCGGCCGGTGAGTCCAGTGCGATGTACCAGTCCCCGCCGCCCGTGCCCTCGACCTCCAGATGCAGCGACCGCCCGGGTGAACCGGGCACGACCAGCTGCCGGGCCGGTGACGCCAGGCCCGCGCGGCGACGGGCCGCGAGGGCGGACGGGATCAGCTGCGCGGCGAGGTCGATCATCACGCGCAGATGCGGACCGCTCGGCGCCGGATACGGGTAGTCCACCGCCTCGGCGATGTCCCAGCCGTGGATCCAGCACTCGAAGGCCCGGTCGATCAGCGCGTCACGCAACGGCAGGGCGAACTCGCCGTACGAGACGGAGAGTTCGGCCACCCCGCGCCCCGCGAAGGACACCGTCCTGATCAGCTCGTGACTCTGGTCGCGCCACGGCTCGTGGATCGTGCGGGTGGGCGGCGGATGCGCCGTACGCCAGAACGCCTCGGTCCGGTCGGTCGGCGACCGCGCCGCGGCCGAGCCCAGCGGATCCTCAAGACCCACTGCCGACGCCACCAGGCCGTCCACGGTCATGAGATGCCCGATGACCCCGGCGACCGTGGCCCGGCGTGCGGTGGGCTCCTCCTTCTCGAACCATCTGAGCTGGAGCGGCGCGTGCCACTCGGCGTCGCCGAAGTCGCGCAGCAGCGCGTCGAGCCGGGCGGTCTCCGCGTCGTACGGGGTGGCCCACACCGGCACGGGGATACGGGCGGCCCGGCGGTCGAGGCAGGTCTCCAGCACGCGGGAGCGGAGCAGCGGAGGGAGATCCAGATTGCGGTCGGTCTGCAACAGGCCGACGGCGTCACGGAGTTTGAGGGCCTCGTCGGCGCACGGCGCGCACTCGGTGAGGTGGTTCTCGACGTGGATCGTCTCCTCGGGCGAGCAGGCGGCCAGGGCCCAGGCGCCGAGCAGGGATTTGAGTACGGAGTGCGAGGGCGGCGGCCCGGTCGGCTCGGTCGGGGGCCAGGGCGGCGGCGGACTCTGCGGATACCGGCCGCCGGTCATGCCCCTCTCCCCGCCCGGATCCGGCGGATGGGCCGGTTCGACGGGTCTGTCGGGGGCCGCGCCCGTAACGCCGCCGGCCCCCGCCGCCGCGTCGCGCCCGTCGCCCGCGCCGCCGTCGTCCTTCGCGTCTGCCTCGTTCGCCTCATCCGGCTCTTCCCGATCGCGGCTCTCCTTCGCCGCCTGTGCGGCGCGCGCGGCACCCTCGACGGCCCGGCGCAGTACGTCCGCCGCGGGCGGCTCCAGGTCGTCCGCGGCGGCGCGCTGGCCGGGTATGCGCGGGATGCCGCGCACTCCCTCGGGGTCGTCCGGGTTGCCCCGGCCGTCGTCGAGCGGCCCGGTCACAGCGACCGTCCGTTGCCGGGCGGCGAGGAGCCCTCCAGGGGCCGGGTGTTCGCCGACGAGAGCAGTTGCAGACCGAGCCGCAGCCGGCGTCGCGCCTCGTCCTCGGTGACCCCGAGGTCGGCGGCGGTCTGCCGGTAGTCGCGGCGCTGGAAGTACGCCAGGTCGAGCGCGGCGCGCAGGGGCGCGGGCATGGAGGTGACGATGTAGTCGGCGCGTGCGGCGGCGGACGCCTCGCGGATCTTCTGTTCCAGCTCCTCCGCGGTGCCCTCGCCGGTGGCCTGGTGCGCGGCCGTCTCCAGCTGGCGCAGCCGGTGCACGGCCTGGTGGCGGGTGAGCGTGGCGATCCAGGACCGCATCGAGCCCTGCTTGGGGTCGAAGACTTCCGGGTTCTCCCACACGTAACCGAAGACCTCGCGGGTGATGCGGTCGGCGGCCTCGTCGTCGTCGAGCACGCGGTGGGCGAGGCTGTGCACGAGCGAGGCGAAGCGGTCGTACAGCTCACCGAGCGCGGCGGCCTCACCCCGCGCGAGCCGCTGCTGCATCCTGCGGTCCCAGCGGGGCGGTGTGTCCTTTGCCATGAGACCCCCAGCCCTTGTGACTGCTCCGTTACCCGACTCCGTGAGCTGACCCCGCCTTTCGAATGTACTGGCCAGTGTCATCGAAGTGCGCCCCTTTGCGTCAAGTGCGCCCCCGGAGGCCGTCCGAGGTGATAAGGAATTTCCCCGCCCGGTGTCCGTTGTGTTTCATAAGAGGTCAGGGGGGCAGCCGCGAAGAAGAAGGACGATCTCCGGTGAAGGTCCGGAATCTGAGGGTCCGCTATTGGATCCCCGGAACGGTGCGAGGGAAGGTCCAGGCGTGACGCTCAAGGTGGACAAGGACGAGCGCGGTCTGTGGACCGTGCTGCACATCACCGGAGAACTCGATCTCGTGACCTCGCCCGTGGTCCGCCAGCACGTCCACGACGCGGTCGCCGCCGGCCGCCGTGAGCTGGTGCTCGACCTGTCCGAGGTGTTCTTCTGCGACTCCAGCGGCGTCGGCGTGCTCATCGCCTCCCGCAAGTTGATGCGCTCCTGCCAGGGTCGGCTCCATCTCATCCTGCCCGCCCACGGCGCGGAGGACGGCTCGCACGTCAACCGCGTCCTCGCGGCTCTCGGCGTGCGCCGTCTCTTCGAGGTCTACTCGGACGTCTCCGAGGCCGTCGACGAGGAGGCGCAGCCCCTGTCGGCATAGGGCAGGGACGGGTCAGGCACAGGTCAGGCACGGGCCGGCCACCGGTGATGTCCACAGCTCGTGTCCACCGGACAGATGTGAAGCCACCACACGGTGGCCCCCCGGCGTCGTACGCTCCCATTCATGGACAGCGCAGAGTACGAGGGCAAGATCGCCTCCCGATTCGCCGCCTTCGACCAGGACGGCAACGGCTACATCGACCGCGAGGACTTCAGCGGAGCGGCAGCGGCACTGCTCGCGGAGTTCGGCGTCACCGCACGATCCGAGAAGGGGCAGGCCCTCTACAACGGGGCCGAGGCCTTCTGGCAGGGCATGGCGGGTATCGCCGACGTCGACGGTGACCAGCGGGTCACCCGGCAGGAATTCATCACCGGCGCCGCGAAGAGGCTGCGCGACAGCCCCAAGCGCTTCGCCGAGATCGCCAGGCCCTTCCTGCACGCGGTGATCGCCATCGCGGACGAGGACGGCGGCGGTGTCACGCCCGCGGCGGCCGAGCGTGTGCTGGTCGTGCTCGGCACGGAGCAGTCCAGGGCGGCGCAGGTCGCGCGGGACCTGGACGGGGACGGTGACGGCCGGATCTCCGAGGAGGAGATCCTGACGGCGTTCGCCGAGTACTACGTGACGCCCGAGCCTTAGACCGGGACCGGCGGGGGCACCGGGCCGCGGAATCCGAGCCGGGCGGAGCCGCGGGGCGGCCCTACCGGAAAGCGTCACCATGCGTGACGAGACGGCGCGCGCACATGTCGATACCGGGTTGTGTCCTTCCAGCGACCCGTCACGGGCCGGAGTCGGCGGCAGGCTCCGGTACGCTCGCTCGGGTGCGAGTTTCGGTGGAACGAGACGGATCCGGTGTGGCCAGTACGGCGACGCCGGACCGGCGAATGCCTGCCGATCGCACCGTTCGAAGGCGCTCGGAGCGTCCTTGTTCGACTCCCCGCAGAGCGCGTCGCACAGTATGCCTCACGCGTACTCCTTCGCGTTGGAATATGCCCGAAGCGCTTGTTGCGGTGACTGTACGTCAACCATGCTGTCCCACAAGGGAATCACGTTCTGTGACCTTGTCGTGGACCTTGTCGAGGCGCGAGGCGATGTGCCCGCCGGTTCGGATGGTGTGAGCGGTGCAGGTACTTCAGATGCAGTTGGAGGTCGGGGCCGATCCGGCGGAGGTCGGACGGGCCCGCCGATGGGCGCGTTCGCGCCTCATCGGTTCCGGAATGAACGAGGACGAGCCACTGGCGGAGACGCTGATTCTGCTGATCTCCGAGCTCGTCACCAACGCCGTTGTGCACACCGGCTGTCCGGCCGTGCTGCGGATGCTGTTCGGATCGGGGGCCGCCGAGGCCGGGACCGTACGGGTCGAGGTCGCCGACACCAGCGCGCGACCGCCCTGTCAGCGCCACGCGCTGGGCGAGGACACCAACGGGCGCGGCCTGGAACTGGTCGACGGGCTCGCCGACCGGTGGGGCTGGCAGCCGGAGGGCTCGGGCAAACGCATCTGGTGCGAGGTGGACCGCTGTGAACCGGGCCCGAGCGCGGAGTACGAGCCGCCGACGGCCGCGCACGGGCTGAACGGCGGGATCGGACGTTACGCGGTCGACCTGCCCGTGGCGACCGGGCGATCCGTGGACGTGGACCGCCCGGCCGACGGCTCGTCGAAGGCCGTCACACAGGCCTGAGCGCCGCCGCCGTCGCCTTTCCGGGAGCCGTGCTGGTCAGGCCGCCGTTGCCCTTCCGGGCGCCGTCGCTGTTCCGGGCGCCGTCGATCGGCGGCGTCCGCTGCCCGGGGACCGCGCGGAACGTCCGGCGGTAGACGGTCGGCGCGACACCGAGCGCCGCCTGGAGATGCTGGCGCATGGACTGCGCCGTACCGAACCCCGCGTCCTTGGCGATCTGGTCGACGGAGAGATCCGTCGCCTCCAGCAGATACCGCGCCCTCTCGACCCGCTGCAGAACCAGCCACTGTCCGGGGCTGATCCCCGCCTCCTCGCGGAAGCGGCGGGTGAACGTACGCACGGACATCGACTCCTGCTCCGCCATGTCCCGCAGCTGGATCGGCTCCTGGAGGCGGGCGAGTGCCCATGCCCTCGCCTTGGTGGTGGTCGCCAACTGGACTTCCGGGACGGGGCGTTGGATGTACTGGGCCTGGCCGCCGTCCCGGTGCGGCGGGACGACCGTATGCCGCGCCACGTCGTTGGCGATCGCCGAGCCGTGGTCGCTGCGCACGATGTGCAGACAGAGATCGATCCCGGCGGCGACCCCGGCCGAGGTCAGAACGTCGCCGTCGTCGATGAAGAGGACATCCGCGTCGACCTTGATCCGGGGGAAGGTCCGCTGGAAGTGCGCGGCCGACGACCAGTGGGTCGACGCCGGCCGGCCGTCCAGGAACCCGGCGGCGGCCAGCACATAGCCGCCGGTGCAGATGGCGACCAGACGGGTGCCGGGGCGCAAGTACGCGAAGGCGGCGGTGAGTTCGTCGGTGAGCCTGCCCGACTCGTAGACCTGGCCGAGTTCGTACGAGGAGGGGATCAGCACCGTGTCGGCGGTGGCGATGGCCTCGGGGCCGTTCTCCACGACGATGTCGAAATCCGCGTCCGTACGGACCGGGCCCGGCGGGCGGACCGAGCAGGTGATCACGTCGTACAGCGGGGCGCCCTCGGGGCTCTTGGCACGGCCGAAGATCCGCTGGGGGATGCCCAGTTCGAACGGGAGGACCCCGTCGAGCGCCAGGACCGCGACGCGGTGGCGCGGCCGGTCGCCGCCGCTCCCCGAACTGTTCCCCGAACCGCTCTCCGTCATCGTCCCGCCCCTCCCGTGCCGTTGGTCTGTGCTGTCCGTCATATGGAAACCCCTGGTGGTCCAGACCAGTACTTGATATCTGTCGACCCTGTGACTGCCAAGCGTCCGACGGACCCTGCCATTCCCGGCCCGGCCGGGAAACCCGCGAGAACCACCGCCGGATACACCGGCGAGCCGGACGGGACGCCTCTTTGGAACCGTAACTTCCGGCTCTTCTTCCTGGCCAGGACCGTGGCGCGGTTCGGCGACGGCATGGTCCCCGTCGCGCTGGCCGCCGGACTGCTCGACGCCGGACACGGCGCGTCGTCCGTCAGTTTCGCGCTCGGCGCGTGGATGGTCTGCTTCGCCGGATTCGTGCTCTTCGGCGGGGTGCTCGCCGACCGGTTCACCCCGCGTCGGATGATGGTTCTCGCCGATGTGATGCGGCTGTTCGGGACGGCGGCCCTCGCGGTCCTCTTCGCCGGGGGAGCACCGCCGCTCTGGCTCGTGTACGTGCTGAGCGCCGTCAACGGGCTCGGTGCCGCGCTCTTCCAGCCGGGCGTGGCCAGCATGCTGCCCGTGCTCTCGCCCGACGTGCAGCGCGGCAACGCGGTGCTGCGGGTCACCGAGTCCCTGGCGACGATGGCGGGTCCGGCGGCGGCGGGCGCGCTGGCCGGCTTCGGCGGGCCCGGCACGATCTTCGCGGTGAACGCGGCCACGTTCGGCATCAGCGGCATCTGTCTCTTCCTGGTCCGGATGGAGAGCATGAAGCCGGTGCGCGGCGACTCGATGCTCACCGAACTGATCGGCGGCTGGCGCGAGTTCAGGGCCCGGTCCTGGCTGTGGGGCGTGATCGCGGTCTGGTCGGTGTACGGCGTCACGGTGCTCGGGCCGATGGTCCCGCTGGAGGCGGTCGTGGTCACCGAGCGGTACAGCTCGACCATGTTCGGCCTGATGATGACCGTGCACGGCGCGGGCAACGTGGCGGGCGGGCTGCTGGCACTGCGGCTACGGCCCGCCAGACCGCTGTTCGCGGGGACGACCGCGCTGCTCGCGGTCGCCGCGAACCTGCTGGTGCTGGCGTACGACGTTCCGCTGCCGCTGCTCGCCGCCGGGTTCTTCGTGGGCGGGGTCGCCCTGGCGTTCTGGCTGGTGATGTGGTCCACGACGGTCCAGACGATGATCCCGCCGGAGGCGCTGAACCGGCTGCACGCGTACGACGTCGCCGGCTCCTTGATCATGCTGGCCGTCGGCCGCGCGCTGGCGGGGCCGGTGGCGGAAGCGGTCGGGATGCGCGAGGTGCTGGTGGGCGGCGCGGTGGTGAACACGCTGGTCTGCGGGGCGCTGTTCGCCGCTCGTCCGATCCGTGAACTGACCCGCGTCGAGCGGGCGGGCGGGGTGGCGGCCGGCCCGCGGGCGGCGGAGGGGGCCAAGCCCCTGGGTCCTCCGGCGGAGGAAAGTTCTGAGGGCAAGGCCCCGGCGAAGGCGGCGGACCGGCTTGAGGAAAGACGCTAGGGCGTCTCCGCGAAGTAGCGCCGTCCGCCCGCGAAGATCCGCCGGACAGGGCCTGGGGGCGTGTGGTGAAAGTAGCGTTGTCCGCCCGCGGGGCGGGGCTCACGGCGGCTGGTGCGCGCGATCGCGAGGCGGAGGATCGGCGTGGTGGATGGACTGGGCGTACTTGGGCGAGTGAAGACAACGCGGCGAGGTGCCGTGCCAGGCGTCGCGGGCCCGCGAAGATCCGCCGGGGGGTGCCGTGGGTGGCGCGCTTCTCTGTGTGGCCCGATCCTAGTGACCGCTGTCCTTCGGGCCGCTCGTGCGCGGCCCCCGCGCCACGGATGCTTCTTGACGTGACACAGACAGCCGAGACCCCAGCCCAGGTCCCCACCCCAACTCCGAACCCCCGGCCCCGTATCCACCGGGCCTGGTTCGTCGCCGCCGTCACCTTCGTGACGATCATCGGCGCCGCCGCCTTCGCCTCGCTGCCCGGACTGCTCATCGACCCGCTGCACTCGGAGTTCGACTGGTCGCGCGGCGAGATCGGGTTCGCCGTCTCGGTCAATCTCGCCCTGTACGGGCTGACCGCCCCGTTCGCCGCCGCGCTGATGGACCGGTTCGGGATACGCCGGGTCGTCGCCGTCGCGCTCACCGTCATAGCGACCGGCTCCGCGCTCACCGTCGTCATGACCGCCGCCTGGCAGATGGTCCTCTACTGGGGCGTCCTCGTCGGCCTCGGCACCGGCTCGATGGCCCTGGCCTTCGCCGCCACCGTCACCGACCGCTGGTTCGTCGCCCGGCGCGGACTGGTCACCGGCATCCTCACCGCGGCCGGCGCCTCCGGGCAGTTGGTGTTCCTGCCGCTGCTCTCCTGGCTCGTGGAGAACCACGGCTGGCGCCCCGCCTCCATCACCGTCGCGATGTCCGCGCTCGTCGTCGTCCCGTTCGTCTGGCTGCTGCTGCGCGACCACCCGGCGGACGTGGGTCTACCGGCGTACGGCTCCGAGGAGTTCAAGCCCAAGCCGGCCCCCGTCACCGGCGCGGCGCGGCGGGCCGTCACCGTCCTCTTCCGGGCGGCCCGCACCGGCCCCTTCTGGCTGCTCGCGGGGACGTTCGCGATCTGCGGCGCCTCCACGAACGGCCTGATCAAGACCCACTTCATCCCCGCGGCCCACGACCACGGCATGCAGGTCACGGCCGCCGCGTCGCTCCTCGCCGTGATCGGTGTCTTCGACATCATCGGCACGATCGCGTCGGGCTGGTTCACCGACCGCTTCGACGCGCGCCGACTGCTCGCCGTCTACTACGCGCTGCGCGGCGTCTCGCTGCTCTTCCTGCCGATGCTGCTGGCACCGGACGTCCGGCCGCCGATGCTGTTCTTCATCGTCTTCTACGGCCTGGACTGGGTCGCGACCGTCCCGCCGACGATCGCCCTGTGCCGCGAGTACTACGGCACCGACAGCGCGATCGTCTTCGGCTGGGTGCTCGCCTCGCACCAGATCGGCGCCGGGGTCGTCGCGTTCGCGGGCGGCGTCGCGCGGGATGTCACCGGCTCGTACAACACCGTCTGGTACGCCTCGGGCGCGCTGTGCGCGGCGGCGGCGCTGATGGCCCTGCTGATCAGGCGCCGTACGAAAGCGGAGCCGACCGACGTGATCAACGTCGCCTGAGGGCCTGGGACTTGATCGCCTTCGCTATCCGCTCCGCGTCGATGGACAGCTCGCGCAGCATCCCGCTGATCGGATTCGTGAAGCCCGTGAAGTACAGCCCCGGCGCCCGCTCGGACGTCCGCCCGCCCCGTACCACCGGAAGCCCGCGGGCGTCGAGCACGCCGAGGTGCCCCACCAGGCCCTCCAGGCCCCGGCGGTAGCCGGTCGCGGCGATCACCGCGTCGGGCGAGATCCGCGAACCGTCCGCCAGCACCACCTTGTTGTCGTCGAACGACTCGACCGCCGCGACCGGTTCGACCCGGCCCTCGCGTACGGCCGCGAGCAGCCCCACGTCCTGCACCGGGATGGCGCCCTCGCGCACCCGCGAGTACAGCCCGGTGTCGGGGCGCGGCAGCCCCTGGGCCGCGAGATCGGGCACCGCGATCCTGCACATGATCTCGCCCGCCCGGTCGACCAGCCGCGTCGGCAGTCGCCGGACCAGCATGCCGGTGCGCTGCGCGGGCCAGCCGAGGGTCGAGCGGCGCACGATGTGCGGGACGGTACGGATCGCGAGCCGCACCCGCGCAGCGCCGCCCTCCACCAGGTCGACCGCGATCTCCGCGCCCGTGTTGCCGACGCCGACGACCAGGACGTCCTTCCCCTTGTACGGGGCGGGGTTGCGGTACTCGCCCGCGTGCAGCAGTTCCCCGCCGTACGCCTCCGCCCCCGGCCAGGACGGCACCCGCGGAGTGTGGCTGTAGCCGGTGGCGACCACGACGGCGCCGCCGGTCAGCTCCCGGCCGCCGGTCCCGTGCAGCAGCCAGCTCTCGCCGTCCGCCGAACGCTCGATGCCGGTGATCTCGACGCCCGTCACGATCTCCAGACCGTGGAACTCCGCGTACTTCTCCAGATAGCGGACCATGTGGTCGCGCGAGACCCAGCGGCCGAAGGACCGCGGCATCGGGAGGCCCGGCAGCGCGGACAGCTTGCGGGTGGTGTGCAGATGGAGCCGGTCGTAATGACGGCGCCAGGAGGCCCCGACGGCCTCGGACTTCTCCAGTACGACCGCTCGTACGCCCTGCGCGCGAAGCGCGGCGGCGACGGCGAGACCGCCTGGGCCGCCGCCGATGACGTACACGGGACGGTCGTTGGTGAGGTCGATGTCGCTGGCCATGAGAGCTGAGCGTAATCGAGCGAGCACTTGTTGGGTCTCGGTCAAGATGGGAATCGATTGCGAATCGGTTACGTACGGGTAAGTCCTGCGCGCAGAGGCTGAAACCGCCGTGAAAGCGGCGTGAATCCGACTCCTCGCACACTCCGTCCGCTGACGAGGAATCAGCCCTGGGGTCCCCGGTCAGTCGATGACGCCGGTGGCTTCGAGCTCGACCAGATGCTCGGGTACGTCGAGTGCGGCGACGCCCAGCAGAGTGCCCGGCGGTACGGGGGTGACCCCGAGCTTCGCGGACGCCCGGGCGACCCCCTCCAGGAACAGGGGCATCTTGTCCGGGGTCCAGTCGACGACGTAGACGGTCAGTTTCACCACGTCGTCGAAGGTGGCGCCGGCTCCGGCGAGGGCGGTGGCGACGTTGAGGTAGCACTGCTCGACCTGGGCGGCGAGGTCGCCGTCGCCGACGGTGACCCCGTCCGCGTCCCAGGCGACCTGCCCGGCGAGGAAGACGAGCTTCGAACCGGTCGCGACGGACACCTGGTGGTAGGCGTCGATCTCCGGAAGTCCGGTGGGGTTCATCAGTGCGACGGTCATGGTGCTGCCCTGCCTTCTCTTCGGTCTCTTGCGGTTACTCGGGAACCGTAAGAGAGTGTGGGCTGACATGGAAGAACGCACTTTTCAGTGACTGGGGAACCTGATGGTGACCAAGCAGCTCAGCGGCTCACCCGAGGACGCGGACCTCACCCGCGCGGACTCGCTGGCGCGGGAGATCTTCTCGGACGTCGCCAACAAGTGGGCGTTGCTGATCATCGAGGCCCTGGGGGAACGCACCCTGCGCTTCGGCGAGGTGCGGAACGAGGTCGAGGGCATCAGCCACAAGATGCTCACGCAGAACCTGCGCATGCTGGAGCGCAACGGTCTGGCCGGGCGCACGGTGCACCCCACCGTGCCGCCGAGGGTCGAGTACACCCTCACCGAGCCCGGCCTGGCCCTGCGGGAGACGGTCCACCGGATGTGCGACTGGACCCACCGGTACATCGGCCACATCGAGTCCTCCCGCGAACGCTTCGGGACACCCTCCGGAACCGGTCTTCAGGGCCAGAGCAGCTCGCGCGACCAGCCGCCGCCGGTCGTGGCCGGGTCCGCGCGGCGGTAGCGGAGCCGTACGTGCCGGCGCCTGTCGTCACCCTGGAAGAACTCGACCTCGTCGGGCGCCAGCACGTACCGCGTCCAGGCCGGCACGGCCACGTCCGGCTCGGCCTGCGCCCGCTCCCACGCGGCCTGTGAGGCGCGCGCCAACTCCTCGGCGGAGCCCAGCACTTCACTCTGACGCCCGGTGAGCGCGGCGGCCAGCGCACCGGTGGACCGTACGGCCAGATCGGCCCGGCTCTCCTCTTCCCCGTCGGCACTCACGGCCCCCCGCACCCGCACCTGCCGCCCCAGCGCGGGCCAGTAGAACCCGAGCGCGGCCCACGGCCGGGTCGCCAACTGCCGGCCCTTCGCGCTGGTGGAGTGCGAGGCGAAGTGCCATCCGCGCTCGTCGGCGTCGTGCAGCAGCAGGGTGCGCACGTCGGGCCGTCCCTCACCGTCGACGGTCGCGAGGGTCATGGCGTGCGGTTCGACCTGCCCGCCCGCGGCTGCCTCGACGAACCAACGCTGGAACAACACGACCGGCAGATCGGGCACGTCCCCCGCGTCGAAGCGGGCCAGACCGCTGTCCCAGACCCGCAGATCCCGCAGGACCGCCCGAAACGCCTGCTGCTCATCGCCGCTCATGGCCTCATTGCCGCTCATGGCGTCATTCAACCGCGCGCGCCGGGCATCGGCGCCGTAAGCCATGGGCCCACCGCCACTTAGGGTGTAGTACTACAGTCGAAGTGGTGTCAACAGAGAAGGTGTGACCGCCCCGATGCGACAGAACCTGGCCCGTCGTTCCGCGCTCGTCGACGCCGCCATCGAGGTGCTCGCCCGTGACGGCGCCCGTGGGCTGACCTTCCGGGCGGTCGATGTCGAGGCGGGCGTGCCCAAAGGGACGGCGTCCAACTACTTCGCCAGCCGGGACGAGCTGCTCAACCAGGTCGGCCACCGTGTCTACGAGCGGCTGATCCCGGACGAGGCCACCGCCGCCGGGATGGTCGCCGGGCCCCACACGCGGGAGCGGACGGTGGAGTTGGTGCGGCTGGTGGTGGAGCGGGTCGCCGCGTTCCGGACCGGGTTCATCGCTCTGCTCGAACTGCGGCTGGAGGCCACCCGGCGTCCCGAGCTGCGTGCCGTGCTGACCGCGCGCGTGGCCGAGAACGTCGAGGAGAATGTCACGCACCATCTGGCGTCCGGGCTCCCCGGTGACGCCGACGCGGTCAAAATGATCTACCTGGCCGCCAACTGGCTGGTGGTGGAGCGGCTCACGCTGCCCGGTGTCTTCTCGGAGGAGGAGGCCGCTCGGCTGATCGGTGACCTCGTGGAGCGGGTGCTGCCGTCCGGTCCCTGAAACGTCCTGGGACGGGAGCGCCGGCGGGGATCAGTTCGCTGATCCGCCGCCGGCGTGACAGGACGGACGCCCGTGGGCGGAGCTACTTCACCGGCTTCTTGCCCGTGATGCCCAGATGGACCAACAGGGCCAGGTTCGGCTTCAGTTCGGCCTGCTTCACGCCCCAGGTCTGGAAGCCCTTCTGATGCCCGGCCACCGCGGCGAGCATGACGACCAGTGAACCGGCCATCGCGGCGGGGTTGACGTCCTTGTCGACCCTGCCTTTGGACTGGAGCTCCTTCACGGAATCCGTAAGGGAGTTGGTGACCGAACTCAAGATCTTCATGCGGATCTTGTAGAACCGCTTGTCACCCTCGGCGGCGCCGAGATCGATGACCCTGAGGATCGCGTCGTTCTTGCGCCAGAAGTCGAGGAATCCCTCTACGAGTTCTTCCGCCGTCTGGCGTCCCGCTTTACCGGCCCAGGAGCGGCCGGAGACCAAATCGGTCAATCCGGCGCCCTCCTTGGCCATTTCCTCGGCGATCTCAAGGACGGCGCCCTCGACGTCCGGGAAGTACTGATAGAAGGTCGCGGGTGAAGTGCCTGCCTTCCGGGCCACGTCGATGACTTTGACGTCCCGATATGGCGAGGTGCTGAGCATCTCGCTGAGGCAGTCGAGCAGCTTCTGCCGCGTCGCCTGGCCGCGCCGACCGGCCACGCGGCCGTCGACGGTACGTACTTGTCCTGTCATGCCGTCAGCTTACCGAGGGGTGATCGGAGCGCGATTCGGCCGACTGCAAATGGGGAACCGCCCGCTGATCGCGGGGGCCGGAAGAGGCTCGGCCGGAGCCCGTGACCAGGAATAGTGTTATCAACAGCCTGTGGACAACTGTGGTGGATAACTCAATGCGCACAAGCCCTCACCGGGAGACAATTAGTCAATTGTTCGATTTGTCCCGCCCTGCGCCCGCCGGAATGCGCCATTAGCGTGGCCGGAAGGTGCACCCCTAGGGCGGTGCGCACGCGCAGGAAGGATCCGGGCTCATGGCCGCATTCGCGGAAGGCGCGCCCTGCTGGGTGGATGTGTCGCTTCCCGACGTCCAGGCGGGCAAGCGTTTCTACGGCGAGCTGTTCGGCTGGACATTCGGCGCGGACGGCGGTGCGGCATACGGGTACTACACGAATGCTTTCAGTGACGGAAAGCGAGTGGCCGCCCTCGCCGCGAAGCAGGACGGGCGTATGCCGACCGCCTGGGGCGTCTATTTCGCGACATCGGACGCCGGCGCGCTCAGTGCGCGAATCAAGGAGGCCGGCGGCGGAATGGTGATGGATCCGACAGCCGTGGGGTCGTACGGCACGATGGCGCAGGGTGTCGATCCCGGTGGCGCGGTCTTCGGCCTCTGGCAGCCCGGTGCGCACTCCGGCTTCGAAAAGCAGGGTGAGCCCGGATCTTTCTGCTGGACAGAGGTCTATACGAGGGACAAGGAGAGCGTCGACCTCTTCTACGAGTCGGTATTCGGCTTCGTCGGGAAGGATCTCCCGGACGAACCGGCCGACTTCCGCACCTGGTCCCCCGCGGGATCCGAGCCGGGTACCGACAGCGCGATCGGCGGGCGGAGTGTCATCACCGACGCATTTCCCAAGGAGATGCCGGGGCATTTCCTCGTTTACTTCTCCGTGGCGGACTGCGACGAGACGGTCGCCGAGACCGTACGGCTGGGGGGCCGGGTCAGGGAGTCCGCCGCCGACACCCCGTACGGCCGGATCGCCGTCCTCGCGGACAGCCAGGGCGCGGTTTTCGCCGTGCTGGCGGAGCCGGCGGCCGCGTAGGGCGCGTCCGCTCCATGAGAGGCGAGCCCCCGCGTCGGAAGGCCGAGCAACCCGCGTTGGCCAGTACGCGTCAAGACTTATGCGGGCGTGATACTCACTCCGTACGAGGCCGTTCGCTCATTTCCTGTCCGAAACGGGGTGAGACACCCCGATCCGCCCCCGGGTTCGCAACCAACGAGCCAGACAGGAAGAATCAGGGGGCAGGGGGCCGTACCTTGGTGGCCCGTACGGGGAGGTGGCAGGCAAGTGGAGCAGCTGACGCAGCACGATCCGAGACGCATCGGGCCCTTCGAGGTGCTGGGACGCCTCGGAGCCGGCGGTATGGGTCTCGTCTATCTCGCGCGATCGGCCTCGGGCAGGCGCGTGGCGATCAAGACGGTGCGCACCGAGCTCGCCGAGGACCAGCTGTTCCGCGTCCGGTTCACCCGCGAGGTGGAGGCCGCCCGCGCGGTCAGCGGCTTCTACACGGCCGCCGTGGTGGACGCCGACCCCCGGGCCGCCGTGCCGTGGCTCGCGACCGCCTATGTGCCCGCGCCCTCGCTCGAAGAGATGGTCAACCGGTGCGGGCCGCTGCCCGCGCAGGGCGTGCGCTGGCTTGCCGCCGGTATCGCCGAGGCGCTCCAGTCCATCCACGGCGAGGGCCTGGTCCACCGTGACCTCAAGCCGTCGAACGTGCTGGTGGTGGAGGACGGGCCGCGCGTCATCGACTTCGGTATCGCCTCCGGCGTCTCCAACACCCGGCTGACCATGACCAACGTGGCCGTCGGTACCCCGGCGTACATGTCACCCGAACAGGCGCGCGACTCCCGCAGTGTCACGGGCGCGAGCGACGTCTTCTCGCTCGGCTCGACCCTCGTCTTCGCCGCCACCGGGCACGCGCCCTTCCACGGGGCCAACCCCGTCGAGACGGTCTTCATGCTGCTGCGCGAAGGGCCGAATCTGGAGGGGCTGCCCGAGGAGCTGCGTCCTCTCATCGAGTCGTGCATGCAGATGGACGCCACCCAGCGCCCGTCGCCCGCCGATCTCCAGTCGCAGCTCGCGCCGCACCTGTTCGCCTCGGGCAGCGACGACAGCGGTACGGCTTCGGCCTGGCTGCCCACGTCCGCGACCGAGATGATCGAGGAACGGCGGGGTGGCGGGCGCATCAACGCGGCGGCCGCCGCCGCGGCCGCGCGGCCGCCCGTACCGCCGCCGCCGTCCCACCACCCGCCGCCGCCCGCGCACTCGCCCGACTGGGATTCCGCGTGGCGCCGCGACGGCGAGGGCCAGGGAGGTCAGGGAGGCAATCAGGGCGGTCAGGGCGCCGGTCAGGGGCAGCAGGGCGGTGGCCGCGCCGCCGTGCCCGCGGCTGCCGTCCCGGGCCCCGGTGGCCCCGTCAGACTCTCCGGCTCCCCGGTGCCGATCGGCCCCGGCCCCCGCGTCTCCGACCGCCGTGGCGCCGGCGCCGCCTCCGCCGACGCCGGCCCGGCCACCGGCTGGATCCGGCCGCCCGCCGGGCTGACCGGCGGCGAGCTGTCCACCAGCGCCGTGCAGGCCCCCGCCGGGCCGCCGATGACCGGACCGGCGCCCACCCCCGACGGCGGCGCCGCACCCGGCCGCTGGCGGCCCTGGCGCTTCCGGATGTCCAACGACGTCTGGGGCACCCCCGTCGTCGACGGCGATCTGCTCTACGTCACGTCGTTCGAGGTGCACGCACTGGACGTCGGCAGCGGCCGCCGGCAGTTCAAGACCCGCGACGTGGCCTGGGCGATGGCCGTGGCCGGAGGCCGTATCCACGCCTCCGACGGCCCCACGCTCTACGCGCTCGACGGCGCGGACGGCACCGAGCGCTGGCGGCTCCAGACCGACGCCTGGGTGTACTCGCTCAAGACCGACCGGGGCACGGTCGTCACCGGTACGCGCGGCGGCGGCGTCCAGGCGTGGGAGGCGTCCAACGGCGAGAAGCTGTGGGAAGTCACCGGCGCCCAGACCGACTTCGAGACACCGGAGGCCGGGCCCGCGATCTTCGACGACACGGTGTACGTATGGCAGAACGCCCGCCTCAGGGCGCTCGACGCGCGCACCGGCAGCGAGCGCTGGTCGTACCCCATCGGCGACGGCGCGGCCTGCGGTGGCGTACCGATTCGCCTGGTGCCCGCGCCGGACGGGCACGTGTACGTCTCCGCAGGCACCCGCGTGCTCTCGATCGACATCGCGAGCGGGCATGTGCGCTGGCACTTCGAGGCGCCCGCGGTCTTCCTCTCGCCGCCCGCCTTCGCGCCCGGCCCGGCCGTGACCGGCGGCGGTGTGTATCTCGCCGACTATCTCGGCACGGTGTACGCGCTGGACGCCACCACCGGCAAGGACCGCTGGCGCATCGCCACCGAGGCCCGCCAGTCCCTCGAACCGGTCCTGGTCGCGGCCGGGAACGTCCACGTGGGCAGCGGCAGCGCGCTCTACACGCTCGACGCGGTGGCCGGCACGCCCAAGTGGCGCTTCGCGGCGGGTGGCGAGGTCGTCGGCGCACCCGTGGTGGCCGACGGCAGACTGCACTTCGGCTCGGCCGACCACGTCCTCTACACGCTGGACGCCGGCGGGGGACAGCTCCGCTGGAAGCTGGCGACGGGCGGCGAGATCACGGGCTCGCCGGTGGCGCGCGGGGGAGTCGTGTACGCGTGCAGCAAGGACCGCTGTGTGTACGCGCTGGACGCGATCAAGGGGACGGCCACGGGCCGCGGCAATCGCTGACGCGCGGGCCGGAACCGATCCGGAAGGGGCCCGTCAACTCCCTTACCGGCGGCGGCTTGTGTCGTCCGGCGGTGGCGGTGCCCATGGTTGCTCCCTGGTGTCCCAGGACTGCGGCTCGGGCGGCCAGGCGTGCTGCTCGGTACTCCCCGTCGGGGGTGGGCCGGCGGGCGGCTCGTTCTCGTACCGGTCCCGGTCGTACCCCTCGTTCCGGCCGTAGGGCTCGTACGGCTCGTACGGCTGTTGTTCCACGTCCCTGTACGGCTCGTGGTACCGCTCGGGGGCCCGGTCGTCCCCCACGTACCGATGACCGCCCCGTCCGCCTCCGCGGTGCGGCCGGCCGCTCATCACCGCCGCCGCGATCAGCAGCAGCGCTCCTGCGCCCAACGCGGCGAGGACGCCGAGACCGATGCCGTCGCCGTCGCCGTCCAGCGTGAGGCTTCCGGTGTCCTGCCCCTGCCGCACCATCCACAAGATGGTGAACCCGAGCACGATCAGCCCGGAGAGCGCCACCAGCAGCCGTGAGCGCAGCACCAGCCCGACAAGGGTGACCAGAGCGGCGAAGGCGAACGGCAGAAGCAGCGAGACCCACAGGTCGGAGCCGGTGCCGGTGATGCCGTTGAACAGGTCCTCGACGCGGAAGTCCCGGCCGTGTCGGCCGTTGTACCAGGACTGGAACGGGCTTGCCACGGCCCCGGCGGCCCCGATGACGGCGAGGACCGACCCGATGATGTTGCGGACCATCGACGGCCTCCTTGGACGAGCGTGCGGAGCACACAGCTTCCAAATTCCGACGCTACGCCCGGGAACCAAGGGCCGCCAGATTTGGTCCCGTGCAGGGAGCCCTCTCACCTCCTGCTAGGGTGACATGCGCTCGACAAAAGGGCACCAACCACAATCAACCGCACTATTTTCAACGGGGGTTGAAGTGAAAATCCGCCATGTCCGCGCCATAGCCGTCTTCGGCATCGCCGTCTTCGCGCTGACCGGCGCACGCGGCTCCAGCGGCGGCGGCTGTTCCAGCAGCAGTTCCAGCAGCAGCGGCGGCAGCCACTCCGACAGTGACTACGACGACGACTACGACTACGACAGCGACAGCACGTCGGGCTCCTCCACCACCGGGGGCTCCGTGACGGGCGGCAGCACGGCCGACGCCGGCCGCGATCTGACCATCGACAGCTGCAAGTACGACACCGCCCGCGGCTTCGTCGCCGAGGTCACCGCCAACAACAGCGGCTCGGTGGCGTACTCCTACTCGTTCACGGTCGACTTCACCGACTCGGCCGGCGCGACGGTCGGCAACACCGTGGGCAGCATCCCGGACGTCGCCGCCGGCGGCACCGAGACCATCGAGGTCACCGCGGTGGACCTGGCCAACGACGACGGCGCGTCCGGCGGCGAGTGCAAGGTCGACAACGTCGTCCGCCTCGCCACCTGAGGGGAAAGCGGAGAAAACAGAGAAGACAGAAGAACGACGATTGGCGGGGCCCCCTGAACGGTCCCGACTTCCGTCGTTCTTCTGTCTTCTCGCGCCCCCTGGACCGGGTGCGCCCCTGGCTCAGCCACCCCCGGACGGCTGAGCACGGTCGCGGCGGCTCCCCTCCCCCGCCGCCGCGACCGTCACCCGGTCCTGCCCGCCTGCTACTGGGGCGGTGCGGGCGTGTGGTGGTCACCCAGCGTCGTGGCGGTGTCCTTCGGCGGC
The DNA here is from genome assembly GCF_044455465.1 of Streptomyces sp. NPDC051217. NCBI lineage: Bacteria > Bacillati > Actinomycetota > Actinomycetes > Kitasatosporales > Streptomycetaceae > Streptomyces > Streptomyces sp. NPDC051217. The sequence continues at coordinate 288,446 of NZ_JBITEV010000011.1, forward strand.
GCCGGCGTGTGGTGGTCGCCCTGCGTGGTCGTGGTGTCCTTCGGCGGTGCGGGCGTGTGGTGGTCGCCCTGGGTGGTGATCTCTTCCGCGTTCTTCTCGTTGCTGCTCATTTTTCGCCCCTTGGGGTTGCCCTACGTATGACCGAAGGCGGCCTTCTGCCCGGATACTCCCCCGAGGTCGCCGGGCAGAAGGCCTGGGAGACCTCCCACATCCCTGGGGAAGTGGTGGTCCCAAGTGACCCGTCTGCCCCCCGAGGCGACGGATCGATAATGCACTGGAGCATGCCGAACGAGCATAAACATTCGATGAACGCCCAGGCCGGGCACCCCGTACGTCATCGGACACCCCACCGGGCCCGACCCGTCTCGCGGCACATGCCTCCGGCGAGGCGTGTTCCGGCTCTACGCCGCCGCGCCGAGTTCAGGCCCTACGCCGCGCTGAGCGGGGCTTCGAGCAACTCCCGTACCTCTTCGGCCTCCACCGCACCCGACCCCTCGTGCAGCGCCAGCGCCTCGCGCCAGCACACCCGCGCGCGGTCCGCCTGCCCCAGAGACTCCAGCGCCTTGCCCAGCGTGATCAGGACGTTGGCCCTGGTCCGGTCGCCGCCGATGCAGCCGATCGCGAGCGCCTGTTCGGCGTGCTGCGCGGCGGCGGCGGTCCGGCGGGCCGAGAGATGCGCCTGGGCGATACGGAAGTGGGTGGTGCCTTCCCAGAGTCGCTGCCGGTTCGTCTCGAACCGCCCCAGTGCCTGGGCGAGTTGCTCCAGCGCCTCCCGGTGCCGTCCGGCGTGGGTGAGCGCGACGCCCAGCGCGTAGCGGGCGTTGGCGAGCCGCAGCGTGTGCCCGATGCTGTCGTAGACCTCGACGCCCTGCTCGGCCAGCGCGATGGCCCGTGACGTACGGCCGAGGGCGAGCTGGATCCGCGAGAGGTTGCACAGGGCGCTCGCCTCGCCGGGTCGGTTGCCGTCCGCGCGGGAGCCCTCCATCGCCTTGAACAGATGCGCCTCGGCGTCCTTGAAGCGGCCCTGGTTGAAGGCGATGATGCCCCGGTCGTTGTCCGCCCAGTAGACGGGCGCCGGGTCCTGTACGGACTCCGCCAGCGCCGCCGCCTGCTGGGCCTCCTCGTCCGCGTCCTCGTAACGGCCCGCGACCAGATGGACGTTGGTCATCGAGGTCCGGGCCCGCCCCTCCGTACGGGCGTCGCCCGCCTCGCGTGCCGCGGCGAGCGCCGAACGGGCCGCCGTCTCGTACGACTTGGAGTTGGCGCCCGACTCGGCCAGGTCCTGCGCCGCCCACAGCAGGTCCACGGCGACCCGCAGCCGGGCCCCGCCCGCCGCCTGCCGGGCGCACGCCAGCAGGCAGTCCGCCTCCGCGTACAGCCAGTCCTGCGCCTGGTTCCGGTCGGTGAAGACCAGGCCCTGGTACTCCGTCGGCTCCAGATGGTCCTTGAGCCGGTCGCCCGGCCGCTCGATGGTGTACACCCGCGCCACGGTCGCCAGATAGAAGTCCAGCAGCCGGGAGAGCGCCAGGTCCATGCCGGCGGGCGGCTGCTCGTCGCGGTCCGCGCAGGCGCGCGCGTAGAGCCGGACCAGATCGTGGTAGCGGTAGCGGCCGGGCGCCGCGGACTCGACCAGCGAGGTGTCCACGAGGGACTCCAGCAGGTCCTCGGTCTCGTGCGGCGGCAGGTCGAGTACGGCGGCGGCAGCGGCCAGCGAGATGTCCGGGCCGTCGGCCAGCCCCAGCAACCGGAACGCACGGGCCTGGGCGGGCTCCAACTGGCCGTAGCCCAGCTCGAAGGTCGCCTTCACCGCCAGGTCGCCCGCCTGGAGTTCGTCCAGCCTCCGGCGCTCGTCGGCGAGCTTCGCCGCCAGCACCGAGACCGTCCAGGTGCGGCGCGCGGCCAGCCGGGAGGCGGCGATACGGATGGCGAGCGGCAGGAAACCGCAGGCGGCGACCACGTCCAGCGCGGCCTCGCGCTCGGAGTTGACGCGCTCCTCGCCGACTATGCGGGTGAAGAGCTGAAGCGCTTCCTCCGGCGACATCACGTCGAGGTCGACCAGGTGGGCGCCCTCCAGGTCGACCATCCGGACGCGGCTGGTGACCAGTGCGGCGCAGCCCTCCGTACCGGGCAGCAGCGGGCGTACCTGCGCGGCGTCGCGCGCGTTGTCGAGCAGGATCAGGACCCGGCGGCCGTCCAGCGCCGAGCGGTACAGCGCGGAGCGGTCGTCCAGCGAGTCCGGGATCGCGGAGTCGGGTGTGCCGAGCGCGCGCAGGAACGAGCCCAGTACGGCCTCCGGTTCGGCGAAGCGCGCACCCGCGCCCTGGAGGTCCACGTACAACTGGCCGTCGGGGAAGCGCGGCCGGGCCGCGTGCGCGACATGCACGGCGAGGGTCGTCTTGCCCACGCCGCCGATGCCGGCGAGCGCGGAGACGGCCATCACCGATCCCTCGGCGCTCGCGAGCCGCCTGCCCAGTTCCCGTACGAACAGCTCGCGTCCGGTGAAGTCCGGCACAGTGGCGGGAAGTTGGGCGGGCCGCGTGAAGGTCGCGACCGGCGCGGTCTCCTCCACGGGGCAGGCCAGCTCGGCGTCCGCCCGGAGGATGCGGTGCTGGAGCCTGGAGAGTTCGGGGCGCGGGTCCACGCCGAGTTCGTCGGCGAGGAGGCGGCGCGTGTCCGCGTACACGGCCAGCGCCTCGGCCTGCCTGCCGCTGCGGTAGAGGGCGAGCATGAGCAGTTCGCGCAGGCGCTCGCGCAGCGGGTGCGCGGCGGTCAGGGCGGTGAGTTCGGAGACGGCCTCCGCGTGCCGGCCCAGCTCCAGGTCGATGCCCAGGCGGCCCTCGACGAGTTGGAGGCGCCACTCGTCGAGCCGGGCGCGCTCGGTCTCCGCGTACGGGCCGGGGACGGAGGCCAGGGGCTCGCCGTCCCAGAGGCCCAGCGCCTTGTTGATCAGCACGCGGGCCTGCTGGCGGTTCCCCGACGTCCGTTCCTTCTCGGCGGCGGCGGCCAGCTCCTGCGCCATGCTCAGGTCCAGCGCGTCAGGTCTGGTGTAGAGGGCGTAGCCGCCGGACTCGCTGACCAGGACACCGGGGGAGAGGACCTTGCGCAGGCGGGAGGCGTACGTCCGTACGGCGGCGAGCGCCTGCGAGGGGGCGGACTCGCCCCAGATCGCGTCGATCAGTTCGCCGGCGGTGGCGGTACGGCCGTCACGCAGGAGCAGGGCGGCGAGCAGCGCGCGCTGCTGGGGCGAGCCGGAGGGCAGCAGTTCGCCGTCACGCCAGGCGCGTACGGGGCCGAGTACGCCGAAGCGCAGCTCGGTGCCGGGTGCGGGAGCGGTGTCCGGTGCGCCGCTCTTCGAGCCGCCGGTGGTGCCGCTCGTGGTGCTGTTCGTCGTGGTGTTCGGTGTGGCCGGAGCCCGCTGCTCCGGTACGCGCGGCCCGCTGTCACGGTCCATAGCTCCCCCTGCCCCCGAACTGCCGGTATCGCCCCCGACAGTCTGCCTTGTCCGGAGTGGTGGCGTCAGCCTCGGGCGGGGGTCTGCACAAGCCCTCGACACGGTAAAGGACGCGACCCCTCTGGGTAAATCCGGATCCGGACAGCCCTTCGGTCACATCCGCGCGTCCGCATCCGTCAGGACGGTGAAAGCGCCACTGAACGCGTCGGTGAACGCGCCCAGTTCGGCGGAGATCAGGAAAATCTTGAGGAGACGGCCATGGAAACACGTTCGATCACCGAGGTGGCGCCGAAGGGCCACGCGCTCATCGCCAAGCCGGTGGCCGGCCGGTCCTTCACCGACCCCTGGCAGTGAGACCGCCGGCCCCCCCCGGCCCCGAGGCCGGCGGGGGCCGGACAGGACCTACGCGCCTTCGCCGCCCAGGAACACGGGATTCGTCAGCGCCACGAAGTTTCCGGGCAGGCCCGGGAGCGTCGACGGGCGGCGTACCTCGGCGCGTACGTACGTCGCGTACTCGGCCGTCGTACGCCACTCCACCGTGCCCGTGCCCGACGGCGGCAACTCGGCGGTGTGCAGCGTCCCCTGATCGGTGACGATGCGCGCCGAACTGCCCGCCGGTGCGCCGGTGACCTCCAGACGTACCGTCACCGGGTCGTCGTCCTTCACCCGCAGCCGCTCGCCCATGCCCGCGTGCCCGCCGCGCCCGCCCGAGGCGCCGAAGGCCAGGGACACCGCCGACGACTCCGCGATGTAGCTCCGGCCCGCGCGGATGCCGGCCAGGATCGCCCCGCGGGACAACTCGTCGGCGAGGACGACGGTCTGCGGCGTACCGATCGGGTCGGGGTCGCGGTGCGCGTCGCTGCTGCCCATCGCCGGGGTCCACGGCCGGCCCGAACGGGCCGACGACACCAGGGTGTTGTCCCAGGAGGCGAGGGCGACCTCGTCGTCCGGGGTGAACGGGCCGTTCCACACCTCGACCGCGTCGGCGTCGCCGAAACCGAACTTCCAGTTGCAGCCGATGCAGGTGGCGTGCGGGTGCGCGGGTACGACCAGACCGCCCGCGCGCCGCACCTCGCGGGCGTAATGCCCGAAGCGGTTGTCACGGGCGCGGTAGCGCCAGTCGACGAACGTGCCCGCGTCCATGCCGATGGCCACGACGTGGCCGTTACGGGTGGTGATCTCCTCACCGGTGAGGATGAGCAGGTCGTCGCCCCACAGCCCCTCCCACGCGGCGTGGCCGGAAGAGGTGTTGTGCTCGCTGGTGTTGATGAAGTCCAGTCCGGCGGCCCGCGCGCCCGCCGCGATCTCGGCGGGGGTGCGCCTGCCGTCGGAGTGCAGGGAGTGGAGGTGGCAGTCGCCCCGGTACCAGGCGCGCCCGCGGCCCTTGGCGCGCTCGGGCGGGTGGACCGGGCGGACGGTGCGGCCGGGTTCACCGTAGGTGAGGGTGATCGTGACCTCGTACGCGAGACCCTCGGGCGCGACGGTGTACGGGCCCAGCGCGATGTGCCACTTCCCGGACCGCACCGGGCCGGGCAGATAACCGGGGGTCGCCTCGTCGGCACGGATGAAGAACTCCGTACGCGCGCCGCCGGACCAGCCCCGGAAGCCCTCGCCCCCGAGGTCGGTGCCGCGCTCGTCGAAGATGCCGATGTCGAGGGCGTTGCCCTGGGTTCCGGCGGGGACGGCCGGCCGCTGGTAGGTGTACGCGACGCGGATCTCACGTACGCCGCGCGGGACGTCGACGGGCAGATAGACGAAGTCGGGGGAGCCGGGCGGCAGGGTGCCGCGGACGGTCCTGGTCTCCGTACCGCCGGAGGCGCTGCCGTCACTGCCGGTACCGGGGGCGGCGTTCGCGAAGCTCACGCTCCCCGACGTAAGGACCGCGGCGGCCCCGGTGACGAGCAGACCGCGTCTGCCCATCGCGTGTTCCGTGTGGTCGTTGCACATGCGGACGGCTCCCCAGGGTTCGAGTGGGACAGGAGTGGTGGCTTCGAACCCTGGTATTGAGTCGTGAACGGCCGTACAAGGGAAGGGGGTCGGGAGATGGTGCGGACATTGCCGGTAATTGCGGGGGAAGGCGACACGCGGCGGTGCGGACCGGTATAGCTGTCGCGGACCCGGGCACAGGTGTGTACGCCGCCGCCCAGCTGTTGGAACCCTCCTGAGGAGAGAACGCCCGTATGCGGATCGCGACCACCATCTTCCTCACCGACGAGACGATCACGCCGGTGCGGCTCGCGCGTGAGCTGGAGGAGCGCGGCTTCGCCGGGCTCTATCTCCCCGAGCACACCCATATCCCGGTCGAGCGGAGCACCCCGTTCCCGGCGGGCGGTGACCTGCCGCGTGAGTACGGCCGTATCCTCGACCCCTTTGTCGCGCTCGCCCAGGCGGCGGCCGTCACCGACCGGCTCGCCCTCGCCACCGGCATCACACTCATCGCCCAGCACGACCCGATCGACCTCGCCAAGCGGGTCGCGACGCTCGACCATCTGTCGGGCGGCCGCTTCACGTTCGGAATCGGCTTCGGCTGGAACAAGGAAGAAGCGGCGGACCATGGCGTGGGCTGGACGACTCGGCGCGAACTCGGCTGGGACCGGCTGGCCCTGATGCGCGCGCTGTGGGCGCCCGAACCAACGCTGTACGAGGGCGAGTTCGCCTCCGTACGCCCCAGCGAGGCCCACCCGAAACCGGCGAACGGCGCCCCGCGCGTCCTGGTGGGCGGCGGGGCCGGCCCCAAGCTCTTCGCCCGCATCGCCGAACAGTCCGACGGCTGGCTCCCGATCGGCGGCCGGGGCCTGGGGCAGTCGATCCCGGTGCTGCGCAAGGCGTGGGAGTCGGCGGGCCGCCCTCCGGAAGCGCTCCACGTCGTCCCGTACGCGGTCCGCCCCGACCCCGGCAAGCTGGCGCACTACGCGGACCTGGGCGTGGACGAGGTGGTGCTGCAACTGCCGCCGGGCGACGAGAGGGAGGTCCTGCGGGCGCTGGACGAGTTCGCGCGGTACGTGTGAGCGCGCCGTACGACCGGGACACCGCCACTCAGCCGCTGGTCTTCCCGACGCCGGCCCGCCTGCCGCGCGTCCCGGAACCGACCGCGCCGACGTCGATGATCCCTACGCCCCCACCGTCCCGTCGACGCCCTCACGCAGCAGGTCGGCGTGCCCGTTGTGGCGGCCGTACTCCAGCAGGACGTGCACCGTCACCATCCGCAGCGATACGTCCTCGCCCCACCGCGGCTGATGTCCCGTCAGATCGAGCGAGTCCGCCTCGCGCTCGATCCGCCGCGACGTCTCGACCTCGGCCTCCCAGGCGGTGAACGCCTCGGACCGGGACGAGGCGCTCGCGTCGTACGCCATCTGGAAATCGATCACGCCCGGCGGCGACCACACCATCGGCGCGGCGTTGTCCTCGAACACCCGCCGGAACCAGGCACGTTCGACCTCGGCCATATGCCGTACGAGCCCCAGCAGGGACAGCGTCGAGGGCGCCATCGACCGCTGCCGCAACTCCTCGTCGCTCAGCCCGGCGCACTTCATGGCGAGGGTGTCGCGGTGGTAATCGAGGTAGGCCCGCAGAGTCTCGCGCTCACCGCCGCGGTGGGGCGGGTCCACGCGGGTGTCGTTGTTCATGTGCCGGGCTCCTCGTCCACGCATGGTTTCGCGCGTTTCCAACGGCGAGGATAACGGGCGTCCTGAGGTGATGGACCTTTACTGGAGAATGAGACGGTGGGGATGGGAACTGTCGGCCGGGCACACGAAAATCATCAGGCTGCCTGACCGGCCGACGGTGATCTGCGTGGGCCGGTTCGCTTCTGGTTCATCGACAATTCCTTGGTCCTCGACCGGCACCCAGCTCCGGCTTCCGCCGTCCCACTCCGTGCTGTCAATGGTCAGGAGCAGTTCCAAAGTCTTCCCGCACGTGCACTGAAGGGGCTGATCCGGCGGGCCGGTCAGATGCCAGGAGGCGAATCCCCCGACCTTCCAGCCTGGCGGGATGGAGAGGTCGTACTGGTAGCGGACTGCGATTTCGTCGTCGAAGTCCTCCCGTTCGGCGAGACGTTCTTGCAGGTGCGGCGGGAGCAATTCGCCGTACTGGTGCTCCGTCACCCGCTCGGGATGCGTCACGCACGGTTCGGGGACGTAGGACTCGCTGCCGACCACTTCGGGTTCGGGTGCGTGCAGCCACGGTCCGCTTGTCTCGGCGCTGTCGCGCCAGTGGAGATGAACACTGACGTTGTTCTCTTCGCCGTGGGCGTTGAACGGGCACCACATGATCTGGAGGAGATCGCATCCCGCGGGCGGCTCGAGATCCGGAATGTCTCGTGCGTACAGCTGGGCGAGAGCCATCAGGGGAATGGGGTCCTCATTGCCCAGCCAAGGCGCGTGACGGCCGCGGCGCAGTGACTTGAGGATGTCGCGTTCCTCGTCCGTCGGCCCCGGATCGACACCGGCTTCCGCCGGGCGTCCCCACGCTTCCGCCAGAATCCGCCGGCGCCGGCGCACATCACCGGGCCGTTCCCCCGCGCGCCGTTTGTGCGGCTCCTGGCACATGGGCCACGGTTCGTCCATCGGCCACAGGAATGGCCCGCCGACCGAACTTTCCTCGACGGTCGGGGTTCCGGGGCGCGGATGCAGACGCGTGCTGGTGCCCCGAAATTCGGCCAGTTCGGGGAAGAGCCGCTCCACGTCGAGAGGGCGCGGGGGAGTGTGCCGAGTCATTCCATTCCTCATCGAGATTGGTCAGGAGCGGGGTGTCCGTACGCCCGCTGCCGGATTGTCCAAGAATCCGCTGAGAGAGAATCCCTTGTTTCCGAACGCTTTGAATTCAAGGCTGATTGGTATGGGGTTGGCCCCTTGATAGATCGGCGTGACATCGTATTGAACCACCTCCCCATTCCGTACCGCCTTGGCGATCTCGCTCTCGACCATTTCGTACATGTGCGGATGATTGGTTGGATTCTGCGTGAGTGTGACGAGATTGTGGCGCGCCGGCGGTCCTGTTCCCGGACCGCCGAGCGATCGTGCGAGCAGGTGCCCCCGCGCCTCGTTGAAGCGGGTGCCGTGGCCCCGCCACCCGCGCAGCCACATCGAGCCGGGTTCTGTTCCCCGGTCCAGCATCTCCCTCCGGATCGAAGCGGAGACGCCGGTGGGGCGTCCGAGCGCGTCGAGCCGTCCGTATCTGACGCTGCCACCCCAACCGTACTGTTCCGGCCGGTTCGCGTAGCGCGGTGCCAGACCCAGTGGATCGCACCACGTCAGTGGGTTGTGCACGTACGCCGTCGGGTTCGGGGACGGGGTCAGGCCCAGGGGGTCCGGGGTCAGATAGTGGGCGGTTTCGGGGTCGTAGTGGCGGTGGAGGTTGTAGTGGTGGCCCGTTTCCAGGTCGTGGTACTGGCCTGGGAAGCGGAGCGGGGTGTAGGCCGTCGCGTCGGGGGGCCAGGTCGTGGTGCCCCACAGCGTTTGGCGGGACCGCCAGGCCGTGGTGCCCGATTCGTCGATCAGGTGGGTCGGGGTGCCGATCAGGTCCGTGATGATCGCGTGGAAGCGGGTGTCGATCTCCGGCTGCGGGGCGTCCGCCGCCGGGGTGTGGCGGGTCGTCTGGGACAGGGGGGTCAGGGACGACTCGTCGTGGTCCCACGTGAGCGTCTGGGCGCCCGACCACTGCGTGGACGTCGAGGTCTCCTCGACCAGGGTGGAGTCCTGGTACGTGAAGCGGGTCTCCTCGGCGACCGAACCGTCCGGCGAAAGCCGCTGCTTCGACACCCGGCGGCCCAGCGCGTCGTACGCGTAGCGCCATGTCGTGCCGTCCGGGGTGGTCACGGACGCGAGTTGGTCGCGCGCGTTCCAGGTGTAGCGCCAGTTGGCCGGCTTCCGGGAGAGGCGGGGTTTCTGGCGCAGGATGGTGCGGCCCGCCGCGTCGTACTCGTAGCGGACCGTGCCCGCCGTGCCCACGCGGGTGCCCGTGTAGGAGCGGGGGCCCGTCGACTCGGGGTACGCGAGGTCCGTCGGCCAGGCGGCGTCCGTCGGGTTGCCGGCCGCGTCGTACGCGTACGACTCCGACCAGTCCGCCGCCGCCCGGACCTCGGTCACCCGCCCCGCCGGGTCGAGCGTGTAGCGCGCGTCGCCCGCGGCGAGCAGGTGGCCGTCCGGGCGCCAGGTGTACGTGCGCGCGGGGACGGCCGCGCCCGCGTACGACCGGGACCGCGGCCGACCCCCCGGGTCCCACGTCTGTGTCAGCGACAGCGCCCCGCCCCAGTCGAGCCCGGTCTCACGGCCCGCCGCGTCGCGCGAAACCGTCAACGTCCGCCCCGACGCGGTCAGTTCGGCGCGGTTGCCTGCGTCGTCGTACGCGTACGTCGTCACCGCGCCCGCCGGGGTCCGCCGACCGGACAGCCGCCCCGCCGCGTCGTACGACAGGCGCAGCACGCGCCCGTCCACGGACTCCGTCAGCAGGCGCCCGGCCGGGTCGTACGTACGCACCAGTTCGGCGTCCGGCCCCGTCGCACGCGCCAGGCCGTCGCCCGCCGTCCAGTCGAACGTGGTGACCTCGCCGCCCGCCTCCTGCGCGACGAGGCGGCCCAGCAGGTCGTAACGGTGGTCGGTACGGACGCCCAACGGATCCACGCGCGAAGCGAGTTGGCCCGCCGCGTCCAGCGAGTAGGTGACCGTACGGCCGTCGAAGTCCGTCTCCGAGACGAGGTGGCCCGCCGCGTCGTACGCGTAAGTCCACGTCAGGCCGAGCGGGTTGGTCACCGACGTCAGGCGGGTCGACGCGTCATAGGTGAAGACGTGGCGCGTGCCGTCCGGGTCGGTGCGGGATGTCAGCAGGTCGAAGTGGGTGTACTCGTGGTGCGTGACACCGCCGTTCGCGCCGGTGTACGTGACGCGGTTGCCCTCGCCGTCATACGTCCACGACTCCGCCGCGCCGTCCGGGGCCGTACGGCGCAGGAGCAGGCCTTCCGTGGACCACTCGAAGTGCGAGACCGCGCCCAGCGGGTCGGTGACGGACACGACCCGGCCGAACGCGTCACGTACCAGCCGCGTCGTCGCGCCCAGCGGGTCGGTCGTCTCGACCGGCAGGCCCGCCTCGTCGCACCGCACCCGCGTGGTCGCGCCCAGCGGGTCCGTGATCGCGAGCGGGGCGCCCCGGCCGTCGTACAGGCAGCGGGTGGTGGCGCCGGTCGGGTCGGTGACCGACGTGGGGCTGCCGTACGTGTCGAAGGTCTGGTGCCACACCTGCCCCGCCGGGTCCGTGATCCGTAGCGGCCTGCCCTCGGCGTCGAGGTCGGCCGCGATCGCGCTGCCGTCGGGGCGCCGTACGCCCGTGAGATGGCCGTGCACGTCGTACGTGAACTCCGTGGTGCGGCCCAGCGCGTCCGTCTCGGCGGTGACGTGGCCGGCCCCGTCGTAGGACGTACGCGTCACCGCGCCGTTCGCGTCGATCTCGCCGACGACGAGATGGCGGTCGTCGATCAGATAGCGGGTGGTGGTGCCGTCGGGGGCGGTGAGGGTGGTGAGCGCGAGGCCGGGGAAGGAGGGGTCGGATCCACCGTAGTCGAAGCGGAAGCGGTAGTGGCCGCCCTCGCCGCCCTCCGCCACCACCCGGTCGTCGTCGGGGCCGCCGTACTCGTACGCGTACGAGCGGTCGTTGGTGTCCGTCCACGACGTCACCCGGCCCGCCTCGTCGTACGTGAAACGCAAGGGGAGGCCGGAGGAGTTGTACGTGCGCTCCAACTGTCCGGCAGGCCCGTACTCGTACGCCATGACGCGCACGTCACCCAGCCACAGGGCGGTGATCCGTTCGCCCCGGGTCGTCAGGCGCAGCACATAGCCGCCGCTGTGCGCGACCTCGGCCGGCGCGCCCTCGGCGTCGTACGTGAAGGTGATCCGGTTGCCGTGCCGGTCGGTGACCGTACGTAGCAGGGCCGTGCCGCTGTCGCCGTGCGCCGTGAACGTGCGTACCTGCCCGGCCCCCGGGTCGGTGACGGTGTACGAGCCGTCGGCGGCACGTGCGAGCGGCCACCGCGCCCGCCCGGCGACCTCCTCCGGCAGCACCGGGTCCCCGCCCGGCACCGGGTGCGGGTACGCCAGCAGCAGGCCGTCCTCCGTGAAGAAGACCGCGCCCCGGTCGTCGAACTCCAGCCGCTGGTCCGCCGTCGACGCCCACGCCGGGCCGAACCAACGGCCGCCCCGGTAACCGGAGTCCACCCGCCGCGAGAACACCAGCGGCAGCACGCCCGGCAGTTCCGCATCCGTCACCGGCAGGAACATCCGGCCCGTCGCCACATCCACCGGGTCCGTCCGGCCGTGCCTGACCTCGTCACCGCGCCGGGTGAACCGCCCCCGGCCGCTCCGCAGCGCGTTCCGCGCCCACGCCAGGGCGCCCCGGCCCGCCAGCCGCGCGCCCACCTGGGCCGCGACCCGGGCCGCCACCGGGGCGAGCACGCGGCCCGCCGCCATCGCGAGGAGTTCCGGGAGCAGCGCGCCGAGGCCGCCCGTGGCGAGGCCGAGGGGCAGGGCGAACGGGAGCGCGAACATCAGCAGCGTCAGGATCAGCGCGGGCGCCACGTCCAGGAACTTCTCCAGCACGAACGAGACGATCAGATGGTCGGGCAGGACCTTGTCGTACTCGGCGATGGCACCCGCGCGCGACAGCAGGAGCAGCCCCGCGCACAGGCCCCCGGCGACGACCGCCAGCCGCAGCAGCGCGGCGGCGTACGGCTCGGCCGGTGGCAGGGCGCGCGTACGGGGGAGGGAACGCCACGTCATGACGAGGCGGAACGCGGCCAGCAGCAGGGCCGCCGCACCGCAGCCGACGAGGAGCTGCCACCCCTGGCCCTCGGTGAAGTACTCCTCCAGGTCCTCCGTGCCCTCGAAGGCGAAGGTGGCGGCGAGGAGGGCGGAAGGGATCAGCAGCAGGAGGCCGAGGACGAGGAGGACCTTCTCCCACCAGGGCAGCCGGCCGCCCCCGCGTGCGCGCAGCCGTCGCCATGCCTCGCGTACGGAGGTGCCGCGCCAGGCCGCCGGGTCCGAGGTGGCGTCCAACTCGGCGGTGACGGCGGCGAGTTCGTCGCGCAGCGCGGTGACGTGCTCCGGGCGGGCGCGGGGGTGGGTGGTGATGTGGAAGAGGGTCCGGCGCCGGCGTGCGTGGCGCAGGGCGATCAGTGTGGTCCACGGGGCCCGCAGCAGGGCGTAGTTCAGCAATGACGTGACAGAGCCGCCGCCCTCGCGCTCCGTCCTCAGCCACACCCCCGGCTCCCGCGAACGCCCGGCCCGTCGTGTACGTACGTCCCACACCACCGCCACCACCAGGCAGCCCAGCACCAGCCAGAGCCCGCTCGCGATGATCCGGTCGTACCACTCGCGCGGCGCTCCGTTGGGGTTGGGCAGTGCGGCGATGTAGTTGACCGCCGTGTGCAGGCCGATGGCCGCGAGCAGGGGCAGCAGCCCCGCCACCCGCACCCACCAGCGGTGCCCGCACACGATCAGACCGACGGAGAGACCGCCGAGCGCCGACCACACGACGTGGTTGTCCACGGGCACGGTCACCGTGGCGGAGCCCAGCTCCAGGGTGCCCACGCTCCCCGGCAGCCAGTGCCCCAGCAGCTCGGGAAAGCCGGAGACGAAGGGCGCGGTGAAGAGCCGTGTCGCGACCGACCAGCCACCCGCCGCCTCGATGGGCCGAACCTGGACATCCGGTGCGAATGCGAATTGCAGCACCGCTTCCAGCAGCCCGAAGCCCGCGCCCACCGCGCCGCCCAGCACCACGAAGTCCGTCACGCCCCACTGGACCCGGCCGCGCAGCGCCCAGGCGGCGAGCGCGAGAGGCGCGATCTTGAGCAGTTCCTCGGCCGTCGGAGCCGTCGTCCACATGACGGTGTCCATCACCGTACGCATCGACGTCTCGTCGGCGGCGGCCACTTGGCGGGTCACGAGCGTCTCGATCAGGACCGAGAAGACGCCGCAGCCGTACGCCCCCACCCCGAAGGCCAGCAGGACGGTCGGCCAGCCGACCGTACGCGCCGGCCACGACATCAACAGCAGTTGCAATACACACCACAAAGACGCCGCAGCCATCCAGAACGCCACAAACCCCACCCCGTGTATTTGCTTTAGTGAATCGAACGTATGGGGGAAGCGGAGGTGTGTCAACAGGGCTTCGGGGGGTGGCCCCAGCGGCAGGTGTATTCAGCGACACCTGCGACTTGGGGCCGTACGCCCAATGTGATCGAAGTCCGTCCTCCGTAGCGTCTTACTCAAGGCACAGAGGGTGTCCGACGGAAGGAACGATCATGATGCGTCGTAAGAACACGAGCCGCCCGACCCGGAGCGCCGAAGCTCTCCGTCTGGCGAATGTGAGCAAGGTCTACGGGACGGCCGAGAACGCCGTGACCGCTCTCGACGGTGTGTCGCTGACCCTCCCCGTCGGTTCCTTCACCGCCGTCATGGGGCCCTCCGGCTCCGGCAAGTCGACTCTCCTCCAGTGCGCGGCCGGTCTCGACCGGCCCGACAGCGGCCGGG
>NZ_JBITEV010000012.1:0-62133 GCF_044455465.1 Streptomyces sp. NPDC051217
ATCGCCAGACGCGTCGTCGCCACACACCACGGCACCATCACCGTCACCCCCTCACCGGCCGGTGCCCACTTCGTCCTCCGCCTCCCCCTCCACGACCACTGACTCGAACCGACCAGCACCGGACGGCGGAGATCAGCAGGAAGATGTCCGGCCCGGCGGCGCTGACGCGCGCGGGCGTGGTCCCGGCTCAGGGTCCTGCAATGGTGCTCCCGCACGGGCTTGTACAGCCCGTCCGCGACCGCCGGGCCGGTCAGAAAGATGCGGCGCCGCAGGTCCGATTCCTTGCCTGTCTATAGCATGAGCACATGAGCAACGATGTGATCGCGGCATGGGAACGCATCGAGTCCTGGCTGAGACTCCACTCTCCAACCACCCCGATAGTTCCCGGCGCCTCCAACGAGCTGATCGCCGGGGCTGAGGCCGAGCTCGGTTTCCACCTCCCGGTCGACCTTCGTACGCTGTGGCGGCGGTGCGCAGGGCCGGTCGGGCCGTTGACGCCCGAGGGCGAGGTACTGCTCGGAGTACGCCAGGCTCTGGAAGCCTACGACTTGCTGAATCACCCCGGGGTCTGGGAGACGGCATGGATCCCGTTCACCGCCGACGAACCTGACGACCCGTTCTGTGGGACTTTCATCGACGCCGCGACGGGGTTGATCGGGTCGTGGAACCGGCAGGATGTCTCCCACCTTTACGACGGAGGCAGCACCCTGACCGGGTACCTGACCGAGGTGGCCGACGAACTTCGAGCACTCCACTGACGGCGCCGAACGGATCCCGCCCGTTGAGGAACTGATCCTGCAACGGGCGGGACGGTAGTTGTCGGATTGCTGTTCTCGAGGTGTCAGCGGCGCGGCGGGCTGAGCTTTGCTGACTGACCCCATTCGGGGAAGCCGTTGGCCCACGCGTCGCAGATGACCTTCTCCGCAAGCCAGTTGCATCCGGCGGCCGTCAGGCCCGTCCAGACGTAGTAGCCGTCGGCGTCCAGCAGTCGGTTCGACGACGAGAACTGGCCGAACAGGCGCATCGCCCCGGAATTGACCTCCAGCGACATGGACGACCGCCCGCACTTGGCCTTCGTCCAGTCCGGTTCGGGATAACGCCCGTCGTCGCGGAGGTGCAGCGTGCCGTCGTCGTTCAGGCCCTCGTAGGTCTGCACGCACTCCTCACCGCTGTTAACGAGGTACGGGTTGGCGTTGCCGTCGGGCGTCTTGGGCATGCCACCGGACTCGTACGTGGCGTTGAAGGCGTACTCGTCACAGGACGGCTTGTCCTTCGGGGTTGGCTTGTCCGGCTTGGGCGTCAGCAAGTAGTCGAACTGGGCGGTCTTGTCGTGCGGGACGAAGCCCGTCGCGCCCGAGCGGCTGCAGATGACCTGACGGTTCTGCCGTTCGGACCGGTCGAAGCGATTGCGCTGCGGCTGACCATTCTTGGTCATCGGCAGGTAGTGCAGCGGACTGGTGTAGTCGCTTCCCGGATAGTCCGGCAGCTTGGCACCCATCAGTTCGGCGTGGACGGCGGCGGCGGGGTACCTGTGCGGATCGATCACCCAACCGGGGTTGTTGGCCGGGAACACGCATCCCGGTGGCATGTTGTAAATGTTCGCCGCGTCGCAGCGGGCTGCGAACGGCCCGTTCTCGAATTTGACGTTCTGCTGCTTGACTCCGTCCAGGCTGGTGTCGATCTGCATAAAGAAGTCGATCGGGAAGGAGCGCTGCCGGTCCTGGTCGTGCGGGCCCTTGCTGTCGAGGTCGTCGAGAGCGGTGTTCCACGTCATCACCGCAGTGCCGGTCTGCTCGTGGGGGTCCGTGGGGTAGGAGCCGTTCCAGGTCATCGGCCCGTCCCAGTCGAACGCGGGAGTGCCGGTGCACCCGAAGTCACAGGTCGGATCGAACTTCACCTTGATGCTGCCGACGACCGGCGGCTCACTCGGCAGCAACGGCACCGGGCTGAACCTCGCCCAGAACTTGATGTCCTTGGTCCTGACGTCGGTCAGCACCTGCGCCTCTATGTTGAAAACCGCCACACCCTTGAGCTGGGGCGGCTTGTCACTGGAAATCTCGATGGCACGGTAGGTGTACCGGTACCCCAGGCACGCCTCGGTCCGGGTGAAGCTGCCGTCGGCAGACGGGCCCGTCTGCGAGCAGTACGGGATGATCGGCGAAGGCGTCGTGTCTGTTCGGGGGGAAGCGCCGGGAGTCTCGGCGCGCTTGGATGCCTTGGAGCCGGGCTTGAGCACCTCCCGCAGTTCGATCTTCGAGCAGACCCGGGTGGTACCGGAGTCCTCGCACCGCTCCTTGCCCGCGCCCCGGGCGACTCTGCCGTCAGGCGTCTTGACGCTGTCCGCACGGGCGGGTTCCAGGATGACGGCGTCGGGGCTCCAGTCGGGGATCGGCTGGGTTCCCTCCACCTGCCGCCAGGTGCCGTCGCTCTTCTTCGGCTTGGGCAGAGCGATGTCGACAATGTGGTTCACCCGGCGCGGCCCGGTTCCCGCCCGGAACCCGTATGCGCGGACCTCGCCGATGTTGTCGGCGCGGTCGATGGTGGCCGCCTCGACGTAGTGCGAACCTTCGACTCCGGGAGTGACCTCGAACGCCGCGTTGCCGGCGGTGGCCGCGACCGACTGCCAGGTTTCCGCGAGCGGTGCGGAGGAGCGCAGCGTGTTCACGCCGTCGTCCAGCTCCTCCTCCTCGTCGAGGTCGGCGATGCCGTCCACTCGGTAGCGGACCTCGTGGGCGCCGCCATCGCCGGTCTCGACGTCGAACCGGCCTGGGGTGCCCGCTCCACCGCCCCACTGTCCTTCGGGGTAAGTGGTCGAAGACACCTTGGCAGGTGCGCCGGGGGCGGTGGTGTCGACGACGAATTGGGTCCAGGGGGACCAGTTGAGGTTGTAGTGGGTGCCGTCGGAGGCATTGGTGCGGAACTTGTACGTCCTGCCGTCCTGGAGCTGTCCGGCCGGAACGGCGACGCTGGCGGGTTTGCCCGGGTCGACGAAGGCGGACACGAGCAGGCCTTCACCGGCCGGGGTGGTGATGGGGGTGTCGGTGGCGGCGTCGTAGACCTGGAAGGTGCCGTTGACTTTGTCGCCGTCGGCGTCGGTGAAGGTGTCGCGCAGGATCGGGGTGGTGGTGTTGACCGCCCAGACACCCGCGTACGACTTGAACGGGGCGCCGGCCTGCCGGTCCGTGCCGTCCGAGGGGCGGTAGTTGTAGGTGACGGACAGTTTGGGCTGATTGGCCGTGTTGTTCGCGGAGTTGACGCGCTTCCACGCCTTGATGTCGTCGGTCGCGGCGCGCAGGCCCATGAAGCCGCGTGTCGCCTTCGCGGACGCCCAGGACTGGACGAGGGTGTCGACGTCGGCGTTGATCCAGCCGTCCGGCTGGGCGGCGCAGTCCGGGGAGCCCTTGGTTTCCGTGGAGGAGTGGTACTGCGCGTTCCAGGTGGGCTGCGCGGTCCAGCGTGAGGCGGTGGAGGGTGCGGTGGTGTCCCAGATGGTCCAGGACTGGGG
Source organism: Streptomyces sp. NPDC051217 (assembly GCF_044455465.1). Lineage (NCBI taxonomy): Bacteria > Bacillati > Actinomycetota > Actinomycetes > Kitasatosporales > Streptomycetaceae > Streptomyces > Streptomyces sp. NPDC051217. The sequence goes on from NZ_JBITEV010000012.1 coordinate 3,506, forward strand.
GAGGCAGTCGGTGTTGCCGGAGTGGAAGTTCCACAGTGCCAGGTTGGTGTCGACGATCAGCGCGTCCTGGATCGGTGTGGTGTTCCAGGTGATGAAGGACCGGGCCGTACGGGGGGTGCCGTTGGCGTTGGTGGTGCCGGGGTTGCCGAGGTCGAGTTCGGTGTCGGTGGACCAGTCGACCGTCTCGCCCTGCTGCACGTAGGTGTCGAAGGTGTTCGACAGTGCGGAGGTGGAGGGGTCGACGGTGACCGGGTACTTCGTGTCCGGGTCGGCGAGGAACGCCGCCGAGGGGGTGACGACCAAGTTGACTTCGCCTGCGCCCCTGTCGATGACCTTCATGTCGACGCGGGCGCGGTTGGTGTGTTCGCCGGAGCGCTCGTCGACGGTCGCGTCCCACATGACGGGGGCGGGCATGGTGGCGCGCTCGGCGCCGGTCTTGGTGTCGGTGAAGGTGACCGAGCCGTCCTTGTTGGCCTGCGCTTTCAGGCCCTTGGCCTTGACCGGGAGGGTGTAGGTGTAGTCGCCGGTGGGCCGCTCGGCGATCTCGACGAACTGCTCGAAGCCGGTGCGGGTGGCCTCGACGATGACGTCGGCGCCGGGCACGGCGTTGTTGTAGCGGGCGCGGGTGCCGTCCAGTTCGGGCCGCGGCAGACCGCCCTTCCACTGGAGAGTCACCTGGCTGTCGCCGCTGCCCAGGGTGACGAGATCACGGGCGGTGTCGCCCTGCGCGGCACGCAGCGACTTCGGCAGCCGGCCGCCCTTGCCGCCCAGGCGCAGGCCGTTGGGGTGGGCCTTGGCGACGACGCTTCCGTCGGCGGCTTCGGTGAGGGTCGCGTCGGCCTTCCGCCACGTGCCGTTCTTCCAGACCCGTTCGGGACCGGCGGTGAGCTCGGTGGTCAGGGTGCCGTCCGGGTTGGCGACGGTGTACGCCGTCGGGGTCGTCTCGTCGGTGACGACGGTCTTCTTCCCGGTCTTCTCCGCCTCGGTGATCGCCCACGCCTTGGAGCCCTTGGCGTGCTTGGCGGCCCAGGCCATGTCGGAGGCGAGGATGTCGGCTTTCGACGGCTGGATCACCTTCGGGGGGCCGGGTTCCGGCGCGGGCGCCGCGCCGGCCGGCATCGAGGCCCCGGCTATGAGCGCGGTCTCGACGACCAGGAGCAGCGCGGCCGCGGCCGCGAAGCGTGCCCGGCGCCTTGGTGCTTGATGTCTGTGTGAAGACACGGAAGCGTGTGTCCTTCCCTGTAGAGAAATGCGACACGTGTACGAGCTGCGTGTCACGAGCACACGACGCTACGCAGAAGAACGTGGCAGGCGCAGGCAGTTATCGGCCGTGGCTCACACGCGCCCCAGCGGACCGCTGGGATAAGGCGGGATCCTGCCTCCAAACGCGTTAATGATCACAGCAGCCGTCCGACGACGGAGTGGGAGATCGACACGATCGCAGCCCCGTCGCTCACGGCAGCCGAGTTCGCGGCGATCACGGCCGTTTGCCGTGCCGCAGCGAAGGAGGGCAGCTCGCCACTGCGTATGCGGCGGATCTCGCCTACCCCATTGCTCGCCATGCCGTGTCGAGCTTGGCGTCGAGGACTGCGAGATCGGGATGGGCGCGGAGCCTGGCCGTCATCAGCTCGCGCATCTCGCCGGTGTACGCAGTGGTCAGCACTTCCTCTGTCACGGCGAGCGTATGGGCCAAGCACGCGGTCAGTTCGGGACTCAGCCCGTCGGTGTGGAGGACCGGACCGGGTACGACCGGTCGAAGTTCAAGCACTGGACCGACGCCGACAGGAACTCGTGCAACACCCGGCAGAGGTGCTGATCGCGGAATCCAGCGTCACACCGACCGTCGAGGCCGGCTGCCGGGTCACGGCCGGCCAGTGGTACTCCTACTACGACGGCGTCATCGTCACCGTCCCGGGCAAGCTGGACGTCGACCACATGGTGCCGCTCGCCGAGGCCCGGGACGAGGGCGCCAACGACTGGACCCCGCAACGCCGCGAGACGTACGCCAACGAGATCAGCGTCGAACGCTCGCTAGTGGCCGTCACCGCCAAGACCAACCGGTCCAAGAGCGACCAGGACCCGGCCGAGTGGCTGCCGCCGCTCGCCGACGCCCACTGCCAGTACGCCGCCGACTGGGTCGCCACCAAACTCCGCTGGGATCTCACGGCCGACACCGCCGAAATCAACGCACTGCGCGACATCGCCGCAGGCTGCGGCCACCAGAGTGTGGAATACGAACCCGCCGCGTAACCACCGGCGAACCGGTGTGGCCCGGCCGGTCGACGACCGGCGGGGCCACACCGTTGCACGGCGTCCTGATCAGGGCGGACAGCGACGTCCGGCTCCGCGTCAGGGCCGATGCTTATGGCGGTCGAGCAGATCAGTCACCGATGAAGTGCAGATAGCCTGTCCGGTGGATGGCCTGTTTCGCGCCGTCGATCCCCTGCTGCACGACGGGATTCTGTTCGTTCTCGGGTAGGGATTCCAGCTCTTTCACCAGTCGGCGCAACTGGATGGAGTTGAAGAGGGCTTCCCCGTATTTGTTCACGCCGTTGAGCAGACTCTCTTCGGGCGCCGACTCGCAGACGCCCATGAAGGAAGCTTCCTTGTCATCCGTGAAGGCACTCAACCTTCCGCGCCACAGGTCCTCCACGTAGATACCGAGTCCCATATCTCCCTCTTGCGGATCAGTGCGGGTACATGGTCACGACGTCGCCCCCGGCGTTGATCACCAGCGTGACGTACTGCGCGGGCAGTGGGTGGTGGACTGGCCGAGACCATCCCCGCCGGCCCGGGGAGCAGGACGAGGTCGACGGCATCGTGATCGGCAGCGCGGGACCATCCCCGCGGGGGCGGGGATGGCCCCACCTGTCGCCGGAGTCCGCGTCGAACGTCACGGCCCGGGTGTGTTCGGTGAGTTCGGGCGCGACCGTGGCGAGGATGGTTTGCCAGTGGGCGAGGGCGCTGACGCCAGCGGCCGGGGTGGTCAGACCGCGCTCGGTCATCATCATGCTGATGGCGGCGTCGAGCCCGAGCGGTGCGCGGCCGTCCCGCGCCACCGGCCGGGTCCGCCGCCTGTTCTTTGCCCGGCCAGCACCGTTCTTCTTCGCCGCTTTTTGGGCGGCGATCAGCGCCTGGCGCGCGAGGTCGACTCCGCTCAGCCCGGTCGTCACGCGACCACCGCCCCCGGTCGTATTGCCGTCAAAGGGCCGGTCGGCAAGGCCCGCCAGTCCTTGCGTCCACGGCACGCTCCCTCGAGTCTGGACACCGCCCGGCGCCTGCGTGAGCAACTGCTGAGTGACTGTTTCTGAGCCGTTCATGACATGACGAGGTCGTGGGTTCCGGTGTTTGCCCAGCCCAGAATTCGAACGGAGGGGCTGTGTGAGGAGATGGCCCCGGGGCGCAATCTCTGATCCCGGCCGCAAACTAACTGCAGGGCATCTTCGGGGCGTTCACATCTGGCAGTCCGAGGTTAGACGGTTGGTCCGGCCTTGACTTTGAGTGCACTCCAACTGCCAGCATCGGGCAACGACGGAAAAGGAGTGCAGATGGAGACTCGTCAGCTAGGCAGCTCGGGGCCGGCCGTGTCCCGGTTCGCGTTCGGGGCGATGACGTTCGGTGGTGACACGGATGAGGCCTCGGCCCACGAGATGCTTGATGTGTACGTGGATGCAGGCGGCACGCTGATCGATACGGCCGACAATTATGGGAGCGGCACGTCGGAGCGCGTCGTTGGCCGATGGCTGAGATCCCGGCCAGGTGTTCGCGAGCGTGTCCTACTCGCGACCAAGGGCCGCTTCGGATACCCAGGCGCGAGCCTGACACCGGCGTACCTGCGCAGCGCGATAGACGCCAGCCTCTCCCGGCTCGGCGTCGACCACGTCGACCTCTACCAGTTGCATGGCCCGGACGACGAGCACCGGGTCGACGAGATCGTCGAGTTCCTCGCCGAGATCGTTACCGCGGGCAAGGCCCGCCACGTCGGCGTCAGCAACTTTCCTGGGTGGCAGGTCGCCAAGCTCGCACGGCTACTGGCGGAGCAGGGCGGCCCGCCGCTGGTCTCCCAGCAGATCCAGTACAACCTGCTCGCCCGGGCGGTCGAGTGGGAGGTCATTCCGGCCGGTGTGGACGCGGGCCTGGGAACACTGCTGTATGGCCCGCTGGCCCAGGGGTGGCTCACTGGGAAGTACCGACGCGACCAGCAGCCACCGGCCGGCACACGGGTTGCCCAAGCCGGAGAACAGACGAGTGAAGCGTGGCACCGAAGGAACACCGAGGACGTCTGGTCGATCATCGAGGTGCTCCGCGATGTCGCGCACGCGCACGGCGTGACGCCCGGCCAGGCAGCCCTGGCGTGGGTCGCCGACCGCCCGGGTTCCTCCGCGCCGATCGTTGGCGCGCGTACCATCGCGCAGTTGCGCGAGTCGCTTGCCGCGGCCGCGCTGCACCTTGACGAGAAGTCGGTTACCCGACTTACCGAAGTCAGCGCGCCGCTGACGCCGAACTACCCGTACCAGATGGTCGAACGGATCGCTGGTTGGCACGGCTGATTCCGCCGCGGATTCGTAACCTGGGGCCAGGGATTCGCTTAGCTCCTCCTCCTGCGGCGTCGTGATGGTCGTCATGCGCTCGCCAGCTCGGCGGCGGTCTGTTCATCGTGTTCGCGCAGCATCCTCGCCGACGTCGTAGAAGCGGGTCTTGCCATCGATGTCGGTGTACCTCTTCCGCACCTTCATGGCATCCATCACCAGCCGCCCTGCGGCTGGTGTCTGAGCTGGGACTCCGGGCCGAGATCGGCTGGTCGGCTGCTGCCGGGCGGGCTTCGCTTGCGGATTGGGCGACGAACCCGTCGTAGTGGTGTGAGAATTGAGCCGGTGTGAGGGCCCGGTGACCTCTGGGTGGGACTGCTGACCGTCAGTGCCGGGAGGATCAGTCGCGTTGCGCTTCGCGGGAGGCTGGCTGACCGCTCCTGCGGGCCGTTCGGCTGGTGATTCGCCTGGTCATGAGGGTGATCGCGGCCCAGGTGATCAGTGATTCCGAGTGCTGGATGAGCCGTTCGTAGTCCCGTGCGTGTCGGCGGGCGTGCATGATCCGGGCCAGGGATCGCTCGACGACCCAGCGGCGGGGCAGGATGACGAAGCCGGGGGTGTTCTTCGGCCGGGAGACGGTCTTGAGGGTGAGCCCGAGGTGTCTCTTCGCCCAGGTTACGAGCTGTCCGGCATAGCCGGAGTCGGCCCAGGCGATGGTGATTTCGGGGTGCATCAGTCGCAGGCGGAACAGGACTTCCTTGGCTGCTTCGCGGTCGGTTATGTCGGCGGGGGTGACCATGACGGAAAGGGGCAGGCCCTTGGTGTCCACAACCAGGTGCCGCTTGCTGCCATTATCTTGAGCCATCGCGATGAGGATGGGCTGGACCAGGGACGATGCGATGTGGACAGCGTCCTCGACGCGGGGTGCTGGGGACTCTTGCGGCTGCGGAAAGTGCCTCGCCCGGCGTGTCGCTCGCTCCTGATGGTCAGCTGGACGATGTCTCGACTGTCGTTTTGACGGAATGGTGTCGGAGCCGGGCGGCTATGAGTTCCATCTCGACGAGCGTCCCCACGAGGCCGGTAGCCCTCAACTCCGCTGCCATAGACCGCGCTTGTGTCGGTGACAGGCTGTGCACCTCTCGAAGAGCGCGAAGGACGGGCACTGTACTCGCCTCGGGCTCTGTCAGGCGGAGCCTGACAGGTCCATGTTCTGCCAAGAGGACCTGGCGGATCTCCTCCGGAGTCGCGTCGCCGCTGTCTTGCTCGCACCAGGCGACGGGGCAGGACAGGCAGTGCCCTTCGGTTCCCCACCACAGGCGTCCGCGCTCGATGAACTGGCCGGTGTCGAGTATCAGCACGCCGCTGCATACCTCGCATCGCGCTGTGATCTTCGCACCCTGGGTTATCACCGTGCTCCTCAACATCGGACCTCGCCCCGGATGGTGCCGTAACAGCTCTCCGTTCGTCGAGTTCATATCCTCGCCGAGCTCCTCGGCAGCCGGAACAGTGCGGTCGCGATACTGGGGCACCAGCTTGTCAGCATGGGCCGATGGCCCTTGGAGCCGGTGGCTTCGCGGTGGCACGGATGCCGCAGACGTCGGCCGTCCGGCGTTCACCCAGCGCCAGGGCCAGGGCTTGCCTGAGCTCACGGTTCTCCGCCTCCAGCTGCCGGTTGCGCTCGGTGGCTGCCTCCAAGCGTCGCAGAAGGGAGGCATCGGAGGCCCGTTGCCGGTCGGGAACCTGCCGTGCGGCGGGGATCTGCCAGTGGCGAGCGCGAAGCCGCTCGATCTCGGCTCTGAGGTCCTGCTGGTTGTATAGCCAGGACCGGGAGACGCCCGCTTCGCGGGCGACGGTCTCGAAGGTGTCACGGTGCCGGTGGCGTCCATCCGCCGCAGAGCGGAGACCGCGCGTCGGCGGGTCGCCGTGGCTCTCCGATGGGCCGCGGCGACGATCAGATGGGAGTTGTCAGCCGGCATTCTCGTCCTCCTGGCTGTCTTCCAGCTCGCCGATCATGCGGTCGAGGTTGTCGGCGACCTGCTGGTTCATCTCGGTCATGCGGGTGTGGCCGCAGCTCTTGGCGTTGTCGATCAGCGTCAGGGTGCGTGTGTGTTGTTCTCGGAGTTCGGGCAGGAACTCGGGCCCGGTGATGAAGACCGGGCAGGTCAGGCAGGCATTGGCGTGTGGGCAGGTCTTCTGAACGGGCGTCCGCAATAGCCGTTGGGGAGGGTCTGGGTGGCGATGCCGTAGCGGGTCTTGGCCCACTGGGCCTGGCCGAGGGGCCCGTCGGAGTCGAGGGAGACTCGCTCGCCGTTGATGTTGACCTTGGTCGCCTGTTCCCAGTGCCGCCGCACCGTCTGATCGGTGATCTTGGCGTAGTGCGAGGTCATCCTGTGTGAGTCGTGATCCAGGAGGACCCGGACGACCTCCTGGGGGACGTCCCGGTTGATGAGGCGGCAGGCGAAGGTGTGACGCCATTGATGGGGCGTCAGGTGTACTGGGCGGCCGAGCTCGTCTCGGACCTCGCAGGTCTCCAGCCAGCGGCCCAGTTTCCTTCGGTAGGTGCCGTCCGCCAGCGGTAGGTTGCCGGAGACGTTGGCGCGGGGCCGGGGGAACAAGCAGGTTGTCCCGTCCGGCCATCGCTCCAGGACTTGGCGTTGTTGTTCATCGATGGCCGCTTCGAGTTCCTCGTCGATGGGGACGGCTGCCTCGCGTCTCATCTTGGTGTTGAAGTAGCGCAGGTAGGGGGCGCCTTGACCGTCGTGGAGGAGACAGTCGAAGCCGAGGGCAAGGGCACTGGAGATCCGCAGTCCGCACTGGGTGAGGATGAGCGTGACCAGCCGGCCGGCAGGGTCGGGCCAGCGATCGAGGTTGGCAGGTGCCTCGATCTGGGCCATGACGTACTCGGCGAGGCGGCGGTCGACTTGTTCGGGGACCGGCGGAACATCGCCGACGTAGAAGGCCGCGGTGCCGGGCAGTGTGTGGTCCCACTCGTACTGCCGGATGTTCTGGAAGAACAGGTTGAGTGCGCCGATCCGTGTCTTCTTCATGCCGTGGCCGCCGGGCTGTGACATCACGTGGGCGAGGTAGCGCTCCAGCAGAGGGCGATCGACGTCGGCAAGGGCATCGACGCCAGCTAGCCGGAGGAAGTCGCCGAAACAGATCAGCGCGTCGACCCCGGCTCGGGCCGCGCCAATGCTCAATCCGGACGTCAGTCGCAGCCTCGTCCAGCGTTTGCCCAGGTCCCGCAGCCGGGGCTGGGGAATGTGGTCGAACCGCAGCCGGGCCCGCGGGCAGGGGCGCCCGGCAGGGACGGCGATGCCGGGCAGCTTGTCCAGCCGCCACACATCCCTGGGGTATTCGATCTCCCAGCCGATCCCGTCTCGCAGGGCTTCCAGCGCGTCACGAGCATCGAGCAGGAACAGCGCCGACTCGTCGGCCTGGGGACCGGTGCTCTGGCGCCACTGTTGTTCCGACAAGTCCAACAACGAGGTGATCTCAAGGGACTTGACGAGCCGGACGGCGGGCATGACCAGGCGCGGGGCAGCGGTGCGGGAGCGGGCGTCACATCGGCATTGCAGAGCGTACTGGATCTCCAGTTTCACCTGTGGGACCAGATCTCGGAGATCGATGCTGGCGGTTCCGACGAGTTCGCAGTCGGCGATGAAGCGATCGAGGGCGGGGCGGCCGTGACGATGCCACCGGTCATCGTGGCCCGTGCAGAACAGCTTTGTCGGGTTGATAACCCAGAGGTCACAGAAAGGGAGTTGGCACTTGGCCGCTGCGGCGTTACTCGAGGTCAGGTCGGGTGCGTCCCAGGCCGCCAGGTCGGGCCGGCCAGCCCGGTTCCACCGGTCGCGGTGCTTGGGACACAGACCGTTCCTGGCAGCACGTCCGTAGCGGCAGCCGACGATGGTGCAGGCGGCCAGCGCCATCCGGCCACGGACCGGTGGACCGGGATCGGCGAGGAACTCCGTCATCGACGGATGCCCGCGCTTGCGGAACCGGATGGCGTGGGCATTGCAGAGTCCGCGCCGGATCGAGGCCTCCGTGCGGTCGCAGTCCTCGACCGCACATTCGTCGGCGATGAAGACGGGGTCGTCCGGGGCGGGGACGTAGATCTCGGTGCGGAACTCCGGCCGGACGACGGCCATCAGCTGCTTCAGCAGTCCGGGCCGGGCCAACACCTTCTCGACGGCGGTCACAGCTGGACCTCCCGGCCGGTGAACCAGCCCGCTGCCTCCAGCGTCCGCCGGGCATCTTCGACGGTGAGGTGACCATACGTATCGATCGTCGTGGAGATCGACGCGTGTCCGAGGCACTCCTTCACCGTCTCCATCCCGGCGCCCCGACGCAGCGGCCAGGTGGCGTAGGTATGGCGGTATTGGTGAGGTTCGAACGTGATGCCCGTGGACTTCCGTAACCGCTTGACCAGGTCATAGACGGCTGGGTAGCCCCAGGGACGGCCGTGCGGCTCGGCGAAGAGATTCACGAAGACGTAGTCGGAGTCCAGGGCGCCGTACTCGCGGTGCAGGTAGTCGGAGTACAGACGCACCAACTCCGCGCTCGCCGGAATCGTGCGGGACCGGCCGGCCTTCGCGCGGGCCCGGTTGTCGTTGTGCCGTGGCACCACGGCCACTTGCCGCTCAGCGATCGCGATGTCGTCGTGCCGCAGCCCCAGGGCCTCGCCGATACGGACCCCGGTGTCCAGGAGGAGCGCGAACAGCAGCCGGTCCCGGAGATGCTCGCAGCCGTCCAGGATCGTCTGGGCCTGGCTGGCGGTCAGGACGCGGGGACGTTTCCGGTCGGCTTTGAGGCTGATGGTGCGGGTTCGCTCGGGCTTGCCGGAGGCGATGTGCTGCAGGAACGGCTTGTAGGAGGTAGCCGCCGCCCGGTGGGGTCCTGCCGGGCACATCGTCACCAGCAGCTCGGCGAGTTCGACGCCGCTGCGGGCGTGGAACTCGTAGAACGTGGTGACCGCGGCGAGCTTGCGGTTCACGCTCGACGCAGTGCAGTGATGCGCGACCGTCGGCAGCACCGCCACCTTCCCGCTTCGGGCCAGCGGCGGCAGCCGTAGCCAGGCCACGAACCCGGCCACCGCCTCCAGATCCACTGCCTTCCAACCCAGGCTGCGGCCGTCGAGGTAGCTCCACCAGTCCTTCAGATCGTGGGCGTACGCCTTGACGGTGTTCGGCCACCGCTCGATCGCCGATAGGTACGACAGAAACGACTCCACCGGAGCGACCGTCCGCATGTCGTCTCCCAACAGCGTCCACGACTCCGCCATCGAGTCGGGCGCCAGCACTCGTTGTACGCGCATCGCACCTCCAGTTCGTCCGTGATGGATGACGGCAGATAACCGCATCCACGACGCGAACTGGCGGACCTTCAGGGTTCCTTGGACACATCAAGGACAGGCCGGTAACGGCTCAAGATAACGGCCGTTGATTTTCTTCGCGCCGTCGTAGCCTCTGGTTTCGCGGGTGACGGTCGATGCGCCTTTGACCGACTGCGAGTCGATAATCAGTGTCACCGGGCGGGGGCACCGGCCCTTGTTGGTACGGATCCGTCGCCGGAGCTGGTCGCGGATGAAGGTGACCAGACCGGCGCGGTTCCAGCGCCAGAAGAACCCGTAGACGGTTTCCCAGGGCGGGAAATCCGCAGGCAGGGCCCTCCATTTGCCGCCGTTGTCGACGATGTAGCGGATCGCGTCGATGATGTCGCGCCGGTGCCACTTCTCGGGCCGGCTCCGCCGGTCTTGGTCTCGCGGGCCGGGACCGGCAGCAGGGGTTCGAGCAGGGCCCATTCGGCGACGGAGGTGTCGGACGGGTAGAAACTGCGGCGACAGCGTGGGACGACGGGCATGAAGGGCTCAACAGGGGGGTCGCGGGCCTATTTGGTGAGTTGGGCGAGGGTGGCCCGGACGCCGGTGAGCTGGGCGGAGGCCAGCTGGGCCCACTCATCGTCCGGGTAGCGGGCCAGGTGCGGATCGAGTGTCCCCGTGATCATCCGGGTGAGCCGACCGAGGATCTGCCGGAACTGCTTCTTCTCGTATTCGATCCAGTCCGCGGGGTCGTCGGAGAACTTGTATCCGTCCCTGTGCCGCCAGATGACGGGGGTGAGGTGTTCGGCGGCACCGACGTCTCTCAGATGCCTGATCCCCCTGGCGACCTGGGACTTTGTCAGCCGGGTCGCGGATATGAGCTGGCGGGTGTGCAGGCCGGCGGGCCGTGCTTCCATCAGTGAGACACGGACCAGGTCGCCGTAGTGCTCGCTCAGCGGTCGTGCCTCGCCGCGGCGGGGCATGGCCTACTCGCCTTTGAGGAGCTGGGCCAGCTGCTCGTCGAGGGTGAACTCGCCGTTGTCGACAGCGGCTTCGAGCCAGTCGGCCGCGGCGCGGACCTTGGAGATCCCACGCCGGACGGTCTCGCGTTCGTCTTCGGTGAACTCCTGCCCGCGCAGGCGGGGAACGAGCCGTCCCAGGCTCGCCACGTAGCTGTGGCACGACCCGATCAGGTCGAGGTACTCGATGGTGTGCTCGATCTTGCGAACTGCCGGGGTTCGTTCCCGGATGGTGTCCCTGACCTGTGCGGAGTTGTCGAACTGGGCCCGGTTGACCAGGAACCGGGCGGTGTCGTCGCGCATCGTTTCCCGCGCGACGGCCGGACGCCGCAGCAGATGGGTGGTCACCGTCTTGGCGACGTCGTCATCCCGGGTCAGTTCCTGGACCACGCGGACCCGGTCCTCCTGGGCGACGTGGGAGGCCGCCGCCGGGCGTCGCATTAGATCCGCGGTCACCCGCGAGGCGACCTCGTCATCCCTCGTCAGGTCGGTGACCGCCTGGACCTTCTCCTCCAACGAGAACGGCCGGTCCACCCGCTGCCCGACCAGGCGTTTCGCCCCGTCGTTTGTCCACCGGCGTTCACCGGTCCGCTGGTTGAAGGGAGGATCGCCGATCTGGGCCACCGGTCGTCGTCCTCCGGGATCGAGGACAGGATGCGGTGGACGCTGAACGCGACGTCGTCCTTGCGCCTGTCGGCCGGCCAGCGCGAGGCGACCCACCGCCAGTCCTTGACCGTCGACGGCGCGACCCCGATGTCGTCGGCGAAGATCGCCAGTGACTCCTCGACCGTGAACAGGTCCTCGGTGCCGTTCGGCATCGACCCGCCGACCGGCCGCATCGGCTCGATCTCCAATGCTCTGTCACCCAGGGCGAACTGGGCCCCGCGCGACCTGCGCGATCAGTTCACGGGCTTCGGCGACGATCTGTTCGTAACGCGTCCGGGTGACGTTTCCGACCCGCTCCGACATGATGCCCACCACCTCACCCCGGGCCGGACCGGTCACCTTGAAGTGATCGAACATCAGATTCCGGCCCAGGTCGCTTCCACCGTGACGCGGACCCGACATAACGAGGCAGGGCGTGAACCGAAGGCGCTCGAAGCACTCACCACCCGCCCCGAATGCGCGTGAACAACAGACGTGGCGCGTGGTGTCGGCGTGGCGTTCGATTAAGACGTCGTTTCTTATGGCTTGATCGTTCGTTGAACCGTGCATGACGGACTTGGTTGAGCGGTTGGTGCCGGATGTGTTGTGGGTGTTGTTTCGTCGGGTGGTGGCGCCGACGGGGGTGATACGTCCCCAGGGTGGTGGCCGGGTTCGGGCGGGTGATCGTGAGGTGCTGGCGGCGATCTTGTTCGTGGCCACGTCGGGTTGCACGTGGCGGCAGTTGCCGTCGGTGTTCGGGCCGGCCTGGCCCACGGTCTGCCGGCGGTTCGCGCAGTGGTCGGAAGCGGGGGTGTGGGCGCGGGTGCACCGTGTTGTCCTTGATGAGCTCGGTGCCCGCGGTGAGCTGGACTGGTCGCGGTGCGCGATCGGTTCCGTCAGTGTCCGGGCGGCGAAAGGGGGTTGTTGACGGGACCGAATCCGACCGGCCGTGGCAAGTCGGGATCGAAGATCCACCTGATTACCGGCCGGAACGGTCTTCCGCTGTCGCTGGGGATTTCCGGCGCGAACATGCACGACAGCCAGGGCCTTAAGCCGCTCGTGCGCGGTATTCCGCCCATCCGCTCCCGGCGTGGCCCCCGCCGTCGGCGGCCCGGCAGACTGCGTGCCGGCAAGGGCTACGGCTACAACCACCTGCGCCGATGGCTCCGCAGTCGCGGTATCACCCACCGCATCGCCCGCAAAGGTGTCGAGAGTTCGCAGCGGCTGGGCCGCCACCGATGGGTCGTCGAACGGACCGTCTCGTGGCCGGCCGGCTGCCGACGCCTCCACCGCCGCTACGAACGCAAAGCCGAACACTTCCTCGCCATCGCAGCCACACGCAGCTGCCACCGCCGCCTCACCAAATGAAACAACGTCTAAGCGCTCGCCGACGGTAGCGTCGGGCACGTTGAGGTCTTTCAGGATGAGCGTGTAGGAGCCCTTTTCCTCGGGAGACCTCGACGTCTATCCCGGGACCGCCGCGCCAGCTACACCCTCATTCGGTGAACAGCCGTTCCAGGCCGCGACTACACCCCCAGTCCGAGGGAGTAGGTCATCTGTCGAGGGTCCCGCGATTACGACCGGTGGCGGAAGCTGATGCGCATCAGCCGGCTGTCGGCCCAATCTTCGAGCCGTGTCGGCCGGATGGTGCCGGGGTCGTGAGGCTGATTGAGATCCGCGACGATCTCCGCCAGCACGGCCTGACGTTCGGCTGGACCGGTGACCAGCGTGGCCCGTGCGGGCAGATCTGCACGGATCCCGTTCTTGAGGTGGAAGGTGAAGTTGGGATTGGCGAGAAGGTTCGCACGCCAGTCGGTCGCGGCCCCGCTGGCGCCGCTACACAGGTAGGTTGTGCCAGCGGCTCGGTAGAAGAAGATCTCGATGCGGCGTGGTCGGCCGGTGCGGCGCCCCAGCGTCGTGATGTCGATGACCCGTTCTCTGGTGCCCGCAGCAGGTGTGATCTCGATGGCTCGCCGGATGGGATCGGGCAGATGGGACAAAGACGCGTCCCGTACGGAGTCGTTCGATCCGGTCGTGTCTGGAGTGCTCATGCGGTCTCGGTCTGAAGGGCGGGGCCGAGGAGGAGCCCACCGTCAATGACGAACTCCGAACCCGTGATGAACGACGCGTCTGATGACGTGAGGAACAGGAGAAGCCGGGTGACGTCGGTCGGTTCTCCGAGCCGGGGGATGGCGAACGGCTCGGGTGAATAGAAGTCGGCGATTGCCGCGGTGGCGCCAGCTGCTGGTTCTTGGATGAAGGGGGTCGCGATCACGCCGGGGTGGATGGTGTTCACACGGATGTGGTCGCGGCCGAGTTCGAGCGCTGCCGTTCGGGTAAGGCCTCGCACGGCCCACTTGCTGGCGACGTACGGCGCGTAGTGAGCCGTGCCGCCCAGGCCCATTGTCGATGCGATGTTGACAATGGCTCCCCCTGCCGCGCGGCGCAGAGCCGGGGCGGCGACCTTGATGCCGAGGAAGGTCCCTGTGAGGTTGATGTCGAGGATGCGCGACCACGTGGCCTGGTCCGTGTTCTCGATCGGCGCCGGCGGGTTCTGGACGCCCGCGTTGTTGACGAGCACGTCCAGGGCGCCGAAGGCGCTCTCGGCGGCTAGCACAGCGGCGGACCAGGAACTCTCGTCGGTGACGTCGAGGCGGGTGAAGCGAGCACGGGTCCCGAGCTCGTCGGCGAGAGCGGCGCCGCGTTCGACGTCGATGTCGCCGATCACCACGTTCGCTCCCTCCGCGTGAAAGGCGCGTACGTGGCTCGAGCCCTGGCCGCCGGTCCCACCGGTCACGAGCACGGTCTGGTTGTCGAAGCGGTCCATCAGATGTTCCTTCGGTACGTGGGTGACCGACCGGTACCATCGGCGATGAACGGTCGGCCGATGGTGAGCCGATTGACTCACCACTGCCCCGACACTAGGTCGGCGGCCGATGGTGAGTCAAGCCACTCACCTCGTATGCTCGGTCCATGAGCAGAGTCGTACCGACGTACCACCAGCGCGTCGCCCAGGAGAAGCGCGCGCTGATCGTGACGGCCGCGACCGCACTTTTCCTCGAGTTGGGCTACGACCGGACGTCGCTGGCGCGGATCGCGGAGCGCTCGGGTGTCTCGCGGGCCACCTTGTTCAAGCAGTTTCCGAGCAAGGCTGACCTGTTCGACGCCATCGTCACCGAGTCCTGGTCAACCGCTGACGAGGAGGATCCTCCGCCAGCAGGCAACGTCGTTGACGGGCTCAGTGCCATCGGTCGCCGTTACGCCGAGCTGTTGAGCCGGCCCCAGATGACCGACCTGTTCCGGATCGTCATCGCCGAGTTGCCGCGGTTCCCCGAGCTGGCCCATGCGCAGTTCTCGCACGGGAAGATGCCTTACTTCGAGTCCGTACGCGGCTACCTCCTAGCCGAGCACGAGGCGGGAACAGTGCGGGTCGAAGACGTGGACCTCGCAGCCACCCAGTTCCTGGGCATGATCTCCAACTACGTCTTCTGGCCGACACTCCTCGTGCCGGGCTGGGAGGTGAGCACCGAACGCGTCGCTCAGGTGATCGACGAGGCCGTCCGCACCATCACCGCCCGGTACGCCGCGACCGGACCAGGGGCGTACACAAACAAATGATCGCCGCCGACCGCGACTGAGCCCCACCGCCAAAGGAGCGGCTGCCTAAGCAGTCGAGGCTGTCGGCCCGAGGGCGTTCGCGGGGCATCCCGCTGGGCGGACACCGAAGGAGGGAGCGCCGATGTGTTGAGCCACCTCAACCAGCCTGGCACCAGCACGGCCCGACAAGAGTCTCAGCGGCCGGCCCAAACCTCCGCGACTCGCTCTCGGCTGGAAAGTCCCCAACTTCATCATGAGGGGCGGCCCAAGACCCGCGGGCTCAGGCCCGCAGCCACACCCTCAATTGCGAAGAGCCGGAATAAACATCAAATGAACGCACAGGTCACACCCGGGGGAGCGGGTGGCGGCGGCCCCAATCGGGAGCCAACCCTTGGCCTTGACCACCAAGGTGACCGTCGCCTCTCGTCTCGCCCGCCTTATGGCTCCCATTCGCGGACGGGCACAGTGACTGCTCTGCGAGCCGGCGTGATGCTGCGGGAAGCGACTGTTACGCGACGCGGGGCAGTCTCAGATCTCGGGTGCCACAGCGACATCTCCTCAACGTGACACGGTGAGTGCACGGATAACGCGCGGAATTTGGGCACTTGTGTCGCTTTCGCGGCAAAATAAGACTATGCCAACTGCTCCTCTCAGCCGACCAGTCGGCAGTCTCGTCGACGGTCCGAGGTCGAGCGTGGACGGGTGACAGCGCTGCGAGCGCACCGTTCGGGGCCCAGCTCGCACTCACCCTCGGCCCGCCCCTGGCGGTGACCGCGGTCGCGACGTGGGAACTGCGCAGACTGCGCACCCGCCACGGAGTCACCCTGCGCGGCGCCCTCCTCCGCTGACGACCGAAGCCGGCCTCCTGCCGGTAACCGCCCCGTCATCCGCGCGGAGCGGACAACTGCCCTCGGTGCGAAGCAGAGCTGCTCAGTCGACGACGGACCACTCGCCCTTCGGTACTTCATGGGAGCGTGACCGAACTCCCTCTTTCGCGGAGCCGATGTGGCGGAGCGTGGCCCAGCCCCAGGTCGGTGCGTGTCATGTCGCTTGGGGAGGGGCTTACGGCGGGGGGTGTACGCGGTCTTGTGCGGGCTGATCCTGGCTGCGATGGTCGGATCGGATCGCGCGCGACGGCTTGTCGCGTGACGCCCGGCAAGTGTCCGGGCGCCGGACAACGGAGGGTGTCATGAGAAGATCAGGCTCTGTTCTCAGGTTATGCGCGGCGATGCTCCTGGCTTTCGCCGGGCTTTTCCTCACCGGAAGCCCTTCCGCCGCGGAAGAGTCTCCGACTGCCGCCAAGCAGCCCACCGCCCCGGGCGGGCACCTGTTGGTCTACCCGAACGCGGCCTGGGCGAAGTACCCCAGCCTGCAGGAGGCGATCCGAGCCGGAGACCAGGTCGGCGTCTCCGTCGTCGTGTTCTACGAGCGGCCCAACTACGACTCCAGCGGGGCCACCCTCACTTACTCCGTCTTCAGGGACTGCACAGCCACCCTGAGCGACAAGGACTTCAAATTCCCGAACTTCCCCAACGGCTGGAGCAACCAGGCAAGTTCGGTGACCACCCAGCTCGGCAACGGCTCGCACTGTGATGTGTGGATGTCGGACCTGGAAGGATTTCTGGGTGAGTGCGGGAACAAATGGATCGACCTGCACTGGGACCTGAGGCAAGTACCTTACGGGTGCGACAACAAGGCCAGCTCCTTCGAGCTGAGCTAGAGCATGTCTCCTTGATCTGCTCGCCGGTTGATCGGATGTGTCTGTCCGGTGGGTGATCACTGATGCGATGTGGGTCCCGATCGAGCCGTTGATGCCGGCCGATCCGGTCCGTGGTCGGCGATGGGCTGACCATCGTCGAATCCTGGAAGCCATCGCGTGGAAGTACCGCACCGGCTCGCCCTGGCGGGACCTGCTGGACGCGCTGGGGCCATACCAGACCGCTCATAAACGGCTGCCCAGGTGGGCCATGGACGGCACCTGGGAACGGATCCTTGCCGCGCTCCTGGCAGCGGCCGATGGTGCTGACGACATCGGCTGAACCGTGTCGGTGGACTCCACCGTCTGCCGGGCCCACCAGCACGCCGCTGGGGCCAGAAAAAAAGGGGGACCATATCGGGCTGAGCCCGACGACCATGCGCTCGGACGTTCCCGGCGGGCCTGAGAACGAAGGTCCATCTCGTCAGCGACGGCCAGGCACGGCCCTTGGCCCTACGCATCTCCGCGGGCCAGGCGGGTGACGCGCCGACCTTCGAGGTGGTCATGGTCATGTGACTCTCGCCGCGCAGGGTCTCGATCCGCTCGGCGTCAGCTTCCCAGCGGACGCGGTGCAGGAGTGTTTTTCGGGACGATCGCCAGGTCGAGGGGCTGGCAAAGGTCGCGGGCCCGCATCGGGCGTCGGGTGAATGGCGGGAGCGCTCCTCGCGACGCTCGCGCTGCCGTCCGCAGACGTCGGCAGGAGACGGCCGCACCGGGCTCGCCACGGCCACACGGCGGTCCTCCGTCACGAGTGCCAAGGTGACACGTCTGGGACGTGACACGGCGAGTGCACGGATAACGCGCGTGCGCGCGAGGACGCCTCAGGCTGACGGTACGACCTCTACTTCGTCCTGGCCGGGATCTCGTACATCAGCTCAAGGACGTCGGCCTGTCGCTGGCCATCGCCGGTCCTGATGGACGGGATGTCGGACGGGGCACGCTGGTGCCCGCATTCATGCGAGTGCCGGGCCGCGCCGCCAACCGCGATCAGGCTTTGGTGAGGGTGGCGACGCGTTCGCGGAAATCGCGTACGGCCGGGACGGATTCGTGGGGCTGCATCCGCAGGGCAAGGTCGTGGAGTGGGCCTGCGGCGCGGTGTGAGCTGATTTCCTCGGTGAGGTCGAGTGCTTGGCCAGCGGTGGCACACGCCCTTTCGAGTTCTCCTTGGCGGCACTGGGCGTCCGCACGGCGGGTGAGGAAGAGGGTCCGAGTGCGTACACGGTCGGCCGGAAAAAGCGCAGCGGCTTCGGTGAACGTCTCCTCGGCGCGGTCGGGGCGATTCATGTCCAAGTGCGTGGAGGCCAGCGCGCCAAGAGCAGGATGGGCTGCTCCATCCCGGCGGCAAGGCGGTTGACCAGCGTCTTGTTCACCATCGGAACCAGGGCTGTCATGTCTGACGGGTTGTCCTGAACCTCGATCGCCAGCAGGAGCTGGCGACGGGCGCACGCTATCTGGATGTTGTAGCCCTGGACGAACCCGCCGTGCTTGCTGAGCATCATCCGTGAATCAGGATCACTGAGCGAGGCCCGGGCCGTCGGGGAAGGAACGGGTCTGGGACTACGGGCCCGCTCAAGCCATTCCTGGGCTCTGACCAGCCGTTTCTGTTGCCGCACGATTACGGTTTTGTGCTCCATCGGCACTGGCGGCCGGCCATTGGCCCCGCGTCGGCCGGCCGTCAAGTCGGCATTGGTTCGCGCGGCGTACTTCTCCAGCTTCTTCTGATGGGCCTCAGATTCTGCGGCCAGTCGCTTCTCCGCCCGGGCCACCATGCGTTCGGCGGCCTCGACCTTGAGCCGGATCTCCCCCGCCGAGGGAAGAGCCCGCTCGAACAGCCTCTCTCTAGCCACGACTGCCCGGTTCCGTCGGTCGAGTAGTCGCGAAAGCTGGGGCCACTCATTCGGCGCCACGTCGCTGTCCGCGTCTGTTCCCCGTACCGCCTCACAAGACCTGGTGAGTTCCAGTGAGGCGTCGACCATCGAGTCGATCTCGGCTTCGCATTCCGAGATGACGCTCTCAAGCCGCTGCAGGCGCTGGTTGGAGCCGCGTGAGCGCGTTTGCCTCCATGGGAGAGCCGTCTACCGCAACAGCCGCCAGGTTCACCAGACCCTGTTGGCGACCGCACACCGCCAGGACCTGCACAAACAGTAGCTTCAAAGCCGCCCGATGACGTCTGATGAACCGAGCGAGCGTGGAATGGTCGACTCTTCGGTTCGCGGTAATGATCCGGCAGCCCACATCATCGAAGCACGCCTGCTCAATCTTGCGAGAAGACCGGATTCCCTTGCTGTAGCAGTACAGAAGCAACGCGATCAGAGTCTGCGGAGGATAGGCCGCCCGCCCCTGACGGTCATCGGTAACTGTGCACGAACGCCGTCAGATCAAGTTGATCAACAACGTCGAGCACCTTCCAGCACAGGTGGTCGGGCGGCAGCCACTCCCGCACGTCCTGCGGCATCTCAAGAACACGGTCACGGTCGCACCGGAGAAAGTTCCGCCCCACAGAGCAAGGCTCCGAGGCGGCGCAGAAGACCGGAACCGAACATCGACTCGTACTTGACGACCAGCGAGCGGTAGTTGCGCGACAGCCTCGCGGCCTTCGGCCGGAGGTGCCGAAAGTCGCGGCGGACTCGTGCGGGGGTGAGTCTGTCGGGCGCGGTCGGTTTCTCCCACGGTCGCCGGAGGTCTGCCGCCAGCGGACGGGTGAGCCGGAGTTGGGTGAAGACGGTAAGGATCAGCCAGGTCCAGCGGTCGGCGGCTTCAGGGGGACGGATTTCCGGGCAGGTCCAGCCCAGGGTCTGCTTGAACAGGCGGAAGGTGTGCTCGATGTCGAAGCGCCGCAGGAATGCCTGCCAGAGCAGGTCGACGTCGGAGTCGGTGGCGCCGGTGCCGGAGTACCACAGCCAGACGGGCTTGGGTGTCGCACCGCTGGGCAGGTGCTCGACCTGCAGCCGGATCACGGTCCCTGCGATGACCGGCAGGGCGCCCAGCTGGGCGGTCCAGGCCGAACGGTGGGTCAGCCGCGGATGGAGCCGGTCCCAGGCCCGGGCGGTGGCGGTGCCGTAGAGACGGGTCTCGGTCACCGTGTGTACGTCGGGGCCGTTCCAGGTGGTCGGATCACCGAAGACGAACTCCCCGCCATGGCGTGGCGGCCGGCCCCTCATGCCGGGCTCGCGGGGCGGGACCGCACGGCGCAGGACACGGTCCGAACGCATCCGGCCCAGTACCTGCACCGGCAGGTCCTTCAGCAGGAAGGCCAGGCGGGCACGTCGTATCCGGCATCCACCACGATCAGGATCTCCGGGTCCCCGTCCTTCCACTGCCCGGCCGCGATCAGCCGCTCGACGAGTTCACGCATCTGCCCGGCCGTGACGGTGACGGCGTCGCCGCCCGGGCCAGACGCAGCGCGTCCAGCGGCGCGGTCCAGGAACTGCGGCCGTCTCCACCGCACAGATCACCGAATACGGCCACCCAGGAACGGGAATGTGCTGGTCCTTGCCCCGCCCGTAGGTGTGGCACAGGATCCGCTGCGGGCAGGTGTGCGCGCAGGGCCGCAGCCAGCAGGTCAGGTCGGCGGCCGGCACCAGCCGTCCGTCCGCCGCCCGCGGCAGCGGCACCGACGCCAGGGCCCGCCGAAGCCGGGCCACATCGACCCGGCCCGCCGCCAAGGAGTCGTAGAGCCCGCCGTGCCCGCGACGGTGTTCACCCACCAGCGACAGCTCCACCAGCGAACGGACCGGCCCATCCGCACACAACACCGCGTCCGCCAGTTCGAACAACGCATCCGCGCGCCTGGTCAGACAGGAGTGGAACTCACCCCGAAGCATGACAGTTCCGCAAACGGATCCTGCCCGGCAGCATGATGCGACAGACTCATCCCCACGGACTTCGTGCTGAGCGTTGTGTGTTCCTTGGTCGAATCACATACTCAGGCGAAGGCCGCCCCCATGTACGGCAGTTACCCCTCCGAGTGATCAAGTACGCAGACCCGTTCGGACATCGAGGTTAAAGATCAAGCTAAACGGCGCGCACTTCGGCGACCATGCGCACCGCGCGACGGCGGAGCTCAAGCGGGTAACGGGAAGGCCGTGCCGTGATTCGTTCCTTCATCGAATCGAGTCTCCAATCGATCCGGGGCGGTTCACAGCTGTCGCCCTTGGAGCCGACGGAGGCTACGGCATCGGCCTGCTGCAGGGGTCGGTGTAGCGGAGGGCTCGATGTCGGAGGCCGCGGTCGGAATGGTGCACGAGGCCGGCCAGGTTTCCACCGGTGTGGCGTCGTTTCCACACGGCCATCCAAAACGTCCAGGGCGACGTCGGTGTAAGGGAGTTGGCAACCTGCCGGCCGACGACCATGCGGGAGAAGACGTCGATGACGAAGGCAGCGTATATCCAGCCGGCGAAGGTGCGGATGAAGGTGCCCGCACCGGGAGACGCCGAGATCCCCGACAGAGTCAAACTCAGGCCGCCCCCGCAGATCGGGATGTCCTACCCAAGACCTACAGCGACGGCACGTCGATGCCCGGATCCAGTGTGCGAACAGCGTGCAGGGCACCGGTCAACAAGTCGACCAGCACCTCAACTATCACGTCGATCTCGGGACGGCCGCAGACGCCCAGCCAGCGAAATGTCAGTTCGTCGGCTGCCCGGGCAAAAGAGGCAAGGACCATCGCCGAACCCGGCCGCTCAAGGGGCAGTCCCAGCAACAGCCATACCTCCCGCGCACAGGCCGTCCGTACAGCATCGAACTCCTCCCCGACCTGGAGGCTCGCATCGGTTCCCGGGAGGAGGAGCCCAGCGAGTTCGTCGTGCTCGGCGAGATACGTGAGGTGCGCCCGGTACAGCTGCCGCACCTGCTCTCCGACCGCCGCCTCGGGATCGGTGCGGTACGTTTCGCGGATGCGTCGGTTCGTCTCGCGCAACACCTCAAGGTACAAGCCCTGCTTGTGCCCGAAGTGGTGAGAGACCAGCCCGTGAGCCACGCCTGCCGTCCGAGCGACATCACTGACCGTCACTTCCGCGTAAGGACGAGCTGAGAACTGATGCAGAGCGGCCTCGAGAAGCTTGCGACGCGTCTCCTCCGCGGATGCCTGCCTACCTGACCTTAGTAGCTCCACCTGTACTCCTTTGTCCCCTTGCCGACTCGAGCGTGAGGGCCACCCTGACCTCGGGCTTTCATGAGCATGCTCGTCCATGCCTTGATCAAATAAGCGGAGAGTGCTCCCGACCTGCAACGATGGACCTATCCAAGGTCCTGTTGGCTGCACGACTGCACCTCCAGGTGAACAAGCCTATCGGGCTGTACCCGCGTGTCCACGCCGCGGGCGACAGCAGCGGGGCGGTCTCGCAGGCCGGGCGGTGCTACTGGTCGAGACGGTCCGCAAGTCCGGTCAGGGTGAGCATCTGCATGAAGTTTCCCCGGTCTGGCAGAAACCGATGGGCTTGCGGTCTATGCGGCTGCGTGCAGCATGGTAGTTCGCACAGTTGATCGGATACGGTCAAGTAGGGCCCGTCAACGACAACTGCGTGGTCTGCCCCCCCAGGGAGGGGGGGCAGACCACGCGGTCCCTTACTGGATCAGCAGCAGGCCGATTGCCTCAGCGGCGAAAGCCACCACTGCCACCCCGCCACCAATCGTTCAGAGCCGTTTTTTCGACCTGCCGCAGGCGTTCACCAAAGTCCGCTGTGGTATTGGCTCAGTGAACGGAGAACCCTGCGTCGACGAAGATTGCCTGCCCCGTGACATAGGCAGAGGAGCCGCTCGCCCCACCGCCTGATCCATCCCGGCGCCCGGCAGCCCGGCAAGGCGGTGCGCCGGAGACGCTTACGGGCCGGAAACGATGCCCGGCCCGCAAGCGTTCCCTGCCCGTTCGGCTGCCGGACTACGGTGGTTCGGGGTGCCCGAGAACCGTTCTCGGCGCCCTGGTCTCACTTGGCGGTAGCGGTGGCCGAGATGGCGAAGAGGTGCATGCTCGACCGGTGGGCCACAACACCGTCGCGGATCCTGGGAGTTGGACGGTGGCGACGGTCTTGCCACTCTGCAGGGCGATCCCGGCGAACCGAACAGTGGCGGGGATGTCGACCCGGTCGTTGTTCGCCCGGTTCTGGTAGGCGGCGACGACGTCGCCGGCGCCCCCACCGTCTCCGAACCAATCGGGTGCGGTCAGGGTGAAGCTCTGCCGGGTGCCGTCGGTGTAGTGAGGGCGCCGGTGCCGGCGACTCCGCTGAAGGTTCCGGAGAGCAGGAATCCCAGGGTGCGGCCTGCCTGGTCGACGCCGACGGTCTGGCCGAAGGCGACCACGTTGCCCGGGGTGCCGGAGCCTGCCGTGGACGGCCAGGTGAAGGAAACCCCGCCGTGCTGCACGGGCTTGCCCGCGGTGAGTCTCCGGCGGCGAGGGCCTGCGCGGGGTAACTGGCACCGATGCCGTCCAGGTCGGCGGCGTCGGTGTGGTCATCGGACGACACCACGGTGTTGTTGAACGCCGAGACGAGGGACGGCTGGCCGGGCGTGCGGGGCGGCTGCCACGGCCAGTCCGTCTGTTGCACCCGTGCGGGCCCCGGATGGACCACAAGGTGATGAGGAAGGTGCGGAAGCAGTGGGATGCCTTCCTGCAGTCCACAGCACAGGCCGGTGGGAGTTCCCGGCTCGGACAGCGCCCCGACCACCGCGCCCGGTTCGAAAGCGCGCTGGTGCACGCCCGGACCTGGGCCGACGTCCACGGGCACCTGGCCGTTACGCGCGATACACGGCAGAGCGGATTCGCGCTCGGAATGTGGCTGTTCAGCCAGCGCGACCGCGCCAAGCAGCGCTCCCGGCAAGGCAAACCCGCCTCGCCGCACCGCGAACAACTGGCCACGATCGACCCATGGTGGAACCCGCCATGGGACCTGCACTGACGCACCTGGTCGGTGACGACTTCAAGGCCTCGCACCCGGACCATCTGCGGCTGCTGAACGAAGATCCCCGCAATGCGGGGGCCTCGATCCGGGCCGACTACCGCACCTGGTTCACGGAGGCCGAACAGTACGTGCGCCAACGCCGCGGCGACGCACTGATCGAGGCCGCACCCGGCAGCACAGCGGAGTTCCTGTCCAGCACACTGCCGTTCGCAGCCGACGGCTACCCGGTCGAACTGGTGGTCCTGGCCGTGCGGGAGGCGGACAGCCTGCTGGCCACGGCGCTACGCTACACCCGCTCCCTGCAGACAGGCGGCTACGCCCACTTCACTTCAGTGGGCGGGGCATGAGGAGGTCGAGGTAGGCCTTCCCGAGGACGAGCTTGGTCTGCAGACCGTCGACGGCGGGCTCAGTGGGATTCCGCTGGTGTTGCCGTCGCCGGGCACGTACCGGATGCGGTGGCAGTGGGTGTTCAACCCGGACACAGGTCCTTTCACCTCTCCTTTGCATGGTTGTTCCGACGTGCTGGCCACGCCCGCCGGCCATGAAGCCGCTCTGGACGGGGAGGACCAATGCTGTCTGGTGCAGATCTGGCGGACCGCCACCACTTGAACCGCGTTGAAGGGACCGCAGGGCCGCCCCCGAATGGGGACGGCCCCGCTTTTGGTTTCCCGGAGTATCACTGCCGGAGCGTCAGTCGCCGATGCCGACGGTGAAGGCTTCCCAGTCGAGGATCCGGTCACTATGACACCAGACGCAGGCGGCGGCCTGTCTCCTGGTTTTCCGCCGAGTTGATGTAGCGGACGGAGAAGTCGTCCTTGAACTCGTCGCCGGTGCCTTCGAACAGATAGCGGGCAGCGCCTTCGGCGGATGAGTGGAACGGGTATTCGTCGCAGTCCTTGCCCGCCGCCGGGCCGCCGGGCCGCCGGGGGTGCTCTCGTTGCAGTCGAGCTTGCGGACCCTCTCGTTCTTCGTCGTAGCGCGCATTGGAAGCCGTTCCGGCGGAAGGGGTGATGCGGTGCAGCGGGTGTAGCGGGCTTTCGGCGGGCAGGTTCTTCCCGGTCGTCGTCGGTTAGCGGGCGTCCGGGTCCTTCCGCGCCTCGTCGATGTGTCTGGCCACTGCCTCGACGCCGGTGTATGCCACCCGCGGCCCGGCGTGACTCGTGTCGCTCTTGTCGTAGCGCAAAGAAGGCGTTGCGTCGGAAAAGACGAAACCGACCTTGGCCCAGGGGGTGTAGGCCGCGCTGTCGAAGCGGATCTCTCCCTCCTCGCCCTCCGTCGGATGAACTGTCCATAATCCGGGGAGGGTGAACTCGAAGGTCGGCGTGGACTTACCTACAGCTACCCGCACACCGCCCTCCACGCTGAGCAGGTGTGGCGTTGACGACCCCCAAGTCGAATCGCGTGTCACCGTTGATTTCCACTGAGTGGGGGGTGCGGTGTGTGGTGGGGGGCGGTCCGGCCTCGTCGCCCGCCCGTGCTGCTATGACATCACCTTCGCGTAAGGTCGCCTACCGTGCCGCAGGAGCGCCCGGCTGGATGTGCTCGGCCTGCGCCGTCCGGTCGTCGACCGCGGCCTGCGCCTCGGCGTCCTTCGCTGCGAGCAGGGCGAGTGTGGCGCGGTGGGACGGGAGGAAGAACGCGAGCGCGAGTCCCACGAGCATCGCCGCCGTGGCGAGCATGAACGCGATCCGGAAGCCGTGCATGGTCGGCAGCAGCACACCGTCCACCGGCGCGGACGTACGGGCCAGGATCATGCCGACGACCGCGCTCGACGCCGATGTGCCGATGGACCGCATCAGCGTATTGAGGCCGGTTGCCGCGCCGGTCTCCGACGCGTCGACGGCAGCGATGATCAGGGAGGGCAGCGACGAGTACGTGAGCCCGATGCCGGCGCCGACGACCACCGAGATGATGACAGTCTGCCACACCGCGTTCAGCAGGCCGAGGCCGCCGCCGTAACCAATGGCGATGACGAGCATGCCGAGCATCAGTGATGCCTTGGGTCCCCGCCGTTCGGCGATCCGCGCGTACAGCGGGGCGGTGAGCATCATCGTCAGCCCCAGCGGGGCGACGGCGAGACCCGCCACGACGATCGACTGGCCGAGTCCGGCTCCGGTCGCCCGGGGCAGCTGGAGGAGCTGAGGGAGCACCAGGGAGATGACGTAGAACGAGATGCCGACCATGATGGACGCCAGGTTGGTCAGCAGCACCTCGCGCCGGGCTGTGGTGCGCAGATCGACCAGCGGCGCCGAGGAGCGCAGTTCCATCAGCCCCCACAGCACGAGAATCACGGCCGACAGGCCGAACAGGCCCAGTGTCGTGGAAGACGTCCAGCCCCAGTCGTTGCCTTTGGTGACCGGCAGAAGCAGGGCCACGAGGCCGGCGGCCAGGCCGAGCGCGCCCACCCAGTCGAACCGGCCGGGCGCGCGTAGCGACGACTCGGGGATGACGAGAACGGTCAGCACCATCGCGAGCACACCGAACCCCGCGCTTCCGAAGAACAGGGCGTGCCAGTCGGTGTTCTGGACGACCAGCGCGGCAGCGGGAAGCGCGAGTCCGCCGCCGATCCCGATGGACGAACTCATCAGCGCCATCGCAGAGCCCAGTTTCTCGCGCGGGAGCTCGTCGCGCATGATGGCGATGCCCAACGGTATCGCCCCCAGCCCGAGGCCCTGCAGCGCCCTTCCGACAATCATGATCAACAGGTCGTCGGTGAAGGCTGAGACCAACGAGCCGATCACCATCACGGCGAGGCTGGCGAGCAGCATGCGCCGCTTGCCGAAGAGGTCGCCGAGCCGCCCCATGATCGGCGTGGCCACCGCACCAGCGAGCAGGGTGGCCGTCACCACCCAGGGGGCGTTCGACGGCGAGGTATGGAGCAGAGCAGGAAGGTCTTTGATGACCGGGACGACCAGGGTCTGCATCACCGACATGGTGATGCCCACGAAGGCGAGAACCGGTACGACCGCGCCGGATGCGCGCCGCCCGCCGGATTTCCGGGGGAGCGCTGCGGCGTCGTGAACGGGCGTGGTCTGGGACATGCGTGCGGCCTCCGGGCAGCGGGACATGCGGTGGGTGCGGGGTGGGCAGGCGGCACACCGGGGCCTGCCCCTTCCGTCCACCTGAAAATAAACATGAGAAGTTATCCGGGGCGGCACTCTTCCGCGCCGTTCAGGCGCACTTCGCGGGGAGCGCGGAACACGCACGGCCGTCACTGCCGGCGTTCCCGACAATGCGGCGCGTAGCGGAATGATCACCAGAGCCGCCATCCGCCGTACTACCGGCCCTCGCGCCGGCCCCGAGCGTGCGCGGTGCTGTACGGAACCTGGCCGCGGACATAAGGGAAAAGGCCGCCACCGCGCTCTGGTCCTTCGTACCAAAGGATCACGATCGCGGTGGCTGTGCCCTCTCCTGGACACCCTGTTTCATTCAGCCGGCCAGTAGTGACTGCCACTGATCACGGACCGCAGAGCCCGTATCACTTACCAGCGGTCTTCTCCAGCTCCTGCGCCTTGGCGATCTGGTCCGCCATACTCGTGACACGGTCACGGGCAGCCCGACGCCGCTCATCCGCCGACCCCAGGCCGGCGAGGTTGGATTCCAGGTCCTTGAGCGCAGGGAGCCAGGCACAGACCTCGAGCTGTTCCTTGTCGGGGCCCACGAAGTACAGGGAGACCGCCCACTTGTCCGGCTTGCCCATGACGGACAGGTCGTTCATGACATCCTTCTCGAAGTCAAGATCGTGGACAATGCTGAGGAACCCAAGCCCGAGCGACTTCAGGTGCTCCGCCCACGCTTCGACATCCTCGGGGTCAATCTTCATGGCGACGTGGTGCATCGCACCGTCCCGCTGCTCCTGCCCAGCGATTCCGGGCCGGCCCTCGATTCCCTCCCCGGCCCCGTCAGGCCAGTAGAAGTAGGCGATGGTGTCGCCATTACCGATGTCGAAGAAGAAATGCTGCCCACCAAAGGCTATCGGCGTCGCCGCGATCAGAGGAATACCGAGTCGCTCGTAGAAGTCCGCAGTGGCCTGCATGTCGCTGCTGTTGAGTGCGAGGTGGCTGAGGCCTCGCAGCCTGCTTCCGAGCTCGGGGTTACTCATTTCGTCTACCTCCACTAGGTTCTGGGAAATATGTCCGGCTCCCGATGAGCCAGAAAGCTCTCCCGAAGCGGAACAGCCCCGGGAACTCCGAGCTTGGGATTCACACATGCGGAGCTGACACACCACACACGCGGCCGAACCCCTACTCCCCCGAACTTCCCTCAACGGAGGAGTAGTTGAGACTGTAGAAGCTCGATGACGACAAGTCAATGACTGACGGTCAATCAAAGTCGTTGCCGGTCACGCCCTTCGGGGTCCCGAGAGGCCGCTCCGGGCGTCCGCCACCCGTCACCGGTATCGCAGATCTCGGCCGCCACCCGCGGCAGGAACTCAGCCTCCTGTTGCCAACTTCCCGTCAGCCACTGGACATTCCTCAGCTACCGCCCTGGAACGCGGCGATGCCAGCCGCCTCCAGATGTCCGGCAAGCCGGAACGGCCCGCACCGCGACCCCGCGCCGGAGTGACGAACCAACCCACCCGGCCCGACGGGGTGCTGAACGCGGCCGCGTCACCAGACGGCCATCTCACGCGCGTCGGGCACCAACACAGCCTCCATGAGAGTGGCCACCGACCGCCCGACGATCCGGCGGCAGAAGGTGACCAAGACAAACACGGCACAGATGATGGCCCACCAGGTCTTCACGCAGGTGAAGACCTCGACCCAGCACCAACCGAACGCGCCCGCGACGACCTTGCGGCCGAGACGGCCAGAAACACCTTCCGCCGGCCCGCCGGAAAGCATGGTGACCACCCGCCTGCCGCGGACGGCACCTACGGAGCCCCGAGAATTTCCGCCGAGCTCCGCGAGACGAACGGTGAGGCGATCAACCACAAGCGGGTCGCCAGGATCATGCGGGCGTCCGGGATCGAAGGGGTCCGGTTGCGCCGCCGGCACCGCACCACCGTCCACGATCCAGCCGGGGCCAAGGCGCCGGACCTGATCCGCCGCGACTTCACCGCAGGCGAGCCGAACACGAAGTACGTCGGCGACATCACCTACCTGCCCATCGACGGCGGGAAGTTCTGCTATCTGGCGACCATCATCGACCTCGCCTCGCGCCGTCTGGCCGGCTGGGCGATCGCCGACCACATGCGCGCGGACCTCGTGACCGACGCCCTGGCGACGGCGATCCGCACGCGCGGCAGCCTCGCCGGATCGATCATGCACACCGACCACGGAGCCCAGTACACGAGCAGGGCATTCGCCGAAGTCTGCAGCTCAGCAGGGGTTCGGCGAAGCATGAGCGCGGCCGGGTCAGCGCGGACAACGCACTCACCGAGTCCTTCAACGCGACCTTCAAACGCGAGACGCTCCAGGGCCGGAAAGGCTGGCCCGACGAACGCCAGGCTCGACTCGACGCCTTCCGATGGCTCCACCGCTACAACACCCGCCGCCGACACTCCCGCCTCGGACAACGATCACCGATCGCCTTCGAAAACGCCTTCCACCTCACACCAACTACGCTGGCACCAGCCGCATAACCCGTGTCCAGAATTCGGGGTCAAGGCCCCATTCCACCTGCCCCAACGGGGTGGCGGCGAGCAGGCGGGCCCAGCGCAGGTCGCTGTCGTCCTGGTCGCCCGCGCGGGTGCAGAGGCACTGGCGCTCGCCGCGCTCGTCGACGACGCTCATGCTGATCGCCTCCAGCATGCGGCACGAGGCGCTGTTGACCTTCTGGGTGACCGCATGCAGCGCGCGGGGGACGGTGCCGGTCCCAGCCTCTCGTACGTGGCGACTGCCGTGCGCTCGGTGTTCACAGCCGGATAGCCACAAGCCCGGGATGCGTGATCGCTGCGACGGCTTCGTCCTCGTCTAGCCCAAGGCGCTGGGCTGCCCCCACGGGGACAGCTCCTTGCGGGTCGCATCGAACAGTACTTCAGCGGGCCGCCGTACCGCCTCGGTCAGTCGTCGTCCGGAGCAGTTCCCACCCATGCCACAGCCTGCCCTTCTGAGGTGGTCCCCAAGTGCGGATACTCCGCTTCGTGCCCGGCATCCAGGACACAGATCCGCCCCCACCTGCCATGTTTTCCCGGACACGTCCGGACCAGCAGGTCATAGTCGCCGTCCCTCACCGCACGGTCGTACCGCTCCTTGAAACGTCGGAGCAGGGGACTGAGCTCTTGCGCCATAGAGGCTTGCAGCTGGTCGATCTCTTCCTTGAGCCGCTGAACGGCGGGATCCGACATCATGGCGTTCAGCGCCGTCTCGGTCCTCCACCCCGCGCGCCACCGGGCGTGCGCCTCCCTGCGCTCCGCCGAGCTGTCATCCACTGCTCCCCCTCTTCTCACTGCTACATCATCAGGCTGAAGCCAGGGTCATCGGCTGGATTCAGCGACACAAACCACCCAACCAGGTTGCCCAGACGTACGGTTCCGGCCGGTCTAGATGGTGCTGAAGTCGGCTATCGGGACGGACAGAAACGCGAAGGGCGATCGAACAGCACGGCGAACAGCAAGCAGTTGGTAACGGAGAGCGTTCCGATCAGTTCGTCGGCACAGTCAACCTGGCCCCGGTGGTGCGGGTAGGCCCCAACCTGCTTCCGTGAGGAACACCAAAGCTTTCAAAGATGCGGTCACGCAAACGCTTGTCGAACTCGCCCGCCGGGCGCCATTGAGGCCAACATGAGCAAGGTCGCCGCCAGTTGGGCATCCAGGAGCGGTCAGCCTGGCGATACTTCGACGCAGCCGCGCTGGCCGGGGCCATCGCCCAGGAGTCCAAGGAGTTCGAAGCCTCCAGCGAGAGCGCCGGCGTCGGGGTGGCCCCCATGCCGCCCGTCGACAATCCCGAACTGGCCCTGGTGCTGGCCGGCGTCCCGGACTCCCTCGTGCAGACCGGCGGCGACCTCTACGCCGGTGATCGTCAACGCTGCCCTGCCCAGCCCTGCGATACCGATCCCGTGCTGCTGGGTGAAGGCGATGAGAGCTGCGAAGGGGATGACCCCAGCGGGAAGTCGGCTCAGCACGCCCAGTGCGAGGACTGTTTTAGCCTTGGGCACGGCGAGAGTCTGGCGATAGCCGTGCGGCTGCTTGTCGTTCACGAGGCGACGTCGACCCCATCTGTCGGAAAGTTAATAAGTGGAATTTGGCGTGCGCCGGCCCACCGGCAAGCGGTGGCCAGTGCGTCATTCAGAAGGGCAGGATCGTGGCCCGGCAGGAGTTGGTGTCCTTCAATGGTGGCCGTCCTTTGCTGACGCGGACGGCGATCCGCCCGATGATCTGGGTTCCTGCCAGGACAGGCATGCCGAAGTAGCCACACTCCCGTTTAGCTTTCGGTTTGTAGGCCTCGAGGAGGTACTCGACGCCGAACAGTCGGCGCATGCGTGGGCGGTGCCACAGGAGCGAGTCGAACGGGGACAGCGGTGTACAGGCTTGTGGGTCAACGGGCCCCGGCTGCAGTGCAGAAGCATCCGCCCAGGCGTCGGGCCATCCTTCGACCTTTGCGGGTTCGATGTTGTCCAGTGTTGGAAGCAGTGCGGTGACTCGTCGCACCGGCAGCCGGAAGTGGTCGGCGATGTCGTCCGCAGTGGCGATGCCGAGTGCGCTCAACGCGATCTGGCTCAGGCTCCGGATGCATTCGTCGTCCGTGGGCTGCAAGGAAAGGAGGGATTCCGGTACGACGGTTGATGCGTGTTGGTAGACCCGCTGCCAGCCCTGGCGTCTTACACAGGCGAGTTCACCGGTGGCCAGAAGCCATTCCAGTGCCCACTTGTTGGCGAAGGTGCGATCCCATCCGGTGCCCTGTGCTCCTCCCAGGTCGCTGATCGTCACTGCTCCGTGCTCGGTCGATCACCTGCGCCAGGAAGCGGTGCGGTTCCTGGCCTTCGTGTTCCGCGGCGTGGCGGATGGCGGTGGCAGCGGCGGGGCTGAAGGCGATGGAGAGAAGTACCTGCCTGTCCTGGTCCGGGTAGTGGGTGGTGAGACTGTCGAGGGGGAGCAGTCCTTTGAGGCGGCGTCGGGCGCGGTTCAGGGCCTGGTCGGGGTTTGCGGCTTTCATGACCGTCATCAGGCGCGTCGTGTCGTGGTTCGCGGCGAGTGGCAGGGCCTGGGATGCGCGGGCGAGTTCGGCGGGGGTGGCGGGCCGGGTCAGGGTGATCTCAACGGCATGGCGCGCCATGGTCACCCCTCCCCGTTCCTCGGCGAGTTGGGCTGATCGCAGCGCTGTCTCCGGGCTCCTGTGGGGGTGGTGAGCGGCAGGCGTGGGTGGATGTGCTGGTGATGGAGCAGCGGATCGAAGAGTTCCCAGTCGGCGAGCGCGAGATCGGCGGCCGCGGGGGTGGCGGCGTGGGCGGGGCAGTGCTGGGTGCGCCAGCGCAGTTGCTCGGTGTAAGGGAGGCGGGTGAGGTCGTAGACCGCCATGGCGCCTCCAGGCAGGGCGAGTTGCCCGCGCCCCGCGGTGGCGGGCATGAGCGTCCAGGTGCCCGCCGGGGCGCCGGGGGTCAGGACGGGGTGGGTGCAGCGGTGGCGGGCACGGGTCTGGGCGACGCATTGGATGTCTTCGACCGGGCGGTCGGCGAGGTAGCGCCCGTAGAGAAGCTGCACGACCGGGCGGGCCGGGCGGCAGCCGGCCGACTGAGACTCGCCAGGGTTGGGCTCGGCGGTGGTGGGGGTGAAGGTGCCGGTGTCGATCATGCGGCGGGTACGCGGGGCGAGACGACGGCGGAACTCGGCCAGGTCCGGTGTCAGCGGATCGGGCGCGTCACGGCCGGGGCACAGGAGCGGGTGCGGGATCCGGCACCAGGCGCTCCCGTCACCGGCCGGGTAGGCCGTGCCGGAACTGACGTGCCAACGGCAGGCCGGCGGGATCACGCTGGCAGGTAGTTCGTTGGGGTGCAGGGCGACGGGCCGGTGGCCGGTGCGGTCGTACCACTCGACGCGGTTGCCGCACGCAGTGCAGCGGCCGCTCTGCCCAGTGCGCAGGAGACGGCTACTACTGGCCGTCGCGACCTTCAGCCCGCGATGACGGTAGGTCAGAGGCTGGGTACCGTCCCAGCGGCGCCTGGTCGAGGCGGATGTGGAGTGCATGGCGGCGAACGTGCCACGCACCACGCCGCACAGTTGGTGTCGCGGCCGGACACCTCCCCCGGATAGCCTCTTTCACTGCCACACCTATGCGGTCGTTCGCTCGTGTGTTCGCGGGTCGTCACCGGTACGGGTGATCCGTCTCGCGCTCCTGAAAGGCGGGGCCGAACGGTCTCAGTTGTCCTGCGGGGTTGGGGGTTCGTGGCCCGCGCAGAGGGTGCCGAAGAGTTCGTCGAGCGGGGCGCCGAGAGCGTGGGCGAGGGCGTGCCAGGTTGCCAGGGTTCCGATGGTGCGGCCCTGCTCGATCTCGATGAGAGTGCGCCGTGACAGGCCGCTGCGGCCGGCCAGTTCGTCATAGCTCCAGCCGTGGTCACCCCGCAGCCGCGCCAGCTCCAGGCGCAGCGCTTCGAGGTTCGGGTCCGGCGGGAAGATCGTCACTTCCCCATCCGAAGGTGCAGACCCCTGCCCTGTCAGTGCAGACCTCTGCCCTATTTGTGCGGGGCGGTAGGCCGAACGAGAGGGCAGAGCTCTGCACTACGGTGCGCCCACCACCCCGCTCCCCCGCCTCAGGTAACCGAAGGACCTCCTACCGGCGCGGCTCAGTCAGGAGGAACACGCGCCCCATGAGGCTGTGCACCACCCCATACGAGATGGTGCCACGCACCTGGACAGTCGAACTGCGCCCCCAGCAGGGCGGGCCGGCCCTCCACTGCCCGCACTGCACCCTCGGCACCGCTCCTGTGCCACCGGCCTCCGCGCGGTCCACCGTCCTCGCCCATCTGGCCCGCCATGCACGCCGGGGCGCGCTCCCCGCTCATCTGCGGACCTGCCAGTGCCACCAGCACGGGTGCCACTGGCATCCACGCCACCGCGGCTGCGCCGGCCCGATCCTGCTCGTCCTCACCCGTGAACGCAGCGGCCGCACCTGGCGCCTCGCCGACACCTGCGCCGCCTGCGCCGCCTGCGCCGCAGCCACCGCGTCCGCCGCCGTCGTCCCCGACACCACGCTCGCCGCAACGGCCAACGGCCAACCGCCCACTGGCCGCAGTCCGGGCAGGAGAAGACGGCACAGAAGAAAGCCCGGCGGTCCGTCCGAGCAGCTCCGCGTCCAGGAAATGCTCAGCTACCTCACATCAGCCCTCCCCCACGACGCAAGCCCAGAAGCCCGACTGCTCGCCCTCCAGTGCGCCCTGCGCACCGACAGGCACGGGCAGGCATACCTGCCCGCCGGGCTCCTGCGCGGCATGCGCCTGCTCCACGACCCGGCTCCGTGGCAAGAACTGGAAACGGCCCGCTGGCTGCACCCACTCACACCAGTAGACAATGCACCTCGCCACCACGCCCGCGCCGTTCAACTCCTCGACCCCGCCGTACTCACCCAGGCCCCCAGCCGCACCGACCGACACCAAGCAGCCGACTGGGCACTGCGCATCACCGCCTCACCGCCCCCGGGTGCCCGGTCACCCTCGGCACGCCTTACCCACCTGACCCTCACCGCTCACCGCTCCCCCGGGGCCACGCACTCCAGCACCGAAACCGACCGCCTGCACCGCGCCTGCGGCCTCAACCCTCACAAACTGGAACAAGCACTCGACCAACTGGTCCTCGTCGGCGTGATCACCCAGTGGCAGTTCAGCCAAGACAACGTAGAAATCCACTGGACCCCAGCCCCGCCCGCGCTCCACACAATCCGGCCACATACCGAGGCGTAACAAAAGGCAGCAGGCTTCACAGGACTCATCAGCGAGAAAGAGACAAGAGAAATGTCTGCCAAAAGCTCATACACGGTCTCTAAGAAGTCCTAACGAAATGATCTTCGCGGTGGTTGGATCACTACGGGACTGGTGATCTGGGGGTGTGGGGTGGCGCGGTCGAAACCGTGGGAAGTCGATGATGAGCTGTGGGCGGTGATCGAGCCGCTGCTGCCCAAAGTTGAGCGCCGGACCCGGCACCCTGGGCGCAAGCGGCATCCGGACCGGCTGGTGTTCCAGGGGATCCTGTTCGTCCTGCATTCCGGGATCGCCTGGGAACACCTGCCGCAGGAACTCGGCTTCGGCTCGGGCATGACCTGCTGGCGCCGCCTGGCCGAGTGGACCGAGGCCGGCGTGTGGCCCCGGCTGCACGAGGTTCTCCTTGCCAAGCTCCGCAGCGCGAACGCCCTGGACTTCTCTCGGGCGGCCGTCGACGGCTCCCACATACGGGCGTTAAAGGGGGCTCCAAGACGGGACGAAGCCCTGTTGACCGGGGCAGGACGGGCAGCAAGCATCACCTGATCACCGACGCCACCGGCATCCCGCTCGCCGCCACCTTGACCGGCGGCAACCGCAACGACGTCACCCAGCTGATCCCGCTCCTCCAGGGCGTGCCGCCGGTGCGGGGCAGGCGCGGCAGGCCCCGCCGCCGCCCTGACGTGCTGCTGGCCGACCGCGGCTACGACCACGACAAGTACCGCCGCCTGGTCTGGGATCTCGGTGTGAAGCCGCTGATCGCCCGCCGGGGTACTGACCACGGCTCCGGGCTCGGCACCCAACGCTGGGTCGTGGAGCGCGCGTTCGCCCACCTGCACTGGTTCCGCCGCCTGCGGATCCGCTGGGAGATCCGCGACGACATCCACGAGGCATTCCTCACCCTCGGATGCGCTCTTATCTGCTGGCGACGGCTGAACGCGCCCCGCCGGGTTCCGGCCGAGGTGGCTGGTGCAGGATCTTGAGGTCGGGATCCGGCTCCAGGAGGCACCTCATCACCATCATCACGCACGAGGACCCGATCGGCCGGGGCCCCAGCAACTACATGATCCACGCTGACCTGTCGGATCGACAGGACGGCTGGCGCGAGCAGCTTTGGACCCGGCAGCTCGCGCCTGACCGGTTCGAGGTGGTCTGCCTACCCTTCTTCACCTACGGCATCTGCCACCGCGACGTAGTGACCATAGACAGCAACCACCTGGTAGCCATCGTGCTGGAGAAATCCGGCCACCGGACCCTCCGCGTCGCTCTCCTCGTCGGCCACCCGGATCGGGACCGACTGTACGAACTCCTGCATGGCAGCGTCGTTGAGGCCGACTTGCCCCACGAATGGCTACAGGGGACCTACCTCGCTGTAGACCTCCCGCCGGGCACGGATCCGACAGCACTCGTGAAGATCCTGGAGGCACCCGCTCAGGCTGGCGCTCTCCACTGGGAGATCGACTCCTGAGCCGAAAACTCATTCCGATAGGAGTTCTTAGCCAGGGCGGCCAGCCAGGCATCGCCGGGCGGGGGTACGAAGAAGTAACCGCCGCCGGTCGTGAGCACGTACTTCGCCAGCGCCTCACCCTCCAAACGCTTCTGAACCGCCTCAAAGCCTTCGGCCAAGTCCCGCTGGAAGCAGTTGAAGATGATGCCGGTGTCTCCGTCACCACGGTCATAGCTGTAACTGCGCCGCACGAGCGGGGGCGGATTGCGGCGGTCGGGGGTGGCGAGCCGCACGTGCGAGTCAAGCGGTGTCCGCCGACCCTTCGGATCGGCAGAGAAATTCGGCTCCTCACCAACAGATGTCCCGTCCAGCCACCTCCCGTCACGCCGTCGGCCCATAATCCGCTCCTGCTCATCCACAGAATCCTTGTCCCACAACTCCGTCGCGAACCGAATCACCCGAACAACCTGATAACTCCCACCGACAGCCCACTCCGGCTCACCCTGCCCCTCCCCCACCAGGGCCCGGTCGGCAACCTCACGCTCGGTCACCGGATTCCCGAACCCCTCAGTGAAAGAGAACGGGTTACGGGCAAGACCCCGACCCTCCTCGACGCGATTGTCCGCCCGGAACCCGTCAATGGCCCAACGGACGACCCAACCGGCCTTCACGGCAACGGCCTTGACCTCCGCCACGGCCTTCCGCACCGCCGCCGCATCCTCCCCCGCAACACGCACAAGCAGGTCACCATGCAACTGCGCCGGATCCAACAGATCCCCCGCAAAGGAAGGCATCAGCTTCAACTGCCGAGGCGCCCGTGCCCGATCCCCCTCGAACAGCGACACCCCTACCCCAAACCTCACAGCCGTGTCAACCTCACCGGCCGACCGCACGTTACCAGCCAACGCCCTTACCGCACGGCCCACTTCCTCACCGGGGCGCCCCCGATCAAGAACAAGAACTCCCACCCGACTCTCCGGCTGCGTGGCTCCCAACACCCACGCCGCAGCGGTATCAACACCAGCACCGGAGCGCTCGCCAGCCTCAGACGGGCCACCCCCCGCACGCACTCCGACCACACCCGCCCCAACAAGCCCCAGCCCAACCGCCGCCCCGGAAACCAACGACCTACGCCGCACGGCACATCCCCCACCCCAGGTAGTGATCGCTCTGACGAGCGACGAACCATCGCGATCAACCCGCCGCCGGTACACCTGCACCGGCGCCCTCGTTCTACCACTCGAACAGGCGGTGACAGTCAGTGCATAGCACCGAAGTCCTCATCGCCCCAAAGCCATGCGTCTCAAGATCGGCCGCTCCACACCACATCGCACTCCCCTACCGAATGCTTGAACTCCCTCAAACTCCACCAGGAACGGCAGCGGGAAGAGCACCAAGCGGACGGAACGGGTTGAACTCCCGCAGGTGGTGAGCGGCGAAGCGCTCCGTCCGACCCGCGATAGCACTGACGACGCACTTGCCACGGAAGTCCCACCGGTAACAAAGTCCGGTGGGACTTCTGTCAACCATCCCCGGCCAGTCAATCGGTTCGGCGGCCATCAGTCAAAACGCGATCGCGCTGCCCCCGATCACCACGAAGTGCAAGGCGTCAGGAAACGACTCCCCCAACTCCCAAGTAACTCCAGGCCCGACCCCGCCAGCACTCTCCCCCATTCCGTGATCAGGTGCGATATTGAATTGACCACATCCCGAGCTGGAGAGGCCCCACGGATCAGATCGGAGACAAGTGCACTCTCCGCTCGATGGCTTGAAGAGCGTGGTATCCATCATCGGCCACCTTGGCAAGAAATCGATCATTTCCACCGTATGTCGTCCCATCCGGCGCCATATACAGGAACAGGTTCCCGCTCGCCGAATAGCCGATAGGGCACAGCTCGCAGCCAAGCCTCTCCTCGTACTCCGTCACGAGCGACCGTGCGACCTGTTGCACTGAAGAGACCCCAGAGACCAGGCACACATACGTTCCGCCGACTGCCGGGTGTCGAGGGTAGTCGAATTTGAGACCGCTACATTCCTCCATGAATTCTCGAACGGAGCCAGCAAGACTGTACCCATCAGTCGACCATGCCGCGAGATCACCCTGCAGATCGACACGCCGCCCCGGGAACCATCCAATTCCCTCCATAAAGCCAATCAGGCCAGCATCCTTGACAGGCAATCCGAGCAAACCCATTAATCCACCGCCTCTCGTGCGCCACCACCACCCAACAAGAATCGGCAGTTGTCGCAAGATGGGAAATTCAATCCAGTTTTTCTGATGATGGTCGCATACTCGATCTCATCAAGGCGCGCCGTAGGCAATTTGTAGAGCAGATTATTGCATGCGTTGAACTCTGCACATTGGCCAGCTGGCCATGATTCCAAGGAACCCCCATGCTGGTCCATCAAATCATCGAGACGCTCGCGAAGTTGAGGATGGATCTGTGCAGGCACCGTGCCGCTCTCGCCATATGCCCACTCCCCTGTGTACGTGTCACGGGCGACCGCCCCGGCAGTATTGGAGGTAGTTGATTTCGCCGATTCAGCCCTGGCCAAATCGTGCAGACCGCAGTTGTGAACGAGGACCGGAGTGGCCCCTGCCAGCACGTAGTAGGTGTGGAGGTCGTTGACGGTGAGGTTGTAGACCGTGGCGCGTCTGGCGTGGTGGGTAATGGCAGTGATCTGGGTCCAGGTGCCGGTGCTGGTCTGGAGCCACTGGCCGGAGGTGAGTTCGTCGGCTTCAATCCAGCGGCCGAGAGCCGGGACCCAGAAGGGACGGCCGTCGGTGGCGGTGAGGGTGCTGGTCTTGCCGGTGTCGAGGGTGATGTCGACCAGTTGTTTGTCGCCCGTGCCCTTGATCAGGGCCGTCACCGGGCGGGAGCCCGATTCTCCGGTTTCGGGGTCGGTGGCGAGGACCTGGTCGCCGATCTGGATGTCCTTGATCCGCTTGCGGGTGCCGTCCGCCAGGAGAACCGGGGTGTCCGCCGTGAAACTGTTGCGGCCCCGGTCGAGCACCAGGACCCTGGAACCCCACCGCCAAACACACCTACCTCGCAGTCCGAGCCCCCGACACCCCTGCCGGGTGGATCTACGACTACACCAAGGCCGACACCACCACGGAAGACTGACGCCGCCAGCATGGCAGTGCGATCGATCCGGTGCACTGCGCGCGTCGGCGACGGTACTTGGGCTTTTCGCGGGCCGGCTACGCACTGGTTCGTCGGGGCGAGTTCCCGTGCCGGGTGCTCAGGATCGGCCGCTCGACTCGCGTCGTCACCGCGTCCTTGCTACGCGTGCTTGATAGCGGAGAGCCGGAGTACAACGGTGCCCGCGCCGGACACTGCGCGCCGTCGTAGCCCTCTCTGCGCAGAGACCTCATCGGTATCAGCGGCAAGAGCAGGCGGCCATTCGCGGGTCAACGGATCACTCCGGTCGACTGTTCCTGCAGTGCGCGGTTTGGCCGCTCAGTCCGTGGCGAACCTACGAAACACTGCGGTGGGCGGCCGGTCCGCCGGTGGATACTGCTGGGGTGCCGAAGGATCTGAAGAGCGCGCTCGCTGCGCTGGACGCCCATCTGCCTGGCTTCTTGCCTGGACTACGCGAGACGCAATGGCTCGATGCGAAGCGGGTCCCTACCAGTTGGCCGACCCCAAAGCTGCCGAGGAACAGGTGCCTGCCGAATTCCACCCGACCGGTGCGCTCGTGGGACGCATAGTGACCGCCCCTACTCCCACGCCCGGTCCCTGTTCGGCGAGTGCCCAGTGCCGGTGACCATGCCCCTGCACCGCCCCACCGCCCGCACCGACCCGCAGCTGATCGTCGTGGACGACCTGTACGAGCGGTGGGTCATGGGCTTCAGCATCCATTACCTCCGACAGCTCTACCGCATCACCGGCTTCTACTCCCAGTAGGCAGACCTCGGCACGACGGCACTGCCATGCGGTCTGGGGCGCCTGCCGTTCACTGTTACCGAGAGACAGCAGGGCTGCGTGACTGCGGCTTCGTGATCGGCACGGCCACCTGAGTACGCCTCATGCCAGCGAGGAGGCCAGCCGCAGCGAGGTCTCGTACGTCACGAAGCCGGCGGAAGGCATTCTCGGAAGCAGTGACGACATTCGACGACCCCGTGGTTCAGCGAGGGGAAGCGGGTGGCGCGGTCTGCGTCCGGAGCGGTCCGGTGCGCGACCCGTCCCGCTTCCCTCGGTTTGGTACCTTTCACTGGACACAACAATCGATCGGATGTTCGTTTTCTGGGATCTCCGACACGTCCGTTGTCGGCAGTAGACGCTCACGTTCTCCGACGTGCGGCGCGCCACTCAATCGGACCGGGTGAAGCTCATGGCAGGAACCGACCACGAGAAGGCGCTGGACACCGCGCTCGCACAGATCGAGCGGAAGTTCGGCAAGGGAGCGGTCATGCGCCTCGGCGAGCGGCCCAACGAGCCCATCGAGGTGATCCCTACCGGATCGACCGCGCTAGACGTGGCGCTCGGTGTGGGCGGTCTGCCGCGCGGCCGTGTGGTGGAGGTATACGGGCCGGAATCCTCCGGCAAGACGACGCTGACGTTGCACGCAGTAGCGAACGCACAGAAGGCCGGCGGCGCGGTGGCGTTCATCGACGCCGAGCACGCTCTGGACCCG
This sequence comes from Streptomyces sp. NPDC051217, assembly GCF_044455465.1. Classification (NCBI taxonomy): domain Bacteria; kingdom Bacillati; phylum Actinomycetota; class Actinomycetes; order Kitasatosporales; family Streptomycetaceae; genus Streptomyces; species Streptomyces sp. NPDC051217. Next base: position 44,204 of record NZ_JBITEV010000012.1, read on the forward strand.
GAGTACGCCAAAAAGCTCGGCGTCGACACCGACAACCTCATCCTGTCCCAGCCGGACAACGGTGAACAGGCGCTGGAGATCGTCGACATCCTGATCCGCTCCGGCGCGATCAACTTGATCGTGATCGACTCCGTCGCGGCCCTGGTGCCACGCGCCGAGATCGAGGGCGAGATGGGCGACGCCCACATGGGTCTTCAGGCCCGTCTGATGAGCCAGGCGCTCCGTAAGATCACCAGCGCGCTCAGCCAGACGAGGACGACGGCGATCTTCATCAACCAGCTACGCGAGAAGATCGGTGTGATGTTCGGTTCGCCGGAAACCACGACCGGTGGCCGGGCGCTGAAGTTCTATGCCTCGGTGCGTCTGGACATCCGGCGTATCGAGACGCTGAAGGACGGGACCGACGCGGTCGGCAACCGTACCCGCGTCAAGGTCGTCAAGAACAAGGTCGCGCCGCCGTTCAAACAGGCGGAGTTCGACATCCTCTACGGCCAGGGCATCAGCCGCGAGGGCGGTCTGATCGACATGGGCGTGGAGCATGAATTCGTCCGCAAGGCCGGCGCCTGGTACACGTACGAGGGCGACCAGCTCGGCCAGGGCAAGGAGAACGCCCGCAACTTCCTCAAGGACAACCCCCACCTCGCCGACGAGATCGAGAAGAAGATCCTGGAGAAGCTCGGAATCGGGGTATCGGCGAAGGCCGCGGTCGCCGAGGACACGGGCACCGTCCCGGCTCCTGATGCCGCCCGGACCTCAGCGGGTAGCGCCGCCTGACAGGCATGGGCGCGGCCCGGCCGGAGGTCAGGCTTCCGACGCGTCCAGCATCGCGGTGCGCTCCACAACCTTGATCCGCTCGCGTCCCTGTTCCGTGCCGAGAACCTGCTCGTACGCGTCCGGGCGATACCAGCCCTTACGCGTGTCGCAGCGGACACCGCGCTAAGGGCTGTCCCGTAATTGCTGGTCAGGCATGAGATGATCTTGGTGTGGCTGGTGTGATCACGGCTTCGGAGCCGTCCTGGATAGCTCCCTCACCGGACTGAGCCCGCGGCAGTTCGGGAAGCTGGCGACGGTTCTGCGGCGCGAGGGTGCGGACGCGGTCCGCAAGGGCCGGCCGTGGAGCCTGCCGCTAGAGGACCGGGCACTGCTGGTCGCGGCCTACTGGCGCACGAACCTGACCAGGCGCCAGCTGGCTCCGCTGTTCGGGGTGTCCAAGTCGGCGGCGGATCGGATCATCGACCACCTCGGGCCGATGCTCGCACTCCAGCCTCGCAAGCGGTTCGCGAAGGACACCGTGCTGATCGTGGACGGCGCCCTCGTGCCCACCCGCGATCACGCTGTCGCCGAGCAGTCGAAGAACTACCGGTACTCCACCAACCACCAAGTCGTCCAACCACCTTCCGAAGCCACGCTTTCGCGCGCCTGGTCTCATGTCGGATGATCACGTGGGGGAATGGCGAAGGCCCCGACCGAATGAACGGAATCGGGGCCATCAGTGGTCTCTGCTGGTGGTGTGCGCCCACACCTCGACAGTAGGGCGCGCGGCGGCCGTGGCCGCGTCACGGGCCCGGCACGCCGCGAGCACCCGGTCCGGGTCGTTGATCAGCTCCACACCGATCGTCGTGTCCGACTCGTCGATGTGCATCCGCACCAGGGTCCGGGAGTCGAACAGCCACAGGTCATAGTCCGGGAGCTCGAGCCGTTCGGCCTCGGCCCGGGCGATGACCCGGATGTCCTCCGGCCAGACGCGACTGGGCCGAATACCTCGCAGCTCGGACCAAGGACCAACAGGAGGACAGACGATGACCGACAGGACCGGCCACAACGGCGGGCGCACAGCCCAAGAAGTGCGCGACTACCTGCTCACCCAATTGAACGACGCCCTGCGTCGGCCGGGGATGTATGGCGGGGAGACGGCACTCAGGCTCTACCTCGACGCAGTGGCGTTCGCGGACGCCTCCGAGCAGGAATGGCAGCAGGAACTGAAGGACCTGCAAACCCGCCGAGGATTCTCCTCTACCGGCGTGCGCGGAGCCTTCCAAGATCTCTGGGGTGATGCACACGAGGGCGCCGTGGCCTCGGTCTACGCCGAGATCGCACACCGTCAGGGGTGGCTGCGACTCGACCGGACCCTCACCTCGGCTGAGTACGACGAGATCCGTCGTGTCAGCGAGACATGGTGTCGCAAGGACCGTTTCCTCAGCGACGTCGTCACGGCGTTCGGTTTGCCCTCGGTCCTCTTCGGGGGGAACAACCCCAACTACCCCAAGACGCTGGCCTACGCGTCCGACCAACGTGACGACACCCTGCTCTGTTTTCACCTCTGGAACAGTTTCGCCCCAAGTCCAAGCTCGTCGTCGGGCTCCGTCCATGCCGAACCCGTCCTCTGGGCCTTCCGGGACGGCGGCACCCTGTTCACGGACGGCTTCACCTTCACGCCGGAGGGATCCGCCCGCCGCTCGCCAAGTCTCGGCTGCACCGAACCCGAGATCGATCGAGGGAATGGTGCACGGTCGGAATAACCTCCTCCCGCCAGTAGTGCTCAACCTCCGGCGCGGCTGCATCAAGCACGACACGGAGGCCAACCTGTGGCTGAAGGAAGGGCTCTACTTCAAGGGAGCCGAGGACGAGAACGGCAACAAGATTCCTGAGGGCCAGCCCCGCGAGGACCCGTGGGTCGTCCTCGAAATCGTCGCCCGCGCAGTCACCGTCCTCGAACGGTTCCACCCGCACCCCTTGCTGTTTCCCACCAGAATCGAACCGCACCGGCGACGCCCGCAGGGCGAAAAGCGTCTGGGCAACGCTCGGCGAGACCAGTCGATCACCGGTGACCTGGCAGCCTTCGTAACGTGGGTCAACAACGGGTGCCACCAACTCGGTCGCAGCGACCACATCCCGAGGACGACCGCGGCCGACTCAAAGCCAGCCGCTTTCGCCGCACTCTCGCGTGGTTCGTCCGGCGCCGTCCGAGAGGGCTGGTCGCCGCATCGATTCAGTACGGCCATGCCCATACGCAAATGCTCCAGGGCTACGCGGGGAGCTACGAATCCGGCTTCCCCGATGAGTACGCGTTCGAGGACTGGCTCTACCGCATCGAGTGCCTGAGCGACGATGAACACGCCCTTACTAACGGTGAACACGTCAGTGGGCCCGCTGCCGACACCTATCGACACCGCATCACCGCCGCCAACCGCGAGTTCGCCGGCCGCGTCCTCACCAAAGAGCGCCATGCCCGCGACCTGCTCGGCAATCCACTGCTGCAGATCCACCACGGCGAAGGAATGACCTGCGTCCTCAACCCCGCCACAGCAGCATGCCAGCTCCGCGGAACCATGGACGACCACCAGGTCACCCCCGACACCGACGACTGCCGCCCTCAATGCCCAAACATCGCCCGGACCGATCGCGACTTCGCCTACGTCCAACAACGAGCGGCTGAGCTCGCCGACATCGTCGCTGACCCACTGGCGCCACCCATCCGCCACGAACGTGAGCGACGCGAATTCGACCGCCTTAAGTCGATCATCAGCAACCACGAGCGAGGGGCCACGAGCACGTGAGCAGCATCCCGTTCGACAACGAGCAGAGCCCCACCCGCCGGGCAATCATCAGCGCGATGAACCGCCTCTTCGCCGGCACCCCACAGCGGTCGAACGGACGGCTCAACGTCTCTCAACTGGCCATCGAAGCAAACGTCAAGCGCTGGCACCTGACTCACCAGCACCCCGACCTCCGACAACTCTTTCAGACCAAGACCGCCGAGCTAGAGACGAGAAGAACCTCGAACGCCCAGTCCACGGACGCCTTCGAGGAGCTGAAGAAGAAGCACCAAGAGCTGCAGGCCCACTGCAGGACCTTGGAAACGCGTCTTCAGCTCTACGCGACCACCGTGAACCTGCTGTCCCTGGAGAACGCTGCCCTCTCAGGTTGAGACGCTGACGCGGCCAAGGTCCGAGCCATGCCACGACAGCAGCACATGCCCTGACAAGCACCGGAAGACACCCGATTCAGAGCAACACTGCTGTTGCGCGACATGCGATGGCGACTCACCTCAACCGATACGCCGTGGAGATATGCCCAGGACGAGCTTCTCCAGTGCCTCCCGGACCGGGCCGAACGTCGCCACCCAGGTCTCGATCAGATAGATCTCGCTGGTCTCGTCGATACCGAGGAAGAATCGGCCCTCGTCGAGCTCACCGATGGGGAAGATGTCCCGCCCGACCGTCGAACTCCAGTCTGCGAATCGATCCTCCTCGCCCACCGCGAGTTCGGGATCAAAGTTGAAGGGCGTCCTTGCACAGGTGATGCCCGGCCCGCTGATCTGTACGCCCAAGCCTCCGAACTCAGTCAAGAAGCGTTCGGCGGCCTCATGCATCCGGACCAGCCCAGTTGCCTCCAGCATCTCGCACCACTGCTGAACCGGGACGCGTCGCCCCGGCTGCCATCCGGCCGCACGCAGCGTCTCCTCAACCTCACCGGCATCCCGCCGGGCCGCCGCATCCGCCTCAACCCACGCCTGATCCACGGGTACGTTCTTAAGGCCCCCGACGAGCCCACCAGCCAGCGCCGCCCCGCCGTCACCCTCGCCCTGAACCACAGATGGCAGTAGCCCCAAAAGCAACGGCATTGGAACGGATGACCTGGGGGGTGGTGTCACCGGGCCCGAGAGGCGCCGTTGGAGACGCTGATGAGAGGTCCGACTACCGCCTGGTCTGGCGCGATGCCCGGCCGCTCGGGCGGCGGGTCTGCATAACGTGGATGCGCGCATACGACGCCAACGCCCGGCCAGCACCGCGCCAACCCCGTTCGGGAGGACGGCTTGTACGACATCGATGAGATAGGCGTCTTCCTCGGCCTGGACGTCGGTAAGAGCGCCCATCACGGGCACGGGCTCACCCCGGCCGGCAAGAAAGTCTTCGACAAGCAGCTCCCCAACAGCGAACCGAAGCTGCGGGCCGTCTTCGACAAGTCGGCCGCGAAGTTCGGCACCGTGCTGGTGATCGTGGACCAGCCCGCCCCCATCGGCGCCCTGCCCCTGACGGTAGCCAGGGACGCCGGCTGCAAAGTCGCCTACCTGCCGGGCCTGTCCATGCGGCGGATCGCCGACCTCTACCCGGGCGAGGCCAAGACCGACGCGAAGGACGCCGCGGTGATCGCGGACGCCGCCCGCACCATGCCCCACACCCTGCGCTCGCTTCAGCTGACCGACGAAATCACCGCCGAACTGACCGTGCTGGTCGGCTTCGACCAGGACCTCGCGGCCGAGGCGACCCGCGCCTCCAACCGCATACGCGGCCTGCTCACCCAGTTCCACCCCAGCCTGGAGCGCATCCTGGGCCCCCGTCTGGGCCATCAGGCCGTGACCTGGCTGCTGGAACGCTACGGATCCCCGGCCTCCCTGCGGAAAGCGGGCCGCCGCCGGCTCGTCGAGGTGATCCGTCCCAAAGCCCCGCGCATGGCCGCCCGGCTGATCGACGAGGTCTTCGGCGCGCTCGACGAACAGACCGTCGTCGTCCCCGGGACCGGCACACTCGACGTCGTGATCCCCTCGCTGGCCCGCTCCCTCGGCGCTGTCCACGAACAGCGGCAGGCTCTCAAAGCGCAGATCGGGCAGCTGTTGGAGGCTCACCCTCTTTCCGCGGTCCTGACCTCGATTCCGGGAGTCGCGGTCAGGACCGCCGCCACCTTGCTGGTCACCGTCGGCGACGGCACCAGCTTTGCCACCCCACCTGGCCTCCTACGCCGGCCTCGCCCCGACCACGAAGTCTTCGGGGACCTCGATCCACGGCGAACACGCCTCCAGAGGCGGCAACCGACAACTCAAGCGCGCGATGTTCCTGTCCGCGTTCGCCGCCCTGCACGACCCCGCCTCACGCACCTACTACGACCGATGCCGGTCCCGCGGAAAGACGCACACCCAAGCTCTCCTCCGCCTGGCCCGCCAGCGGATCAACGTGCTGTTCGCGATGCTCCGCGACGGCACCTTCTACCAACCCCGAACCCCACGCCCCGCTTGACGAAAGACATAGAGGCACCCCCCTCATCAGGGAAATCACTCCCGAGGCGTATGCCGCCTGCCCCAGCTTCTCTTCGGCACGCCCACCCCGCCGCGCAGCAACGCACTGCAGCGGCGGCCTTGGACGAGTTCCCATCCGATTTGTTCATCGAACGGGAACTCGTCGTTCGCTGCGTTCACCGTCCCTGTGGCTGCCCGGCCTTCCTCGGCCTCGCGGTCGACCGGTGCGGGGCCGCGGTGTCATCCCTGCTGATCAGGATCGGTTCGCATCCAAGGCGACGGCCAGCCTCTTCAGTCCGCGATCGATCTCCGGTGGACGATGTGCGGTGAAGGACAACCTCAGGGTGGCCGGGTTGGCTGGGCCGGCGAAGAATGGGGCCCCAGGAACGTAGGCGACTCCGTTGGCGATGGCGTTCAGCAGAAGTGCCCCCGTGTCATAGCCTTCAGGTAGCTGGGCCCACACGAACATGCCGCCGTCAGGGCGGCTCCATGTGCTGCCCTCCGGCAGCACGTGCGGAAGAGCGGTGAGCATTGTCTCGCAGCGTTCTCTGTAGGCGGCCTTGACGGGCACCAGGCGCACGTCCAGGTCGTGGTCCGTCAGATACCGTGCGGCCGCAGCCTGATCGACGGTCGAGGAGTGCAGATCGAGGGCCTGCTTGGCCAACACGCAGGAGCGGCACAGCGCCGTGGGCGCGCGAAGCCACCCCAGTCGCATGCCCGGCGCGAGTACTTTCGACAGACTCCCGAGGAGTACGGTCCGGTCCGAGGCCACCTCGTATGCCGTGATCCACGGTTCCGGTTCGCCGCGGAAGCGCAGTTCGCCGTAGGGATCATCCTCGGCGATCCAGAACCCGTATTCCGCCGCGAGGCGTGCCACGGCGTGGCGCCGTTCTGCCGGGAGCGTGTGTCCGGTGGGGTTCTGAAAGGTGGGGACGAGATAGAGAAGCCGGGGATGCTCTCTTGCCGCTGTGTCCGCCAGGGCGTCTATCACGATCCCGTTGGCGTCGGTCGGCACGGGGATGACGCGGACGCCGGCATAGGCGAAGCATTGCAGGGCCGCGAGGTAGGTGGGCTCTTCGACGGCCACCACGTCACCGGGGTTGAGAAGCGTGGTGGTCAGCAGTGCGAGAGCTTGCTGCGCGCCGGTGGTGATCACCAGGTTCTCCGGGCGAGTGAACAGCCCCTGCCGGGACAGTCGCGCCGCGATCGCCTCTCGCAGGTACGGGTCGCCTTCTGTGACGGAGTACTGCAGTACCCGGTGCGAGGACTCGCTCAGTACCTGGTCGTAGGCAGCCCTGATGTTCTCGACGTCGAAATGCTCGGGTGCGGGTAGTCCGCCGGCGAAGGAGATCACCTCGGGCCGGGTGGTCAGCGCGAGCGCCTCGCGGATGACCGATCCGCTTGCCGAGACGGCCCGGGTGGCAAGGCTGGGAGGAGGAAGACGTCTTTCCATGGGTGGCAGCGTTCTCCGGTCGTCGACGGACGGCCGCCGGTGTCTCGCCCAGCGCCCGTGCGCGAGGTGAGGCCGACGGCCGGGACGTGGTCAGGGGGTGGCGGTGTCCGGAAGCACGGAAGTCTTCCGCTTGAGCAGATCCGTCACTTCCGCCATGAATTGCTGTGTACTTCCCTTGCCTCCGAGGTCGGGGGTCGCTGCGTCACTTCCCGCCACCTCCGTCAGGCAGACGCGGAGCAGGCCGGCCGCGGCCCCGTGGCCGAAGTGATCGAGCATCAGCGCCAGGGACATCGCGGCAGCGTACGGGTTGGCCGTCCCCTTACCGGCGATGTCGGGAGCACTGCCATGAACGGGTTCGAACAGCGCGAAGTTCGTCTCCGGGCAGATGCTCGCGCTCGACGCCATGCCTAGGCCCCCCATCAGAGCCGCACCGATGTCGCTGATGATGTCGCCGAAGAGATTGGGTGCCAGGACGCCCTCATAGGGCGTCGGATCGCGAACGAGGTTGTAGCAGAACGAGTCCACGTACTCTTCCGAGCCGACCAGTTCGGGAAACGCCTCCAGCTCACGCCGGAACACGTCCTGCCAGAGGCTGCCGGTATTCGGCACCGCATTGGACTTGTGCACCAGGGTCACCTTGCGACGTCCTGTCCTGCCGAGCCGGCCGAGGCAGAAGCGGACGAAATCCTCAACCGTCTTCCGTGTGTACACGCATTCGTCGATCGCCACTGTGACCGTTCCGGACCGGGTGATCGAACCTCCGACGCCTGCGTAAAGTCCCTGCGTGTTCTCGCGGTAGAGGTCGATGACTCCGTGCCTCAGCACGATGGGGCGGTAGTTGACATAGAGATCGAGGCCTCTGCGCAGTCCGAGCAGGATGTCGCGGCCGTGCGCCATGTCCGGGATGCGCGGGTCGCCGAGCGCTCCCAGGAAGACGGCTCCGTACTCGCGGGCGAGACGATCGATCGCCCCGGTGGGCAGCCCGACGCCCGTGGCGAGCCACTGGTCAGCCCCCCAGTCGAAGACATCGTGAGAGATGCCGAGGCCGAACGCCTCGCTGAGCGCCGTCAGGGCGGGGAGGGTCGCCGGGATGACTTCCTGACCGATCCCGTCTCCGGGAACCACCGCGATCCTCACGGGCGGGCCTCCGTCGCGAGCATGGCCTCGACGGAGCTGAGGCGTCCGGAGATCGCCGTGGCGGCCACCACGTAGGGCGAGGCCAGGTACACCTGGCCGGGCCCCGACCGTCCCGGGAAGTTACGGTTCTGCGCGCTGACGGTGATCTCGTCCGGACTTTCGGAGACGCCCGGTCCGGCGTTGATACACGCCCCGCACGAGGGAGGCAGCACCCGCACACCGACGTCCTCGAAAAGACCGATGTAGCCCCGTTCGACGGCGTACTTCATGACGGACTCACTGCCGACCTGGATATACGCCTGCACACCCTCGGGGACAACCATGCCCCGTGACCGTGCCAGCTCGAAGACGCTCGCGTACATGTCCATGTCGTACGCCTTGCCGCCCGTGCAGGATCCTCCGTAGACCTTGTCGACCTTGATTTCGTCGTGGACGGAGGCGAGAGGGACAGCGTTCCCCGGGTCTCCGGGGAGCGCCACCATGGCCTCGACCCCGGCCAGCGGGATGTCCACGACCGCGCTGTACGTGGCGCCCTCGTCCGAGGTCAGGTCCGGCACACCGGAATTACGGGGTGCACCGGCGCGCCCTGACAGATAGGCGCGCATCACCTCATCCGGTTCGAACATGGCGGTCATGCCTCCGGCCTCCACCGCCATGTTGCACAGGGTGGCGCGCTCGTCGATGTTCAAGGCGGCGCATCCGGGACCGGTGAAGAGCAGCACCTTGCCCAACGTCTGGCTTCCCTCGATCATCGGGTGTACGAGCAGGGCCAACATGAGGTCCTTCGCACACACGCCCCGCGGGAGCCGCCCCATCAGGTTGATCTTGATAGCCGCCGGGACCTTCACCAGGATCTCGCGGTTGTACCAGGCGTTCGCGATGTCGGTCGCACCCACGCCGAAGGCGAAGGCGCCGACGGCGCCGGCCGTGCACGTGTGACTGTCCGTGCCGATGACGACGTCTCCGGGCCGGGCAACATGTTCCACGATGTAGTTGTGGCAGATGGCGCGGCTGCCCCCGCTGTCGGAAGGACCGATGAAGTGGCCACCGCCCAGCGCGGCGAAATCCTGCTGTCGTCGGCCGAGGTCATGGACTCGCGCGATGAGTTCCGGGCCGCGCGCGCGCCGGGTCAGCACCTGCTCCGCCAGCGAGAGGTGGTCCTGGAAAAAGTAGCAGGAGTCCGGGTCGGAGAGGGCGGCGTCCTTCCCGAACTGCTGCGTGAACATGCTGGCCGCCATGGGTGTCACATACTCGTGCGAAAATCGGACGTCCGTCTCCACGAAGTAGGACTCGCCCACCCGCACACTGGAGTCCGCGGGTGGCCGGTTCCGAGACGAGAGCCGGCTTTGGATGATTTTCTCGACGATGTTCAGCGGCCTGTCTTCACTGAAGACGGTCCGGAGCGTGGAGCGAGCTTCCTCACGGTGGCCGCGGTTGAAGCCAAAGAGGCCACCGAGATCGATGATGGCGCGCTCGATGTCATTGGCGCTGCGCGTGAACGCCTCCAGGGGCAGTTCCTCGCCTGCCAGCAGAGCGGCAAGGACGTCGAAGTCGTCACACGTGATAATGCCGACGTTGCGGCAGTTCTGCTGATAGATCCGCTCGAAGGACCGGGCGAAGACGAGCTGGACCCCGGAGTACTTCTCGGCGTACACGGCGTGCTCCCGGGAGGACCCACTTCCCTTCGCCTCACCGCTGACGATGATCTGCGGGGCGAACGCCTTCACCGCGCCTTCACCGAACTGCCTTCCACGCAGGCCCAGATACGCGTAGTCGCCCAGCTTCTCGTCATACCAGTAGCAGCACCATCCAGGGATGATCTCGTCCGTCGAGATGCTGTTCCTGAGTGGTTCACGCAGCAGTCGCGACGGTGTCATGGTGCTGCTGCCGTCGAGTTGCGCGGCGAGCAGTTCCGGGCTTTCCGTCATGACCAGAACGTTGCCGTGGAGCCTGATCGTGCGGTCGGGGGCGTCCCCTCGTGATTCACTCGCCTGTCGCAAGGACCTGTCCTATCTCTTCGTCGGTCAGGGGTGCGGGGGTTGTCTTCGCCCGTTCCAGCACCCTCTTGATCAAGGCGGCGTCGTCCGTCGCGTATCCGTGCACGGTCAGCCAGTACTTCACGTTGCTCTCGCCCGAGGCCGCGTCTATGAGCACTTCCTGCTCGCGGCCGAGCAAACCGGCGGGGACGCCCGCGTAGACCCCGTCCTTGATCGTCCTGCTGCCTTTCTCGTGGGCCTTGAGAATCGCGGAGGCGTGCACTCCGGCGCTGGTCTTGAAGACGTCACGGCCCATGGCGGGGTAGTTCTGCGGGATGTCCACGCCGAGAAGGGGGGCCGCGTACCGGCAATACTCACGGAGCGCCTTCAGGTCGTAGGCGTGGTGACCGTCCAGATGGCTGTTGACCATGAGCTGATCCAGGGACGCGTTGCCCGCCCGCTCGCCGATCCCCAGGATCGTGCCGTGCACGCGCGCACAGCCCAGGGCGAGCGCGGTGAGCGAGTTGGCGAGGGCCAGACCCCTGTCGTTGTGCCCGTGCCATTCGAGCGCCACAGGATGACCGCGCTCGGCGAAGTACCGCTGGGTCCACCGGACCAGGGCCGCCGTTCCTCCAGGCACGGCGGCACCTACCGTGTCGCACAGGGTCAGCCGCCGGGTCCCCGTCTCCACTGCCGAGTCGTAGACACTGCCCAACACCTCTGGCGTGCAGCGGATCGCGTCCTCCAGCACCAGGACGAACTCCACGTTCCCGCGCCGGCATTCCGCCGCCGACCTGTGGACAGCGCGCTTGATCAGCTCGATGTCCCAGTCCTCCACGTACTGCCGGATGGGACTGACACCGATGAAGGCATAGGCCTCGATCGCGACTCCGGACTGCTGCCCCACCTCACATATCGCGTTGATGTCCGACGGGTGCGTGCGGCCCGCATAGCCAGGCGTCAGATCAAGGCCGTTCGACGCGATGTGCTTCGCGAGCTCCGTGCATTCCCGTGCGGCAGCCGCGTCGGAACCGGGGAAGCCGAGGTCCGCGGAGCGGACTCCGGAACGGACCATGTGATCGACGAAGCTGAGCTTCTGTTCCAGAGTCAGATTGCGGATGTGCGGGGCCTGCAGGCCGTCCCGCAAGGTCTCGTCAAAAAGAGTGCCGGAATAGGCCGATTCTGAGGAGCCCTGCTCCGTCTCCGCGTCGTTCCAGGTGAACCACACATCGGCTGCTGGTTGCGTGTACTCGTCCTTTGTCTCACTCACGGTGTCTCCGGACTGTCTCGTGTGGGTAAGGGCGCTTGCTCTCCTGCGAGGTCGTCGCGCTCGGGCGCTGGATCCTCGCCCAGCAACGTGGCGACGCACCGCAGGTCCGGCTGTCGCATGACCTGCGACGCACGAAGCCGGATCCCGCTGCCCTGTTCCAGCGGGTGGGCCGGCCGCAGCGCGGACCCGGCCCGCCGCTCACTCCGCACCTCCCGCGCCATCCACATCGGGCACCCGCTTCTCCCGTGTCACCAGGCCCGCGTTCCCTTGGGAGCGCGGGCCCTGGAGGTCGGCGGACAACCAGGGGTCCGGCCGCCGGCCTGTCGGATCCCGGTCATGGCAACTGGCTCAATGAGCTTGGCCGTCTGCCGGTGGATGCCGCACGCGCGCCCGCTGAACGACTGCTGCACCCGCTCGCGGACGTCGGCGGCTGCTCCTGGCTGAGTCCGAACATGCCGTCGTCCCCCCGTGACACTGACCCGGAAGGTCCCCCACACAGGGGACGATCTTCCGGAAGCAGCCGACCGACTCGGTCTGGTCCCAGCCTGCCCCGAACTCCGTCTCGAAGGCCGGCGCGGTGGCCCGCACCACGCCCAGCGTCTCGTCCAGCGAGAGTCGATCTTCTCCACGACACCGCGTACGTGCACCAAGGTGACGTTCCACGTCGGAGCGGCCGGCGTCACCTCGTACAGGGTGGGCGACACATAGCCGTGCGGACCGGTGAAGGAAGGTCAGCAGTTGGACCCTTCCCACGAACCCGTCATCTGCGGACCGGGGATGACGGGCAGATGGGAGTGGAAAACGGGCCCTCGGTGGAGTCTCCATTCATGACCGCAAGGGCCAGCGGATTGGCGCGGATCGGGTCTGCCATCCATGAACTGTCTGGTTCACGATAGTGGCGGGGAACGAACATCCGAATTCACACCCTTCGGTTATCTGGCTCACGGTGTGGCTCCGACTCGCTCGCCAACGCTAGCAGTACGTTGAGCATTTGCGGCAAAATTCGGAAACAGGAGGCCGCTGTCCTGTCGACAGGACAGCAACCATAGGTACGCGGTACACCGGGACCTCTTGGGAGGTGGCTGCCGGTCCCTCCAGGTTGGCACTACCACGTTTTTGAGCGTAATACTCAATACGCCTGTCCCGGGTGACCGGTCGAGATGTTCGAGACCGCCATCCGCACACCTTGAAGTGAGTTAACCGTATTCCCGACCAGGGCCTCTGGATAGCCACAACCGACCCGGTGAAGATGCGGAAATCCTGTCGCAGCGAACGCTGGCGGGAGAATCCGGCCACCGCAGGGCACCGGAGCTGAGGATGCCGAGCACCTGGAGATCGAGGTGAGGGACGTCGTCTCGGGCGCAACCCGGCTCGCCAGGGCGCGCAACGTGACCGTCGCGACCGGCCTCGTACCGCGGATGCCCGAGGGCGTCGAGCGCGACGAACGGGTCTGGCGCAGCTCGGAGTTCCGGGCGAAGTACCGCCGTATGGATCCCGCGGAGCTCAGGAACGTGGCGGTCGTCGGCGCCGGCCAGAGCGGCTGAGACAGCCCGGTTCCCGTACGACAGCCTCCCGCACCCCCGGGTCTCGGCGATCCTGCCGGCCTACGAGGTCATCAGGGACCTGTACCGGCGCTCGTACGAGGAGGAGGTGCGCGGCAGCCAGCGGCTGTTCTTCCTCAACCTCACCCGGGTCAACGAGGTCAAGCGCTCGGGGGACGAGACCGGGCAGCACCAGGCGGGGCGCGACTACCGCCTGGTCACCAGCCCCGAACTGCCCTGCGGCATCTACCTCCAGGGCGGCACCGGGCACACCCGCGGACTGACGTCCTGGCTGCTGTCCCACATCGCCGTCCGCAGCGGCGAGATCGCCGACTCCATCATCCAGCGGCGCGCCGAGCACGAGCTTGGCCAGGACCTCGCCCAGGAGACCGAGCGGAAGACCCTCTGACCGCAGCCCGCACCCGTCGGCCGGGCCGGACCGACGGCGGGCCGACGGCCTGTCCGTGGCGAAATGGGCCCGCGGTCAAAGGCGGGCGGCTCGCGGTGAAAGGGTGGGCCCGGTACCGCTTGCGGCACCGGGCCCACCCCGGGATCGTCGGAATCGCCCGCCGTCGCGCGCCACTGGATGTATTCGGGCGTTCCGACAAGGCGGCGAGGTTCTCGTAGCTGTCGTCGTGCGCCCGCCCGGATCACGGGACAGTCCTCAGCCAGCCGCCATCGCCTCGCGCAGGCTCTTCGGCCGCAGGTCGGTCCAGTTCTGGTCGACGAAGTCCAGGCACTGTTGGCGTCCGTTCTCACCGAATACGACCCGCCAGCCGGCGGGGACCTCGGCGAACGAGGGCCACAGAGAGTGTTGTTCCTCTTCGTTCACCAGGACGCAGAACCGGCCGTCCACGTCGTCGAACGGGTTGCTGCTCATGAACCACTCCAATTCAGGCTGCTCACGATGGGCTTCACTTCGGGAAGTGTATCGCCATTCACCGGCCGACGGGGAGCAGCAGACCACTGAACGGAAAGTCCGGGGGTTCCCGCATTTCCCTTCCCGCGCCCTACGTCGAAATGGCCCCTTCTGCGGAAGTGGCCGCCCGCAGGTGCAATATTCCCGAATGTCCTGGGGACAGGACGGTTCCGCCCACTGGCCTTTGAATTGTCCGTTGGAGGAGTTGTGCCATGAGCGTCACGGCAGCACAGGGTTCTCGGCCGCAGGCACAGGGGCAGGACGGGAGCGGCGCCGGGCCCGCCGGAGTGGGCGGGCCCGGCACGGTGGGGGGTTCCGTCAGTCCGCGAGGTGGCGGTTGATGACGGTGCAAATCTCGCCCGCGGGCTTGGGTGCGGTCAGGCCGAAGTGCGTGGAGTGGATGTCGTACGCGCGCACTTCGCCCTCGACGTACGGATCCCAGAACGCGGCCTGGGCCTCCGGGCTCAGCGTCGCGTTGAAGAACAGCACCGTGCCGCGGTAGACGGGCTGGGTGAACTCCCTGACCAGGTTGACGTGTTCGGACATGATCGTGGCGCCGTTGTCGATGAGGGCCTGGCGGTCGGCGTCGTCCTCGCCGCCGGGGAGGTAGCCCGCGAGGAAGTCGCGCCCCATGGACCGGTCGACCACCACGTCCTGCTCGACGAACGCGGAGCTCGGGGCGGCGTCGAGGAGTGCGATGAAGGGCACCTCGTGGCCGCGGCGCTGGAGTTCGGCGGCGATGGCGTGGGAGAGCGGGCCGCCCATGGAGTGCCCGACGAAGTGGTACGGGCTTTCCGGCTGGACGATGAGGATCTGGTCCACGTAGTCCAGGACCATCGCCTCAAAGCTCTCCGGAAGAGGTGAGCCGTCGAAGCCGCGGGCCTGGATGCCGTACACCGGGCGGTCGCCGAGCTGCCTGGCCATGCCCAGGTAGGACCAGCTCAGGCCAGAGCCGGGGTGGATGAACCAGACGGGTGGGCCGCTGCCGCCCGTCTTCAGGGGCAGGACGACTCCGAACGGGTCGGTGTGCTCGGTGTCCTCGGTCCCGGCGGTGAGGTGCGCGGCCAGTTCCGCGACCGTGGGGGACTGGAACACCGTACGTATCGGCAGGTCGATCATGAGGACGGTGCGAACGCGGCTGACCAGGCGGGTGGCGCGCAGGGAGTGGCCGCCGAGGTCGAAGAAGTTGTCGTCGATGCCGACCTCCTCCACGCCGAGGACTTGCGCGAACAGGCGTGCCAGGACTGCCTCTTGGGGGGATCGGGGCGCGCGGTAGACCGCCGAACCGGTCAGCTCGGGTGCCGGGAGCGCCTTGTGGTCGAGCTTGCCGTTGGGGGACAGGGGCAGGCGGTCCAGGGTGACGAACGCGGCGGGCACCATGTACTCGGGCAGCCGCTCGGCCACGAAGGCGCGCAGTTGCGCGGGGTCGAGGTCGGGGGCTGGGTCGGTGGTGGGCACGGTGTAGGCGATCAGTTGCTTGCTGCCCGCCCTGTCGCGTGCGATCACCGCGGCCTGGGCGATGTGCGGGTGGACGACGAGGACGGCTTCGATCTCGCCGGGTTCGACGCGGAAACCGCGGATCTTGACCTGGGCGTCGGCGCGGCCGATGTACTCCAGCTCACCGTCCGCATTCCAGCGTGCCAGGTCGCCGGTGCGGTACATGCGTGTGCCGGGCGGCCCGTAGGGGCCGGCGGTGAAGCGCTCGGCGGTCAGGGCCGGGCGCTGGTGGTAGCCGCGGCCGATCCCCGCTCCGGCTATGTAGAGCTCGCCGGTGGCTCCCGGGGCGACCGGGGTCAGAGCGGGGCCGAGGATGTAGGCGCGCAGGTTGCCCAGCGGGCGTCCAATGGGGACTCCGGTGGCATACGGGCGGTCGGTGTCGAGCGCGTGTGCGGTGACGTAGAAAGCCTCACTGGGGCCGTAGCAGTTGACGATGCGGGCGTGTGGCCAGTGGGCGCGGATGCGATCGACCAGGGCCGGGGTGAGGGCCTCGCCGCCGAAGAGCAGCCACTTGGGGCGCACGCGGTCGCCTATCTGGTCGACCAGTTCGGCGAAGGCGGAGGGCACCGAGCTGATCACGTCGATGTCCCAGCTCTCGCGCTCGGCCAGTGCCAGGACGTCGCGGACCAGTTCGACGCTGCCCCCGGTGGTCAGTGTGAAGAACAGCTCGAAGGCGGCCACGTCGAAGCCGGTCGAGGTGCTCGCCAGCATCCGCACGCCCGGCTCGAGGCCGACCTGCTCGACCATGCCGTCCAGGGCATTGACCACGTTGGCGTGGGTGATGCTCACGCCCTTGGGCAGGCCCGTCGAACCGGAGGTGTACACCTGGTAGAGCAGATCGTCGGCGAGCAGCGGACGGGTGCGCTCGCTGTCGTGCAGATCGGCTGCCGAGTGGGCGGAGACATCTGTCGTGTCGAGCAACAGGCGCTCGGCGTCCGGGTATTCGGGCAGGACGGTGGCCACCCCGGTCTCGGTGATGATCAGGCGCGGCCGGGCCGTGTCGAGGATGTGCTGCAGGCGGGTGCTGGGGTAGCCGGGGTCGATGGGGACGTAGGCGGCGCCGGTTTTGAGGACCGCCAGGATCGTCACCACCAGGTCGGGGGTGCGGGGCAGAACCACAGCGGCCAGGGTGTTCGGGCCGATGCCCTCGCCGGTCAGGTGGCGGGCGAGGCGGTTGGCGCGCTCGTTCAGGTCGCCGTAGGTGAGCCGCACGTCCTGGTGGATCACCGCGGTGGCCTGCGGGGTGCGGGCGACCTGCTCCTCGAAGGTCCCGATGACGGTCTGCTCGGGCACCTCGGTGGCCGTGTCGTTGAACTTCTCCAGGACCAGGTCCCGTTCGGCTTCCTCAAGGAGGTCGAGGCGGGCCAGCGGCGTGTGCGGGTCGGTGGCCAGCTGTTCGAGGACACGGCCGAGGCGGGCGGCGATCCGCTCGACCGTGGCACGCTCGAACAGGTCACACCGGTACTCCAGTGCCGCCATGCTCAGGTTCGGGTCGGCCCCCAGGGTCAGCGGGTAATGGGTGCTGCTGTGGATGCGCATCCCCGTGATCTCGACACCGGCCTTGCCGTGCGCCTCGGTCATGCCCTCGCGGTCGATCGGGAACGACTCGAAGATGACCATGGTGTCGAACAGGGTGCCCACACCTGCGGCCTCATGGATCTCGGTCAGGCCGAGGTTCTGGTGGTCCATCAGCACCGCCTGGCGCGCGCGCAGCCCGGTGAGCAGATCCGCGAGCGTGTCCCGCGGGGAGTACCGCACCCGGACCGGCAGGGCGTTGATGAACAGGCCGACCATCTCGTCCACGCCCGCCACCTGCGGCGGGCGCCCGGAGACGGTGGCGCCGAACACCACGTCCTGACGCCCAGTGAGGTGCCCGAGGACGATGCCCCACGCACCCTGCAGCAGCATGTTGAGCGTGATCCCCAGCTCGCCCGCACGGCGCTGGAGTTCCTGCGCCGTTCCGGGAGACAGGGACAGGTCGACCTGGTCCATGCCGCCCTGGTCGGCGTCGGGGCCCCCGGCCCCCCCGGGCCCCGGGGCCCCCCCCCCCCGGGGGGGGGGGGGGCCGGCCGGGGGGTGGGACCCTGCCCCCCCCCCACCCGGGCCCAGCCCCGGCGGGGCCGA
>NZ_JBITEV010000012.1:62143-267449 GCF_044455465.1 Streptomyces sp. NPDC051217
CGTGGGCGGTCCGGGTAGACGGGTACTGGGCGACTGGGCCCTGGCCGCCGGGGGGGGGGGGGCCCCCGCGCCCCCGGGGGGCGCCGGCGCGGGCGCCGCCGGTGGCCGCGGGGACGAGCAGGGTCGGTTCCTCGATGCCCTCCAGCTCCCGGGCCCAGGCCCGGCAGGCCGCTTCGCGGTCCTGCCGCACGAGCCAGGCCAGGAAGTCGCGGTAGGGGCGCACGCGCGGCAGCGCCGAGGTGTCCCCGTCGGCCGCGTAGGCGCGGATCAGGTCTTGGAGCAGGAGCGGGAAGGACCAGCCGTCGAACAGCGCGTGGTTGACGGTGAACACCAGCTCCGCGCCGTCCTCGGCCCTGCGCACCAGCGTCATCCGTAGCATCGGTGGCACGGCCGGGTCGAAGTGGGCCGCTTGGTCCTCGGCCAGCAGCCGCTCGAAGGCCTTCTCCTGGCCGCCTTCGTCGAGGTCCCTCAAGTCCACGACCCGCCAGGGGAGTTCGATGTGGCCGAGGACGAGCTGGACCTGCCGGCCGGAGGACCCGGCGACGAAGGCGGTGCCGAGACTGGGGTGCCGGTCGAGCAGCGCCTGCCCGGCGGCTCGCATCCGCTCCGGCTCCACGTCGCCGGCCAGGTGCAGGGCGAACTGCACGTGGTAGGCATCGAAGGAGGAGTCGGCCAGCTGGCTGTGGAAGAGCAGGCCGGACTGCGCCTCCGTCGTCGGCCACACGTCCTGGAGGCCCGGATACTGCTCCTCCCACGCCTCCAGGTCCCCCTGGCGCACTCGCACCAGGGGCACGTCCGAGGGTGTCAGACCGCCCGCGCCCGGCGCGGCGGCATGCCGGGCCAGGCCTTCGAGGGCCGTGCGCCACAGGTATGCGAGTTCCTGGGCGTCCTCCCGTGCGAGCAGCCCGGCGGGGAAGCCAATGTGGGCGCTGAGCTGCGGGCCCTGCGCGGAGTCGAGGACGTAGGAGTTGATCTCCACAGTCGCCAGGGCGGGCATGTCCGCGTCCAGGTCGGCGACGACCCCTTCCATGTCGGTGACGATCGCCCACCCCGCGCCGCCCGGCTGGTCGCCCGGAGCGAACCGGCCAAGGTAGTTGAAGGCGACCTGCCCGGTCTCGTACGCCTTCAAGGTCTCGGCGGTATCCGGGTTGAGGTGGCGCAGGAGACCGTAGCCGATGCCCTTGTCGGGGATGGCGTTGAGCTGCTCCTTGACCGCTTTGACGGCCTGGCCCGCGGACCGGCCGCCCGCGACGGCCTCGTCGATGTTGACACCGCCGACGTCCAGGCGCACGGGGAACATGCTGGTGAACCAGCCCACCGTGCGCGAGAGGTCCACACCGGGTGCGGCGGCCTCCTCGCGGCCGTGCCCCTCCAGGCGAAGAAGCAGCGAGGACTCGTCCACACCACGGCGCTTGCGCCACTGGGCCATCGCCAGGGCCAGGGCGGTGATCAGGCCGTCGTTGGGGCCGCCGTGGAAGGCGGCGGGCAGCGTGGTCAGGAGCGCTTCGGTGGCCTGCGGAGCCAGGTTCATCTCCACGGTCTCCACCGTGGCGCGCACGTCCACGGCCGGGTCGAGGGTCCGGGAGCCGATCAGCGGGTCGGTACCCCCCTCCAAGATGCCCTGCCACAGTGGGAGTTCAGCCACGCGGTCCACCTGCCCGGCCTCCTCGGTCAGGGCGTGGGCCCAGTGGCGCATCGAGGTGGGCACCGGGGCGAGCTGCGGTGTACGGCCCGCACGGACCTGCTCCCACGCCTCGGCGAGGTCCGGGACGAGGATGCGCCAGGACACGCCGTCGACCACCAGGTGGTGCAGAACGAGGATCAGACGCCCGGCGGTCTCCGGGCCCGCGTCGAACCACACGAACCGGGCCATGGACCCGGACGCGGGGTCCACCTCCCGTACAGCCGAGTCGACTTCCGCCTTCGCACGGTCCCGCCAGGCAGTGTCCTGCCAGTCCCCCGTACTGGGCATGCGGCGGATGAGCGCGGCCACGTCGACCGAACCCGGCTGGGCCACCTCCAGACCTTGCCCGCCGGTGTGTATGAGGCGGGAGCGGAGCACGTCGTGGTGGTCGACGACCGCGGAGAGCGTGGCGACCAGGCCCGTCTCGTTGATCCCAAGCGGCAGATCCACCGTCGTAGACATCACGAACCGGTCATAGCCGCCGCCCAGTTCGGTGATGTAACGGGCCACCGGCAGCAGTGGCATGAAGCCCGTGCCACCACCGGCCGGCTCCTCGCGGACGGGCGTGACCGGCCCGCTGTCCGCGGCGGCCACGGCCAGCGCGGCCACGGTCCGGAATTCGAAGATCTGCCGCGGCGTGATCTCGATGCCGTGCGCTTTGGCGCGGGAGACGAGCTGGATGGAGCGGATGCTGTCGCCGCCGACGGCGAAGAAGTCGTCGTCGATGCCGACCCGCTCCAGGCCGAGAACCTCGGCGTACGCAGCGGCCAGGGCCTGCTCCTCGGCCGTGCGGGGCGCGCGGTAGGCGCCGCCGGTGAACTCCGGCTCGGGCAGGGCGGCTTTGTCGAGCTTGCCGTTGGGGGTGAGTGGCAGTTCGTCGAGGACCACGAAGGCCGATGGCACCATGAACTCGGGCAGGCGTCCGGCGGCGAAGCGGCGCAGTTCCTTGGCCGAGACGCCCGCGGTGATGTCGTAGCTGTCGTCGCCGGCTTCCCGCGCGCCGGTTGGGACGACGTAGCCGACGAGCTTCTTGCTTCCGCGTATGTCGCGGACGAGTACGACGGCCTGCGCCACGTTGTGGTGTTCGGTGAGGGCGGTCTCGATCTCGGCGGGTTCGATGCGCAGGCCGCGGATCTTGACCTGGTCGTCGCTGCGGCCACGATAGTCGAGCTGGCCGTCGGGGCCTTGGCGGACGATGTCGCCGGTGCGGTACATGCGCGATCCCAAGGGCCCGTAGGGGTCGGTGACGAAGCGCTCGGCGGTGAGCGCGGGGCGGCCCAGGTAGCCGCGGGCCACGCTGGGCCCGGTGATGTAGAGCTCGCCGGGGGTGCCGGGCGGGACCGGGGCGAGCCGTTCGTCGAGGACGCGTACGCGGTTGTCGGCGATGGCGGTGCCGATGGGGGTGTGGTCGGTGGTCAGAGGGGTGCTGATGGAGCCGCAGACGGTGGTCTCGGTGGGCCCGTAGGCGTTGACGAAACGGCGCCCTCCGGTGGCCCACGTGGTGGCCAGGCCCGGCGGGCAGGCCTCGCCGCCGACGGTGACGGTGCGCAGCTCGGTCAGGGTGTGCGGGGTGCCGGCCGGGAGCGCGGCGAGCACGCTGGGGGGCAGCATCACGTGGGTGATGCGGCGTTCGGCCAGGGTGCGGACCAGGTCGTCGCCGACGACGCGGCGTTCGGCCGGGACGACGAGGGTGGCGCCGGTGGTCAGGGTCTGTACCAGTTCCCAGAAGGCGGCGTCGAAGCTGGGGGCTGCGACTTGGAGGACGCGTGCCTGCGGGTTCAGCCCCAGCCGTTGCCGGGTGCTGTGGCTGAGCGCGGCGATGCCCGTGTGGGTGACGGTGACGCCCTTGGGCCGGCCGGTGGAGCCGGAGGTGTAGATGACGTAGGCCGGATGCGCCGGGCGGAGCGGGCTGGTGCGGTCGGTATCGCTCGGGTCGGTGGTGGGGCTGTCCTGCCAGGCGGCCTGGATGTCGGCCGCATCGATGGCCAGGACGTCGGTGGGCAGGCCCTCCGGCAGGTCCTTGATGGCGGCTTGGGTCACCAGCAGGGCTGCGGGGGCGGCGTCGGTGACCATGTACATGATGCGGTTGGCCGGGTAGTCCAGGTCGACGGGCATGTAGGCGGCACCCGCCTTGACGATGCCCAGGGCGACGGCGACCTGGTCGGCGCTGCGGGGCATGGCCACGGCGACCTGCCGCTCGGGGCCGATGCCGCGGGCGACGAGCCAGTGCGCGATGCGGTTCGCCCGCGTGTTCAACTCCGCGTACGACCAGGAGACATCGACCGACTCCACCGCCGCTGCGTGCGGCGCCGCCTGCACCCGGGCCGCGAACAGCTCCGGGAAGGTGGCCTGCACGGCCACCCGCTCCGGCTGCTCCCGCTCAGCCGCCAGGAGCTGACGGCGCTCCTCGGCGGTGAGCAGGTCGGCGTAGCTGATGCGGTGCGAGGGGTAGGTGACCGCGGTGGTCAGGAGCCGCTGCCAGCGCGTGATGAAGGTCTCGATGGTGGGGGCGTCGAAGAGTTCGGTGGAGTACTCGGCGGCAATGGTGATGCCCGCGGGCGTCGTACGGTCCTCGAAGGTCTCGTCCAGGCTCAACAGCAGGTCGTAGCGGGCGGTTCCGGTGCCGGAGCCGTCTGCGCGGACCTGGAGGCCGGGCAGCTCGAAGTGGGCCTCCTCGTTGTTCTGCAGAGCCAGGGCGATCTGGAAGAGCGGGTGGTGGGAAGGAGAGCGCTCGGGGTTGAGTTTCTCCACCAGGGACTCGAAGGGGATGTCCTGGTGGGAGTAGGCGTCCAGGCTCGTCTTGCGGACCTGTGCCAGGAGTTCGGCGAAGGTCGGATCGCCGGAGGTGTCCGTCCGCAGCACCAGCAGGTTCACGAAGAGACCGATCAGGTCCTTCAGGCCCTCGTCGGTCCGTCCGGCGATGCCACTGCCGACCGCGATGTCGGTGCCCGCACCGAGCCGGGTGAGCAGGGCCGCCATGGTGGCCTGCAGGACCATGAACGGCGTAGTACCGGTGACCTTGGCCAACTCCGCTATGCCCTGGTGCAGTTCGGCATCCAGAGTAAAACGCAGCAGGTCGCCCTTGCCCTCCAGCACGGCGGGGCGGGGCCGGTCGCTGGGGATGGTGACCGTCTTGGGCAGGCCCGCGAGCTGCTCCGCCCAGTAGGCGTACTGCTTGCTGTACAGGCTCTCCGGATCGCACTCGTCGCCGAGCAGTTCGTGCTGCCACAGGGTGTAGTCGGCGTATTGGATCGGCAGTTCGGTCCAGTCGGGGGCGTGACCGGCCACTCGCGTGGTGTAGGCGGTGGCCAGGTCCTGGGCCAGCGGGGCGTAGGACCAGCCGTCGGCGGCGATGTGGTGGACCACCAGGGAGAGGACGGACTCCTCCGGCCCGCAGCGGAACAGCTGGGCGCGGACGAGGAGTTCGGTCTCCAGCGCGAAGGTGTGCCGGGCCGCCGCAGCGAGGGCCTCGGCCACCTCGTCCTCGCTGTCGATCTGTCGCACCGTCAGGGTGAGGCGCGCCTCGGCGGGGGAAAGGACCTGCTGCTCGGGCCTGCCGTCGACCGCGGGGAAGACCGTGCGCAGGGTCTCGTGGCGTGCCAGGACGTCATTAAGGGCCGACTCCAAGGCCGGTACGTCGAGTTCACCGCTCAGGCGAAGAACGACCGGCATGTTGTACGTGGCCGAAGGACCCTCGAAACGGTGGACGAACCACAGGCGCTGCTGGGCGAAGGAGAGCGGCAGACGCTCGGGCCGCTCGGCGACGCGTACGAGCGGTGCCTGGGTGCGGGCGCCGATGTCCAGGTGCGGGACGAGCCGGGCCACCGTGGGGTGGGCGAAGAAGGTGCGCAGCTCCACCTCGGTGCCCAAGGTGGTGCGGATGCGGCTGATGAGCTTGGTGGCCAGCAGGGAGTGGCCGCCCAGGTCGAAGAAGTCGTCGTCTACGCCGACCCGCTCCAGGTCGAGGACCTCGGCAAACAGGTCGCAGAGCAGCTCTTCCCGGAGGGTGCGCGGGGCCCGGCCCGTGGACTGGGAGGACAAGTCGGGTGCCGGCAGCGCCCGGCGGTCCAGCTTGCCGTTGGCCGTCAGCGGCACCGAGGCGATAGCGACCACGGAGGCGGGCACCAGGTGGGCGGGCAGCCGCTCCTGCAGATAGCCGCGCAGCGAGCCGACCAAGGCACCGATCTGCGTGGCCGCGGCCGGGTCGCTGGCCAGGAAAAGGTTGGCGCGGTGCGAGGGAATGAAGCCACCGGTCAGCGGGCGGGCGGTGGCTGTGCCGTCGGTGAGGACGAGCGCGTCGAAGTGCTCGACGGCCTCCGCCGACCACGTCAGGACCACGCTCCAGCCGCGCGCGGCTGCCCACTCATGGAGGTCCTGCGGGTCGACGGCGGGCCCGGACGCGGCGGGCACGTCATGGACCCGGGCCTCGGCGGCCAGGGATGCCTCCCCGGTCAGGCGGGCGTTGGGAATGCCCGCGACGCGCAGCACCGGGCCCTCCTGGGCACGGCACAGCTCCTCAAGACCGGACAGCTCGCCAACCTGGCGGCCCCAGGTCACGGTGGGCGCTTCGCTGAGGTCCAGGGCCTCCACCGACCCCTTGTACAACACGACTTCGTAGCGGTGCAGGGTAAGTTCATTGTGGGCGCGGCCCGGCTTGAGACGGATGTCCGCCCCCTCCGCGCCGTGCCGTGTGGCCCACTGGGTGAACCACTCCGGCCCCAGGACCAGTTCGGGCTCGGTGAGCAACGCGCGGGCGATAGCCGCACGGGCCACCGGCGGCGCTTCCTGCGGGTACTGGGCCTGCTGCACGCCACTGCGGAAAAAGCTCAGTGTACCGGCGTTGCGCACGTCACCGACCACGATCCGTCCACCCGGCGCCAGCAATTCCCAGGCTCTGGCGAGGACGTCGTCCAGGTAGGCGGCGTGCGGGAAGTACTGGATCACCGAGTTGAGGACGACCGTGTCGAAGTGCCCGCGCGGCAGGCCGCTCACGTCGTCGGCCTTCTGGTGACGCAGGGTGACCTTGTCGGCGTACCCGGCCTGCTCCACCTCGCCGGTGAGGCGACCGATGACCTGCGAGGACAGGTCGGTGGCCCAGTACTCCTCCACCTCGGCCAGCAGGTGCGCCATCAACAGGCCCGAGCCGACGCCGAGTTCGAGAATCCTGCGCGGCCTGTCGCGCAGGATCCGCGCCACTGCCGCATCGCGCCAGCCGTGCATCTCCTCCAGCGGGATCGGCTCACCGGTGTAGCTGGAGTTCCAGCCGGTGAAGTCCTCGCCCCACGGGGTGCCGGCGGCCGAGTAGACCTCGTCGTAGATCTGCTCCCACTTCTGGACCTGCTGCGCGGACTCCTCGATGTGCTCGGTGCCGTCCAGGTCCGGCACCACATAGGCGACCAGCTGCCTGTTGGCCGCCCCCGCGCCCTCGTACGGGACCACCACGGCCTGGGCGACGCCCGGGTGCGCGGCCAGGGCGGCCTCGACCTCGGCGGGCTCGACACGGACACCGCGGATCTTGACCTGGTCGTCCTCCCGGCCGGCGTACTCGATCTGCCCGTCCGCGTTCCAGCGTGCCAGGTCACCGGTGCGGTACATGCGGGCACCGGCCGGGCCGAACAGGTCGGCGACGAAGCGTTCGGCAGTCAGGCCTGCACGACCCAGGTAGCCGCGCGCGATGTTCCCGGCCACGTACAACTCGCCCACCACACCCGGCGGTACTGGACCCAGGCCCGCACCGAGGATGTAAGTACGCATGTTCCCCAGCGGCGTTCCGATCGGGGTGATGTCGGCGGCCTGCCACTCCTGGCCCGCCTGGATGGCGAACGTGGAGGCGTAGAAGGACTCGGTCTGCCCGTAGGCGTTGATGATCCGCACCTCGGGCAGCGCCTCGCGGATGCGGTGCACGAGCGTGGCGGGCAGCGCCTCACCGGCGAAGACGACCGTCTCCAGATCGGCGATGGCGGCCATATGGTCGCCCAGTTCGGCGAAGACGGACGGCACCGTGTGGATCACACTCGCCGACACCGCCTCGCGCTCGGCGAGCACGAGCGCGTCGTTGACCACCTCGACGGTGCCGCCCTCGGCCAGCGTGGTGACGATCTCGAAGACGGAGACGTCGAAGTTGACCGACGCATTCGCGAACATCCGCGTGTCCGCGCCCACGCCCACCCGCTCGGCAAGGCGGGTCACGCCGTTGACTACGTTCGCGTGGCTGATCACCACGCCCTTTGGGGTGCCGGTGGAGCCCGAGGTGTACATCACGTACGCCGCGTTGTCCGGGCGTATTTCCGCCGATTCCACGCTGTCGCCGGCGTTCTCGAAGTCCAGGTCACCGATGAACAGGGTCGGGACGTCCCCCTCGGGAAGCACTCCTACGGTGTCGGCATCGGTGAGAACCAGCTGCGGGCGGGCGCTGCCCAGGATGAAGTCCAGGCGGGTGCTGGGGTACTTCGGGTCGATCGGCAGATACGCTCCGCCTGCCTTGAGGATGCCCAGCATGCCAACGACCAGGTCGGCCGAGCGCGGCAGCGCAAGACCCACCACGATTTCCGGGCCCACCCCGCGCCGGGCCAGCTCATGGGCGAGCCGGTTCGCGCGGTCGTCCAACTCGGCGTAGCTGTAGGCCACTTCGCCGCACGTCACCGCGACCTTGGCCGGCACTGCGGTCATCTGCCGTTCGAACAGGCCCGGGATGGTCAGCTCGGGAGTGGCCGCCGCGGTGTCGTTGACCTCGAGCAGCCGCTCGTACTCGGCGGGAGCCAGCAGGTCCACCTCGCTGAGCCGGGTCTGCGGGTCCTGGGCCAGTTGGGCGAGGACGCGCCCGAAGCGCATGGCGATGTCGGCCGCCCGCTCCCGGTCCAGCAGGTGGTGCTGGTGCTGCAGGGTCACCCTCAGGTGCGGCTCGGCGAAGGCGACCACCACCAGCGGGTAGTGGGTGCTGCTGAGGGGGCTGATCCCGGTCACCGAGATTCCGGCGGCCGAGTACGCCTCGCTCAGGCCGGCACTGTCGATCGGATACGACTCGAAGACCACCATCGTGTCGAACAGCCTGCGCAGCCCGGTGGACTGGTACATCTCGTGAAGGCCGTAGTGGTGGTGGTCGAGAAGCGCACTCTGCCGCTCCTGCAGCGTGCCGAGGAGAGTGCCCAGCGACTGGCCGGGGTCGCAGTTCACCCGCACCGGGAGGGTGTTGATGAACAGGCCCACCATCTCGTCCACGCCCGCCACCTGCGGCGGCCGCCCGGAGACAGTGGCGCCGAACACCACGTCCCGACGCCCGGTCAGGCCAGCGAGGACCAGGGCCCAGGCACCCTGGACCAAGGTGTTGAGAGTCAGGCCCAGTTCGCCCGCACGGCGGGAGAGTTCACGGGACTGCTCCGGCGTGAGCGGCACATCTGTCTGGCCGACCCCGGAAGGCTCGCCCTCCGTGGCGGAGGCGGCGGGCAGCAGGAGCGTCGGCTCGTCGACCCCGTCCAGTTCACGCGCCCAGGCGCGGGCCGTCACCTCCCGGTCCTGGTTCGAGAGCCAGGCCAGGAAGTCCCGGTAGTTGCGCGCCTTGCCCAGAGCGGTGGCGTCCCCGGCCGAGCCGTACAGGCGCATCAGGTCCTGCATGATCACGGGGATGGACCAGCCGTCGAACAGGGCGTGGTGGGCGGTGAAGACCAGTTCCCACGCGTCGTGGGCCAGTTTGACAAGCGACAGTCGGACCAGGGGCGCCTTGGGCGGATCGAAGCGGGTGCTGTGCTCCGCAGCCAGGAGCCGCTTGAGCCGCTCCTCCCGCTCCGCTGCCGAGTAGGAGCTCAGGTCCCGTTCGTGCCAGGGCAGTTGGACGCCGTTCTGGATGATCTGGACCCGGTCACCGGCGCTGTCGGTGGCGAACGCGGCACGCAGGTTGGGGTAACGGTCGAGGAGCGCCTGCCCGGCCGAGCGCAGCCGCTGTGGCTCCACCTCACCGGCCAGGTGGAAGACGAACTGCATCTGGTAGGCGTCGAATGAGGCACCGGCCAGCTCGGTGTGAAAGAGCAAACCGTTCTGCATCGCGGTCAGCGGCCACACGTCGACCAGACCCGCGTACGTCTCCTCCCACGTGTCCAGCTCGCCCTGACCCACCGCGACCAGTGGCACGTCCGAGGGGGTGAGGCCACCAGCACTCGGCTGCGCGGCATGCTGCGCCAGCCCCTCGAGGGCGGTGCTCCACAGCTCGGCCAGCTCGTCCACCTCGGCCTGGGTGAACAGCCCGGAGGGGAAGTCGAGACGGGTGACCAGGCGCGGCCCCTGCCCGCCGTCGGAAACATACGCGGTGACGTTGAGCGCGGCCAGCGCGGGCATGTCCCCGTCCAGGTCCGCCACCAGCTCCGTCGTCCCCTCGGCCTGGGTGAAGCCCAGACTCCGCAGGTGCTCCGGCATGTTGGCGGAGGCCGTGTACCGGCCCAGGTAGTTGAAGGAGACCTGGCCGGTGGCGTACGGCTTGAGAGTGTCGCCGGTTCGCGGGTTCAGATGGCGCAGCAGACCATAGCCGATGCCCTTGTCCGGCACGGCGAGCAACTGCTCCTTGACCGCCTTGACCGCGGCTCCGGCGGACGGGCCTCCGGCAAGTGCCTCCTCCACGTCGATGCCCGCCACATCCAGCCGGACCGGGTACATGGTGGTGAACCAGCCCACCGTCCGGGAGAGGTCGGCACCCGGCGCCGTGGCCTCCTCACGGCCGTGGCCCTCCATGCGCAGGAGCAGCGAGGACTCCTCCACGCCACGGTTCTTGCGCCACTTGGCCACCGCCAGCCCGAGTGCCGCCAGGAGACCGTCGTTCACACCTCCGCGGTAGGCGGCGGGCAGGCTCGTCAAGAGCGCTTCCGTGGCCGCCACGGGCAGCTCCTTACGCACGTACGCGACCGTCGCGATGGTGTCGACGGCCGGGTCGAGCGGACGGCTGCCGAGGTCCGGGTCCGGACCGGCGACGATCGAGCGCCACAGCGTCAGCTCGTCGCCACGCTCAGCGGAGGCGGCCTGCTCTGCCAGCGCGTGCGACCAACGCCGCGCGGAGGTGCCCACCGGCGCAAGGTCCGGGGTGCGTCCTTCGCGGATCTCTCCCCATGCCGCGGCCAGATCCGGCAGCAGGATGCTCCAGGACACACCGTCGACGACGAGGTGGTGCAGGACGAGGATCAGGCGCCCGGCCGTCTCCGGCCCGGCATCGAACCACACGAACTGGGCCATGACACCCCCCTGGGCATCCAGGCGGTCGGTGGCGGCGTCGAGTTCGGCGGCGGCCTGCTCCCACCGGCCGTCGGCCCAGTCACCCGAGCACGCGACCCGGTGGAGCATCGGTGCGATGTCGACCGTGCCGGGGCCGGACACCTCAAGGCCCGGCGCCTCGCCCGCGACCAGGCGCGAACGGAGCACGTCGTGCCGGTTGAAGACCGCCGACAGCGTCGCCACCAGTCCGGCCTCGTCTGCCCCGACCGGGAGATCCACGGTCATCGACATGGTGAACCGGTCCACACCGGCGCCCAGTTCCCGCAGCCAGTGCCCGATCGGCGGGAGCGGAACGAAGCCCACACCGCCGCCCTCCAGCTCCGGGAGGACCGGCCTGTCCTGAAGGCCGTCGACAGCCGCCTCGGCCAGCTCGGCCACCGTGCGCGACTCGAAGATCTGCCGCGGCGTGACCTCCACGCCCCGCGTCCGGGCCCGCGCGACCACCTGGATCGAGCGGATGCTGTCACCGCCGACGGCGAAGAAGTCGTCGTCGATACCGACCCGGTCCAGGCCGAGGACATCGGCGTACACCTCGGCGAGGATCTTCTCCACCAAGGTGCGCGGCGCCCGGTAGTCGCTGCCTGTGAACTCCGGCTCCGGCAGCGCCTTGCGGTCCACCTTCCCGTTCGGGTCCAGCGGGAGCCGGTCCAGCATCACGAACACCGAGGGCACCATGAACTCCGGCAGCCGGCCGGAGACGAACTTGCGCAGCTGGCGCGCGGAGACGGCAGCCGTCAGATCGACGTCCAGGTCGCCAACGTTCGCCACCGTGCCGGGCTCCGACTCCCACAGGTCCGCCGACACCACGTAACCGACCAGCTGGGTGCGGGCCCGGCTCTGACGCGTGACCACCACGGCCTGCGCCACACCCGGGTGCGCGGTCAGCGCCGCCTCCACCTCACCCGGCTCGATACGGAACCCGCGCACCTTGACCTGGGCATCGTCCCGACCGATGTATTCGAGCTGCCCGTCGGCGTTCCAGCGGGCCAGGTCACCGGTACGGTACATGCGTTCACCGGCCGGGCCATAAGGGTCGGCGACGAACCGCTCGGCCGTCAGCCGGGCCTGCCCGGAGTAGCCGCGGGCCACCTCGCCCGCCACATACAGCTCACCCACCACGCCCGGCGCCACCAGCTTCAGGCCCGCACCCAGCACGTAGGTCCGCATGTTGCCCAGCGGAACGCCGATGGGAGCACCGGCCGTGCCGGTCCAGCCCTCCTCGGCGGTGAAGGCGGTCGCGTAGAACGACTCGGTCTGCCCGTACGCGTTGGTGACGCGCACGCCGGGGATGGCCTCGCGCACCCGCTGCACCAGCGAGGCGGACAGCGGCTCGCCGGCGAAGACCACCGTGTCGGCCTGGATCTTCTCGCCCAGCTGGTCAAGGAGTTCATCGAAGACCGGCGGGACCGAGCTGAAGACGCCCCCGGACCAGCCGCCGCGCTCGCCGACGACGAGGACGTCGCGGACCACATCGACGGTGCCGCCCACCGACAGCGTGGTGACGATCTCGAAGACGGAGACATCGAAGTTGACCGAGGTCCCGGCCAGCATCCGCGACCCGGACTCCAGGCCGACCACCGCTGCCAGGCGTGTGATGCCGTTGACCACGCCGCGGTGCGTGACCGCCACGCCCTTCGGCGTCCCCGTGGAACCGGAGGTGTACATCACGAAGGCGGCGTTGTCCGGGTGCGTCACGACCGTGGGGACGTCCGGCGTCCCGTTGTCCAGATCGACCTCGTCGAGCCGGAGCCGGGGGGTGCTGTCCTCGGGCAGCACCGCCTCGGTGTCCTCGTCGGTCAGGATCAGCCGGGGGCGGGCCTTGGAGAGGATGAGGCCGAGGCGGGCACTGGGGTACCGAGGGTCCACGGGCACGTAGGCCGCACCGGACTTGAGGATGCCGAGGAAGGCGGTCACGAGGTCCGTGGACCGCGGCAGCGCGAGTCCGACGAGCGATTCGGGGCCGACGCCGCGCCGGACCAGCTCGCGCGCCAGACGGTTGGCCCGCGCGTCGAGTTCCCGGTAGGTCAGCTCCTGCGTGCCGGAGGTAACCGCGATCGCGTCCGGGGTCAGGGCGGCCTGCCGCTCGAAGAGCTGGGGGACGGTCAGCTCAGGGGTCGGTTCGGCGGTGTTGTTGCGGCCGGCAAGGAGTTCCCGTTCGGCAGGTGACAGCACATCCACCGTGCCGAGCAGGGCGCCGGGCTCGGCCACGAGGTGGCGCAGTACGCGTACGAAGCGGGCCCCCATCTTCTCGACAGTGGCCCGGTCGAAGAGCTCGGTGGCGTACTCCAGCATGCAGTGCACGCCTTGTTCACGGGCCGTGAAGTTGAACTCCAGGTCGAACTTCGAGGTCTGATTCGGGACGATATCCAACGTGGCCGTCAGGCCCGGAATATCGAGATCGAGCCTGGCGGCGGTCTGCCAGCTGAACATGACCTGGAAGAAGGGGTGGTAGGCGGTGGAACGCTCCGGGTTCAGCGCCTCGACGAGCCGCTCGAAGGGCACGGCCTGGTTGTCATACGCGTTCAGCGCCTTCTCCTGGACCCGGTCGAGCACCTGCTCCAGCGAGGGGTTGCCTGACAGATCCGTGCGCAGAACCCAGGTGTTGACGAAGAATCCTACCAAGTCGGTGAGGGCGCTGTCGGTGCGTCCGGCGATGGTCGAACCGATGGTGATGTCCTCCCCGGCGCCGAGGTGGTGCAGCAGCACAGCCAGGGCCGACTGCATCACCATCGACGTCGTCAGGCCGTGGGAGTTCCCCAACGCATTGGCTGCTGCGGCGAGTTCGGGGTCGATGGTGAACTCGACCACGTCACCGCGGTGGCTGGCCTTCGAGGGCCGCGGGCGGTCCGTGGGCAGCCGCAGTTGGTGCGGCGCCCCGGCGAGTTCGCCGCGCCAGTACTCGAGTTGCGTGGACAGCGTACTTCCGGGGTCGTCGCTGTCGCCGAGAAGCTCCCGCTGCCACAGCGTGTAATCCTGGTACCGCACGGGCAGTTCGGGCAACTGCGGTGCCTGGCCCTGCACCCGGGCGGCATAGGCGGTAGCCAGGTCCCGGCTCAGCGGCACGATCGACTCACCGTCGGCGGCGGCGTGGTGCACGACGAGGACCAGGACGTGCTCGTCCGGACCGCCGCGCAGCAGCCGCGCCCGCACCGGTATCTCGGCGGAGAGATCGAATCGGTAGGACGCGGCATCGGTCACCATGGCGTCGATGCCGTCGGACCCCACGTCGACGACCGGCAGGGCCGTCAGAATGTCGTCGACAGGCCGGACCTGTTGCATGGGCATGCCTTCGCCGTCCTCGACGAACAGCGTGCGCAGGCTCTCGTGCCGGGAGACGACGTCGCGCAGCGCGAGGCGCAGGGCGTCCACGTCCAGCACTCCGTCCAGACGCAGTACGAACGGGATGTTGTACGTCGCCGACGGGCCCTCGAGCCGGTCGATGAACCACAGCCGACGCTGCGCAAAGGACAGAGGGATCATTTCGCGTCTACTCCTCGATCGGTCTTCCTATGCAAACGGGGCGATTTGTGCGCAGACTCGGGCGTCGATGGCGCATGAGTTCGACGGCCATGGGTTTCGGAAAAAGTCTCGAATGAATGAGCCGGATTAAAGGTCCACGTCGTACTGGCCGCGAATCGCGGCTCGGCTGACGGCGGGACGACCCATACTTCTCCGGCCCGCGCGCTCCGGGGTCAAGGGGATACAGAGCGGACGAACGCCCTGGCCGGTGTCACGAGCGGCCGCGCACGGGCTGCTCGGTTCCCTGCGTTCGCGCGACGATCAACGCCATCGCCTCGACGGTCGGGTTCTCGTAAAGCTCGTGCGTCGGGACGCGGACCGCGAACGTGTCATCAACCAGCGCCAGCAGCCGCGTGGCCCGTATCGAATTGCCACCGAGGTCGAAGAACGAATCGTCCCTGCCGACCTCCGGGCAGTTCAGCGCGTCAGACCAGAGGGCGGCGATCCGCCGCTCCAATTCATCCGCGGGCGCTGTGAACTGGCGCTTCGTCCTGCCGGAAACCGTATCGGCGAGCAGCAGGGCGACGTCGACGCCTCCCGTCGTGCCCCTCGGGATCCGTGGCACCTGGACCAGGCGCACCGGCACCGGGCATTCCCGTACGCTCGGCGCCACGGCCGCGCGCACCGCCTCCAGGTCGACATCGCCGCCGGTGTAGGCGATAAGCAGTTCACCGATCCGCAACTGCTCAGGGACCAATTCATCGACGATCGCCGGATTCGCCAGGTCGAGGCCCACGAGCAGGTAGTGGTGGGGTGTTGCGATTGCTTCGATGAACAGTCGCAAACCGTCCGAGGCGTCGATGGAACGGAAACCACGGCTGCGCGCGGGCGCGGCGGACTGGTTGCGGTTCATTCCGATGCCGGCCCACATACTCCACGCGAGACAATGCACTGTGCGGCGGCGTACGTGGCGCCAGTGGTCCGCGAATCCTACGAGGAAGCCATTGGCCGCGGAATACGCGCCGAACGAATGGCCGCCGAATTCCCCGTTGACGGAGCCGAAGAGGACGAGGGAGGCATCGGGACGCGAGGCGAGCACATCCGCGACGGCGAGTGTGCCGACGACCTTTGCCCGGTACTGGGCGGCGAACGCCGCCTCCGGCTCGGCTGCCACGGTGTGCAGTTCGAGGTCGGCCCACTGGGCCGTCGGGTCGGCTCCGGCCAGGTGCAGTGCGCCGTCGAGCCGGCGTCCCCAGCGCGCTTCGGCCGCGGCGACCGCCGCTTCCAGGGCCGCCGTGTCGGCGACGTCGAGCTGCTGGTAGATGACGTCGCCGAGTGCGGTCAGTTCGGCCAGTCTGTCAGCCTTCTCGCCGTCGGCGGGGGAACGGCCGACGAGCAGCAGCCGCGCTCCGTAGGCGGCGGCGAGATAACCGGCGATGTCGTACGCGATGCCGCCGAGCCCACCGGTGACCAGGTAGAGCCCACCCGCGACCAGCGGCGGCGCGGCCGGTCCGCTCTCCTTCTCGACCGGCGCGAATAGCGGCTTCCAGCGCCGGCCTTCACGTACGGCGACGATGCCCGTGCGGTCCCGATCGGCGAGTTCGGTGCGCAGGGCCGGAGGCCACGCCTCGGGGTCGGCGGGCAGATCGAGCTGGCGGAGCACGAGCGGCGGGTTCTCGCCGACGGCGGTCCGTACCAGCGCGGGCAGTG
This sequence comes from Streptomyces sp. NPDC051217, assembly GCF_044455465.1. Classification (NCBI taxonomy): domain Bacteria; kingdom Bacillati; phylum Actinomycetota; class Actinomycetes; order Kitasatosporales; family Streptomycetaceae; genus Streptomyces; species Streptomyces sp. NPDC051217. Next base: position 78,249 of record NZ_JBITEV010000012.1, read on the forward strand.
CGCAGGTACCGAGGTCGACGGTGTCCCCGTCACGCACATACAGCGAGCCGGAGGTGACGAGGAGCACCAGTGGGTGGCCGAACTCCCCTTCGGCGAACGCCCCGACGAGGGCGGACAGCTCCCTCGTCGCCGCCGTGAGCCGGGCGTGGGGGTCACTGCCGCCGGACAGCGGCGGGGCGAGAACGACTGTGGCGATCGGGCCATGGGCCTCGGTCACGGCCGCGAGCAGCTGCCGGAGTGCGCCGCGGTCGTCCGTCCTTGCCTCGAAGCGGTGCCGAGCCCGCTCCGTAAGCTTCTCACCCCTGCGGACGGTGACGAGCGGTGGCCCTTCGATACCCAGGCGTGTCGTGTCGTCGTCCTCGGCGATGACGAGCCGGACGCCGGCTCCGGTTCCGTCCGTCGCGTCGGCGGGGTCGGGTATCTCGGTCCACTGCCGCCGGAAGAACCAGGTGTCCGTGTGGTCCTCGGGCTCCTCGGGTCCGCCGCCGATCGCCCGGCCGGCAAAGGTACCAGCGCGCAACTCGTCCACGAGCGCGCCCCGTTGGATCTTCCCGCTCCCGGTCTTCGGGAACTCCGCCTCGGAAACGGGCACGAGAAGGCCGGGCGCGATCCCGGCTTCCCGGGCCAGCAGGGCCCGTACCTCCTCTGTGACCGCGGCGAGCGCGTTGGCATCCCACCGCAGCGGCACGAAGAAGACCACCAGCTGGTCGGATTCGGCGCCCGGCTCGCGCACCCCGGCGGCGGCCGAGAAGGTGACCTTCACGCCCTCGGCCCGCTCCACGACGCTCTCGATCTCGTGCGCCATGTAGTTGATGCCCCGCACGATGATCTGGTCCTTCATGCGCCCGGCGATCACCACCTCGCCGTCGTGGACGAACGCGAGGTCGCCGGTGCGGAACCAGCCGTCCTCGTCGTACGCGTCACGGTTGGCGTCCTCGTTGGCGAAGTAGCCGTGCATCATCGTCAGACCGCGGACGCGCAACTCGCCCAGGCGGTCCTCGGGCAGCACCCGGCCGGTTTCGTCCACGACGCGGATCCGCACCCCCGGGATGGGGCCGCCGACCGTCGACAGCACGACCGCGTCCTTGTCGCCCGGGACGAGGTGGCGGATGCTCCCGCTGAGCGAGGACGGGTCGATGGCAACGGTGCCCGCGCTCCGGTCGCCGAGGTGCTGGCGGGCGTAAGTGACCCCGGAGCAGGTCTCGGACATCCCCCACGCCGGGCGCATGGAGTCGGCGGGAAGCCCGTGCGGCGCCAGCAGTTCGAGGAACCGGTGGCTGGTCGACGCGATCACCGGCTCACCGCCGTTAGTGATCTCGCGCAGGCAGGACAGGTCCCAGGATCGCCGGGTACGGATCTCCTCGGCGCGCTCGTTGACCATGGCGAAGACGAAGTTCGGCGCCCACGTGTTGGTCACGCGGTAGCGGTCGGCCCAGCCGAGCCAGAGCAGCGGGTCGCCGAGCGAGTGCTCGGTCTTCGCGTTGATGTGCATGCACCGCACGAAGACATCACGGACGTTGTACATGGCGACCGTGACATGGTCGAACGGCATGTAGATGAGGCTGATGTCGTCGCCGGTCAGGCCGCAGTGCTGGGCGACGGCCAGCGACCGGGCCGCGAGGCTCGCGTTGGTGTGGTGGACACACCTGGGCACCCCGGTGCTGCCCGACGTGAGGAGATTGAGCACCGGAGACTCGGGGGTGGCCGGGTACCAGTCGGTGTCGGGCGGGAAGGCGGCGAGCTCGCCGACGGTCAGGATGCGCGCCTCCGGCTCGCCCCAGAGCTCGCGCACCCCGGCGAGCGCTCCCACGGTGGTGTCGTCGGTGAGCAACACGGGCCGCCCGAGCAGGTTCCAGGCGTTGTGCAGCTTGCGATTGGTCTCGTTCGGCGCGAGGTACGTCGTGGCCACGCCGACCGGTGTCGGCACGAAGCCGCCGAGCACACAGGCCCAGAACGCGGTGAGGAAGGCCTTGTTGTCATCGAACTGGAACAGCGCGGCGTCACCCGGGCGCAGACCGGCGGCGCGCAGTCCGGAAAGAACCCGCTCGGCCTCGTCGAGCAGCGCCGGATAGGTCTGGAGCACATCGTCGTGCCCCTTGGTGAGGTAAATCGTCCCCTTGTCCGGCGCAAGGCGGGCTGCCGCACGCAGGGCCTCCTGCAGGGTGGTCGGCGCGCCGTCCGGGACCTTCAGGGGGCCGCCGTCGAGGTCGGCCGGCGCCACGTGCCCGAGGCCCTGGTCCGGTGCGGACGGCGTGGCCGCAGGGCGCCGCGGGGCGGCCGGTCGTACGCGCCTGCGCACCACGGCGACGGCGTCGTCGATACCGGGAACCCTCAGGGCTGCCGCCGTGACGTCGTCGGTGATGTCGTCGAGTGCGCCGATGCCGTCCGGCGTCGTCACGCGCTCCTCCGTTTCATCGAGCCCAGGGTCTGCCGGGCAATGAGCGAGACCACATCGCCGGGCGAATCGAGGAAGTGGAAGTGTCCACCGGGGTGGAAGTGGGTACTGAATTCGGCGTTCGTCTGCTTGCGCCATTCACCCACCGTCTCCTTCGGCGCGCGCGGGTCGCTGTCGCCGGCCAGAACGGTGATCGGGCAGTCGAGCGGTGCCTCCGGGGCCGCGCGGTGGCGCTCCCAGAGTCTGAAGTCCGCGCGGAGCACCGACAGCAGGGAGTCCATGACGAACTCGTCACCGGCTATTTCCTCGTCGATTCCGCCGAGTGCGATCATTTGGGCGCGGAATTCGTCCTCGGGCAGGTCGTGCAGCTGCCGGATCCTGGTCGCGTCCGGGGCCGGCTGCGCGGAGAGAAACAGCCGTTCGGGACCGGGCCGGCCCTTGGCGCGCAGGGCCTTGGCGAGTTCGAACGCGAGTGCCGCACCGCAGGAGTGACCAAAGAAGGAGAACGAGCCGCCTAGTACGGGGCGCAGCGCGTGGGTCAGCACACTGATGAGCGGACCGACCTCGCTGAACGGCTCTTCAGCGATGCGGTCCTGACGGCCAGGCAACTGGACGGCGACCAGCTCGATCTCCGGCGGCAGCAGCGGTGCCCAGTTGGCATAGGCAGTCGCGCCCGCGCCCGCGTGCGGAAAGCAGATCAGCTGATGGCGGCTGCCCGGCTGCCTGGCGCGCCAGACGTACGGGGTCTCGCCGACAAGTTCCGGGCTCAGTACGGACATGCTGGGCTTCTCCCTAGCTCATCTTGCGCAGTCGGGGGCCACTCGCTGTGACGATCTTGTCCCAGTGCGCTGCCAGTTCGGCAATGGTCTTGTGCTGGAATACCGAGCGAATGGAAAGCTCCACTCCGAGCTCATTGCGAATACGGCCGATCAGCCTGGTCGCAAGCAGAGAGTTTCCGCCCAGTGAGAAGAAGCTGTCGTCGATTCCGATGTGCTCCCGCTTGAGTACGTCGGTGAAGAGGCGGGCCAGGTACTCTTCGCGTTCGTTGCCCGCCGTGCGTCGGGGTGTGCCAATGGCTTCGGGCAGTCGCTTGAGGTCGAGGCGTCCGTTGGCAGTGGTGGGCAGCTGGTCAAGGACTACGACCGTGCGGGGTATGAGGCGGTACGGCAGCCGCTGTGCGGCGAAGGCTCGCAGCTCGTCGGGCACGATCCGCCTGCCCTGCGCGGCGACGGTGTAGGCGATGTCGCGTCCGTCGGCCGTGATGACCGCGGCACGTGCCACGTCCGGGTGAGTCAACAGGACTGTTTCCACGGCCTGCTGGTGCTGTCGCGTGGCGGTGTGGCCTACCTGGTGGAGGTGGCCCTCGGGGGTGAGGCGTCCGCGCAGGCCGGTGCGGTAGATGCGTGATCCGGGCGCGCCGTAGGGGTCTGCGACGAAGTGCTGGGCGGTGAGCGCGTGGTGTCCCAGGTAGCCGCGCCCGCACTCGCCGGCCACGTACAGCTCGCCCACGGCGCCCGGGGCGGCCGGGGCGAGGGACGGGCTGAGCACGCGGACGCGGGTCGAGTCCGCGTGCACCGGGTGCGTGTCCGGTGCGCCCTCACGCACCTCGACCCTGCGGCCGGCGCAGAGGGCGAGCAGGATGTCGGTCGCGGGGGTCGCGGGGCCGGTCTCCAGCGGTGCCGCGGTGGTGGACGCGAACCGCTGGACACCGGTCGCCAGGCCGGCGTGGGTGACCGCCGCCCCATAGGGCCGGGCCGTCGCGTCCGGCGCGTAGTCGAGGTACGCGAGGTGCCCGGCGAGGAGGCGGGCCGGCCGGCCGGCGGAGGCGGGAAGGGGGTCCCCGGCGTCCGGCACGATCCGGATCCGCGGCAGGTCACCCCACTCGCGGCCGTCCGTCTCCTTGTCGACGACGACGGCGCCCGCTCGGGCGTCGCGCACGACGGAGTCCGACCATTCCGGGGAGTCCTCGGGGTCGACGGGCAGGGCACAGGCGCCCGTCCTCAGGACGGCGAGCACCGCTGCCACCCGGTCCACCGGGTCCGAGCAGCTGACGGCCACCACGAAGTCCGGGCCGCAGCCGTGCCGCAGGAGTACGCCCGCGAGGTGGTCCGCCCGCGTGTCCAGCTCCGGCCCGCTGGTCTTCACCCCTTCGACGACGAGTGCCACGGAGTCCGGGCGCTCGGCCGCCAGGCGCGCGAACAGCTCCGGTACCAGTTCCTCAGGCGCGGCCGGTACTGGCCTCGACGCGGAACGTACCGCCGGCGCGAGCACGTTCACCGCTCCGACCCGGCCATGGCGGTCGGCGAGGAACGCCCGGAGCACGCGGAGCAGCCCGGCCCCGATGCCGGAGGCCGCGGCGCGGTCGAAGGCGCTGTGCTTGTACTGCAGACGCAGCCGGAGGAGCGGGTCCTGATCGGCCATCACTACGAGCGGATAGTTCGATCCCGCGATGTTGTGGAAGGTGGGCACGGAGAGACCGGCCGCGCTGCTCGCCTCGGCGATGCCGGCGGTGTCGAACGGATGCGACTGGACGACAACGAGGGTGTCGAAGAGCACATCGAACCCGGTCGCCTCGTGGATCTCGACGAGAGTGCAGTCGTGGTGTTCCAACAGGGCGGCCTGCGCGGACTGGAGCCCGGTCACGACCTCGGCGAGCGTCTTCCCCGGTGCGCACCTCACCCGGACCGGCAGGGTGTTGATGAACAGCCCGACGGTGGTGTCCACACCCGCCAGCGCCGGCGGACGACCGGAGACCGTGGTGCCGAACAACACATCCGTGCTGCCGGTGAGTTCGGAGAGGACAATCGCCCATGACGCCTGCAGGACATTGCTGAGCGTGCTGCCCGTCTCCATGGCCCGCAGCGCGAGCTCCCGCGCCTCGTGGGAGGTCAGTCCAAGCTCCAGCTGGCCGAAGCCGACGGCCTCGTTCTCGTCCGGCACCAGCAGCGTGGGTTCGGTGATGCCGTCGAGCGCGTCGGCATGGGCCCGCACCGACCGCTCCTGGTCGCTGCGGCTGAGGTGGCCGAGGAAGTCCTTGAATGACGGCGCCTTCGGCAGCGCGGATCCGTCGGCGTACAGCCACAGCAGGTCACGCAGAAGGACCGGCTCGGACCAGCCGTCAAAGAGGACGTGGTGGGCCGTGAGGACCAGCTCGGTGCGGTCCGGTCCGACACGGACCAGAGTCACCCGCACCAGCGGGGGCTCCGCCGTATCGAACGGCGCGGTTCGGTCCTCGGCGAGGAAGGACCCGAACTCGTCCTCGGACAGCCGGATCTCGCGCCAGGGCAGCACGGCGCCCGCGACGACCAGCTGCACCAAGTCACCGACCGCGTCGGGCACATAGGCGGTGCGCAGGCTCGCGTGCCGGTCGAGCAGGGCCTGGCAGGCCGCCCTCATCCGCGCGGCGTCGACCTCGCCCTCGAAGCCGAAGACCAGCTGCACCTGGTACATGTCGGCGTCGGTGTCCGCCAGCTTCGAGTGATGCAGCAGTCCAGACTGCAAAGCCGTCAGCGGCCACACGTCGACCAGACCGCGATACCGCTTCTCCCACGTCTCCAGCTCACCCTGCGAGACCGACACCAGCGGCACATCGGAGGGCGTCAGGCCGCCCGCGCCGGGCTCGGCGGTGTGGCGGACCAGTCCTTCCAGTGCGGCCTGCCACAGTTCGGCAAGCTCGCGGACTTCCGCCGGGGAGAGCACCCCTGCCGGGGCACCGAAGACCGCGCCAAGGCGGGGGCCCGCCGCGGTGTCGGTCACCATCGCGTTGATGTCCACCTCGCACAGCGCGGGCATGGCCGCGTCGTGACCCGCGTCCAGTTCGGCGAGCTCGGTGAACTCCGCGAGTTCCGCGCTCTGGGTCCAGCCCAGACCGCGCAGTTCCTCGGGCATGTCGGCGGCCGAGAAACGGCCCAGGTAGTTGAAGCCGATCTGGCCCATCGACTGCTTGCCCAGCACCTTGGCGGTTTGCGGATTCAGGAAGCGCAGCAGCCCGTAGCCCAGGCCCTTGCCGGGCACGGCGAGCAGCTGCTCCTTGACCCTCTTGATCACAGCGCCTGCTGCCGGACCGCCCGCGAACGCCTCATCGAGGTCGATCCCGGACAGGTTGAGGCGCACGGGGAACATGCTGGTGAACCACCCCACGGTGCTGGAGAGGTCGGCGCCGGGCACCGACTCCTCCTCCCGGCCGTGCCCTTCAAGGCGCAGCAGCGTCGAGGGCTCCTCGACCCCTCGGGCGCGACGCCACCGGGCCACCCCCATGGCGAGTCCGGCGAGCAGCACGTCGTTGACCCCGCCGCGGAAGGCCGCGGGTACCGCGGTCAGCAGCGCCTCGGTCGCCGGTACCGGCAGCCGCACGCGTACCTTCTCGACCGTGGACTGCACGTCCACCGCTGGGTCGAGGCGATGAGTGCCCAGGACCGGATCCGGGCCTTCGACGATCGAGGTCCACTGGGCGAGCTCCGCCACCCGCTCGGCGGCCGACGCCTCCTCGACCAGCGCGTGTGCCCACCGTCGTACGGATGTCACGGGCGCCGACAGGTCCGGAGCGGCGCCGGCTCGGATGTGCTTCCACGCCGCGGCCAGGTCGGGCATCAGGATCCGCCACGAGACCCCGTCGACCACCATGTGATGCAGGCCGATCAGAAGCCGTCCCGGCCCGGAAGGCGGTTGGAACCACACGAACTGCGCCACGGTACCGGCCACCGGGTCCAACCGGGTCGCCAGTGCCCGCAGTTCGGCCACGAGCAACCGGCGCCACGGCTCACCGGACCACTGCCCGTCACAGGTCACGGTGCGGATCAGCGGATCCACGTCCACGGAGCCCGGCGGGGCGACAAGGAGTCCGTCGGGCAGCAGCCTCGCTCGCAGCAGGTCGTGCCGGTCAAGGACCGCCGTCAGGGTCGCGGCAAGGCCGTTCCGCTCGATGTCGTGCGGCAGTTCCAGGACCACCGCCTGGAGCAGCGAGTCGAAGCCGGGGCCGGTCTCCTGGATCCAGCGCGCCACCGGCATCAGCGGTTGCCATCCCACTCCACCGCCATCGAGCTCCGCCAGTAAGGGCCTCCTGTCCCCCCTGTCGGCGCCGGCGATCGCGGCGAGCTCGGCCACCGTCCGGTGCTCGAACACCTGTCGCGAGCTGACCAGCACGCCTTGGGCCCTGGCCCGCGACACCACCTGGATGGACTGGATGCTGTCGCCGCCGAGGGCGAAGAAGTCGTCGTCGGCTCCGACGCGAGCCTGACCGAGGACCTCGGCCACGACACCTGCCAGGATCTCCTCGGTCCCGGGCCGCGGCGCCCGGTAGGCGGTACCGGCGAAGCGCGGCTCCGGCAGTGCGGCCCGGTCCAGCTTCTCGTTCGGGGTCAGCGGGAGCCGGTCGAGGACCATGAGCGCGGCGGGCACCATGAACTCCGGTAGCCGCTGCGCCACGAATTCCATCAGTTCACCGGGCAGTTCCACCGGATCGGGCGCGGGTACGGCGTCCCGGGCGAGCACGATATATCCGACCAACTGCTTCTCGGTGCCGGTCCTGCGGCCCTGGCGGGCTGTCACGGCGGCCTGCGCCACCGCGGGGTGCGCAAGGAGGGCCGTCTCGATCTCGCCGGGTTCGATGCGGAAGCCGCGCACCTTCACCTGGTGGTCCGCGCGTCCCTGGTACACGAGCTCGCCGTCGGCGTCCCGGATGACCAAGTCCCCGGTCCGGTACATCCGTTCACCGGCAGGGCCGAAGGGGCAGGCCACGAACCGCTCCGCGGTGAGCGTCACCCGGCGCTCATAGCCGCGCGCCACTCCGATGCCCGCGACGTACAGCTCGCCACTGGCGTCCGGTGCGACGGGCCGCAGCTGTTCGTCAAGCACATAGGCGCGCATGGTGGCCAGAGGCTGCCCGATGGGGACCTCCGCGCCCCGCGCCCTGGCGGGGTCGACTTGGTGACTCGTGGCGATGCACGTGGTCTCGGTCGGCCCATAGCCGTTCACAAACACGGTGTCGGGGCAGGCCGTCATGGCCCGGCCGACGGAGTGGGGCGACACGCGGTCGCCACCGACCCACACTTCTTGGAGGCCGGCCAGGCAGTGTGGGTCCTCTGCCACCAAAAGGTTGAAGAGCGCAGAAGTGAGCAGAACCGTGGCGAGTCCGTGCCGGGTCACCTGCTCGGCCAGCGCGTCGGGAGTGAGGTCCGCGGACGGGGCCACGACGACCCTGCCGCCGTTGAGGAGCGGGACCCACATCTCGTAGACAGAGGCGTCGAAGGCCAACGGCGAGTGCAGCAGTATTCCTTCGTGTGCGCCGCGGCGATTCCGCTGGTCCACGGCCAGTCCCACCACGTCACGGTGGGTGACTCCGATTCCGTTGGGAGTGCCGGTCGATCCGGAGGTGTAGATGACGTAAGCGAGCGCCAACGGGTGCCGGGCGCCGTCGGCTTCTTTCTCGCGGTCACCGCCCTCCAGCTCCGCCAGGGTCGCGGAGGGGCAAGGGCTGGACAGGTGTGATGCGGTGTCCGCCGCGGTCAGCAGGAGGACGGGCCGCGCGTCCCGCAGCATCCACCTGACCCGCTCGACCGGGTGGTCGGGGTCCAGCGGCAGGTATGCGGCGCCGGCCTTCAGCACGCCCAGCAGGGCCACGATCGACTCCGCGGACCGCGGCAGCGCGATCGCGACGAGCGACTCCGGTCCCACACCGCGCTGTGCCAGCCCAGCAGCCAACTGATCGGCTTTGGCGTCGAGTTGGCTGTAGGTCAGTGAATCATTCCCGCAGACCACCGCGATCGCGTCGGGAGTCAGCTGTACCTGCCGCGCGAGCGACTCGGGAATCGTCGTGTCGAGGAGCCGTCCGGCCGCCCCCTCCCTCGCCGTCAGTGGACGGTCTCGCTCCAGCGGATCACGCACATCCATCACCCCACACAGACAAATCGATCGGAGAAGTGGTTCACATCAAGCCGCTGACCACGGTGTCGATGACCGGGCGGGGAATACCCCCGGACGTACCGCCGCCGATGAACTCCAGGCGCGTCGTCCAAGCCTTCCGGGACGGGCCCCACCCTCGTACCTGTGGACTGCTGAGGTCAAGGAGAGAAAGAGCTGCTGTGACGGTGTCGGTGAGGTGCCCCACCGATATCCTCGGGCGGCCGGCACAACACTTCGCGTCATTCCGGTGTCCCGTCCACAGGACACCGGAATGACGTACGTCGGTGCGGGCGGCCCGCCCGTATGAGGCATCCCCCCAAGGGGCGAACGCAGGCATGTGACGTGCCCCGAGTCAGACGGACACGGACCCACATAGGGTTCGGGAGAGTCCGGAGGCAAGAGGCATTGTCGAGCAAGTCCCGGGAAGCGTTTCCCGGGCCGCGGCCGGGGCGGTAGCGGGTCGCCGCGGCGCCGGTAGTGGCTGACCATGGCGCAGGGTCTGGCGCAGACGGCACCACCACTCGCGGGTGGCGAAGGCGACCGCCTCGGGGCTGCCGCCTCACAGCCCCGTACGCCCCCGTCCACAGTGCGCTCGCGGAAGTCATAGCCCAAAAACGTGAACCGCGTGTGCTCGAAGGAGTCCTCGCGGTTCGCGTCCCGGGCAATAGACGATCTGCGTTTTGTCGGGGTGCGATTGAAGGCCGACCGAGTCCATACACGCCTCCAGTGCGGCCAGCACCGCTCTCGACTGGGCGAGACTGCGGCAGTGAATGACCGCATCGTCGGCATAGCGTTCGGAGCACGTGTCCGGGAAACTCCGATCCAGCCACATGTCGAACGCATAGTGCTTGAACAGGTTCGCCAGGACCGGAGATACCGCCGAACCCTGTGGGGTGCCCATGGCCCGCTCGATCAGCGTGCCGTCCGAACGTTGCACCGGGGCGGCAAGCCACCGTTTGACGTAAAGCAGCACCCGGGGGAGCTCGCAGACCGAGCCCACCGCCTTGAGCATCAGGTCCCACGGCACCGAATCGAAGAACACCTTGATGTCCAGATCGATCACCCAGTCGTACTTCCAGCACCGCGCCGGGCATGTGCCACCGCGTCAATCGCCCCGCGTCCCGGGCGATAGCCGTATGAATCCGGATGGAAAGTCGGTTCGACCCTCTCCTCCAGGACCATCGCTACCACCCGTCTGCGCGACACGGTCACCCACGGTCGGGACGGAGACGGCGTACAGCCGCATCGCCCAGGCAGTACTCGGGTTGGTTGGTGGTGACGCACCGATTCCATCCGCCGGCCGGCCGTCGAGTCGAGGTGCTGTACTCGATGAAGCATGGCGGGGGCCGGATGTTCGTGGTCGACACGGGCTCGGGGGCGAGGACGACGCTGCCGCTGGAATGGACCGACCGCGGACCGGCGCCCGAGGACAGGCGGGTCGCGCAGGAGTCGCTCGTCGAACTGCGCACGTTGCTGGACGCGTTGGCCAGACACTGTGCTGACCGGTCAGAAGGCGGAGGGTCGTCATGAGGCGCCGACGTGAGGTGGGCCGCCACCGGCGGCAGGGATCGAGGCCTGATGAACATCGAGGGCCGGCACCGTACGGGACGCCGTGACGGCGGTGGCGAACATGATCGAGGCGTCGCTGCGAGCGGGAGGTGGCGGACGTGAACGGAGAGGGGAAAGTCACCGCCTCGCACTGCTCCCGGCTGGCGATCATCTACCTGCGGCAGTCGACGATGCTGCAGGTCCGCGACCATACGGAGTCGACCACACGGCAGTACGCGCTGGTGGACCTGGCCGCGTCCCTGGGCCGGCCGCCAAGGCGGTCCGCTGGGGGCCCGTCACGCCTATCGGATCCTGGCACCACGCACCGTCCCGTTCCACGACGGGAGATCGGGATCGACGACGTCGCCCGAATCCTGGCCGTGATCTACGGCGCCGCCTACTACTGGATCACCCACGGCCGGCTGCCGGCCCGCCAGGACCGCTGGGGACGCTGGTGCGTGCCTGGAACCCGGCCGTCGAGGCCGACTGCCGCCAACGCATTGCACGCTCCGGCCACCTCAACCCCGCAGGTGCCGGTATCAGGACCATCCCTGACGCGGCCCGGCACGGTGAGATCCCGGTGCAGGACGCGGCCGTCCGGCTCGGCGTCCACGACTACGACGTCTACTACTGGATCCGCACCAAGCGCCTGCACACCCGCCGCGGTCCCACCGGATGGTTCAAGCATTTCGACGCATCATCAGTGGTTCACTTGCGTTCGCCTTCCCGACCCCCACCTGACGCCCTTTCAAGGACGCTTTTTTCCTCCGACGCTCACCACGACGGTCTTCAGCCAACGCGGCAGCAGGCGGTTTGGAGTCTCCCTCCGCAAGGGCGACTCCGAGGGGCCAAAACCCTCATCATCTGTGCAGCAGGCAGATAACCCCACACTCCCAGCATGAATCCCTGCGTTCGCGCCTTGGGGGATGCCTCATAGGGCGGGGATCCCCGCCCGTACCGACGTACGTCATTCCGGTGTCCTGTGGACGGGACACCGGAATGACGCGAAGTGTTGTGCCGGCCGCCCGAGGATGTCGGTGGGGCACCTCACCGACGCCGTCACAGCAGCTCTTTCTCTCCTTGACCTCAGCAGTCCACAGGTACGAGGGTGGGGCCCGTCCCGGAAGGCTTGGACGACGCGCCTGGAGTTCATCGGCGGCGGTACGTCCGGTTTACCGACAACCCAGAAGTCACCGAGCGCTATCAGCTCGACACTCCGAACGGCGCGCGGCGGTCATCGGTCCCATTCCCCAGAAGCGGATCGGCACCCCGCAGGCATAGCCGACGCTCTCGAATTCCTCGTGACATCGCGCGCGGCCCGCATCACGGGGCAGCAGCTCATCGTGGACGGCGGACACTTCATGGGGGGGGTGAAACTCCGGCGCGAACTCACGTAACCGCCTCCTACATGAACTCCCTTACACATTAGGAGTGAAAAAGAAGAATGCGTCTGACTCAGGAACAGGTGAAGCAGTATCACGAGAACGGGTTTCTGCTGCTCGATTCTCTGCTGGACGAGCACGAGGTGAATCGGCTGCGTGCGGCGTTCCAGCGCGACTGCGAAACGTCAGGGCCGCATCTGGTGATCGAGGATGGGGGCGAGGGGGTGCGCGCGGTGTATGCCTCCCACCACCGGCAGCCCGAATACGCCCGGCTCATCCGTGACCCGCGCCTGCTGACCCCGGTCCAGCAGCTGCTCACCGACGACGTGTACGTCTACCAGTTCAAGATCAACGCAAAGCCCGCGTTCGGTGGTGAGAGGTGGGCCTGGCACCAGGACTACCTCGCCTGGCAGATCTCCGACAGCTTGCCCGCCCCGCGACAGGTCAGCGTAAGCGTGTTCCTCGACCGCGTCACCGAGTTCAACGGCCCTGTCATCTTCCTGCCCGGTTCGCACCACGCCGGGCTCGTGCACGACGAACGCAAGTCAGAGGTGAAGTCCAAGCAGCACCTCGACCCGGACGACATCTCTCTGTCCCCGCGGCGAATGGCCGGGCTCGTCGACCGGCACGGCATGACGAGCCCGAAGGGACAGGCCGGCTCCGTGGTGCTCTTCTCCCCGGAGATCGTGCACGGATCGGCCCCCAATATGTCCCCCTTCGCCCGCCGCCTGCTCATAGCGACGTACAACGACGTCATCAACCTGCCGAGCTGGAACGGCGAGCCGCGACCGGACTACCTGGTAGGCCGGGACACCGAACCGCTTCGGCCCCTCGACGGCACCTTCCTCGACTGCCTCGAGGGGATGCCCGTATGACCGCGCAAACAGGCCGTGCGGTAGTCCTGGAGGAATTCAACCGGCCTCTTGCACTACGCGAGTTCGACCTCCCTTCGGCTCCCGACCGCGGCATGATCGTCACCTGCGGCTACGGCGGCATCTGCGGCACCGACCTACACCTGCAGCGAGGGCACCTGCCGATCCCCACTCCGCTCGTACTTGGCCACGAAGGTCTTGGCGTGGTGCGGGAACTGGGTCCGGGTGCCACGCATGATGCCACCGGCGCCGAGCTCGGGCCCGGCGACTCAGTCATGTGGGCCTCGTCCATCGCCTGCGGCACCTGTCCCGCCTGTCGGCTGCAGCGCGAGCCGACCCTGTGCGAGAACCGCCGTACATACGGGGTCAACCGATCCACTCTGGACGGCCCCGCGCTGTCAGGCTCGTGGGCCGATCACATCGTCCTGCAGCCAGGCACCACCGTGGTCAAGGCGGCCGAAGGCGTTGACCCGCTCGCCGCGATGTCGCTGGCCTGCGCGGGCCCCACCGTCATTCACGCCCTGTACGAACGCCGCCCGGTGCGGCTCGGCGAGGTCGTGGTCGTCCAGGGGAGCGGCCCCGTCGGCCTCGCTGCTGCCGCCTTCGCCCAGCTCGCCGGAGCTGCCAAGGTCATCGTCGTCGGCGGCCCGGACGAGCGACTGGAGCTCGCGGTCAAGGCGGGCATCGGCGACGTACACCTGAACATCGCCGACGCCACCGATCCTGACCGGGTCCTGAGCGAGGTGCGCTCGGGCACCGGTGGCGAGGGGGCCGACCTCGTCATCGAGTGCGCCGGCGTACCCCAGGCCGTCGCCCAAGGACTCACCCTCGCCCGCAGGGGCGGATCGTATCTGGTCATCGGCCAATACACGGACGCCGGCGACACGGTGCTCAACCCACACCAGATCGTGCACCGCCAGCTCAATGTGATCGGCTCCTGGGCCTTCACCGGAGCGCACCTCGTCGAGTACGTACGACTGCTGCCGACCCTCGCCGCCCGGTTCAACCTGGCGAGCCTGGTGACGCCCTTCCCGCTGGACCGGCACGCGGACGCTCTGGCCGCGGTCGCCAACGGGTCAGTGATGAAGGCGGTCCTCACGAGCTGACCCCCAGCCCTCATCGGGGCACTCGGCGAGCGGGCCGGCCAACACGGCCGGGACGCCTCGCGCAAGGCCGCCGGCACTGGATTCGACCTCAAGCGGGTGGCACGTGATCGCCCTGTCCCAGGGTCGCTGGGCCTCGCCGACCTGGAGGCGGAACTGGCCCCCATCAACTGATCAACTCACCGTTCCAGTACGGGAATGACCCCGCTGGGACGGGCTCTCAGCCTGATCCCAACTGCGTCTGTAGTGGCCACATCCAGACTGCGAGGGAGAGCTCCAGGCTGCACGTCACGGTCGATCTGGAGTGAGATGCCTGATCAGAACGACCCTGGCCGGTCGCGCGAGTGAAGCGAGCACTCAAGCGGAGCAGCCGGAGCACTCGGGACATGAGGCCGGTATCAGCGCCCGGGAGGACACTCAGGGACTGAGTCCCTGTGGATCGTCGAGGACCGCTACGGGGCACAGTCCCCGTTAACCGGGGACGGGGCGCCCCCGGATCCCCGGCCGGTCCGCGGCCGTCCTGCGAACTGCACCGGCTCACTCGTCGTGGAGGCGGTCCAGTCGTTCATAGAGAGCTTGCACCAGGCGAGCCAGTGGTGTGTGGGTCGGCAGCGTCGTCGAGCACGATGTCGTTGAGCGCGAGCTGGGGTCTCCCGGCGGGCAGACTGCGGGAAGCGGTTGGTCAGCGTCCTTCGGGCCGGGCGCGTTGCTGCTGCAGGTGGGCATCCCAGTCGGCCGGCGGTTGTGCAGGCGACTTCGTGACGCGGGAGAGTTCACGTTCCCCGCACTGCGCGACGAAACCGCACCACCGCTGCGGCACTGGTCAGACTTGCCGACGGCTCGGAACTGAGGGGCCGGGGTTACGCGTTGCGTCACCCGACCGACCCGGAGCAACTGCGGGTGGGCGAGGAGATCGCGGGCTCACGGGCCCTGGCGGAGCTCGCGTCGCAGCTCCTGGAGAAGGCACACGCGGAGATCGACATCGCGGGGACACTTCCGCGCAGCAACCTCGCCGCCTTTGCTGCCGCTGCCCAACCTCAAAGACATGCCGGAGCCCTGTCTCTACGTCAACCCACGAAGGGCTTCCGGAGCCGGCCAAAACCACCACCGGCCAGAAAGATTCCGGCAGCTCGGATGAGACCGAGTGACACACCGCCAACTGCACCGCGACAGACCACCAGTCCCTCCGACCCACACCACCACCCACAAAAACCGCACACCATCACGTTGGAGGCCGTGACTACGGCTGCGAGGGTGATTGGGTAGGCGTGGGTACCCCACCTGGGGCATGGGTTACCCCGGTGCCGGTGGTTGGCTCGGTCCGGCTGCCCCTGTTGGACGCCACGGCGCAGACCGCGAAGGTCACCCCGAGCAGGCCGAAGATGATTGCCAAGTTGCCCTTCGCTTGGATGTCCGCCTGCCGCGCTGCAACCTCCCTCCCCCGGAATGCCGCATCCTTCTGCGTGGTCGACTGGTGCTCAAACAAACAGTCCAAGAAGAGTCGATCGGGCGGGGTATCTTCCTCGGTGTCGCAATCGGCGTCCTCGAAAAGACTAATCTTGCTGCTGTATTCGTCCAGCGGCTCATCGGACACCTGAGAGGTCGCGGTCAGTGCGACCGCCGACAAGATCACCGCCGTGATCATGCTGAGCATCGCCCCCGCCGCGTGCGCCGGCCGACCTCGCCGGAGGACGCGCTGGAACGCGCCGGACGGGTCGACCGCGACCCGCCTCAGGATGCGGGCTCTTGCGGCCAGTTGCGACACGATCACACCCGCGACGAAGAGCAGGACCGCCGTCTCGACGTCCGCGCGTCCATGAATGTCGAAGCTCTGGTAGGGCCGGGCATGGAGGAAATCGAACCAGGCGGCGGCCGACAGAGTGGTGGCACCAGGAGGGCGTACGGCGCGGGCGACGACCACCCCGCGCCGGTTCTGAAGGATCCGCTGCCACACGTGCTTCGGCTCGGTTCCGAGATCAGAACGGTGACCCGCGTTTCCGGTTCGGTCGCTTCCAGGCCGCGGACGCAGGCAGTGATCGGGCGCCGCAAGGGGGCGCGGTCATCAGGGCATGTTCCGGCCCGTGCCGCGTGCTCCGCGGCCGACACGGAACGGCGCCAAGGAGTCGACAAGGATCAGCACCGATTTCCCGCGCGAGATCCTTACGGGATTACGGTCGGCGGATGCGCCCCCGCACCCCACGGAACGCGGACGACCGTCGAATGCGGCGCAATTCGCTCGCTCTCACCGGCATGGCCCTGGCGACCGGTGCCCTCGCGACCGCGTACGACAGCCGGTGGCACCTCGGAATCGGAGTCTGGTTCCTGATCGCCGCCATTCTCATCGAGCTGATCCACCAGCCTTGAACCGCGCACAGCACCGCGAACGAGGACGTGCCACGTCCCCGTGGGTTCGCCGGCGGCGTCGTCTTACTCGGCCGAGGACGCCGACCGGGCGGCGGACGCCGACGCGGGGTCGGAGGACGCCGCCCCGGGGCGGGACGAGAGCCGCGGGAGGTGGCCCGCGTGCCCATGGCGATTACTTCTGGTCGCGGTTGAACACCGAGCTCGACCAGAGGTATCCGAGCACCGCGAGGCCCAGGCACCAGCCAATGACGAGCCACCCGTTGTTGCCGATCTCGGTACCGAGGAGGAGTCCGCGCAGGGTTTCGATGGCCGGGGTGAACGGCTGGTACTCGGCGAACGGCTGGAACCAGCCCGGCATGGTGTCGACCGGGATGAAGGCGCTGGAGAGGAGCGGGAGGAGGATCAGCGGCATCGCGTTGTTGCTGGCGGCCTCGGCGTTGGGGCTGACCAGGCCCATGCCGACGGCGATCCAGGTGAGTGCCAGGGCGACGAGCGTCAGCAGCCCGATCGCCAGGATCCACTCCAGGATTGTCGCGTCCGTGGACCTGAAGCCGATGGCCAGGGCGACGAGGCCCACGAAGACCACGCTCATGATCGACTGCAGGACGCTGCCGATGACGTGCCCGATCAGTACCGACCCCCGGTGGATCGCCATCGTGCGGAAGCGGGCGATGATGCCCTCGTTCATGTCCATGGAGATGGACACCGCGGTGCCGACCGTGGTGCCGCCGATGGTGAGCATCAGGATGCCCGGGACGATGTAGGCGATGTAGTCGGAGCGGTCCGCACCGCCGCCACCGATGCCCGCGCTCATCACGTCGCCGAAGATGTAGACGAAGAGCAGCAGCATCATGATCGGCGTGAACAGCAGGTTCAGGGTGAGGGAGGGGTAGCGCCGGGCGTGGAGGAGGTTGCGGCGCAGCATCGTGTTCGAGTCGCGGACGGCGAGGGACAGGGAGCTCATCGGACATCCTCCTTGGTCTGGTTGGGGACGCTGGTTTTGGCGGTCAGGGCGAAGAACACGTCGTCGAGGTCGGGGGTGTGCACGGTCAGCTCGTCCGCCTCGATATCGGCCGAGTCCAGCCAGTCGAGGATGGAGCGCAGCTCGCGCTGGCTGCCGCCGCTGGGGATCTGCAGCGCGAGCGCCTCGTCGTCGCGGGTGACCTCGTTCAGGGCGGAGGCGGCGGACTGG
Organism: Streptomyces sp. NPDC051217; assembly: GCF_044455465.1. Taxonomy (NCBI): domain Bacteria; kingdom Bacillati; phylum Actinomycetota; class Actinomycetes; order Kitasatosporales; family Streptomycetaceae; genus Streptomyces; species Streptomyces sp. NPDC051217. The sequence continues at coordinate 96,005 of NZ_JBITEV010000012.1, forward strand.
TAGGCGGCCGGGTCGGTGAAGCGGAGCCGGATGTGCCCACCCGGGATGAGCCGCTTCAGCTCCTCGGCACTCCCCTCGGCGGCGATCTTGCCGTCGTTGAGGACCGCGATGCGGTCGGCGAGTTCGTCGGCCTCCTCCAGGTACTGGGTGGTGAGGAAGACGGTGACACCGCCGGAGACCAGCCCCCGGATGATCTCCCACATGTTGTGGCGGCTGCGCGGGTCGAGCCCGGTGGTCGGCTCGTCGAGGAAGATGATCCGCGGGCTGCCGACCAGTGTCATGGCGAGGTCGAGGCGGCGCTTCATACCACCGGAGTATGTGGCGGCGGGCTTCTTCGCCGCCTCCGTCAGGTCGAACCGCTCCAGGAGTTCAGCGGCGACCCGCCGCCCCTCGCTCTTGGACAGATGGTGCAGGTTCGCCATGAGGAGCATGTTCTCCTCGCCGGTGATCAGACCGTCGACAGCCGAGAACTGCCCGGTGACACCGATCGCGGCACGCACGGCCTGCGGATCGGCGGCCAGGTCGTGGCCGCCGACGCGGATCTCGCCCGAGCCGGGATCGGCGGAGATGAGGGTGGAGAGGATCTTCACGGCGGTGGTCTTGCCGGCGCCGTTCGGGCCGAGCAGCGCGAAGACGGAACCGGCCGGGATACGCAGGTCGATCCCGTCGAGGACAAGCTTTTCGCCGTAGGACTTGCGCAGGCCGACGGCGGAGACGGCGGCGGTCTCTTCCTGGCCGTTGGCGCGCGTGGGCGTGGGCATGACAGGTGAAGACATGGGGCCCTCCCGTTCGAAGGATCGAATGGATTGAAAGATGGACTCTCAGACGCGGGCGCGGCGGATGTCGATGCTGCCCCAGCGGGTGCGGGCGCGGATCTTGACGCTGTCCTCGGTCTTCTCCGGGGTCTCGGACGTGGTCAGCGTGTTGCGCACCTGCCCGCGGTCGGATTTGACGTCGAGCCAGGCAGCGGTGCCCTCGCGGATGCCGACGTTGATGGCGCCGTAGGAGGTCTCCAACTGGACGGTGCCGCGAGCTACTTCGTCCACGCGCAGGGTGCCGTGGGCGGTCGTGGCGGTGACCGAGTCCTCCGCGCGGTGGATCTCGATGTCGCCGTTGGCGCCGCTCACCCGCAGCTCACCGGTCGCGGCGCCGACGGTCGTGGTGCCGTGCGAGTTCTTCAACACCGCGGGGCCGTCGACCAGGCCCACGCGCAGGCTCCCGGAACTGGTGGTGATCTCGGCCATTCCCTCGACCCGGTCCACCGTGATCGAACCGTGCGACGCCGTCAGCTGCAACGGACCGGTGGTGTCGAGCCGGACATCACCCGACGAGGTCTTCACACGGACCTCACCCAGCCGGCCCTCGCCGATCACCTGCGCCCAGGCCCCGGTCAAGCGGATACCCGAGCCTGTGGGCAGTTCGACCATCACGTCGACGGTCCCGGTGCGGCCGAGCAGATTGGACTTGGGAGTCCTGACGGTCAGTGCGCCGCTCGCGTACGAGACCTCGGTCTGGCCGGCCGCCTTTACGTCCTGGTCCTTCTTCGGGTCACGGGGCCGCACCTCGACGATGGTGTCGAGGCGGTCGCCCGCGGTGAACTGGATGGAACCGGCCTCCACGTGAGCCGTGACCGAGATCGGCTCGGGAGTGTCGAAAGAAGGCATGGCTCTACCGTCCTCTTGGGTGTTCGTGACGTCTCCGCTGGTGGGACGTGGTGTGGGTGAAGCCGTTCAAAGCAACTGGTTAACGCACCCAGCCCGTGAAGCCCTGGCCGATGTTCCTGGTCCTCTCGGGGGTGCGGAGGGTGGCGGCGCCGCCCGTGTCGACCGCGGCCGACACGACGCGTACGAGCCATGCGTTGACCGACAGACCCTGGCGGCTCGCGGCCTCCTCCGCGCGGGTCTTGAGGTGGGCGGGCAGACGCAGATTGACACGCGCGGTGCCGCCCTCGTCCGTCTCCGCGGGGACCGGGGCCGGTGCGGGCGCCGGCGCGTCGAGCGGTTCGGCCCGTTCCTCGTACTGCGGCAGCACCACCACGAAGTCGGGTTCGAGGCCACGCAGCCGTACGTCGACCGAGCCGGGGGCGAGTTCACGGGTGATCTCGTCCATGGCGGCGGACAACACATTGAGCAGGGTCAGGCGGGTGGCCGACTCCAGCGGCGCGGTCAGCCGCTCGGCGAGCGTGCGGGCTTCGTCACCCGCTGCCTCTGCGGCCACCGTCAGTTCCCTGCGGAGTGTCTCGACATACGGCGTGAGGTCCATGACGCAATAGTGGCACCACTATTGCGCCATTGGCAAGTCCGAAGGGCCAAAGCATGGCGCAGGTGGCGTTCCGTGGCGCCAGATGGACCCGTCGTTGCAGGTCAGACGGGGCGAGGTTACGGCACCAAGTTGTCGCAAGTTGGTGTCGCACGAGGCTGGCCGGGCATTTTCTCACCGTTCGAGATCAAGCGCTTGGCGTTCGGACGAGTCCTTCGCGACCCATGAACTCCGGCAGCGCCGGGCCGAACCAGGTGGTGAGAGCGGTCCGGAGCGCGGAGGTGTCGAGCGCTCCGCCGGGGGCGGCAGCCCAGGCGACATGGCCGTCGGGGCGGATGAGGAGAGCGGCGGGGGCGGGGATCTCACCGGCGGCCGGGACGGTCCAGTTGTCGTCCTCGCTCCGTGCCTCGACGAGATCGACACGACCGGCCCAGCCCTCGGCAGCCGCCGCCACCTCGGCGCTGCCGCGCAGGTCGAGCAGTACGGGGCGGGCGGCGTGCAGCAGTTCGTAGACGCGGGTGGCGCCGTCGGGCGTCTTGAGGTCGGCGTCGGGGACCCGGCGGCCCGCCAGCGGGTGGCCGCCGTCGACCGGGTACCGGATGTCCAGTGCGGTGATCATGCCGCGCAGGTACTCGTTGACTTCGTCGAACACCAGGAGCGAACTGAACACGTCCCGCAGCGCGTCCGTCTGGGCGCCGGGGCGGGCCAGGGCCACCTGAGCCCGGGTGTTGTGCAGAAGGCGCTCCCCGACGGGGTGGCGCTCATCGTGGTAACTGTCCAGCAGGCTCTCCGGCGCCGGGCCGCGCACCACCGAGGCGAGCTTCCAGCCGAGGTTGGCGGCGTCCTGCACTCCTATGTTCAGCCCTTGCCCGCCGGCCGGGAAGTGGATGTGCGCCGCGTCGCCCGCGACCAGCACCCGGCCCTCCCGGTACCGGGCGGCCTGACGTGCGGCGTCGCTGAACCGGGAGATCCACCGCGGGTTGTGCATGCCGTAGTCCGTGCCCGCGAGCCTGATCAGCGCCTCCCGGACCTGTTCGAACGTCACGGTGTCGTCGCGGTCCGCGACGCGGTCGTACTCGGAGGTGATCACCCGGTGCCAGCCCGGCTCCAGGGCGAACACCGAGAAGTAGCCGGTCTCACAGCGCCGCGCGAAGATGTAGTCCTCGGGCAGATCGGGGAGTTCGACGTCGGCGAGCAGCGAGGTCATCGTCGCTGGAGTGCCGGGGAAGGCGATGCCCGCCAGCTTGCGCACCGTGCTGCGCCCGCCGTCGCAGCCCACGAGGTAGCGGCCGCGCACCGTCGCGGGTGCCGTCCCCGTCGCCGTGCCCAGCTCGACCGTCACGCCGGCCCCGTCCTGACGGATCCCGCTCACCTCGGACGACCGGCGCACCCGCACGCCGAGCTCGGCGGCCCACTCCTCCAGCAGCCGCTCGATGGTGGACTGCACGATCATCAACGGGAGGGGGTGCCTGGACTCGAACCCGGCGAAGTCCAGCCAGAGCCCGGAGAAGTGGGCCACCGGCGTCACTTCACCGGCCGCCAGGAAGCGGTCCAGGACTCCGCGCTGGTCCAGCACTTCCAAGGTGCGAGAGTGCATCCCGCCTGCCCGCGACTCGCCCGTCCGCTCCGCGAGCCGTTCGACCACCACTACGTCGACGCCCGCCAGCCGCAGCTCACAGGCGAGCATCAGGCCCGTCGGTCCGGCTCCCGCGATCACCACGTCCGTGTCCATGCTGGTGTCACCCACGTCGTTTCCCCCTCGTTCCACCGCGCCTCTGACGTCGTGCGGGCCTCTGACGTCGTCGCATCGCCTCCAAGGTCACGCAAGTGGATCAGCCGGTCAAGACAACGCCGGTGCCGGGACGGGGCATGCGGCTGTCGAACAGGCCGTCCCGCCGGCGGGACGGCCCGACGCGGCGGGAAGGATCCCTCACACCGTTGGAGACTCCTCCGACCTCGCCGTTTCGGTGGGGGTGATGAGGCGTCGCCGGTGGGCAACTGTCCGGTGGCCGACGCGATTTCGGTGCTTGGGCGTGGCGAAGTCCTGGCGCGGTGGTCTTCTCCATTAATTCATCCCAGGGGTTGAATGGGCCCTATTCCAAGTACCCACTGCAGCATGGAAATCCAGCGCCGTTCTGATTCAATACGGCTGACTTTCCTCTTTCCGTTCCCGGCGAAGGTTTCGCAGGTGCTGGTTCTTCCCTATCATTGCGCCGGAGACGACAGCGGGCCACGATAGAGGCGATGACCCCGTTGTCCTGCCAACGGGACAGTACGGCTGTTTCATCGACTATTCGTCGCTCCATTGCCGCGTCTCAAGGCCGCGATGCCGGACAGGCAATGTTTTCGTCACACCACGAAAGGTGGGTGCTGTATGTTCGTCCCCAACCACTATCGGGAACCGGACGTTTCCTGGATGGTCGATCTGATGCGCGGGAACTCCTTGGCGCTGATGGCCAGCAACGGGACTCCCGCTGACGGGCCGTTCGCCACCCACCTTCCGGTCATCACCGACCCCCAGTGGGAGGGACGACCCACCGCGGACCTGGCCGGCATGCCTCTGCTGGGTCATATGAACCGCGCCAACCCGCACTGGGCGGCGCTGGAAACCGGGTCAGTGATCCTGCTGACGTTCACCGGTCCGCACGCCTATGTCTCGCCCACCGTCTACGACGTCACGCCGGCCGCCCCGACATGGAACTTCACCTCAGTGCACGTGCGCGGAGTAGTGGAGAAGATCGAGTCGACGGCGGAGACACTGGCTGTCGTACAGGCGACGGTACGGGCCTTCGAGAAGGAATTCGGCAACAGCTGGGACATGAGCGAATCCCTGGACTATTTCCGCAAGATAGTGCCCGGCGTCGGCGCTTTCCGTGTCCTCGTGACCAAGGCCGAGGGAATGTTCAAGCTCAGCCAGGAGCAGAGTCCCGAGATTCGCGAGCGGGTGGTGCAGTCGTTCGCCGGGCGCGGATGCACCCGGCACGAACAGACAGCCGATCTCATGAGCCGTCTGCCGTAACGGTCTTTTTCCGTGACGCGGGGTCCGAACCCTTGGCGAGTACGGACCCCGCGACTCTCATCCCCCGGACGGACGCCCCCCGGCTGCCTCCAGCGCGACGGTCGTACCGAACCATGCCCGCGATCTCGTCACACGAGAGGCGATTGCCGGTCGGTCTCCTTCAGTAACTGGTCGGCGGCGGCGTCGAGCGTGGCCATCACCCACTCCTCCAGCTCGGTGCCGGCTTGTGCCGCCGCCTTGTGCCACCACTGAAGCCGGTTGTCGGGCACGTCGAGCCGGCTTGTCGTCGCCACGACGTCCGTCTGCTTCGGAGCGTCCTCGCGCTGGGCCCGGATGGCGTTGCGCAGTTGCTTGGTGCTCCACTTCATCCGCTCGGCACGATCGAGCCAGGCATCCTGCTCATCGACGCGGAGCGACGCCAGCTCGGCATGGTGCTGGAAGCTGAGCGCGGGGCGCCGCCGATCCAGTTCGAACCGCCGGGAGACCCAGGCGTAATTGCGCAGCGTCTGATACTGGAGCCCGGCCGCGCAGATACCGCGCTCATAGCGGTCGGCGTAGTGGTCCTTGCCGTAGACGAGCCAGTCCCCGAGCCACCACGACGACGAGTTGAGCAGCCCGGAGAGCTGGTGCCCCGCACGTTCCCAATCCTCGAAGGCGAGTCCGGCGGGTATGTGCAGCCCCATCTTCGTGGTGAGCACCTGATCGCGCCGCGGCTCCGCCCCGCCGGCGGATCTTCGGGTCCTCGACACAGCCTCCGCGGTCCTGCCGAACATGAGCGCCTTGGAGTCTTTGCCGTCCTCGACCTGATTTGCCATCACGCCTCCCCGTCTACGCGCGTATCGACCGATCGGATTCGAGATGGCTCCCCACGAATAGGAAAGCGTGCACCCCGTTATTTTGCACGTATGCCAAAAGCAGTGAGCCTCTTCCATCCTTGGCCTGAGCCGGCGTGATGCAGGCAGAGGATGGCCTGGACAAGGCTCGTGATGCGGACGTGCAACCGCCCCCTTCTCTGGCCTCGCCCATGGACCTTAGGGTCACCGTGGGCTTTGGACTTTGTCATCCGCGCAGGAAACTTTGTCAGTGGTGCACCGCCTCAAGGTCGCGCCGCATCAGGCGAGGGGGCCCTTGCGTGTGCCCGTCGAAGCCGTTGCGCAGCGAGAGAGAATCCCGCCAGACTGCTGTCGGGAACCGGCCGTATCGAAAGGGGGGTCTTGTGGGGGAACGGGCCGAGGTACTGCCAGGCCGGCGCTGTGAGCGACGCGGACGGAGGTCCGCCTCGTGAGCCCGGTCCTGGACACCGCGTTCATACCGCCGCGGGATCGGAAGGAAGTGGTCCGGAACGCGGTGTGGGAATCCATGGCGACGGTCGACATCGACCACCGTCCGCCGGCTGAGGACATCTCCGTCCGCATAGGACTCGGCACGGTGGGGCCCCTCAGGATCTGTTCGGCGCGGGCGACCGCGGTCACGATCCGTCGCACGGAACCGCTCGCCCGGAAGGACGAGGAGGCGGCCGTCATTCTCGGTGTTCAGATGACGGGCAGCAGCACGGTGGTACAGGACGGCCGCCAGTGCTTCCTGAGGCCGGGCGACTTGGCCGTCTACGAATCGATCGCTCCCTACACCCTTCTCTTCGACGAAGGAGTCGACCACCGCTTCATCCGTTTCCCCCGCGCGGCACTCGCGCTCCCCGACCGGCTGCTGCGGGACATCAGCGCGGTCCCCCTGGGACCCGACAACCCCCTCGCACGTCTCGCCTTCACCTACTTCTCCCGACTGGCCGTCACCGACGAACTGCACCAGGGAGCGCACGCCGACGCCGCCGTCCGACCCAGCGTCGAACTTCTCCGAGCCGTCCTGACGTCCCAGCACGGCAACTCCAGCCTGGCCAAAGGGCCGTGGGAAGCGACGCTCAGCCTGCGGGTCACGCACTACATCCGGGAACATCTGGCTGACCCCGGTCTGTCGGCGGCACGGATAGCCGCCGCGCACAACATCTCCGTACGGCATCTCTACACCGTGCTGTCCCGCTCGGGAATCAGCCTCGCAGACTGGATCCGCACCCGCCGCCTGGCCGAATGCAGGCGGGAGCTGGCCGGCCCGAACGGGCGGCTGCGGACCATCGCCGCGACGGGGCGGAACTGGGGCTTCCCGGACCCGACCCACTTCAGCAAAGTATTCAAACAGACGTACGGAATCTCACCCCGGGCCTGGCGCGAACAGAACCACCCCCACTCCACCGCGTGACGGTCTCCGCGCGGCCACGTTCGGCGTGGCCGCTATTGGACCCTCGCCGTTCGACCAGCAGCTGCCTACCGAAAGCGTTCAGCCGGGCATTACGGCGGGACACCTGCCAGCTGGGACTGGCTCCTTCCTGTACGTGAACGACGCTCAGGTTCCCGTCGACTGGTGCCTGCACCTGCCGACGGCCTGGACACAGGACCCCGCACGACTTGACTTTGGCGTCATCTGATCGCCTGGTGGCACCCCAGGGGGCCTGCCCGACTCCCGCGAACTGGGCAGCGCGCGAATTCCGCGGGCGACCGAACACGGGCTGCCGATACCTATCGGTACACACGTCCGGCCCGCCGCTGGACGGCCTCCTGCCGGTCCTCACCGGGGACAAGGCTCGCCACGCCGCCCGGCGGGGGCGTGCGACCGGACCTCCCGCACCACGGGAATGCACGAACCGGCGGTCTTCCCGGGCGGGCACTTCCGCCTCGATTCCCAGGGCGACGCCCGTACGCAGGTGACCGATTCCGCTCCCTGTCACACGGCGTTCCAAGCCCTTCACCCGCGCAGGCATCCCGTAATGGCGCTAATGTGGCGCCACATGACGTCATCGGAGAAATGCGTCCCGAACCGCGAGGCGCCCCCGCCTGTTCTCCCCCAGCCAGTGCCGGAAGGAGCCCGCGGTGGGCGGCAAGAGACAGAAGGCCCAGGACGCGCGGCGCGAGGCGCGCACCGCGAAGGGCGCCCGACGTGGTGAGGGCGGGCCAGGATCCACTGCTTTCCCCGGTCGTAGGGGACCGTGCCTCGGTGGCTCGCGTCCCCGGGACCGGAGACGAGCCCCCCGCGCCGAAGCGTGAACCTGCGTCGTTCGGGCTGCCGTCTGCACCAGACCGGCGGCCGCAGACATCCCGAAGGCGGCCCGTCATGCCGATGTTCGACACGCCATTACCTGTCCGGGTGGTGCTCAGCCTGGTGTTCGGCGAGGTCCAAATCGTCGCGCGTGACCGCCCCGAGACGATGGTCGTGGCGTATCCGCGCGACAGCGACGACGAGGACGACGTACGGACCGCCGAACAGCTGCGCATCGACTACACCGACGGCCGGCTGCTCGTGAACGTCCCGGAGCCGGGCGGGAACGGCGGCGCCGTCGTCGTGCTGATGGCCGTGCCAACCGGATCGAGCCTGCACGGCCACGGTCTGGCGGCGGACTTCCTCGGAGTAGGAGAGCTGGGCGAGTGCCACCTCAGCACGGGCATGGGGCACATCAGGCTCCAACGTACGGGCAGCGTGCAACTGACCGCCGCCCTCGGTGACATCACGGTCGACCGCGCGGTCGGCACTGTCGAGGCCACGGCGGACCGTGGCGACGTCCGGCTCGGGCTGATCGAGGGCAGGGCCACGATCGGTGCGAAGGGCGAGGGCGACGCCACCGTGGGAGAGGTACGCGGTGTCGCCCGCCTGCACGCCGAGAGGGGGGCCATAAGGATCAGCCGGGCGCACAGCGACGTCGAGGCCCGGACAACCCACGGCGACATCGACGTCGAGGAGGTGGTACAAGGCTCCGTGGTCACCGCCACCACTTTCGGCAGCATCCGGATCGGTGTGGCCGAGACCAGCAGCGCCCGCCTGTCTCTCGACTCGGCCGCGGGCACCGTCTACACGGCCCTCTCGCTCCTGGAAGCGTACGAACAGGCCGACAAGGTCGTGCGCGTCCAGGCCCGGACCGTGATCGGCGACGTCGTGGTGAAGCGTTCCGCTGCGGAATGAGTCGTTCAGCGCCGCACCGGAGGCAGTCGATCATGCCTGCTCCCCTGGGGGTCCGGGAGGCGGCACGGCGCCACATCGCCAGCGGTGGTTCGAGAGCGCGAGGCTTGCGCGGGAGCCAAGGCGATGCCATAATGGCACCACCGTTCGCCGCCCATACATGACAACCTGGCGCGAGATTCCAGTCGCCGCTGAGGCGGAGAGCGAAGGTGGCTACGGGGCGATGTCCGCACCGATCACGCCACTGTCGGTCAACGCAGACGACGTCACCATCCAGCACAGCGGCTGACGGCACCACCAGCTGAGCGCTGGCCACGATCACGGTACCGATGCCGGTCCCCGTCGGTTCATCGGTGCCGCCCTCGCAGGCCCCGGAGAGAAATCCCCCGCTCTCCGGGGCCTGCGTGTTCCCATGTAAGGCCGACGTACGAGACCGGCACCTCATACGCGGGTCCGCAGCACGTCCCGTCCGGCCGTGCCTGCCTGTCGCATCTGACCACCGCGGTCCTGTGGGTGGCGTAGATGCCCCTATGTTGCGTCAAGCGGCGGAGGCGGGAACAGGGGCCACTGTCACCGGGTGGACGCGGCGGTAGGTCTCGCGCGCGACATAGCGCTTGAGGCAGCGGATGATTTCGCGCTCGGACATGCCGTGCTCGGCTGGCGGTGCCGGCACGGACGTAGTCGTGACTGGCCGCTCCGGCGGATCGAGATACAGCCCCACCACGTCATGGACCTTGTCGACGAAGAACGGGTCCGTGGACAGCTTGAACATCTCGGACCGGTGCGACTGCAGGCCGAACGCACGCCGGACCCGGGAAACGGTCGATTGCGGGTCCGTGCGAGGACGTCCGGGACCCTGTGTACCGCACCGGAGCGGACCAGGAAGCTAGGACGTGGTCTGTCGCGCCCTCATGAGGCGGCTCCCGCACGGTACTTGACGCCGCGCAGTACGTCGCTCAGGTCCGCCAGCAGGGTGGCCTCCTCGGCTCTGAGGTAGAAATGCCCACCTCGCAGCACCCGGAGCCGGAAGGCGGCGTGTGTCATGTCCGCCCAGCCGCGCATCTGCTCCGGGCTCACTTCGTCATCATCGTCGCCGATGTAGCCGTACACCGGGCAGTCGAGCGGAGGTCGGAGGCCACCGGGGTAGTCGTCCATCAACCGGTAGTCCGCCCGGACCGCGGGAAGCAGGATCTCCAGCAGGTCAGGGTCCTCAAAGACCGAGGCACGGCTCTCGTCGGGGCGCAGGACACCCGCGATGATCTCCTCGTCCGTGCCGCAGAGCTGCCTCCGGCCGTCCAGCGCATGCGGCGGACGGCTGCAGGACACACACAAGGCGGCCGGTGGATGCCCCCGTTTCTGGAGGCGCAGCGCCACCTCGTGCGCCACGGAAGCACCCATGCTGTGACCGAACAGCACCAGCCGATGCCGCGTCAGCTCGCCGAGCGCGTCGGCTAGGTCGTCCGCGAGGGCTTCCAGCCCGGACGGGAACGGATCGCTGAGCCGGTCCTCCCGGCCCGGGTACCGGACGGCGAGCACGCCGACATCCGAAGGCAGTCCCAGTGGCCAGGTGCGATATGCGTTCGCCCAGCCGCCGGCATGAGGGAAGCAGAGGAGCTTCGTCCCGCACCCGTCGTCATCACGGAAGCGGCGTACCCACCGCTCTTCCACCGGAGTCCTCATCCAAGGATCCCTTTCCATACGCCGGACACATGCAGTGATTCAGCACGATCGGTGAAGAAGAATATCTTTGGGCGCGTTCAAGCGACCTCGGCCAAGCTCTACTCCGACAACTTCCGGTCGATCGCTACTTCTGCATACCGGAGATCTTCCTTCAGGCGAACAACCGCGGGCGGGACCGGGCGTCACGGGCGCGGCGCCGGTCCCGCCTTTTATTCTGCGGGCGTTCAGCGGATGTCGCCTCCGACCTCGGCGGGAATTGCTCGCTCGGCGTTCCGCCCTCCGCATCGGGCGACGATCGAGTTGGCGATCTCGCCGCTTCGTACAGCGATGTTCGACAGCAGCGAGGAGGTCAGACCGTGGGTGTGCTCGGTACCGCCCTGAAGATAGATGCCGCACCGCATTTCAGGGGCGGTGACGATGCGGTAATCCCGCTCCACCCGGTATCGGCCGGCCTCGTCTCGCAGACAGTAACGGTCGAGATCGCCGAGCAGTTCTGTGGGCTTCATGGTGTTGTAGCCGGTCGCGCAGACGAGTGCGTCGAAGTCGAGTTCGCGCACCTCGCCGTCGGGGCCCACCTGCAGTGAGACGCGGGTCTCGGCGCCGGCGCGCTTCACACCGGTGACCCTCGTCAGATTGAGGAACTGAAGGCGTCGGACACCTCGTACCTCGTCGTCGTACGACCTGCGGTACAGATCCCGGATCACCTCGTCGTCGACGACCGAGTAGTTCGTGTTGCGGTGGTACCGCCAGAACGCCTCCCGCGTCTGCTCGGTGCCGAAGTAGTAGTCGTCGACGGCCGCGGGGTCGAAGATCTGATTCGCGAAGGGGGTGTCGTCCGCGACGGAGTAGCCGTAGGACGGGATGACCGAGCACACCTGGGCGTGCGGAAGCTCGTCGTACAGAAACCTGGTGATCTCGGCGGCGCTCTGGCCCGCCCCGACCACCGCCACCCGACGCAGTTCCTCGGGGTTCATCCGGCGGTACTTCTCCAGGAACTCGGAGCTGTGCCAGACCCGTTCGTCACGCTCGGTGCCCTCGGGCATACTCGGGACCAGGCCCGTCGAGATCATCACGTTCCGTGCCTCGACCACGCGGTTGACCCGACCGGTGGCATCCGCCACCTCCAGTCGCAGACGGTCCGAGTGCTGCGGATCGGCGCCCGGCGGCAGCTGGATCGATGTCACTTCCGAGCCGTACTCGATGCGATCGGCCACCTGTGCCTGCGCCCACTCGAGGTACTGGTGGAACTCCTGGCGCGTAGGGAAGAAGTCCTGGTTGTTGACGAACTGCGGGAGCCGCCCCGACGCGTGCAGGTACGCGATGAAGCTGAAACTCGACGTCGGATTGCGAAAGGTAACCAGGTCCTTGAGAAAGGATATTTGCATGGTCGCTGACGGCAACAGCATGTTGCGGTGCCAGCCGAAGGAGGACTGACGCTCCAGGAAGAGAGCGCTGATCTCATTCCCCAGACCGTTCGCCCGGTACTCTTCCAGGGCGATGGCGAGCGACAGGTTGGACGGACCGAACCCAATGCCGACCACGTCGTACGACTCGTGCTCACGAACACTCATAGATGATCCTCCCGTTGGCATGGCATGGCTATGCGATGCGCTGTTCGCATCTTCGACCGGTAATCTTCCGCTCCGGGAAGGACCCACGTCCGGGCGAGCTTGAATTCCATCGGTCGCGCCGCCAACGTAGACCGGCACGGTGAACCATTCAAGTACGCCGGACTCACCCGACACGCACCGATCCATCAGCGTATCCGTGGGAGTCGTTCCTTTTATGGGGGCTGCGCATTTCGTGTCCCGCCGACGGGACACGAAATGCATACGTGGGAACCCCAAGTCCGTTCCCCCTCGTATCACGAGACAGACGGAATTCGAAATGCCGGGCCCGGCGGGTACGCACCCCCTCAAACTCCGCTCAGAGGACTTCTCCGTCCATCGTCCTCTTGCGCAGGGCCGGCCTGCTCGACCGGGCAAGATCCTTCCATGTGTCTGACAAACCGGCGATGGTGCGCGCTGCGAACAACGTGCGAATGGACACCTCTTGCTTCAGCTCCGCCCGGATCAGGCCGACCAGCCTGATCGCCCGCAGCGAGTTGCCACCGAGGTCGAAGAAGTCCTCGTCGATGCCGACCCGGTCCCGCTCAAGGACGTCGGCGAACGCCTCGGCCAGAACCCACTCGGTGTCGTTGCGCGGTGCCCGGTACGAGCCGTCATCGAACTCGGGCTCCGGCAGCGATGCCCGGTCCACCCTCCCGCCCGCCGTCACCGGCAGGCGTTCCAGCACCACGAACACCGACGGCGCCATGAACTCCGGCAACCGCCCCGCGGCGAACCGACGCAGTTCCTCAACCGCAAGGCCGGACCCGAGGTCGCTGCCGCCCACCGGGACCACGTAGGCCACCAGCCGCTGCTGCCCGGAGGTGTCCTCCTTGACAGCCACCACCGACCGCGTCAGTCCGGGGTGCTCGGACAGCACCTCTTCGACCTCAGCCAGCTCGACCCGGAAACCACGTATGTCGGCCTGGGCGTCGGCCCGGCCCACATACTCGAGCCGGTCGTCGGTACCCCAGCGCATCCGGTCACCGGTCCGGTACATGAGCCCGCCGACCGGGCCGAACGGACAGGGCACGAACCGCTCCGCCGTCCGCCCGGGTCGCCCGGGATAACCACGCGCCACGCCGGGCCCGGCCACATACAGCTCTCCGGTCACGCCCGCGGGGACCGGCGCCAGCCCCGGCCCCAACACGTAGAGGGCCGTGTTGTCCATCGAGTGGCCGACCGCGCCCGTATCGTGCACCGGTTCGTCCGCCGCCAGGCGGTGGCATGCGGCGAACACGGTCGTTTCCGTCGGACCGTAACCGTTGACGATCGTCAGTTCGGGGCAGGCTTCCCGCACCCGTCGCACCGCGGCCGTGGACACACGGTCACCACCGGTCCACACCTCGCCCAATCCGGCCAGGCGCTCGGGGTGTTCGGCCGCGATCGCCGAGAACAGACCCGCGGGCAGCCACACCGTGGAAATCCGGTTCGCCGCTCGCGACTCGGTCAGCGCATCGATGTCCAGCTCCCCCGGAGGAGCCACGACCACCTGGCCGCCGTTCAGCAGGGGCACCCAGAATTCGAGAGGGAGTGCGTCGGAGGCGTGCGGCGAATGCCACAGCACGGAGCCGCGGCCGCCTTCCCGCCAGTGACGATCCAGGACGAACCGCTCCATGTTCCGGTGCGTCACGGCGACTCCCGTCGCCGCACCCGTCGGTCCAGAGCAGCCGTACATCACGGCCAGCAGGTTGTCCCGGTGCGTCGGGACCGGCACCTCCCGCACCCCGTCGTTGTCGTCGGCGGCGGTGTCCGAACAGATGTCGTCGAACAGAATTGCTGGAACATCCAGATCAGCCGAGAGCACCTCGGCTGTCGTGGCACCGGTGAGCAGTGCGCGCACCGAAGAGTCGCTGACCACCGACTTGAGCCGCTCCGCCGGGAATGCCGGGTCGATCGGCAGGTAGGCTCCGCCCGCTTTCACCACCGCCAGCAGGGCGACGGCCAGGTCCACCGATCGAGGCATGGCCACCGCCACGACCGCCTCGGGCCCGACGTGCCGGCGTCGCAGCGCCTCGGCCAGCCGACTGGACCGCTCGTCCAGCGCCCGGTACGAGACGGCCGAGTCCCCGGACACCACCGCGACGGCGTCGGGAGCGCGCTCCACCTGGCGGGCGAACAGCTCCGGAACCGTCAGCCCCGGCACCGGCACATCCGTGTCGTTGGGGGCCGTCAGCACCCGGTCCCGCTCGGCACCGCTCACCACGTCCAGCACGCCGATCGGCAGCTGCCCTCCGGAGGCCACCACGGCACGGATGTACGCGATCAGCTCCTCGCCGATGAAGCGCAGGTCCGCGCGGGAGTACAGGCTCGCGGGGGCGTCGAGCCCGATGAACAGGTCGCTGTCGGCGCTCCCGTCGGTCCCGACGTTGACCGACAGCTCGTCGAAGACTCCTGTCGTCCCTCCGAGGTAACGCGCCGGGTTGTCGGCGAAGTGGAGCTGCTCCGCGAACTCGACAACGTTCAGGACGGCACCGAAACTGCCGCGACCGCTCAGGACGGTTTCGCTCACACGCTGGATGTCCGAGTAGTGGCAGGCGGTGTGATCGAAGACCTCGTACGTCTCGTCCCCCAGCGCTTCGGTGACATCGGTGAAGGTCGCACCGAGCGGAACACGCACCCGCACCGGCACCACGTTCACCGCCAGACCGGGCGTCCTGCTCGCCACCCCGAGGCGATTGCCCACGGCCAGCGAGAAGAGGAACTCCGGATCGTCGCAGCGGTGCCGGAAGAACACCGCCGCGGCCGCGGTCAGCATTGACGACATCCACACACCCATGGACTTCGCGGTCTCGGTCCAGACGGCCGCCTCGGCGTGCGGAACGGTCAGCGTCCGGCTCGCCATGCCGATGGAGCCGGCCACTTCCGACCAGCGATCGTCGGTGCTCATCGGTTCGGAGAGCGTGGACCGCGTCGAGTCGGACATGGCGACGCGCGGAACCTGCGCGGGCGCGGGCGCGTCCGACAGGTAGTCCTGCCAGAACTTGGTGTCATCCGTGAACTTCTGGGAGGCGCGGTACGCCGTTGCCTCGGCGGCGAACGACTCGACATCCCATGGGTGCGGCAGCTCAGATACCTCCGAGCCCCGCACCAGCGCCGTGTACACCTCGGCGAGGCGGCGCGACAGCAGCCCACTTATCCCGAAGCCGTCCGATATGAGGTGGTGGTAGGCGATGACCACGAGTGAGCGGGTCGCCGCGAGTCTGACCACGCCCAGGCGGAACAGCAGATCGCGCTCCAGGTCGAACGGCTGCCGGAGCACGTCGGCCACCGCGTCGCGCGCCGCCTGCTCGGGATCGCTCACGGCGCTGAGATCCAGCAGGAACGGCCGCCAGTCCCCCAGTTCCCGGGGCACCTGCCGCAATCCGCTCCCGTTGTCGACGAAGTTGACGCGCAGCACTTCCGCCTCGCCCATCACGTGGAGGAACGCGGATTCCATGACCGCCGCGTCGAGCTCGCCGTCCACATCCCACATGGTCAGCGCATGGTTCAGCATGTCGGGCGCCATTTTCTGCGCCCGCCACAACCCTTCATGCGCAGACGACACACCAAACGACCGCACAGAGATCATCCTCTCATCAGCAAATAGCTAAGAAAAAGCGCCACCAAATACCGCGGGGTCACTGCCGGGCGCTGCCGGCCATCGACGTCATGATGTGCCCGGCGATCAGTCTCGGTGTCGGGTGCTTCAGCACCAGATTCGCCCTCAGCTTGAGTCCGGTCGTCGCGGCCAGACGCTTGCTCAGCTCCACGGACAACAGCGAGTCGAATCCGATGCTGGTGAACCCCTGGTCGGGATCGACGGTCTCGCTGGAGGGGTGTCCGAGCACGGCGGCGACCCTCTCAAGGACGTGGTCCAGCACGAGTGCCGTCGCCTCGTCGTCGGGGAGGCCGGAGACCCTGTCCGGCAGGGCGACGGGCTCGTCGTCCCCCGCGGGCAGCTCCGCCGCGGGCAGTTCCGCCGCGACGGCCGTGTGCAAGGAGTTCAACCAGTACCGCCGCCGCGCGAAGGCGTACGTCGGCAGATCAACCCGCCGACGCGTCCCGTACAGAGCGTTCCAGTCCACGGCGCCGCCCCGGACGTGCAACTCGGCCAGCGAACCGACCACGGCCTCCACCTCTCCCCGGTCCCGCCGCGCCGAGGACAGGACCATGGCGTCGTCCACGTCCTCGACGATCTCCTGTACCGGGACAGTCAGAACGGGGTGCGGGCTCATCTCGATGAACACCCGGTAGCCGTCGTCGGCCAGCCGCCGGACAGAGGATTCGAAGAGGACCTTCTCGCGCAGGTTGTTGTACCAGTAGGTGCCGTTCAACTCCGCGGTATCGATGGTCTCGCCGTACAGGGTCGAGTAGAAGGGCAGCGTCGACGTTTGGGGGCGCAGGTCGGACAGCGGTTCGATCACTTGGTCGCGGACTCGGGTCACCTGGTGTGAATGGGAGGCGTAGTCAACCGATATTCGCCGGGCCTGAGTGCCTTCGGCCTTCATCTTCTCGACGAATTCGTCGAGTGCGTCCGGTTCCCCGGACACCACCACGGAGCCGGGACCGTTGACAACGGCGACACTCACCCGGTCGTTCCACGGAGCGAGACGTTGGTCCACGAGATCCGAGGACTCCGCGACCGACGCCATCCCGCCGTGACCGATCAGAGCCACCAGAGCCTTGCTGCGCAGCGCCACGGTCTTGGCGGCCTCGCGCAGCGACAGCGCACCGCACACGTAGGCCGCGGCTATCTCGCCCTGGCTGTGTCCCACCACGGCGGCCGGCTCCACCCCCCAGGACCGCCACAGGGCGGCCGTGGAGACCATCACCGAGAACAGCGCCGGCTGAACCACATCCACCCGGTCCAGTGAGGGCGCGCCCTCCACGCCGCGCACCACGTCGAGCAGCGACCAGTCGACGAACTCGGCCAGAGCGGCGGCGCACGCGTCGAGGCTCTGCGCGAAGACGGGAAAGGCGTCGTACAACTGCCGGCCCATGCCGACCCACTGCGACCCCTGTCCGGGGAACATGAAGGCGACGCCACCGGGGTTGCCGGCAACACCCCGTACGACTCGAGCGGACTCCGCGCCCTCGCTCAACGCCGCCAATCCGCCCAGCAACTCGTCCCGACCGCGGCCCAGGACCACCGCACGGTGTTCGAAACCCGACCGGCTCGACACCAACGACCAACCGACATCGGCGACATCGACATCCGGCTGGGCAGCGGCGAAATCACCGAGTCCGGCTGCCTGCCGCTCCAGGGCCGCCGCGCTCTTGGCCGACAGCACCCACGGCACCAGCCCGTCGGCGACGGCCGGGCCCGGACGGGGCTCGTCCTCCTGCTTGAGCGGTGGTGCCTCTTCCAGGATCACATGCGCGTTGGTGCCGCTGACCCCGAACGACGACACCCCGGCCCGCCGCGGACTGTCCGCCCGGGGCCATTGACGCCCCTCCACCAGAAGTTCGACCGCACCGGATGACCAGTCCACGTGCCGCGAGGGGACATCCACGTGCAGGGTCTTCGGCAGGAACCCGTGGCGCAGGGCCATCACGGCCTTGATGACGCCGGCGACCCCGGCAGCGGCCTGGGCGTGACCGATGTTCGACTTCATGGACCCCAGCCAGAGAGGCCTGCCCTCGGCCCGGTCCTGCCCGTAGGTCGCCAGCAGAGCGTCCGCCTCGATGGGATCCCCCAGCACGGTTCCGGTGCCGTGGGCCTCGACCAGGTCCACCTCGGCGGCCGAGACCCCCGCGTCCGCCAGTGCTCTGCGGATCACCTTCTCCTGAGCGCGGCCGTTGGGAGCGGTCAACCCGTTGCTCGCCCCGTCCTGGTTCACCGCGGAACCGCGGAGGACGGCCAGCACCGGGTGGCCGTTGCGACGGGCGTCGGACAGCCGCTCAAGGAGCAGCACGCCCACCCCTTCGGCCCAACCGGTCCCATCGGCTCCGTCCGCGAAGGACTTGCACCGGCCGTCGGCCGCCAGACCGCGCTGCCGGGAGAACTCCACGAAGACCGCGGGCGTCGACAGCACCAACGCCCCGCCTGCCAGCGCGAGCGAGCACTCCCCCGTACGCAGGGACTGCACCGCCAGGTGCATGGCGACCAGTGACGACGAGCACGCCGTGTCCACCGACACCGCCGGCCCGGTCAGCCCCAGTTCGTACGCCACGCGGCCGGACGCGACGCTCAGCGTGCTGCCCTGGATCAGGTACCCCTCCAGTTCAGGCATGCTCCTCTCCAGGAAACGCACCCCGTACTCGGACGAACTCACCCCGGTGAAGACACCGACGTCGGTCCCGCGCACACCGGCGGGAACCATGCCCGCCCGCTCGAAGACCTCCCACGACGTCTCCAGCAACAGGCGCTGCTGCGGATCGATCGTCAGCGCCTCACGCGGACTGATGCCGAAGAAATGCGCGTCGAAGTCGGCCACGTCCGTCAGAAACCCGCCGTGCCGCACGTACGAACTGCCCATGACGTCGGGATCCGGGTCGTACACGTCCCGCCACCCGCGGTCCTTCGGGAACTCCTCCACGACGTCCCGGCCGCTGCGGACCACGTCCCACAGTTCCTCGGGCGACGACACGCCTCCCGGGTAGCGGCACGCCATGGACACCACGGCGATCGGCTCGCCGCGGCCGGCTTTCAGAGCGTCGTTCTCCTGCCGGAGGCGGTCGCGCTCCTCCAGCAGCGTGCGGAGCGCCCGTTGGACCCGGTCCGCGCCGTCCGCCGTGCGATCCGCGGAGTCGGTCATGTCAGTTACCCCTCTCGTCCAAAGCCAGGTCGACCAGAGCATCCAGGTCCATGGCGGCCAGTTCGTCCGCACCGGTTCCCGCGTCCGGCGCCGGCCCTTCGGTGGCGCACGCCAGAACCAGGTCCAAGATGCCCGCGCTCCGCAGCCTGTCGATCGGGACAGTCCGCAGCGCTTCTCGGATCTCCGCGTCCTCAGCCGCGTTCGTGTCCGGCGCCGGACGCAGCAGGCCACACAGGTGACGGCCCAGCTCGCGTGGTGTCGGGTGGCTGAAGACGAGGGAGGACGACAGGCGCAGTCCGGTCGAGGAAGCCAGGCGGTTGCACAGTTCGACCGCGGTCAACGAGTCGAATCCGAGGTGGGTGAATGCCTGGTCTGCGTCGACGGCCGTGCTGGACGCGTGCCCGAGCACGATGGCGGCGTGCTCGCGGACCCGGTCCAGCACGGCTGCCTGCGCCTCGCCCTCCGACAGGGCGGCCAGCCGGGCGGGCAGGTCGAGGGGGCCGCTGTCCTTGGTCGTACTCGTCCGGGTCCGGAGTGGACGGCTGCCGTCGACGAGGTCGCGCAGGAGGGGCGGCGGCTCGTCGCCGGTCTTGTTCCGCAGCGTGGCGAGGTCCACCCGGGCAGGGATGAGCACGGGCTTGTCGATCGCGCAGGCAGAGTCGAACAGGGCCAGCGCCTCGGGTGTGGGCATCGGGGCGATGCCCAGCCGTCGGCTCCGCGAGAGGTCCGCCTGGTCCAGGTCCTTGGTCATGCCGCTGCTCTGCTCCCACCAGCCCCAGCACAGCGACATGCCGACCAGGCCGGACGCCCTGCGCTGCGCCGCCAGACCGTCCAGGAACCCGTTCGCCGCGGCGTAGTTCGCCTGTCCTCCGCTGCCGAGCGTGCCCGCGATGGCGGAGAACTGGATGAACGCCGACAGGTTGCGTTCCCTGGTCAGTTCGTGCAGGTTGACCGCACCGCCGACCTTGGCACGCAGCACGCGTTCGAGGCTCTCCGCAGTGAGCGACTCGACTGTGCCGTCCGCCAGCACACCCGCCGCGTGCACGACCGCCGTCAGCGGGTACTCCCCCGGCATGTCCGCGAGCATGTCCGCCACGGCGGCCCGGTCCGCGACATCGCATGCCCGGACTCTGACAGCCGCGCCCGCCCCCTCCAGGTCCGAGACCAACTCACGAACCCCGTCGGCCGACGCTCCCCGACGGCTCGCCAGCACCAGACTCCGCACACCGTGTTCGGCGACGAGGTGCCGCGCCACCAGCGAACCCAGTCCCCCGGTCCCGCCCGTGACCAGCACGGTCCCACCGCCGAAGCCCCCGCCCACCTCGATGACCAGCTTGCCGATGTGGCGGCCCTGGCTCATCTCGCGAAATGCCCTGCGCGCGTCGCGGATGTTCCGGACGGAGATCGGGTTCAGGTACACCCGCTTGTCGGCGAACAGTTCCATGACGTCTCGGAACAACTCGTGGCGCAGGTCCGGGCTCACTTCGTAGGCGTCGAAGGCCCGGTAGTCGACTCCGGGGTGATCGGCCACCACCTGGTGGGGATCACGGATATCCGTCTTCCCCATCTCAAGGAAGTTCCCGCCCTCGGGCAGCAGCCTCAGCGACGCGTCGACGAACTTGAACGCGAGGGAGTTCAGAACGACATCCACACCGCGACCGTCCGAGGAGTCCAGGAACTTCTCCACGAACTCCAGATCCCGCGACGACGCCAGGTGATTGTCATCGAGTCCCAGCGCGCGCAGGGCGGGCCACTTGGCCGGGCTCGCGGTTCCGTACACCTCGGCACCGG
The DNA here is from genome assembly GCF_044455465.1 of Streptomyces sp. NPDC051217. NCBI lineage: Bacteria > Bacillati > Actinomycetota > Actinomycetes > Kitasatosporales > Streptomycetaceae > Streptomyces > Streptomyces sp. NPDC051217. The sequence continues at coordinate 117,100 of NZ_JBITEV010000012.1, forward strand.
CGTGCCTGGCCAGTTGAACGGCGGCCATCCCCACGCCGCCTGCCGCGGCGTGGACAAGAATCCGCTGTCCCTTCTCAAGCTTCATCAGGTGGAAGAGCGCGTAGTAGGCCGTGAGGAAGGCGCTCGGCACGGACGCCGCCTCGGCGTAGCTCCACCCGTCGGGGATGGGCATGAGCGTGCGGTGATCCGCCACGGCCACGCGGCCGAAGGCGCCGGGGATCACACCCATCACCCGGTCACCCGGCGCAAGACGGGCGACGTCGTCCGCGACCTCCAGCACCGTTCCGGCGCCTTCATTGCCGAGCCCGGCGCCGAAGGCGGTTTTCTCCACCAGACCCAGGGCCAGGGTGACGTCCCGGAAGTTGAGCCCCGCGGTGTGCACGGCGATGCGCACCTGCCCGCTCGTCAGGGGTGCTTCCACCTCGGGGCAGGGAACCCATGTCAGGTTCTCCAGGGTCCCCTTGTCCGGAATTCCCAGCCGGTGAGCGCCGACGGCCGCCGGCGGCTCGATGTGCTGGTGCGCAAGTGGGGTCGGCGTCATGTGGGGCGTGAGGAACGCCCCGCCCCGCAGTGCCAGTTGGTCCTCACCGAGGCCGAGCGCGTCCGGGAAGCATGCGAACGATGTCTGCTCGTCGTCGACGTCCACCAGCCGGAACCTGCCGGGGTGCTCCGTCTGGGCGGACCGTATCAGGCCCCACACGGACGCGCCGGGGAGGCTGTCGACGCTCTCCCCGCCACCGGTGTCGATGGCCAGGCGGGTGAGCACCACCAGCGTGGATCCAGCGAGCCGCTCCTCGGCGAGGAACCGCTGGACCCAGAGCAGCACGCGCGTGTCCGCGCCGCCGACCGCGGCGAGCAGATCGGTGTCGGCGGGGACGAAGTCGTCCAGGCACAGGACGATGTCCCGGGGTGCCTCCCCCGAGAGGACGTCGTCCATGGACTCGTGGAGCACGACACTCTCGTCGCCTGCCTCGGAGAGTCGAGAGGCCAGGCCGTTCTTCGCACCGAGAACGCCCCACCGCCCGCGGCGGGGTTGCCGCCCGCTCCGCTGGACCGGTCGCCATTCCAGTTCGAACAGCGACTGCTCGTGCCCGCCTCGCGCCGAGCGCAGTTGCTCGGCACTGGCCGGCCGGAACGTCAGGGCCTCGACGTGGGCGATGTCGCGACCGTGCTCGTCGGCGATGTCCAAGGACACGACGCTTTCGCCGGCCGGGGTGATCCGGACCTTCACGCTCGGGCCGCACACCCCGAACAGGTTCACGCCGGACCACGAGAAGGGCATCCAGCCCCGCCCGCCGTCCACGTCGAGGACACCGCCGGGCACCACCGCGTGCAGCACCGAGTCGATCTGCGCCGGATGCAGGGCGAACCCGCCGCCGGCCGAGCCGTCGTCGGTCTCCGGCAACGTGGCCAGCACGTAGAGATCATCACCGTGTCGCCACACTTCCCGCAGCCCGCGGAAGGTCGGACCGTAGTCGAAACCCGTCTCCGCGAGGGAATCGTAGAGACCGTCGATATCGAGTCGCTCGGCCCCGGCCGGTGGCCACACGGCGAGTGAGCGCGCGTCATCGGTCCGCGCGGTCGCCTGCGGTGTGCTCGGTGTGCTCGGTGACAGGCTCCCCGTCGCGTGACGGATCCAGCCGCCCACCGTCCGGCCGTCCTCGCCGGGGCGCGAGTACACGTCCAGGGGGCGGTGTCCCGTCTCGTCCGCCGCACCGACGACTACCCGTACCCGCACGTCGCCCGAGCGGGGAAGGACCAGGGGAATCTCCAAGGAGAGTTGCTCGATCGCCGCACACCCGACGAGGTCGCCGACGGACAGCGCCAGGTCCATGTAGGCCGTCGCCGGTACGACGACCGTGCCGAACACGGCGTGATCGGCCAGCCAGCTGTGGGTCCGCAGGGACCACCGGTCGGTGAACACCACCTCGTCGGTGCCGGGGTGGTCCACCATGGCGCCCAGCAGTGGGTGCTCCGGAGCCGAGAGGCCGGCGGAGGCCACGTCCGCCGTACCGTTCCCGGCCCGGAAGTCCAGCCAGTAATGCTGCCGCTCGAACGCGTACGTCGGGAGATCCACCCGTCGTCGCGCCCCGAACAGGGCGTCCCAGTCCACGACGCCGCCCCGGACGTGCAGTTGGGCCAGCGAGCCGATCAGTGCCTCGGCCGGCCCGCGGTCCCGCCGCGACGACGACAGGACCACCGTGTCGTCCACGCCCTCACCGGCGAAGGCTTCCTTGGTGATGCTCGCGAGCGTCGATCCCGGGCCCACTTCGAGGAAGACGCTCGCCCCGGCCGTACGGGCGCACTCCACCGCGTCGAAGAAGCGAACGGGTTCGCGAACGTGGTTCACCCAGTGCTCGACGGACGTCAGCTCCTGGAGCGTGGCCTCGCGGCCCAACCGGGTCGAGACGACCGGGATCAGCATCTCGCCGGCGGGGAGCTTGCCGATCGACCCCGCGAACTCGTCCAGGATCGGGTCCATGAGCGGGGAGTGGAACGCGTGGTCGACCTTGAGCAGTTTCGCCGACGTGCCGTCGGCGACGAGCCGTTCCCTGAGGTCGTGGACCTCGTCGCGGGTGCCGGAGACCACGACCGACTCCGGACCGTTGACGGCGGCGACGCCGACGCGGCCGTACCGGCTGAGCGGAGTGCTCATGTCGGCTTCCGAAGCGCGTACTGCCAGCATGGCGCCCCGCTCGGTGACCTTCTGCATGACCAGTCCGCGAGCGGCCACGAGCCTGGTCGCGGAGTCCAGGTCCATGGCACCGGAGACGTGAGCGGCCGCGATCTCGCCGACCGAGTGACCGATCAGGTGGTTCGGCCGCGGACCGTAGTACGCCAGGAGCCGGTACAAGCTGACCTGCAGGGCGAACAACGCCGGCTGCGCGATGTCCGTTCGCTCGCTTTCCGGGGGCTCGTCGGCGAGGAGCAGCGGCTTCAGGGCGAAGGGGAGATGTGCGGCGAAGCGTTCACAGACCTCGTCGAGGCTCCGCGCGAAGACGGGGAACGCCTCGTACAACGGCCGTGCCACCCCGGCCCACTGAGCCCCCTGCCCCGGGAACATGAAGACCGTCTCCCCGAGGTCCCCGGCAACAGCGCGTACCACCCCGGCGGACTCCGCGCCCTCGCTCAACGACGTCAAACCGCTCAGCAACTCGTCCCGACCGCGGCCCAGCACCACCGCTCGATGCTCGAACCGAGCCCGGCTCGACACCAGCGACCAACCGACATCGGCGATGTCCAGGCCCGCGTCGCCAGCGGCGAAATCACGCAGCTTCCTCGCCTGCGCCCGCAGCGCCTCCTCCGACCTCGCCGACACGACCCACGGCACCGGTACGCCGGCTTCGGCCGACAAGTGACAGGCGGTGTCGGGCGCCGTCTCCTCCTCAGGCGCCGCCTCCTCCTCCGGCGCCTGCTCAAGGATCAGGTGCACGTTGGTCCCGCTCACGCCGAACCCCGACACCGCGGCCCGCCGCGGCCGATCACCCGTCTCGGGCCACGGCCGCGCCTCGGTGAGCAGTTCCACCGCGCCCGCGGACCAGTTCACGTGCGGTGTCGGCTCGTCCGTGTGCAGCGTCTTCGGCAGGGTGCCGCGCCGCATGGCCATGACCATCTTGATGACCCCCGCCGCGCCCGCCGCGCACTGCGGATGGCCGATGTTCGACTTCACCGACCCCAGCCACAACGGCTGGTCCGCCGGCCGCTCCTTGCCGTAGGTGGCCAGCAGCGCCTGCGCCTCGATCGGGTCGCCCAGCGTCGTGCCCGTCCCGTGCGCCTCGACGGCGTCCACCTGGTCGGCCGTCAGCCGGGCGTCCGCCAGGGCCTGGCGGATGACGCGCTGCTGGGAGGGGCCGTTAGGGGCGGTGAGGCCGTTGCTCGCCCCGTCCTGGTTGATCGCCGAGCCGCGCACGACCGCCAGCACCTGGTGGCCGTTCTTCCGCGCGTCGGAGAGGCGCTCCAGCAGCAGCACGCCCACGCCCTCACCCCAGGCCGTGCCGTCCGCGGCGGACGCGAACGGCTTGCACCGGCCGTCCGGGGCCAGCCCGCGTTGGCGGCTGAACTCGATGAACACGCCTGGCATCGTCATGACCGTCGCGCCGCCCGCCAGGGCCAGCGAGCAATCGCCGTTCCGCAGTGCCCGGGTGGCCAGGTGCAGCGTCACCAGCGACGACGAGCACGCCGTGTCGATCGTGACGGCCGGACCCTCAAGTCCCCACACGTAGGAGACGCGTCCGGAGGCGACCGCGGTCGAGGTGCCCGTTACCAGGTAACCCTCGATCTCTTCCGGCGACTCGTGCATCGGCGCCCCGTACTCCTGACGCGCGACCCCGAAGTAGACGCCCGTACGGCTCCGGCGCAGCGTCGTCGGATCGATGCCCGCCTGCTCGACCGCCTCCCACGAGGTCTCCAGCAGCAGCCGCTGCTGCGGGTCCATCGCCATCGCCTCGCGCGGGCTGATCTCGAAGAAGCCCGAGTCGAACTCGTCCGCGTCGTGCAGAAAGCCGCCCTCGCGCACATACGACTTGCCGTGGGTGCCCGGCTCCGGCGCGTACAGCTCATCGAGATCCCAGCCACGGTTCTGCGGGAAGCCGGAGATGGCGTCCCGCCCGGCGGCGACCAGATCCCACAGATCCTCCGGCGAGCGCACGCCGCCCGGATAACGGCAGCCCATGCCGACGATCGCGATCGGCTCGTGTGACGCCGCGGACAGCTCGGCGTTCAGGCGGCGCAGCCGTTCGGTCTCCTTGAGAGATGCCCGCAACGCCTCGACTACGGCATCATTCGATTCGGTCATCATGACCTCCGCATCTCGTCAGGAACGTCGTTCTTCATGGCCATGCGCACCAGGTCGTCCGCGCCCATCTCGTCCAGCGACGGCCCGTCGCCGTTCTCCGGCGCGTGACCCGCACCGTTCGCCTCGGCGCCGTTGACAGTGGAGCTGCTCGCCAGACTCAGCAGCGACTCCAAGAGCCCCGACTCGCGTAGCCGCGCCGGCGGAATCGACAGCACCAGATCCCGCACCGCGGCGTCGTCCACGTCGGACACGTCGGCCGGCGTTCCGCCAGGGGCGCCGCCGCCGGCCGTCCGCTCCGGGAACAGCTCCTCCCGCAGGTGCCGTGCCACGACGACCGGCGTCGGATAGTCGAACAGCAGCGTGCTGGGCAGTTGCAGCCCGGTCACGCGCCGCAGCCTGTTCCGCAGCTCCACGGCGGTCAGCGAGTCGAAACCGGACAGGTTGAACGCTCGCTCGGCGCCGAGCGCGTCCGCCCCGCTCAGACCGAGGACCGCCGCAGCGTGCGCGCGTACGGTCTCCAGCAGGGCTTCGTCCAACTTGTCATCGGGCAATCCCTTCAGACGGGCCATCAGGTCGCCCTCCGACGCCCCATCGGCGTCATCGCCGGAGTTCGCCGCCGCGGGCACGGCGATGTCGGGGAGATCGGCGATGAGCCGGCTGGGCCGGGCCGCGGTGAAGGCGGGCGCGTACTCCGCCCACTCCACCTGAGCCACCGTCACCTGCGTCTCCTCGCGGTCCAGCGAGGCGGCCAGCGCCGCCACCGCCGTCTCGGGCGCCATCGGCGGCAGCCCCTGCCGGCGCAGGCGTTCCTCCACCTCGCCGGTCACCAGGCCGCCGCCGCCCCACGACCCCCAGGCCACGGCGGTCGCGGGCAGCCCGGCCGCCCGCCGCACTTGGGCCAGCGCGTCGAGGAAGGCGTTCGCCGCGGCGTACCCGCCCTGCCCGCCGCTGCCCCAGACGCCGGCGGCGGAGGAGAACAGCACGAACGCGTCCAGTTCCAGATCGGCGGTGAGTTCGTGCAGCGCCGTGGCGGCGGCCACCTTGGGCCGCAGTACCCGCTCCAACTGCTCCGCCGTGAGGGACTCCACCAACCCGTCGGCGAGCACCCCGGCGCCGTGGATCACCGCGGTCAGCGGGTGCTCCTCCGGAACCGACGCCAGCAGTTCCCGCAGCCCGTCCCGGTCGGCGACATCGACCGCGGCCACCGTCACGCGCGACCCGAATTCCGTCAGCTCCGCCTCCAACTCCGCGATGCCGGGCGTGTCCTTGCCGCGCCTGCTGACCAGCAGAAGGTGCGGCGCTCCGGCCCGGGCCAGCCAGCGGCAGACGTGGGATCCGACCGCGCCTGCGCCGCCCGTCACCAGCACCGTGCCCCGCGGACGCCAGTCCCGCGTCGGCGCGTCACCCAGCGGTGCCCGCGACAGCCGCCGACCGAACGCTCCCGAGGTGCGCACCGCCACCTGGTCCTCGCCATGGACTCCACCCACGCCGTCCACTCCGTCAACGTCGGCGAGGACCGCGCACAGCAGCTCCGCGGGGCGCCCGTCCAGCCGGGCGGGCACGTCCACGAGCCCGCCCCACCGCTCCGGCCGCTCCAGCGCCACCACTCGGCCCAGGCCCCAGATCTGGGCCTGCAGCGGGTTGGCGACGGCGTCGGCGTTCCCCGTGGACACCGCCTCGCGCGTCAGGCACCACAGCCGGGCCTCGACGCCCGCGTCCTCCAGCGCCTGCACCAGGGCGACCGTGCCGGCGAGGCCATCGGAGACCGGCTCGTGCGCGGCGCCCAGGCCCTCGTCGACGAGTGCGGCGAGGGACAGCACACCGGTGAGGCGGCCCGGGACCCCGCCCTCTTCGAGCATGGCGGCGAGCCGTCGGCCAAGCGCGTCGCGGTCCCGCAGGTCGGCCGGTGCGACGTCCCATCGGATCACCTGGGCACGGCGTTCCCGCAGGGCATCGAGCACTGTCTCCACCGCGGGGTCCTGGGCGGTCGCCTCGGGGACCACCACCAGCCAGGCGCTCCCCTCCAGTCCCGGCGTCGCCCCGGTCCCGGCGCCGGCCAGCGGCTTCCACCTCGCGCGGTAGCGCCAGCTTTCCAGGACCGAGCGATCCAGCCGGCGCCGCCGCCACGACGACATGGCGGACAGCACAGCAGGAAGGGCCGTGTGCACGCTGTCGCGCTCGCCCTCGGCGTCGCCCAGTCCCAGCGTGCTGATCAGAGCGTCCAGGTCCTCCCGGTCGACCGCGTCCCAGAACTCGGCCTCGACCGGGGCCGCGGAGGCGCCGGTCGCGCGGTCGGTGCCGGCCTGGTCGGTGTCCAGCAGCCAGTAGTGCCGGTGCTCGAAGGGGTAGGTGGGGAGGTCGAGGTGGGTGGGCCGGGTGGTGGGGTAGAAACCGGCCCAGTTGACGGTGGTGTGGGTGTGGGCGGTGGCCAGCGAGGTCAGTACACGCTGCCAGGTGTCCTCGTCCCGGCGCAGAGTCCCTGTCACGGCGATCTCGCCGGTGCTCGTGTGGTCCTCGGCGGTCTCCTGGACGGGGTGGGTGAGTACGGGGTGGGGGCTGGCCTCGACGAACAGGGTGTGGCCGTCGTCCAGCAGGGCACGGGTGGTCGCCTCGAACGCCACGCTGGTACGCAGATTCTCGTACCAGTACTCGGCACCCATCACGGACGTGTCGTCCATCGCTCCGCCCGCGTAACCGGCCACGGTCGAATAGAACGCCACACTGGGCTCCCGCGGACGGACCGGAGCCAGCAGCTCCAGCAGCCGGTCGTGAAGAGCCTCTACATGGGGGGAATGCGACGCATAGTCCACCGGGATCTTCCGCGCCCGGATACCCTCACCCTCACAGTGAGCGACGAGGTCAGCCAGCGCGTCCGCGTCACCCGCAACCACCGTGGCCGACGGCCCGTTCACCGCGGCGACAGCAACCCGCCCCTCCCACCGGGCAATCAGACCCTCAACGTCCACCACCGCAAGAGGCACCGAAACCATCCCACCATCACCCACGATCTGGGTAATGGCCTGAGAGCGCAGCGCCACAATCCGGGCGGAGTCCTCCAGCGTGAGAATGCCGGCAATGTGTGCGGCGGCGATCTCACCCTGCGAATGACCCACCACCGCATCCGGAACCACACCCACGTGCTCCCACAGACGAGCCAGAGACACCATCACCGCCCACAAGGCCGGCTGCACCACATCAACCCGCTCCAGACTCGGAGCACCCGGCACCTGACCCAGAACATCGACCAGATTCCAGCCCGTGTGCGGTTCAAGCGCCGCCGCACACTCATCCAACTGCTGGGCGAACACCGGCGACGTACGCATCAAACCCACACCCATACCGGCCCACTGCGAACCCTGACCGGGAAACACGAACACCGTCTTCCCCGGCTGGGCCGCCAACCCGGTCACCACATGCGGGGAGGGCTCACCAGAAGCCAACGCCGCCAACGCACCCCGGAAATCAGCCAGTTCACGGCCGACCACCACCGCCCGACGATCAAACACCGACCGGCCCGCCACCAACGCATGACCCACCTCAACCGGTGTCACCCCCGGATCACGGTCAAGATGATCCAACAACCGCCGCGCCTGCTCCCCCAACGCAGCCTCAGACTTCGCCGACACCACCCACGGCAACACCCCATCCGTCACCACCACCGGCCCCACCACACCGTCAACGGAGGCAACCTCACCCTCCGGAGCCTGCTCAACAATCACATGCGCGTTCGTCCCGCTGACACCGAACGACGACACACCGGCCCGGCGCGGACGACCGGTCTCCGGCCACGACCTCGCCTCCGTCAACAACTCCACCGCACCGGACGCCCAATCGATGTGGGGCGAGGGGGCGTCGACGTGGAGCGTCTTGGGCAGCAGGCCGTGGCGCATGGCCATCACCATCTTGATGACGCCGCCCACACCCGCCGCAGCCTGGCTGTGGCCAATGTTCGACTTCAGCGAACCCAGCCACAACGGCCGATCCTCCGGCCGGTCCTGACCATAAGTCGCCAGCAGCGCCTGCGCCTCGATCGGGTCACCCAACGTCGTACCCGTCCCGTGCCCCTCGACCACGTCGACCTCGTCGGCCCGAACCCGGGCGTTGGCCAGGGCCTGGCGGATGACGCGCTCCTGCGAAGGCCCATTGGGAGCGGTCAGCCCATTGGACGCACCATCCTGATTGACCGCCGAACCACGCACGACCGCCAACACCTCATGACCATTCCTCCGCGCGTCGGACAGCCGCTCCAGCAACAGCAGACCCACACCCTCCGCCCAACCGGTGCCGTCGGCGGAGGCTGCGAAGGACTTGCTCCGCCCATCGGCGGAAAGGCCGCGCTGCTTGCTGAACTCGATGAAGACATCAGGCGTTGACATGACGGTGACGCCACCGGCCAGGGCCAGGGAGCACTCGCCGGTGCGCAGCGCCTGCGCCGCCAGGTGGATGGCCACCAGGGAGGAGGAGCAGGCGGTGTCGACCGTCACCGCCGACCCTTCGAACCCGAAGGTGTAAGCGACACGACCGGAGGCGACGCTGCCCGCTCTGCCGTTGAGCAGGTAGCCCTCCAGGTCTTCGGGGACGGAGCTGAGGCGGCTGCCGTAGTCGCCGTACATGACGCCGGTGAAGACGCCGGTAGGGGTGGCTTGGAGGGTGGTGGGGTCGATGCCGGCGCGTTCGATGGTTTCCCAGGCGACTTCCAGTAGGAGGCGTTGCTGGGGGTCCATGGCGAGGGCTTCGCGGGGGCTGATGCCGAAGAAGGCGGGGTCGAAGGCGTCGGCGTCGTAGAGGAAGCCGCCCTCGCGGACGTAGGTCTTGCCCGGCCGGTCGGGATCGGGGTCGTACAGCCCCTCGACATCCCAGCCACGGGCACTCGGAAACTCCGCGACGGCATCCGTCCCCCTCGCCACCAAATTCCATAGGTCGTCCGCCGATTGCACGCCGCCCGGATACCGGCAGCCGAGCGCCACGATGGCGATGGGCTCGTCGGTGGCGATGTCGGTGACCGTTGCGGCCGGGGCGGCAGTAGGTGCGTGGCCGGTCGGGACGAGGGTGGCGAGGAGGTGGGCGGTCAGACGGTGCGGGGTGGGGTAGTCGAAGATGAGGGTCGCGGGAAGGCGGAGGCCGGTGGCGGTGCTGAGGCGGTTGCGCAGCTCGACCGCGGTCAGCGAGTCGAAACCGAGGTCCTTGAACGCCTGGGCGAGGTTGATGGTGTCGGACGTGGCATGGCCCAGGACGAGGGCGACCTGCGTGCGGACGAGGGTGGCGACGGTGTCCTCGGCCTCCTCCTGGGAGAGGCGGGCAAGGCGATCGCGGAGGCCGATCGCGTTGGCCGCCGTACCGGCGGTGGCCTTACTGACGGGAACGCGTACGAGGCCCTGAAGGACAGGGGGAATCGTGCCGGTCTCCCGGTGAGGACGGAGCAGGGCGGGATCGATCTTGGCGGGGACCGGGCAGGCGATGCGCGTCGCACGGGCGACCTCGAACAACGCCAACCCCTCTTCCGCCGTGATGGGCTTGACCCCGAGGCGAGCCAGGCGTGTCAGATCCGTATCGACCAGGTGGCCGGTCATATCGCTGCCGTCGGCCCACAGTCCCCAAGCCAGCGAGGTGGCGGGCAGGCCCTCGGCGCGACGGCACTGGGCCAGCGCGTCGAGGAAGACGTTCGCCGCGGCGTAGTTGCCCTGTCCCGGACTGCCCAAGACGCCCGACAGGGAGGAGAAGAGGACGAACTCGGTGAGATCCATTTCGCGGGTGAGCTCGTGCAGGTGCCAGGCGGTGTCGACCTTGGGGCGGAAGACACGCTCGACCCGCTCCGCCGTCAGGGAGGTGATGGTGCCGTCGTCGAGGACGCCCGCGGCGTGCACGACAGTGGTGAGGGGGTGGTTGTCGGGGATGGCCGCGAGGAGCGCCGCGAGGGCGTCGCGGTCGGCGGTGTCGCAGGCGGCGATGGTGACCTTCACACCCAACTCGGCCAGTTCGGCGGCGAGTTCGGGCGCACCCGGAGCGTCCGGGCCACGCCGGCCGGCCAGCAGCAGATGACCGGCCTGCCCAGCCATCGCGTAACGGCGGGCGAACAACGTGCCGAGGGTGCCCGTGCCGCCGGTGATCAGGACCGTGCCACCCACGGCCGGCTCCGGCACGCTGGCGTCGTCGGACGGGATCTCCCGCACGAGCCGGGGGACGTACAGCTGCCGCTGATCGTCGTCGCGGAGGGCCACCTGCGGCTCGTCGCTTCCCAGCGCCGCACGGAACGACTCGGCGAAGACGGCGTTCTCGTCGTCCAGATCGATCACGGTGAAGCGGCCCGGGTTCTCGGTCTGAGCCGTACGGATCAGGCCCCAGACGGCGGCGTCTGCGGGGCTTGGCGACTCGGTGTCGGCGTGGACCGCGACGGCTCGCCTGGTGACGAACACGAGCCGACTGTCGGCCAGGCGCTCCTCGGCCAGCCATGACTGGACCATGTCCAAGGCGTACTGAACGGCCTCGCGCGCGGAGCCGGGAACGTCCTCGGCCGAGCCGGAACGCTCCAGCAGGCCGATGTCGATGACCAGGTCCGGGAGGGGGGCGGTATCGTCCGCCAGTAGCTGCGCCAGCTCCGGGTAACTCTCGACCGCGACATCGTCGGGCAGCGACGTGACCAGTGCCTCCGGAAGAGTGGGGCCCAGGAACGCCACTCGACCGGTCTTGAGGGTCTCCGCGACGGGCGTGGGGGTCCATGCCAGGCGGAACAGGTGGTCGTCTCCTCCCGTCGCGGCGGCCTTCGCCAGCTGCTCGGTGGTGATCGGCCGCATGGCCAGCGACCCCACCTCGGCGACCGGCAGCCCGGCGGGATCGGCAAGCCTGAAGCCCAGCGTCCCCGCGCCAGAAGGGGTGATCTGGACGCGCAGTGCCCGGGCACCCACGGCGTAAAGCTGGACGTTCGACCAGGCGAACGGAAGAAGCACCTCGTCCGGGCGCTGCTCAAGACCGCCGATGCCGATCGGGTGTTGCGTGGCGTCGAGGAGCGCGGGGTGGATGCCGTAGCGGTCGATGTCGGTGGCGTCGGTGGGGAGGGTGACCTCGGCGTAGAGGGTGCCGCCATGGCGCCAGGCGGCGGTCACACCCTGGAAGGTGGCGCCATAGCGGTAACCGCGGTCCGCCAGGAGGTCGTAGAGGGTGTCGGCGGGCAAGGGAGTGGCGCCAGCCGGCGGCCAGGCCGCCAACTTCGCCCACTCGGCCGCGTTCGATGTGGCGGACGCCTGGGGGGCGAGCGTGCCGATGGCGTGACGGGTCCAGGGCCGGTCGGGTGTGCCGTCGTCGAGTCGGGAGTGAATGCTGAGGGCCCGGCGGCCGTCACCGTCAGATACCTCCACGTGTACCTGCAGGTGAACACCGCCGACGGCCGGGAGAATCAGGGGTGCTTCGAGGGCCAGGTCTTCCAGATGGGGGGTGCCGGTGGCTTGGCCGACGTGGAGGGCGAGTTCGACGAACGCGGTGCCGGGCAGGAGGGGGGTGTCGTGGACGGCGTGGTCGGCCAGCCAGGGGTGGCTGCGCAGCGACAGGCTCCCGGTGAACAGGTGGCCGTCGTCGTCCGCGAGGTCGACGGCGGCACCGAGCAGACCGTGGTCGACGGCGTGCAGGCCGAGGGCGTGGGGATCGGTGCCGGCCTGGTCGGTGTCCAGCAGCCAGTAGTGCCGGTGCTCGAAGGGGTAGGTGGGGAGGTCGAGGTGGGTGGGCCGGGTGGTGGGGTAGAAACCGGCCCAGTTGACGGTGGTGTGGGTGTGGGCGGTGGCCAGCGAGGTCAGTACACGCTGCCAGGTGTCCTCGTCCCGGCGCAGAGTCCCTGTCACGGCGATCTCGCCGGTGCTCGTGTGGTCCTCGGCGGTCTCCTGGACGGGGTGGGTAAGAACGGGATGGGGGCTGGACTCGATGAACAACGTGTGCCCGTCGTCCAACAGGGCCCGGGTAGCGGCCTGGAAATCGACGGTGGTGGCCAGGTTCTCGTACCAGTACTCGGCACCCATCACCGTGGTATCAGCCATCACACCACCAACATGACCAGCGACCGACGAATAGAAAGCAACCGTGGTCGGCTGAGGTGCGACAGGTGCCAACAACTCCAGCAACCGGTCATGGAGAGCCTCCACATGTGGGGTGTGGGAGGCATAGTCGACCGGAACGCGACGAGCCCGGATGCCCTCACTCTCACAGTGAGCCAGCAACTCCTCGACAGCATCGCTGTCCCCCGCGACCACCGTGGACGAGGGCCCATTGACCGTCGCCACGAACACCCGTCCCGCCCAGCGGACGATCAGATCCTCAACATCCACCATGGGAAGGGGAACCGACACCATCCCACCCCGACCGGCAATTCCTGCGATGGCCTGAGAGCGCAGCGCCACAATCCGGGCGGAGTCCTCCAGCGTGAGAATGCCGGCAATGTGTGCGGCGGCGATCTCACCCTGCGAATGACCCACCACCGCATCCGGAACCACACCCACGTGCTCCCACAGACGAGCCAGAGACACCATCACCGCCCACAAGGCCGGCTGCACCACATCAACCCGCTCCAGACTCGGAGCACCCGGCACCTGACCCAGAACATCAACCAGATTCCAGCCCGTGTGCGGTTCAAGCGCCGCCGCACACTCATCCAACTGCTGGGCGAACACCGGCGACGTACGCATCAAACCCACACCCATACCGGCCCACTGCGAACCCTGACCGGGAAACACGAACACCGTCTTCCCCGGCTGGGCCGCCAACCCGGTCACCACATGCGGGGAGGGCTCACCGGAAGCCAACGCCGCCAACGCACCCCGGAAATCAGCCAGTTCACGGCCGACCACCACCGCCCGACGATCAAACACCGACCGGCCCGCCACCAACGCATGACCCACCTCAACCGGTGTCACCCCCGGATCACGGTCAAGATGATCCAACAACCGCCGCGCCTGCTCCCCCAACGCAGCCTCAGACTTCGCCGACACCACCCACGGCAACACCCCATCCGTCACCACCACCGGCCCCACCACACTCCGGGCAGAAGACTCCTCAACCTCCGGAGCCTGTTCCAGCACCAAGTGCGCGTTCGTCCCGCTGACACCGAACGACGACACACCGGCCCGGCGCGGACGACCGGTCTCCGGCCACGACCTCGCCTCCGTCAACAACTCCACCGCACCGGACGCCCAATCGATGTGGGGCGAGGGGGCGTCGACGTGGAGCGTCTTGGGCAGCAGGCCGTGGCGCATGGCCATCACCATCTTGATGACGCCGCCCACACCCGCCGCAGCCTGGCTGTGACCAATGTTCGACTTCAGCGAACCCAGCCACAACGGCCGATCCTCCGGCCGGTCCTGACCATAAGTCGCCAGCAGCGCCTGCGCCTCGATCGGGTCACCCAACGTCGTACCCGTGCCATGCGCCTCAACCACGTCGACATCGCCCGGCGTGAGACCCCCGCTGGCCAGCGCCTGCCGGATCACGCGCTCCTGCGAGCGCCCATTGGGAGCGGTCAGCCCATTGGACGCACCATCCTGATTGACCGCCGAACCACGCACGACCGCCAACACCTCATGACCATTCCTCCGCGCGTCGGACAGCCGCTCCAGCAACAGCAGACCCACACCCTCCGCCCAACCGGTGCCGTCAGCAGCCTCGGCGAACGCCTTGCACCGCCCGTCGGTCGCAAGCCCGCGCTGGCGGCTGAACTCCACGAACATGCCCGGGGTGGCCATGGCGGTGACGCCACCGGCCAGGGCCAGGGAGCACTCGCCGGTGCGCAGCGCCTGCGCCGCCAGGTGCATCGAGACCAGCGAGGACGAGCACGCGGTATCCACCGTCACCGCCGGCCCCTCGAACCCGAAGGAATAGGCGACACGACCAGAGAGGACACTCGCGGTGTTGCCAGTCAACAAATACCCGTCGAACCCAGCAGCACCGTCGTGCAGATGAGGGCCGTACTCCTGACTCATCGCGCCGACGAAGACCCCCGTCTGGCTGCCACGCAGCTCGGCCGGATCCACGCCCGCCCGCTCGAACGCCTCCCACGCCGTCTCCAGCAACAACCGCTGCTGCGGATCCATCGCCGTCGCCTCACGCGGACTGATCCCGAAGAAACCGGCATCGAACTCCCCCGCACCCGACAGGAAGCCGCCCTTGGTGACATAGGACGCACCGGGTCGATCCGGGTCGGTATCGAGAAGCTTCTCTGTGTCCCAGCCGCGACCGGTGGGGAAGTCGGTGATGGCGTCGACGCCTTCGCTGACGAGGCGCCACAGGTCCTCGGGGGCGCGGACATCTCCCGGATAGCGGCAGGACATGCCCACGATCGCGATCGGCTCGCGGCCGGACTCCTCCAGCTCGCGCACCCGCTCGCGCAGGGCCTGCGCATCGCCGACGGCGCGTTGCAAGTAGGACCGGAGCTTGTCGACGCCTTCCACCAGGGCCTCCCCCAACGTTGCTTGACGAACAGGTGGTGCTACATATATCCGCGGTCGATCAATTCGTACAATTCGTCATCACTCCGGTTTTCCGGACTCGTTTCCCCCGTCACCTCCGTGACGTCGGGCGCCTCCGGTTCCAGGAGGGAGAAGATGTGGCCGCCGAGCGATTGCGGAGTGGGATAGGAGAACGCGACAGTGGCCGGGAGCCGCACACCGGCCGCCGTGGCAAGCCGGTTGCGGAGCCGCACGGCCATCGAGGAGTCGAAACCCAGATCCTTGAAAGTTTCGGTCGACCTTGCCGCCAGATCGGCGCCCGTCAGACCCGCGTCCTTGTCGCTCAGCACCACCGCCGTTTCGGCGCATACAAGATCGAGCGCCGATGACTCCGAACTCAGGTCCGCTGCCTTGCTGCCGACGCCGGCGGGCTGGTGAGCACCTGCTCCGATCGCGTGCACGGAGGGGCCCGTATGCGTGGTGCGGGTTTCATCAGGTGCTGTCAGCCAGTAGCGCCGCCGCTGGAAGGCGTACGTCGGCAGGCCGATCCGGCGCGGCCGGTCCGCGGCGAACACCGCTTCCCAGCTCACTGGCACACCCCGCACGTGCAGTTCGGCCAGCGATGTAAGGATCTTGCCCGCACTCCCGTCGTCCTTGTGCAGGGTGCCCACCACCACCGGTGAAGTCGCCAGCGCGTCGGCGGTCTCCTCCATCGCCACCTGGAGCAACGGATGCGGACTGATTTCCACGAACACGCCACCGCGGTCACGCATCAGGCGCTCGACGACCTCGCCGAAGCGCACCGTCGAGCGCAGATTGTCGTACCAGTACGAGGCGTCGAGCTTCCGGGGGTCGAGCTGTCCTCCAGTGACCGTGGAGTGGAACTCCACCGCTGTTTCCCTCGGTGCGACCTCCGCGGCGGCCTTGAGTACCTGATCGCGGATGCGTTCGACCTGGTGGGAGTGGGACGCGTACGCGACCTTGATCCGGCGCACCCGGACACCGTCATCGGCCGCCATCGCGGCGAATTCGCCCAGTGCTTCGAGGTCCCCGGAGATCACCACGGAGGCCGGCCCGTTGACCACGCCCACGGACAGCCGCCCCGACCACGGCCCCAATCGGTCCTCGACCCATGCGAGGGGCGCGGCCACCGCATTCAGCCCGCCCAGGCCGACCAGATCGGTCAGAGCCCTGCTGCGCAGGGCGACAACCCGCGCCGCGTCGTCGAGGGAGAGGGCGCCCGACGCGCACGCCGCGGCGATCTCGCCCTGCGAGTGCCCCACCACCACATCGGGGACCACTCCCAGCGACCGCCACACCCTCGCCAAGGACACCATCATCGCGAACAACGCGGGTTGCACCACGGCGTCCCCGCGCTCCAGCGACGGCGCCGACTCCGCACCGGTCACCAGGTCCACCAGTGACCAGTCCAGCCAGGGCTCCAGAGCACGCGCGCACTCGTCGATGCCGCGCGCGAAGACCTCCGACTCCGCGTACAGCTGTCTTCCCATGCCCAGCCACTGCGACCCCTGGCCGGGGAACACGAAGACGACCGGGCCCAGCGATCCCGCGGCGACGCCGCGAACCACCCGTGCCGCGTCACCGCCCGCCGCCACCAGGTCGAGACCGGTCAGCGCCTCCTCACGGTCGCCGCTCAGTACCACCACCCGGTGCTCGAAAGACGGCCGCGTCGACACCAGCGAATGCCCCACGTCGGCCGTCGACAGCGACGCGTCCGCGGCCACGAGACCCCGCAACCGCGCCGCCTGTTCCCGCAATGCCGACTCCGTACGGGCCGACAGCACCCACGGCACCACCCCGGAAACGACCGCGGAGGGCAAGTCCTCGCCCGTGGAACGGGGTTCCGGCTGCTCCTCGGGAGCCTGTTCGATGAGCACGTGCGCGTTGGTGCCACCCATCCCGACCGACGACACCCCTGCCCGCCGCGGCCGGCCCGGGGAGCTCGGCCAGGGCCGCGGGGCCCGGAGCACGTCGAAGTCCTTCTGGAAGTCAGGAACGGCGGGGTTCGGAGCCCGGAAGTTCCGATTCGGAACCAGGTGAGCGCGGTCCACGCAGAGCACTGCCTTCACGAAGCCGACAATCCCCGCGGCCGGCTCCAGGTGCCCGACGTTCGCCTTCACCGAGCCGATCGTCAGGGTGCGGCTCCGGCCGGTCTGCCGGAACACCTCGCGCAGACCGGACAGCTCAGCCGGATCGCCGAGTCGTGTGCCAGTGCCGTGGGCCTCGACGTAGTCGACACCGTCGAAAGGAACAGCGGCGTGCCGGAGAGCGGACAGTACGGCTGCCGCCTGCCCGCTGGGGCTGGGATCCGGCATCCGGGAGGACGCACCACCGCTGCTGACGCCCCAGCCGCGAACCACCGCGTAGATGTGATCACCATCGGCGACGGCGTGGTCGAGCCGCTTCAGCAGGACGAACGCCCCGCCCTCTCCCCGGATGAAGCCGTTGGCGCGTTCGTCGAAGGGGAAGCAGTGGCCGTCCGGCGACAAGGCGCCCAGATTCGCCAGGCCGAGGCCCGCTTCCGGGTCGACGATCAGGTGCACGCCGCCCGCGACCGCCATGTCGACCGCGCCGCTCCGTATCCGGTCGCAGGTCAGCGCCAACGACACGAGTGACGAGGATTGACCCGAGTCCGCGCAGAAACTCATGCCGCGGAGGTCGAACAGGCTCGATATCCGGTTCGCGACCAACGCGCCGCTGGAGCCGAGCGCGGCGTAGTGGTCATCCTGGTCGCTGCCGGACAGCTTGCGCAGCAGCTCGTACCCGGAGGACGCCGCGCCGACCACGACATCGATCTCGCGGCCCGCGAGTGCGGTCGCCGGAACACGGGCGTCCTCGACCGCCTCCCAGGCGAGTTCCAATCCCAGCCGCTGCACGGGGTCCATGGCGGCCGCCTCCGCCGGAGCCGTACCGAAGAACTCCGCGTCGAACCCGTCGATGGAGTCGAAGAACGAGCCTGAGTTCACGGTGGCGGCGTCCGGGTGGGACGGGTACTTCGAGCCGGCCGCCCGCTGCTGGGGAAACGTTCCGACGGTCGACTTCCCGTCGAGCAGCAAGCGCCAGAACTCACCCAGGTCGCGCACGCCGGGGAAGCGGCACGACATCCCGATGACGGCGATATCGGTGGCTGCGCCACTCATACGTATCCCTTCCGGTTCCCTCGGTGTACGGCTCGTGCGGGCTGCGCTGCTTTCACCGCCAAGAGGTCAGCAACTCCCGTAGCTCTTCCGGCGCGTTCATGAAGTCGTAGTGGCCGCCGTCGACGACCCGGATATCGACCGAGTCCGAGTACTGACGCCACCCCTCGAGGTCGTCGAGGCTCACGTCGGAGTCGTCCCGCCAATGCAGTACGACGATGGGGCACGGCACCGCGACCGGCTCCGCCCGCCGGTACTCACCCGCGGCGGCGTGATCACGGAGCAGCACGGCCATGCCCATGTCGATCATGTCCGGCCTCGGCTGGATCCCCCGGCCGCGGAGGAACGTCTCCAACTCGGTGCGCAGCTCGGACTCCGTCATGGTGAGCATCCGGTCGCGCGAGGCCTCGTGCGGTGCCGGCTGGCCCGACACGAAGAGGCGGTCCGGCAGGGGCAGACCCTGCTCGGCGAGCCGGACCACGGTCTCGAACGCGGGCAGCGCACCCGCGCAGTGCCCGAAGAACGCGAACGGCCGGTCGAGCAGCGGGACCAGTGGCTCGACCAGGCCGGCGGCGAGGTTCTCGTAGGTGCCGTAGTGGGGTTCGGCCATCCGGCTCTCGCGGCCGGGGAACTGCACCGGGCAGACCTCGACGTCGTCGATCGCGGCCGGCCAGGCGCTGAAGGCCGAAGCCCCGGACCCGGAGAAGGGGAAGCAGAAGATCCGGGCGGGGTGGTCGGTGGGTCGCAGCCGGACGAACCACGGCGACGTGGCGGTGGTGAAGCCGGAGGTCATGGCGTCTTTCGTTTCTTGGCGACGATGGGGAGGTGGGTCATACCGGCGATGAAGTACGAGCGCAGGTGCTGCGGTTCGCCATCGAGTTCGATCGATCCGAAGCGCTGGAGCAGTTCTTCGAAGAAGACGCGCAGGGTCAGCCGGGCCAGCGGTGCTCCGATGCAGAAGTGGGGCCCGAACCCGAACGCGATCTGGCGCTTCGCGCCGCTGCGCGTGATGTCGAACTCGTGCGCGTCGATGAACTGGGACTCGTCCCGGTTGGCCGACCCGATCCACGCGACAACCGCCCCGCCGGCCGGGACCGTGCCCCCGCCGATCCGGGTGTCACTCACCGCGTACCGCATGAAGTTACAGGCGGCCGATGTCCAACGCAGTCCTTCCTCGGCGAGGTTCGGGACCAGCGACGGGTCTGCCTGCGCCTTCGCGAACTGCTCGGGCCGCTCGATGAGCGCGTGGACCGTGCCCGAGACGGTGTGCGGCGTCGTCACGTTGGCGCCCAGGAGAATGCTGTAGCCGTCGAGGGCGATTTCCTCGTCGGTCAGCGGCGCGTCCTCCACGCGGACGCTCATGAGGTGGTCGAGCAGGCTCCCGTCCTCGCCTCCGGCCGATCGCCGCCGTTTGACCCACTCGGTGACGTAAGTGACCAGCTCGTGGTGGGAGATGGCCAGCGTCGCGGCTTCACTGCCGTACTGGAAGTGCGGGTCCGAAGGGGCCGTCACCATCGCGGTCAGCTGCACGAGTTCGGCCCAGTCCCGCTCCGGGATCCCCAGAAGCGGGCCCGTGACGATCGCCGGCAGGAGCAGCGCCTGCTCGGCCAGGTCGAAGGTGCCGCCGTCGAGAGCCGGCTCAAGGAAGCGCACGATCGCCTGCCGGATCCGGTCCTCCCAGGGCGCCAAGGCCCGCGCGGTGAGCTTGGCGCCGATCGCCCTGCGGACCTGGGTGTGCCGCGGCGGGTCGGTGGACGTCATCAGCTTGCCGGCGGCGACGTCGTCCACCCCGAGGTGTGTGACCACCGTGCCGCGCTCCGAGGTGAACTCCCGGTGGTCGCCGAGCACCCGGCAGACGTCGTCGTAGCGGGTCACCGACCAGAACTCCCGGCCGTCCGGCAGGACTTGGTGGTGCAGGGGCGCCTTCGCCCGCATCACGTCCCAGATCGGGTGCGGATCGCCCGAGGTGTAGAGGTCCAGGTCGAACAGGTCGACGCGATCGAGGTCGACATCGCGCGCGGGGCCCGGCGTCAACCTCACGTCCGTGTCCTCTCCTGCTCGATCAGCTCGGCGACCCGGGCCGGGGTCTGCGCCAGGTAGAAGGCGCGCACGGACAGCTCGACACCGTAGTCCTGGGACACCCGGTCGATGATCCTTATCCCGATCAGCGAATTGCCGCCGAGCGCGAAGAAGTCGTCGTCCGGCCCGACTTCACGGCCGTCCAGGTACTCCCCCCACAGCGCCGAGATCTCCTCCACGAGTGACACCGGCACACTCGAAGGCGCGGCCTGCCGCTCTGACGCTTCGTCCTGTCCACCTCGCTGGTAAACCTGCGGCGGCAATTCCATTGCCAGCCTTCCCTTCCTCCGCCGGACGGGATCTCCCGCCCACGCCATTGCCGGCCCGGCCCTCGGACCCGTCACCACCAACACGGCTGCTGGGAGCCCTTTCCGCTGTCCCGCCGGCGAGACAAAATCCTTTGAATGGCCGGAACGAGTATCTCGTGAATATCCGCTGCTTACCCGTGCCGCATGGTGTCCGACGCTCACAGGCCGTACGGGAATTGACTCGCGCCGCGGCGTCGCCGCTCCCGAGGTGGAAAGCACCTCTTCTTCACCGGCCCGTCCGGCGGGCCATCGTGAGGCCAAGGTAAATGACCGGAGAAACACAGTGCAAGAGACGACGATACGGGTATCCCGCCGGGCACCGGTTGTCCCGCCGACAGGACAGTAATGCGGAAGCCGGAATCACGGGAAGGTGTACGGCGAAAGGCCCAGCCTCGGCGCCGCCGTCGATCACCTCCGGGAGACGCTGCGGCCGAGCCGGCCCCCTCCCCCGAGGTCCGCGAGCGGGCCACCGATCGTCGGTTCGGCGAACAGGGTCATGGTGTCGCAGCGCCTCGCTCGAATCGCAGGACGGCTGCCGCGAACTGCCCTGGACCGGGCGGGCATTGACTTTTGGTTTTGCTACGTTATTCCTTTCTCTTCCGGGAGCCGCTCCGGAACGGGTTCCTGAATTCTCGAAGTTCCACCGACAGAAGGGAGTTGAAGTGCCGCACGAACAGGCGGAACAGACGACGTACGAACAGCGAAAGGCATCACCCCGGCGTTATCTGATGTGTCGCCCCATATACTTCGACGTCACCTACTCGATCAATCCGTGGATGGACCCGGCCCGCCCCACCTCGACGCAGACCGGACTGGCGCAGTGGAAAGGCCTGTTCGACACCTTCGTCACCCTGGGCCACGACGTACAGCTGATCGAGCCCGTACCGGGACTTCCCGACATGGTCTTCGCCGCGAACGGCGCCCTCGTCGTGGACGGCAAGGCGCTCGTCGCGCGCTTTCGGCATCCTCAGCGCAGGGACGAGTCCGCGGCCTACCTGGAGTGGTTCGGCCGCGGCGGCTGGTCCACGGTCGGGCAGGCGGAGTACGTCAACGAGGGCGAGGGCGACTTCCTCTTCACCGGCGGGGCGATTCTGGCCGGCACCGGCTTCCGCTCCGACCCCCGGGCCCACGACGAGGTGCGCGAATTCTTCGGGCGCCCTGTGATCAGCCTGACCCTCGTCGATCCGCGGTTCTACCACCTCGATACGGCACTGTCCGTGCTCGGGGACGAGCAGATCATGTACTACCCGGAAGCGTTCTCCCTTCAGAGCCGGGCGGAGCTGGCCGAGCGGTTCCCGGACGCGATCCTCGCCGAGGAGGCCGATGCCGCCGTGTTCGGCCTCAACGCGCTGTCGGACGGCTTCAACGTCGTCCTGCCCCAGGCAGCCGTAGGCCTCGCCGCGCGGTTGCGTGAGCGCGGCTACCATCCTGTCGGCGCCGATCTGAACGAGCTGCTGAAGGCCGGAGGCAGCGTCAAGTGCTGCACACTCGAACTCCGGGAGTGAGGCGCACAGCCGCGTGAGGGCGGTGCGGTCCGCGGGCTGTCCCGTCGGCGGGACAGCCGCGCTGAGAGGTGCGAGAGGAACAATGACCATCACACGCCGTTACAAAACCGTCCACAACGCGTGGATTCGGCAGTTCCACGACCCCGGAGCCGACGGCCCGACCCTGGTCTGCTTCCCCCACGCCGGCGGCTCGGCGTCGGCGCATCTTCCCCTCTCCGCGGAGCTGTCCGCCGCGGCCGAGGTACTGATCGCGCAGTACCCCGGCAGGCAGGACCGGCTGGCCGAGCCCGCCGTGGACGATCTCCGGCGAATGGCGGACCACGCCGCGCACGCCCTGCGCCCCTGGCGGAACCGGCCCTTGGCCCTCTTCGGACACAGCATGGGTGCCCTCCTGGCCTACGAGGTGGCGCTGCGGCTCGAACGACACCGGGGGCGCCCGCTCGCAGGGCTGATCGTCTCGGGCCGGGCCGCCCCTTCCGTCCCCTTCGGCCGGAGGGTCCACACCATGGACGACGAGCAGTTCACCGGTCATCTCGCCGGACTCGGAGGCACACCACCCGAGTTGCTCGCCGACAAAGATCTGCTGGCCATGGCGCTTCCCTCGCTGCGTGCCGACTACAAGGCCGTCGAGACCTACCAGGACCACGCAGGCCACAAAGTCGGGTGCCCCATCAGCAGTTACTGCGGGAAGCAGGACGCCGGTGTGCCGCGTGACGGCTTCGGGAAGTGGGCCGAGTACACCACCGGGCGACACAGCGCCCGGCTCTTCGACGGCGGCCACTTCTACCTGCAGACGCGCGAGCGCGAGGTCGGCCGGGCCATCCTCCAGGATCTGACGGCCTTCACCGCACGGGACACAGCGGAAGGCGAACCACGGCCGACTGCCTCGCCGGCCGCCTCCGCCCCCGCCCTCGCGCCGCTTCTCCAACTGCCGCTCCCCCAGCCGTAGAACGCCGGCGTGGCCGACGTGGCGCAGGCGACGCTCGCCGGGCTGGGTCTGAGTCGGGTCGGTAGCTGTGGGGTGTGAGATACGCGCAGGGTAGCGGTTTGACCGACGCCAAGAGGGCTGAGAGTGAACCGCCGGCGGCCGCCTTGTACGGCGCGGGCCGGGCAGTGCATCGCGGCCACGAACGCGGCGTTCAACCCGCTTCACAGAGTTCATTCCGTTGAGAAAACCTCAGTGCAGCGAAATGCAATCGAGAGGCGAAAGAAAGCGAATGAATCCTCATCGCAATATAGGAGATCCGGGCTGCACCGTCAAGAGATTCGCATTGCCGCGGAGTGCTTTACCGCTGTCGCACACCGAGGCGTGCCATCTGCCTGGAATTTACCCCGAAACGGACGAAATTCTGCAGTCCGTGCGGTATCGCCGGCCCTCTTTGGCTGCTCCTGGCGGCTCTTGACTGGCCTCAGAGGCCATGCCAGCATGAAATTGCGTCTTGAATTCACGGGCACGGCGCGTAGCGGAATGAAAAACGGATGGCGCCCGAGGTCGATGCATGAATAGCCGGTGCGCCACACCTCTTCAATTTCTTGGTACGGCCGACGGGTGTGATGTTCCGGCCGGGGAGCCAGAAAGGCCAGACCTTGACGAGTATCGTGCGCAGCGGCCCCCTGACGCTGGCTCAGCAACGCACCTGGCTGCGCTCGTACTGGCGAGGTCAGGGAGAGCTCTTCGCGACCTGGTCCAAATGGTGGGAGATGCCCCCGGGCCTGTCCACGGACGGCGTCATCAGGGCGCTGACCGTACTCGCCGAGCGGCACGAGATTCTGCGTACCGTCTTCGTCATGGGCCCGGACGGGCTTCCGGTGCAGATCGTTTTCGGCCATGAGACGTTCCGACCGCCGGTGTCCTTGAGCAGGGTGTCCGAGCTCGATGCGTTCCGGCGGGCCCAGGAGGAAGGGCCCATGATCGCGGGGGTGGACCGGGTGGGGCCGCTGTGGGCTGTCCGGCTGTTCACCGAGGGCCCCGAGGTCCGCTGCCTGAACCTGGTGTTCGACCACATCGTCAGCGACGGCACCGGACTGGCGAACTGGCAGCAGCAACTGCTGGACCTGGCACATGGCGGCGACACCCCGGCACCGCTCACCCAGCCGCTTGACCGGGCCCTGGCCGAGCTCCGGCAGTCCGGCCGCCCCCCGTCACCCGGCCGCAGGGGCCCCGACGTGGCCGTCCGTACACCTCAGATACCCGCTCCCCTGCCCTCCGCCGGAGAGCCGGGCCCCGAACGGTTCCTGCTGTCGTCCACCACGTACGAGGACCTGCTCCCCGTGGTGGACCGCATCTGCGCGGGGGGCCCGGCCACCCGGCCGATGGTGTTCCTGTTCGCCGTCGCCTGGCTGCTCAGCCGGTACCACGGTCAGCGCACCATGCTGTTCGCGAACTATGTGTCCAACCGGACGCAGCAGGACCACGGGATCGAATGCCAGATGCGGCCCATGGAAATCCCACTGGCGATCGAGGACGACGCCTCCTTCGAGGACGCCCTGCACGGCCTGTGCACAGGGATGCTGCGCGCCTACGAGGAGGACCTACGGCACGGCCCCGTCGCACCGGAGGAGCGGGCCCAGACCTTGGCTGAGCGCGGCGTGGGCTTCGTGATGCCGCCCTGCTTCAACTACCAGGGGGTGTCCCGGGGCGCCGGCGCCGCCGGACCAGCCGGGTCCACGGGCCGGATCGCCGCCCGCAGCGACACCTGGGAGGTGAACGGGCGGCCGTGGCTCTTCATGGTCTACGTCTATGTGCGGGGCGACACGGTCGTGCTGGACCTGGACGTGGACGCCGCGATGCTGCCGCGGCGTGTTGCGCACTCCTTCGCCGATGTCCTGCCCGACCTGCTGCAGTTCATGGCCGACCGGCCCACGGCCCGGGTCGGCGACGCCGATGTGCTGCTGCCGCCGGACCTCGGCATGGTGACAGACAGTTGGTGGACCGGCGGGAACTGGGTAGCGCCCGACACCCTCCGGCGGGTTCTGGAGGGCGCACCGGGCGTGCGCGCGGCGCGGGTGTGCGTCGAGGCCGGCGAGCTGCTGGCCCGGGTGGCACTGACACCCGGCACCCCGCTCACCGACGTCCACGACCATGTGTGCGGCATGCTCCACGACCACCTGGACGTGGCGGCACCGCAGCGTTACGTACCGGAGGACGACGCGTCGGGATGGTGGCCGCCGGAGGTTCCCGCGGAGGGCTGGCGACCGCCCCCAAAACCGTCGCCGATGGCTCCGGTCACCCGGGCGGAACAGGAGCTGTGCGAGGCGATCCGCGAGACGCACGGCCATGAGGTCGACAGCGTGGCACAGACCTACGTGGCCGCGGGTGGCCGCGTCATCCTTGGCCCCGCGGTCGTCGAGGCACTGGCCAGACGGGGCCTCGTAGGCCTCAGATCACACCACCTGAACTCCGCCTGCACGCTGCGCGGCGCCGCCCGCGGCCTTGCGCCCCGCAACGGCCCGCACCTCGACGGCGCCAGCTATTTGGACTGAACGCCCCCTGTAGCACCCCCGCGACAGCCCTGGGGCTACCCGGCTCGCCCGGGACCCCACTCACTCAGGAGGCGGAGCCGGTGGTCGAGCCGGATCCGTCACAGTGGACGAAAATGATCAAGTCAGAGAAGATCGCGATTTATGTCGATAGTGAGTTCGCCTGGCAGGACTCGAAGACCACCGAGGGGGTCCTGCGGTACCGGGGCGAGCATGTCGTCTGCATCATCGACAGCCGCACCAGCGGCCAGGACCCGGCGGCCGTCCTCCGCGCGAAGCTGTCCGCCCGGGTGCCCATCGTGCCCGACCTGGCGGCCGCCCTGGCTTACGGACCGGACACGCTGCTGCTGGGCCTCGAACCCATGCATTCCGAGCTTCCCCCGAAACTCCGGGAGGCCGTCCGCACGGCCGTGGGACACGGCCTCCACGTGATCAGCGGCCTCCACTACTTCCTCGGCAACGACCCCGAGCTTTCCGCTCTCGCCGCGGCGAAGGGGGTCGCCCTGTGGGATGTGCGCAAGCCGCCCGAGGGCGCGCGCTCGGCCCGGTATCTGCCGCGCCGGCCCGGGACCAACGTGGTCCTGACGGTCGGCAGCGACACATACGTCGGCAAGATGACCACCACACTGGAGATGCATCGCACGGCGCAACTCCGCGGGGTCGGTTCCGAGTTCGTCGCCACGGGACAGATCGGCATAATGATCGCTCATTCCGGCATTCCCGCGGACGCCATCAGGAGCGACTTCCTCAACGGCTACATGGACGAGGCGGTGCGCAGCGCCTCGGAACGCAGTGACTGGGTCTTCGTCGAGGGCCAGGCCGCACTGAACAGCCCCATAGCCACAGGGCTCACCCTGGGACTGCTGCACGGCGCGCTTCCCGACTTCATGGTCCTGTGCCACCGCGTTGCCGACTCCCACGTCCGGCATTACGACAACTGCCGTATCCCGCCGCTGACCGAACTGGTGGAGATGAACGAGACAGCCGTGAACTGGCTGCACCACGGACGCAGCAGCCGGGTCGTCGCGATCTCTCTCAACACCGCAGGGCTCGACGACGCCGAGGCGCGGAAGACCATCGACAGGACGGGCTGGGAGACCGGGCTCCCCGTGACGGACGTCGTGCGCTTCGGCGCAGGCCCGCTGCTCGACGCCCTCCCGGGTTTCCCGGGCGGCACCCGCCCGGGGGCCGGGGACCAAGCGTCTCAGTGAACGGATCCGACGACGGAGGCCTGGATGGACAGCGAGGCGGGACCGGTGCTGATCACCGATCACAGTTCGATGGAAGGAAGCCGGGAGTATCTGGTCGACGCGGTCAAGCACTGCACCGGGAGATCTCCCGTACTCGTCGACGCCCAGAACTTCTTCCCCGGTGGCGGAGGTCGCGTGGAGAGCGCGCCGAAGGGATTGAGCATCACCACGCCACTGGCCGAGGGGCCGGTGATGGCCTCCGTCGTCATCGTTTATGAGATACCGCCTGAGAGGCGGCGGGACTTCGAGGACGTGCAGCACGTGCTGCACCGGCAGGCCGCATGGCCGCTGGCCACCGCTCCGGAGCGTTGGCGTGCGGCCACCGAGAAGGACCTGATGGTGGACAGGTTCACACGGCACGGCATTCCTTACGCGGAGACCGTCGTACTCGACGGGCCCGGTGATGCGGAGGCACTCGACGCCTTCCGGCGGCTCGGCGGGAACGTATGGGCCCGGCCTGCGGTCGGCATGGGCGGTGCGGACGTCTTCCACATCACCTCGACGTCCCAGCTCCGCCGCGCGGCCGCGTACTACGGCGACGCGGAACGGAAATGGCTGATGGCGCGTGACGCCCTCAACTTCAACGCGCGGGGAAAGCGGCACCAGTTCCGCATCATCGTCCTGAACGGCACCGTGCTCCAGGTCTGTGAGCACGTCCAGGACGACCCGGACGCCCCCTGCAACGAATCACAGGGGGCAGCCGTGGAGCCGCTGGCGACCGACGCATGGCCGGACGGACTCTGCCGGCTGGCCGTCGCCTCCGCGAAGGCCATGGGGCTGCCGTTCACCGGTGTCGATCTGGCCCCGGAAGGCGGCGGTGTCGTCTTCGAGGCCAACGTGCACCCCGCGTTCTCCCCCGGATCGTTTGAGGAGACCACGGCACTCCCCTATGTACGGGCACACCTGGCGGGGCAGCGGAGGTAGCGGACGCGGGGGGGGGGGGGGGGGGGGCGCCCGCCCCCCCCCCCCCCCCCCCCCCCCCCCCCCCCCCCCCAGCCCGCCGCCGCCCCCCCCCCCCCCCCGGGCGGCCCGGCCCCACCCCCCCGCCCCAACCCGCCCCCCCCCGGGGGGGGGGCCCCCCGGGGGGGGGCGGGGGGGGGGGGGGGGGGGGGGGGGGCGGGGGGGCCCCCCCCCCCCCCCCCGCGTCAACTGCCGGCGGCCGGCTCCCCGACGGGCATGGTGGACAGTTCCCCTGTGCCCTGCCACGAGTTCCACAGGGCGGCGTACGGGCCGGACGCGGCGAGCAGCTCCTGATGGGACCCCGTCTCCACGACCCGGCCCTCCGCCATCACGATCACCCGGTCCGCGTCATGGGCGGTGTGCAGCCGGTGGGCGATCGAGATCACCGTGCGGCCGGCCAGCAGCGCGGCGAGCGAGCGCTCCAGGTTCCTCGCCACCTTGGGGTTGAGCAGCGACGTCGCCTCGTCGAGTACCAGGGTGTGTGGGTCGCTGAGCACCAGCCGGGCCAGCGACACCTGCTGCGCCTCGGCGGGGGAGATCTCCCGAGTGCCGCTGCCCAGCCGGGTGTCGAGGCCCAGATCGGACACCCAGTTCCAGGCGCCGACCGCCTCCAGGCACTCCCGCAGCTCGTCGTCGCCCGCGGACGGCTTGGCAAGGAGCAGATTGTCCCGGACCGACCCCTTGAAGAAGTGGTAGTCCTGCGTCACCAGCGCGATCTCCGAGCGCAGTTCGGCACGGGGGATGTCGCTCAGCGGCACGCCACCGAGCGAGACGGTGCCCGTGCGCGGTATGTCGATCCCGGCGAGCAGCCGGCCCAGCGTGGTCTTGCCGGCACCCGACGGGCCGACGACGGCGATCCGCTCTCCCTCGCCCACCATGAAACTCACGTCGTGCAGGACGTCGTGGTCCGCCGTGTACCCGTAGCAGACCCCCCGCACCTCGATGTCCCGCGAGGCGGCGGCCGGAACACGGCGCGGCCCGGACGGCCCGCGCGCCCCCTCGGACCGCTCCTGCGCGACGCCCAGCAGACGGGCCACGGACGCACCGGCGAGCTGGAGCTTGTCCTGGTTGTAGAGCAGCACGTCGATGAGGCCCGCGAGCTGCTGGGTGTAGAGGGTCGCGGCGGTGATCCCGGCCAACGACACCAAGCCGTGCTCGTAGAACAGCCCGCCGAGGACGACGGTGGCGACCGTGGGAATGGCGATGGCCGTGTCGGTGACCGGCAGGAACACGGACCTCAGATGCAGCGTGTATCTCTCGGCGGCGTACGCGATCCCGATGTCCTCACGGAGCCGCCGGGCGCGCCAGGAGCCAAGGCCCAGGGACTCGACGGTCCTCGCACCCGCGCTCGTCTCGCCCAGGGACTCGGTCGCCTTGGCATACGACGCCCGCTCACGGAGGTAGCCGTCCCGCGCCCGGGACAGGTACCAGCGGGCGATCGGCCACAGGACCGGCACCGCCAGCAGGCACGGGAAGATCATCACCCAGCCCACAAGCAGCAGGGCCCCGATCATCACCACCATGGTGGTGAGCGTGACCAGCGTGCTCGGCACGTTCACCCGGGCGGCCTGGGCGAGTACGTCGACGTCCCGCGTGGAGCGGTTGACAAGGTCGCCGGCCCCGGCGCTCTCGACCGTGGCCAGCGGCAGGTCGAGGACGTCACGTACGAAGTCCTCCCGCAGCTCGGCGACGACCTTCTCGGCCAGCCGGGATGTGAAGTAGGTGGCCAGGCCCAGCGTGAGGGCCTGCAGCAGCAGGAAGGCGATGATCAGCAGCGCCATCACCGTGACCCGGTCGACCCCGTCCTGCACCTGCTCCACCAGGCGGCCCAGCAGCCAGGGCGTGACGAGCGCGCACGCCGCTGTCAGGGCCTGCATGGCCAGCGCCAGGGCCAGCTCTTTCGGGTGCTTGAGCACGACTCTGCGGGCGTAGCTGCGCACTGTCTTCCGCGACGCAACGGGCAGCGCGGTCACGCCAGATCAACTCCTCTTGTCACCAGCGACTCGTAGCGCGTGTTCCTCAGCAGGGTCTCGTGCGTGCCGGAGGCGGTCACCTTGCGGTCCTCCACGTACCAGACCCGGTCGGCGACGCCCAGGACGGCCGGGCTGGTGGTGAACACCACTGTCGTCCGGCCCGTGCGCCGGTCCCGCAGCTGCTGCGCCACCTTCGCCTCGGTCACCCCGTCCAGGGCGCTGGTCGGCTCGATCATGACCAGGATCTCCGGATCGGCGAGCAGCGCCCGGACCAGCCGCAGCCGCTGGCGCTCGCCGCCCGAGAAGTTCCCGCCGCCGGCCTGCAGTTCGCTCTCCAGGCCCGTCGGCAGGACGTCGATGATCTCCAGCGC
Source organism: Streptomyces sp. NPDC051217 (assembly GCF_044455465.1). Classification (NCBI taxonomy): domain Bacteria; kingdom Bacillati; phylum Actinomycetota; class Actinomycetes; order Kitasatosporales; family Streptomycetaceae; genus Streptomyces; species Streptomyces sp. NPDC051217. The sequence goes on from NZ_JBITEV010000012.1 coordinate 147,400, forward strand.
GGACGCGGTCGCTACGGCGTCCCGTACCTGCTCCTGCGAAGCCCGGCGGGTGGGATCCAGTTCGTGGCCGAGGACTCCCGCGAAGAGGTAGTCGTCGTTGCGCACGATCAGCACACGCTCGCGTACGGCTGCCAGGGACAGGTCCGCCAGCGGGGTGCCGTCGGCGGTGGCCGCGGAGTCGACGTACCGTCCCAGCCGGTCGCCGAGGGCCGCGGCGTCGGACGGGGCGGCGCAGGCCACCGCGTGGAACGTGCCGGAGGGAAAGGCGAGGCCTGACTCCGGGTCCGCCAGCTCGGCCCCGGCCGCGGGCTCCCGGCCCTCCTGACCGTCCGGCAGGTTCCGCTCCAGCGTCAGGAACGTACGGACCCGGTCGGCGGAGACCCTGCCCTGGTTCAGGTGATCGACCGAGTCGGTGATCCAGCGCAGTGGGGTGGTGAGGAAGACGGTGTACCCGTAAAAGGCGACCAGCTCGCCGACCTGCAGCTGGCCGGACAGCACCAGGCGTGCGGCGAGCCAGACCACGGCCAGCGAGAACACGCCGGTGAGCACGGTCCGCACACCGGCGACACCGCCCTGCACCCGCGCCACGTCGGTCGCTATCACCCGGGCGCGCTGCGACTCGGTCCTGAAGAGCTGTGCGTAGTGCTCCTCGCCGCCGACACCGCGCAGCACCCGCAGTCCGCCCGCGATGTCGACCGCGATCTCCGACAGGGCGCCCTGCTGTGCACGCGCCTCCCGCAACCTGCGCCTCACGGGCAGCAGGATCTTGGTGAGCAGCCAGACGATCAGCGGGGTGCCGAGCAGCACGATCAGCCCGAGCTGCCAGGCGGAGGTCAGCATGATGACGGCGACGACGACCACGCCGACGATGGCTCCGGCGCCCCGGGAGGTCGCCGCCAGCGCGGAGCCGATCGGCGTGATGTCGCCGACCCCGATGTTCATCACCTCGCCCGCGGAGGTCCGCTCGCGCAGGGTCGCGCCGAGACGGGCCGCGTGCCGGTTGACCAGCTGCATCGTCCGGAAGGAGGCGCGCATGGTGTTCGCCCAGTCGCAGCGCTCCTGGAGCGTGGTCGTCGCCGCCTGGAGCACAACGACGGCGAACATCACCGCGCCCCAGGTCAGCAACGCCTTCTGGCTGTGGCCGAGGATGCCCCTGTCGATGATGAGACCGGTCACGAGCGGCACGCAGGAACGCGCCAGCATGGTGACGATCCCGTAGAACACGCCGAGAGCGATCGGAGTACGCAGATCCTTCGCAAGTCCCAGAAGGAAACGGTGTGGGGAACTACAGTCCGGTATTTCCTCACCGGAGGGAAGATCTCGCATGGGCCACCAAGAAACTTCGTTGTAAGAGGTTTTATGCCCGCGAGCCCGCCTGGCCCCCGCGCCCTATCGCCACGCGGCATAATATCGTTGCAGCGCCGCCCGCTTATGGTCGTTCATGGTCACCAGGAACTCCGCCGGAGGGGTAAATTCCGCATCGAGTTCCTGGGCCCTCGTCCGGTATTTCTCGGTCAGCGCTTCCTCGATGATTGCGGTCCACTCGCCGGTGATGCTCCATTTGCGCTCGTATCCGGTGGCCACCATGTGGGCCACCGCGTTGGCCACGACCTCGTCGCGGGTTCCGGGGGCGAGCGGGGCGCGTACCGGGGCGAAGTCGGCGAGTTCGGTGACCGTTCCGGTGCCCTTCTCGATGAGGTCCGCCATTTCCCTGGCGAGCAGCGGCGACTGGTGCAGGCCGTCGCGGTAAGTGCCGCTCGCCAGCCACAGCCCGTCCACTCCGGTGGCCCCGAACAGGGGGTAGCCGTCGGCGGGGATGGGCCGGTTGCCGACCTGGGGGGCCACCAGGGCGGCATCCTCCAGACCGGTGTGGAGTTGGTCGATGGCGCAGTCGACCAGGAACTTGAGGTCCTTGAGGTCGGGGTGCTCACGCGGGGTGTCGGAGATGATGTTCGTCGCGCCGAGGTAGAGCAACCCGTCGCCGCGCGGCACACAGTGCAGGCCGCAGGCGAGCGCACGGTTCGGCGTCCGCAGAACCGAACGGGGCAGCGAACGGTCCTGGGTGCGCACCAGCGCGGAGACGCCATATCCGCTCACCATCGGCGGGATCCTGCGGTGCACGTCCTCCAGGCCGGCGAGCAGACCCACCGAGTGCGCGCCGGCGGCCACGATCACATGCCGTGCGGTGAGCGTCCCGCCGTCGGCGAGCACCACGCCCGTCACGCGGTCGCCGTCGGTCACGAGCGTGGTGACGTGTTCCTCGACGATCCGGCCCTTCGCCTTGATGAAGGCCGCGTCCAGCTTCTGGAAGAGGCGGGTGGTGTTGACGGCGTGCTCGCGGGGCATGAAAAGCGCCTGAAGGGGGCGGAACAGCTCGTTCGGCCGCATCCAGTCGATGCTTTCCGCATCGACCAGTTCGTACGGTTCGTCGTACTGGGTCAGAGCCGACTGGATGACGGCGAAATTGGTCGTGTCGATCGCCGACGTGCCGACGGAATTCAGGAAGACGAAGGTGCCGTCCGCGGTGACGAGGCCGGTTTCGTCACCGGAATACGACGAGAGCTCGTCGAGCCAGCCGGTCCAGAGCTCCCGGGCCTGGCGGTCCAGGGAGAGTTTCGAGCGCCCGTGCTCCGTGGCCATCAGGGGCTCCGTCACCTCCCCGAAGCAGCCGAGCATCGCACCGGCAGCCGTGGAGGCCGCGTGCCGCCGGGCTCCGCCCCCGACCCGGGCCACATCGGTCCCCCGGCGGGCGAGTTCGAAGGCGATGGACGATCCCAGTGCGCCGTTCCCGACGACAATCACGTCATGACTGCTCGGCATTCCCACTCCTCGACTCGCATGGCTGGCTGACAGAACGAAATCTGACGGAACGAAAGTTGGTGGTACGGGAACCTCGCGGCGCCGGGTGCTCAGCCCCGCGCCAGGACGTCGACCGGGTCGTTCTCGGTCCCCTGCGGCCTGAGGTCCTCGGGGTCGGCGTAGTCCCGGACCCGGCGGATGAGCGTCGTGCTGTTCTGCCCGAACCGGTGCGGCTCACGGAGATTGGTGATCTCCAGCTTCCCGCCGTCCGGACCGGCGAGCGACTTCGCGTACTCAAGGATCGCGCGGCCCTGGGGATAGGTCATCAGATAGTGGATGGCGAGCACCCCGCCGGCCGGATTGATCAACTGCCAGTACTGTCGCAGGAAGGCAAGGGTGTCCCAGGTGTCGATCCACGCGAAGTCCACCAGCCCGAGGCGCTCACGCACCTGCTCGGCCGCCTCGCGCAGATCAGCCTCGATCACCGACGTGACGCCGGTGAGCCCGCGCTCGTCGAGGACGTCGAGGACCCGCGTCGCCGAGGACGTCGGGTCCGTCATGCGATCGATGCAGACCAGCTGGGGCCGGTAGGGCTCGTCGTAGTACGCGCGGTGCGCCATCGGCTGGGTCTCGGCGCCCCGCGGGTCGTCGAGCAGTGCCTTCTCCGACTCGTACGCCTCGGCGTTGTCCACCAGGGCTTGGGCCAGGAACGGAGTCGTGTAGCCCATGCCCACTTCGAGGACGCTCTGCGGGCGGGTGGTGCGGATGAGCCAGTACAGGAGGTTCGCGGTGGCGTCCGTGCCCATTTCCGGGACGATCAGCCCGGAGACGGCGCGCATGAACCCGTCATCGATCATGTGCTACTCGAACTCCCGTCTTGCAACGATGTGTTGGCCGGTTTGCGCACGTGACCCTAATGGCCCGGGCGCCGCAGGGGTAGGGACGGGGGTGGCATCAGGAGACGGAGGTCCGGCGCGGTGCGCGCTGGGCCGTGCGCAGTTCCTCGGCCATGGCGAGGCAGCTCTCCGCACAGGCGAGCAGGAGCCGGCCGATGGTGTCGGCGCGGTGGGCGGGCAGGTGGTGCAGGATCTGGTCGTGCTGCTGGTCGACACGGGTGCACGACTCGAACATCCGCAGCAGCGTGCGGCCCGACTCGCTGAACCGCAGCGACGGATCCCGGCGCAGCACGTCGAAGAGCGCCGCCAGGCTCTCGGAACCCGCCGCGTCCTGCTCGCCGCCGCGCATCCGGGGCGGCAGCGGGTCGTCGCCCTGCGCGATGCGGGACCTGACGTCCGCCGCGGTCGACGGCGAGATGGCGGCGCGGCGTGCCACCTCACGGACCGTGTACCCGGGGTTGTCCAGGAACAGCTCGGCCGCCCGCCGTCTGCCCTCCGAGCCGTCGACCGGTCGGCTCCTGCCGTCCAGCCCGATGGTGGCGGCCGTGCCGGGCGTCCCGGTACGGCGGCGGATCTCCGCGACCCGGTGCGGCGAGACGCCCGCCACGGCCGCGATGGCCCGGTTCGACCAGCCGGGGTGCAGGGCGGCGATCTGCTGCGCTGCCTCGTGGCGTTCGCCGGCGTTGAGCGGCAGGCCGTGCTTCACGTTGGCCGCCACCGCGAGCAGGAACGCGTCGTGCTCCGTCCCGTCGAAGAACCTGGCCTCGACGGTCCCCCGGCCGTTGAGGACCGCCGCACGCATCCGGTGCAGGCCATCGATGATCTTCAAGGTCGGCCGGTGCACCAGGATCGGCGGGATGTCGGCGCCCGCGTCGGCGAGCCGCCGGGTATGGATGACGTCCTCGGCCTGCGCGCGCACCGACAGCGAGCCGCCGAGCCGGGCGATGGGCACCGCCTGGGCCGGAAGCCGGTCGACCCTCTCGAACAGCGTCGCGACGTACTCGGATCCGGTCGGGTCGGGTTTCTCCGCTGGCACGGCCGTTCCCACGATGCGTTCTCCCCTGCGTGGTCTGATGCGGTCGGTGGCACTGATGGTCGGTGGCAATGAGCAGGCGTGGCTGGACGGACAGGACTGAGAGGGCTGAGGAGTACGGGACTACCGGGCGGGCCCGTAAACGGTGTCCGACTGAGCGGCGCGCGCAGTTGGACACGCGGCCCGCGCCGACCCTCGCTCACCAGATGACCGGGAGCCGGTGCAGGCGGTAGACGCCCATGTCACCACCGAGGGGGACCTCGTCGGCGGGGACGGCGAGGGACAGGGCCGGGAGGCGGCGGAAGAGCGCGGGCAGGGCGACCGCCAGTTCCAGGCGGGCCAGGTTCTGGCCCAGGCACTGGTGGACGCCGTATCCGAAGGCCAGGTGGGTGGAGGTCCGGCGGCCAAGGTCCAGGCGGTCGGGGTCCCCGAAGACCCGCGGGTCGCGGTTGGCGGCGGGCAGGGACACGGTGACCGCCTCACCGGCCCTCAGCAGCCGACCGGCCAGCTCCACGTCCTCCAGCGGGGTGCGCGGCACCCCGAAGTGGAAGACGGTGAGATAGCGCAGCAGTTCCTCGATGGCGTTGCCGGTGCCATCAGGGCCCGAGGCGGCGGCGACGAACCGGTTCAGTTGTTCCGGGTGGGACAACAGCGCGAAGACGGACAGGCTCAGCATGCTCGACGTCGTCTCGTGCCCCGCGGTCAGCAGCAGGGTGCCGATACCTGCGGTCTCCTCGGGGTCCGTGCCGCCCGCGGCGAGTTCGGCGAGCAGACCGTCCCGGGGGGAGTCCGGGCCGCCCTTCGCCAGGCGGCGCAGCAGCACGTACAGCTTGTCCATCGCCCCGGCTGCCTCGTCCGCCGTGGAGGAGAGGCTGAACAGGACCTCCGTGTGGTGCTGGAAGAGGGCACGCTCCGCGTAGGGTACGCCGAGCAGTTCGCAGATCATCACGGTCGGGACCGGCAGGCAGAAGTGCTCCACCAGGTCGACGGGGCCGCCGCGGTGCTCCAGGCCGTCCAGCAACTCCGTGACGAGGGCTTCGATCCGTGGACGCAGGTCCCGTATCCGGCGCAGCGTGAAACGGCCCATGAGCATCCGGCGCAGCCGGGTGTGCCCGGGGGCGTCCATGTCGACCATCCAGCCGGGCAGCGCCGGCACGCCGTAGAACGGCTCGATGCTGGGCCGGGACACAGGCGGACGCTTGAACTCCGAGCGGGCGCTGAAGCGCCGGTCGGCCAGGACGGCGCGGGCCAGCTCATGGCCGGTGACCAGCCAGCCCACATGCCCGTCCGGATAGCGGAGCCTGCGGAGTGGTTCCTCCGTGATGCGGGCGGTCAGCTCCCTGGGCGGGTCGAACGGCGAGGTGCGGACGGTGGGGTGGCCGGCCGCGCCTGTCGCTGGGCACTCTCCGGTCTCGGTCATGTGCCGATTTCTCCTTCCAGGAAGGCAACCAGCCGCCGCACTCCCTCGTCGATCCGGTCGAGGGTGAGGTAGCTGCATGACAGGCGCAGCTGCCGTTCGCCCGCGCCGTCCAGGTAGAACTGCGCCATCGGAGTCCACAGAACCCCGTACTTCTGCGCCGACACCTCCAGCAGTGCGGTGTCGGCGGGGACCGGCAGCCGCATGCGGACGAAGAAGCCGCCGGCCGGCCGGTTCCAGGTGACGTCCGCGTGCGGACGGTCCCCGAGATGCTGGTCGAGAGCACTGGTCAGATGAGTCAGGTTGCGCTGGTAGAGCGCGCACTTGCGGCGGCTCAGCGCGGCCAGGGAGCCGCCGTGCTGCAGGAGCAGCCCGCCGATCACCGCCTGACTCACCGGTGAGGTGTTCACGGTCACCACGGTCTTGAGCGTGGCGAGCTCGACGGCCAGCGGGCGGGCCGCGTGGTCCCTGGTGACCGGCTGGTCGGCGACCACATAGCCGACCCGGGCGCCGGGGAAGGCGATCTTGGCGAAGGTGCCGATGTGCACCACGCGCCGGTCGGTGTCCCGCGCCTTCAGCGGCGGCTGTGCGTCGGGGGAGGTGAATCCGTAGGTGTTGTCCTCGATGACCAGGAAGTCCTCCTGTCCGGCGAGGTCGAGGAGCCTGCGGCGGCACTCCGGCGAGAGGGTCGTCCCCCCCGGGTTGGAGAAGTCCGGGGCCACGTACAGGGCACGCACCCGGCGTCCGTCGCTCCGGGCCGCGCGGCAGGCGGCGGCCAGTGCGTCGAGGTCGATGCCGTCCGGGGCCTCGTCGATGCTCACCAGGCCGATGCCGAGCAGCCGGGCCGCACCGGTCATGCCGACGAAGCAGGGGTTGGCGACCGCCAGCACGTCGTGGTCCGAAGCGAACAGGGCACGCAGCGTCAGCAGCATGCCCTCCTGCGCCCCGACGGTGATGACCAGGCTGTCCGGCGGGACGTCGATCCCGTGGTCGCGCCGGAGTGCGTCGGCGACGATGCCGTTGATGAGCCCCTGGGCGGGCCCGTACTCGTACACCAGGCGCCGGGCACGCTCCGGGCTGGTGCCCTGGTGCACCTGGTGCTCGATGAATCGCCCGATGCAGGCGGCGAGGTCGATGCCCTCCAGGGTGTCCGGGTGGGGTGCGCCGGGCGCGAAGGAGACGGCGTCCGGGTAGCGGCCCATCACCTGGTTGAGGAAGTCCAGTGAGCCCAGGAGCGGGTCGCTCAGGGAGCCGTGCAGGTCGGTGACGTCGAACACGGCAGCCGTCCGCCTCGTCATCCCCGGGCCCGCGAGCGCTGCCAGCGCTGCTCGACCTTGGCCAGGACGTCGTCGCTGTAGGCCCGCTCGATCTGGGCGACCGCGAACTCGGCGAGATAGGTACGGAAGTGGTCCAGGGGTTCCTCGGCCAGCTGGAGCATCCGGCGGTTGGCCGCGACGGCGGGGGCACCGAGGTCGCGCACCGCCCGTTCGACGGCGTCCGCCATCTCCCCGGCCGGGACGGCCTCGTCGCACAGCAGCTCACCCTTCGGTCCGGCGGCCGGGATCCGCTCGCCGCCGAGGATGATCCGGCGGGCCTGCCGGGCGCCGGTGAGCCGGGTCAGCCGCAGATTGCCCAGGCCCGGCACGATGCCCTCCTCCGCGGCCGGCAGGCTGAAGTAGGCGTCCTTCTCGGCGATGACACGGTCCATCACCAGAAGCAGCTGCATCCCGCCGCCGATCGCGAACGCGTCGACGGCGGCCACCCACGGCTTGCTGACCGTGCGCTGCGACCACGCTCCGGGGGCCGGGTCCGTCAGCAGGCCGCGCAGCATCTTGTGGACGTAGCCGAGCTCTCGGCCGAGCAGGAAGTCGACGAAGGAGATCGCGCCGTTCCGCAGGTCCTTGAGGTTGATACCGGCGCTGAAGATCCGCCGGCCGCGGTGGCGTGGATGGTCCACCGGTCCGCCGCGCAGCACGCCGACCTTGACGCCGTCATCGAGCAGGGCCAGGTCGACGGCCGTCTCCAGGTCCCGGATGAGACGGTTGTCCTCGGCGTTGAGGCAGTGGGCGTTGCGGACGGTGAGGTGCGCGCCGTGGCCGATGCGCTCGACGTCGACGGTCTCCAGCTCCGTCCGGCCGGTGCGCCGGAAGTCCGCCAGCAGACCACGGGCGGCCTCGGTGGGCATCAGCATCGTCTCGACCAGGTGCCGGCCCGCCACCGGCGAGCGCAGCACCGCCCCGGCGAACAGTCCCTGGTCGATCTCGTGGCCGTCCTTCTCCGCCTGCACGACGGCGGCCTCCGCGGCCATCTGGGCACGGGTCGGCACCAGTCCGGGGAACCGGTCGGCCGCCGCGTACACCAGGTCGGGGAGCCGGACCCGGCGGGTGAGTCCTTCGGTGAGCCGGTCGTAGACGGCTTCGGCGTGCCGCCCCAGGAAGGCGCGCCGGGCGGCCCGGCACGCCGTCAGGACCGTCTCGGCGTCGAGCTGTTCGGCCGGGCTGCGCAGGGGCCGGGCGGGCAGGGCGGCCAGCGCGTCGGCACCGGCGGCCGCGTACCGCGCCAATTCCGTGCGGTCCTCGTCCGGGTCGCCGGTGAACACCGGTGCCCGCACGCCTGATCCGCCGGGCCCGGTGAACCCGCCGGCCGCGGGCGTCTCCACACTGTCCTGTTGGCAGGACACGGGGTCATCGGTACTCACGGCCGCTCCGTCACGGCCACCGGCAGGTCGCCGGTCAGCCCGCGTAGCCGCCGCAGCTCCCGGTCGCAGGCGGCCAGGTGCGCGCCGAGCGCGTCGTCGTACTCGGCCGACGCGGCCTCCTGCAGCAGCTGGCGGCGTACGGCCATCTCCCGGCCGGACACCCTCCCGGTGAGGATGGCGGCGGTGCGCACGGCCTCGTCGGTGTCGTCGTCGACATGGTCGATGAGTCCCAGGTCGAGCGCCTTCTCCAGGGGGATGTCGGTGCCCCACAGGACGAGCTGCCGGGCCCGGGCCACGCCGAGGTGCTGCACCAGCCGGTGGACGGCCATGCCGGGCCAGAAGTGTTCCGCGTTGACCGGCAGCAGCAGCCGCACGTCGGAGCTGCCGATCCGGAAGTCGGCGGCGAGCAGCAGGTCCAGGGTCGGCCCTCCGCATGTGCCGCGCAGCATGGCGATACTGACCACCGGCAGCCGCTCCAGCCGGCGCACCGCACGCTCCCACCGGTTGACCTGCTGGACGTCCACCTTGCCCGGCCATTCCCGGCAGTCGGCCGAGAGCGCGTCGAAGCTGAGCACCACGACGGTCGGCTTCGCGCGGCTCTCCGCCTCCGCACAGACGGTGTGGACGGCCGACGTCAGGTCCGCGAGGGACCGCGGCCCGTCGAACCTCACCATGATGCCGAGCCCGTCGGGCAGTTCACTGAGGCCCAATTCCCTTGCCATCGCGGCAGCGATTCCTTCCGTCACCAGCCCACCAAGGCCATCTCGATGGTCGAGCCCGGTCCCATGGTCATCAGGACCCCGTAATCACCCGGTGTGGCACAGCCCTCGTCGAGCAGCCGCCGGCAGGAGAACAGGAACGACCCGCTGGACACGTTGCCGTGGTCGCGCAGCACCCCGGTGGTGTGCCGGAGGTCGTGCCGGGTCAGCCCCAGGTTCACCCGGACCGCGTCGATGACCTTCTTGCCGCCGGAGTGCACGATCCAGTGGGCGATGTCCGAGGCGCGCAGGGGGGTGCCGTCCAGCAGGCGGGCGAGGGAGAGTTCGGCGTGTGCCCCGACGACGTAGGGCACCTGCGGGTCCAGATGGAAGCTGAACTTTCCCTGGTCGTCGTCCCAGTCGTAGCGCATGGCGTCGATGGCGTCCGGGATGATGCGGCTGGAGAAGCGCAGGATCGCGGGGCTTGTGGGGCCTCCGGGGCCGGCCGCCGGATCGGCGTCCCCTGGGGCGCGGGGAGCCGGTTCCGCGCGGACGGCGACGGCCGCCGCGCCGTCGCCGAAAAGGCTGTTGACGACGGACGTGCGCATGGTGCCGTCGAAGACGTACGCCGCCGAGCATGCCTCGATGCACACCATCAGCGCCAGCTCGCCGGGGTGTGCGGCGGCCCAGTTGGCCACCGCGCTCAGGCCGTTGAGCCCGGCGTTGCAGCCCATCCCGACCACGTCGAGCCGGGCGCAGTCCGGGGCGATACCCAGGGACTTCAGCAGCAGCGCCGAGAACCCGGGCGTGACGAAGCCGGTCGAGGTCACGCAGCACAGGTAGCGGATGTCCGAGATCGCGGCCCCGCAGTCCGTGAGACACCCGGTGACGGCCTCGCGCCCCATGGCAAGGCCGCTGCGCACATGCTTGCGCAGCAGTTCTCCCTGGGTCTCGGCTGCAGGAGGGCCGTCACCGGCCGCCGGGGGCAGGGTGAGTCCGCGCCGCTCGATGGCGCTGTTCAGGAACAACGACCGCACCCGCGGGTCGGTGACACCGAAGGTGTCCAGTATTTCCTGCTGGGTGTAGGAGGTCTCTGGACTTGCTGTGGCGACGCCGGTGATCCTGGGAAACATTTTTCCCTGCCCCGCGCCATTTTCTGATAAATCGGTGTTCAACGCGATGCTGTCCAGCCGTGCCGGGCCGGGCGTGCTGACCGTCTGTGCCACGTCTCGCCCCCGAAACACTCCGTAGGTGGAGCTCGTGATTTGTCGAGAAAGTCTCTGCTTCCCCGAAAGGATTGCGCTGTGGTAATGCGCTTAGCTCGCTGCGCGGGATTATCTATTCCACATCAACCGTCGCAGGCATCTATTTCTGCATTCAAGCAAGCGGACTTGGCTACCGCAATCCGCAATCGAAGTGACGTGCGTCACATTGGGGCGCCATTGACGCCCGACTCATCACATCCATACGATCGCGAAAATAAGCTCCTTTCGCCGCCCGACGCCCGAGTTCCGCCGTCCAAATACCGACATTCAAACCAAGGACAAAAGTGCCCGTTTCATATGGGGATGACCATCCCGTTCTGGAACGATTCCATTTCCTGGTAAATGCGCCTGCGCTGTTCAATGCGGTGACCACGGCAGTCGAACTCGGAATCTTCCGGTTGCTGGCCGACGAGCCCGGTTGCGACGCGGAACGGATCCGCACGGCGACCGGCGTCCCGGCCCACCAGTTGCGCGTCCTGCTCCAGGCGGTCTGCACCACCGGGCTGCTGACCCGCCGGGACGACGGCGGATACCTCAACTCCACGGTCGCGACCGACCTGCTGGTGCCGGACGGCGAGGACAGCTGGTCACACATCCTGGTCGGCTGGAAAGAGGTCTACTATCCGGCCTTCGCCGACATGACCACGGCGCTGCTGGCCGGCACCAACACCGCCCTGGCCGCACACCCCGGTGACGAGCCGACGCTCTACCAGCGCCTTTCTCGCAACCCTGCCCTGGAGACCGTCTTCCACCGGGCGATGAGCGCCTTCACGCTGCGCTCGGTGGACGCCCTGGTCGCCCAACCCGAGTTCGCCGTGGTGCGGCATCTGCTGGATGTGGGTGGCGGGGACGGCACCACGTCGGCCCGCCTTGCCGCGCGCCACCCCGACCTGAAGTGCACCGTCTTCGACATGCCCAGCGTCTCCCGGCTCGACCGGGCGGCGACGGCCTACCCGGACCGGGTCGATCTGCACCCGGGCGACATGTTCCGGGACGACTTCCCGGCGGACGCCGACGCGGTGCTCTTCAGCCATGTCCTGGAGATCTTCTCCGAGAACCAGATCCTGCTCCTGCTCGGCAAGGCGTACGACGCCCTGCCCGAGGGCGGACAGGTCCTCGTCTACGGCTACAACGTCTCCGACGACGAGACCGAGGGCATCTTCGGCGCCCGCCTCGGCCTGTACTTCAACGTGCTGGCCAGCGGTACCGGAATGGCCTACCCGGCCCGTGACTACGAGAAGTGGCTGCGCCGCGCGGGCTTCGGCGACGTAAGGACGACGAGCGGCCTCTCGTACGAGCACGGGCTCACGGTCGGCACGAAATAGCCGGTCAGACGTGGTGGCGGCATAGCCGGTCGGAACGGAACAGCCCGCGGCCCCGCAGCTGCGCGGGCCTGCGGCTCACAGCACGCGCAGCGCCAGTGTCGACCAGGAGGCCGGGCCGGTCGCCGCGGCGAGCAGTCGGCTGCCGGGTTTCAGCCCCCCGGCCGTGTACTGCTCGTCCAGGGTGACCAGGATGTCCGCGGAGAAGCAGTGCGCCAGCCGGCCGACGGAGCCGAGCAGCAGCTTCGTGTCCGGGAACCCCATGGCCTGGGCGAGAAACTGTTGTGAATCGGTGCGGTAGTTGGCGAACACCACATGGTCGTGCTCGTCAGCCGCCCGACCGGTGAGCCGTACCAAGTCGGCGACGCTGCCGCGGGCCAGTTCCACCGTCGCGAGGATGTCGGCCTGTGCGCTGCCGGCCTCCGGCCGTACTCGGGTGCGGGTGGCGACACCCTCCACCGCGAAGCAGGGGCCACTGCCCGCGGGCTCCTGAGCGGTCACCAGGCAGGAGGCCGCGCCGTCGCTGAACACCGACATGCCGTTGGCCATCGCACGCTGCCTGGCCCTGCCTGCCCGGTCTGCCATGACCAGGAGCACCCGCTCACGTGCCGGGTCGCGCAGCAGGTCACGGGCGAGGCGCAGGGCAGGCCCGAAGTTGCCGCAGTCGTGCCCGGCGACCACCAAGTGGTCGACGGACGGCAGGCCGAGACGCTCCATGAGGTGGGCCAGTGAGTCGACCGTGTCGGCGTCGTTCTGGCTGACGTACAACAGCATGTCGGGAGGGGCCGGACAGGCCCGCAAGGTCTGTCCGGCGGCGAGTGCCGCGAGCTCCCAGGTCTCCAGGTCGCTGACCCGGTAGGTCTCCAGACCGCCACCGGGCGCCAGGGGTGCGGCCAGTAGCACGTCGAGTTCCGGTACGGGGCGCGGCTCACCGTGCGCATGACCGATGGCCGACAGATGCACGACCGGCACGTCGGGCCCGGGATCCGCGGGATTCGAGGGGCCGCTCATGACCGCACCACGGCGCGTGCGACCGCCTCGCGGATGTACGGATAGTCCTCTTCGAGACCGCCGTTGAGCAGGACGTGGCCCACCCCGGCGGCCACGTACTCGGCAAGCCGCCCGGCCACCTCGTCGTAGTCGCCCACGAGGAACGGTGCGCTGGCCCGGCCGCTGCTGAAGGCCCCGAGCCAGTACGTCCCGCGTTCCGCGCCGCCGTCGTTGTCGCGACCGGTCGCGACGGCCCTGCGGGCCAGCTCACGCGACCAGACGTTCTGCGACTGGGTCTTCAGCAGGGTCTCCTGGCGTCCGAGCCACGACTCCGGAAAACGTTCCTGGGCGATGCGCCACGCCTCGTCGCCGTCGGGCCTGCACAGCAGGCCGATGCGGATGCCTACGCCGCCGGTATAGCCACCTGCCAGCAGCGGCTGGAGGAACGACTCGTTCCACTCGGCGAACGGCGCGGGATGGGTGACGACGACGTCGGCGATCTCCCGGGCGACGGCCAGGCTCGACGGCGACGAGCCGGCGACGAAGATCCGGCACTTCTCCAGCACCTTCGGACGCGGTTCGAGCCGGTAGCCGCGGTAGGTGTGGTACGGGCCGGACTCGTCGACCTCCTCGCCGTTCAGCAGCGCCCGCAGAATCCGACCGTACTGGCGCATCCGGTCGTAGCGCTCGTCATGGCTGAGGGTGTCGCCGATGCGGCGCATCTCGTCGTCACGGGCGCCCGCCACCAGGTTGAAGTCCAGCGGTCGGCCGTACAGCGTGGCGTAGGCAGCGGCGCATGCGGCTGCGGTGTGCGGCGGCATGACGGCAGGCTGCAGGGCGATCAGCGGCACGAGGGAAGTCGTCACCGAGCCGAGGTGGGCCGACACCAGCCAGGGGTCCACCTCATGGAGGTTGTGCGGGACGAGGATGCCGGACCAGCCTGCTTCCTCGGAGGCCCGTGCGGTGACCGTCAGCCGGTCCCGGAACCCGATAGCGAACTTTTCATGATCATCGGCCGACTCGGGGGTGACCGAGCAGATCTCCACGCCGGCTGCTCCGGTGGGTACGCGCAGGGTGGTCATCTCCTGACTTTCTCCGTCCGGCCTTCCCGGTACGGGTCCGGCCCTCCCGGTCGGCAGTGGCACAAAAGCCAGGCGGGCGACAGGAAAGGAAACGCTCAAATGCACCGTTCAAGCGGACCAGGGAATTCCGGAAAGAGGTCCCCGATCAAAAAAATCAGCACGCAATAACAACCATGCTGCGCATCACGAACGAATCACGAGCACAGTCAAATTATGGTCCCGGGCGCCAGGGGGCGTCAAGGACGGCAAAGGAACGCCCGGGGAAAATCTAATGAAACGCCATATTCCCAAAATCAGTGTTGAATTCGGGCATAGCGACAGGCTTCCGTGATCGAACCTTGACGCTCCAAACGACCCGTGTCAGAGTGACTGCGCTCAGGCAGCAGATGCACGGTATACACGGGCGGTCCCTCACATTGTTCGGGTGATGCGCTTGGATGCGGCCGTACCGCAGTCATTCCCCTGCGCCGCCGCCGAATCCCCGTCACCCCCTGAATCGACCCGGGTCTTCCCCCGGAGCCGTGGCGGGAGCCGCAGGCACCGAATTTACCACCCGATACGGAACGCCGAATCGGTGTCGCCTTCTGCCCGTGGTATGAACCGCGCGCATCGCCGCCCCATGGGCACCGGCATCCATGGCGGTCGAGGACGCTGAGGGCCAAGGACGAGGGCCAAGGACGAAGATCGAGGAGGAGCATGGGGAGCACGCTCGGCGGGGAGCCCGGCTACTGGCAGTCCCGGCTCGCCGACGCCGCACCGGTCGAACTCGCCACGGACAACTCCAGGCTGACCGCCCGCGCATACCGGCGGGCCGCGGAGGAGATCGCGCTCGACGAGGAGGCGACGGCCCTTCTCGGACCGGATGGCACCCCGGGCCACGACGGCACCGTGCCGGTGCTCCTCACCGCGTTCGCCGAAGTGCTGCGCCGCCACACCGGCACCACCGACCCCGTCATCGGCCTGACCCTCCCGGCACAAGCACTCGCACCGCACGCCCCGGCGACCGGCCCGCTCCCGGTCCGGGTGACCCTCGACCCCTCCCTGACGTTCACCGAGTCCACCCGGCGCACCGCGGACAGCACCGCACGCGACCTGCAGGAGGCCGCCGGTCTGCCGCCCGCGGCCCCGTCCCCGGCCCCCGACGGTTCCGGCCCGGTCCGGGTGGTCCTGCTGGCGCCCGGTGCGGAGCCGGACCCGGACGGCGAGCCGGAGCTGGACCTCACCCTGGGACGTTCCGGCAGTGCCGCGGTGCTCTGCCTGGGGTTCAACGCGAGCCTGTTCGCCCGTACGACGGCCGCCTGGCTGCTGCGCCACCTGGCAGCCCTGCTGACGGCGGCCGCCCGCGAGCCCGAACTACCCCTGCGCGAGCACCATCTGACCACCGGGTCCCAACCCCCGGCCTGGTCGGCGCCCGCCCCGCCCGGCTACCGGCCCCCCGCTCCCGCCGGTCCGCACGAGACGCTGCCGCAGCGGCTGCGCACGGTGGTGGCCGAGCACGGAGACCTGCTTGCGCTGAGCGGCCCCGGCGGCTCGTACAGCTACGCCGCGTTGGACCGGATCACCACGGCCCTGGCCACCCGGCTGCGCCGGCGGGCCGGACCCGGCACCCGGGTGGCGCTGCTGTGCGGCCACGACGTGGACGCCGTGCTGGGGGTGTGGGCGGTCCTCAAGACAGGGGCCGCCTATGTGCCGCTCGACCCGCGGATGCCGGACGGTCGGCTGTCGCGGATCCTCGCCGGTGCCGACATCGCCGCCCTCGCCTGCAGCCCGGCACTGTCCGGCCGTGCCACCGCACTGGCCAAGGGCAAGCGGGTCGTGCCGCTGCGCTCCGTCGAACCGGACGCCGGATCCCCCGCCCCGGCCGTCTCCGAGGCATCGGAGACGGCGGCAGCTCCCGACGCCCCGGCGTACCTGCTCTTCACCTCCGGCTCCACCGGCCGGCCCAAAGCCGTGGAGCAGCTCCACCACCACGCCCTGGAACACGCGCTGGTCTACGCCGACCGGATACGCCTCGGCCCCGGCGACCGGCTGCCGCTGCTGGCCCGTTTCACGTTCGACGCCGCCGTCATGGATCTGTTCGGTGCGCTGCTGAGCGGCGCGAGCCTGCACGTCATCGACCCGCTGCTGCCCGCACATGCCTTGCGGGAGCGGCTCGCCGCGGCCGGTGCCACCGTGCTGCACTGCACGCCGACGCTCTTCCGCCACCTGGTCGGCGACCTTCCGGACTCCGGCCCCGGGGACCCGCGGCTGGCCGCGGTGCGCATGGTGGTCCTCGGCGGTGAGCAGGCCACCCGCCAGGACCTCAGACACTTCCTGTCCGCGTTCCCGCCCGAAGCCGCCCTCGTCAACGGTCTCGGCCCCACCGAGTGCACGCTCGCCCTGCAGCATCTGGCCGGGCCCGCCGACCTGAACGGCGCCGTGCTGCCGGTCGGCCGCCCGGTCGACGGCGTACGGATCCGCCTGCTGGACCTGGACGGGCACCCGGCCGAGGTCTACGGCGAGCTGGAGATCATCAGCGACCGCGTGGCGGCGGGTTACTGGCGGCAGCCCGAGGCGACCGCCCGCGCCTTCGGAACCGGCCCGGACGGCACCCGGCACCATCGCACCGGCGACCTGGTGCGCCGCAGGCCCGACGGGTCCCTGGTCTTCGAGGGACGCAAGGACCGGCAGCTCAAGATCCGCGGGCACCGGCTCGAACCGGGTGAGATCGAGGCCGCGCTGCGTGCCCATCCGACCGTGGCCCAGGCGGCGATCGTCGCCGACGAGCGGTCCGGCGGGGACCGGCTGCTCGGTTATGTCACCCCCTCGACGCCGTTCCCGCCCGATCCCGAGCAGCTGACCAGCTACCTGGCCAGGATCCTGCCCGACTACGCGGTGCCGTGGCGGATCACGCCCCTGGAGAGTCTGCCGGTCGGCCCCACCGGGAAGCTCGCCCGATCCGCCCTGCCCCTGCACGAGGAGTCCGGCGACACCGGCACCGCCCCGCTGACGCCCGTCGAGCAGTCGGTGGCGGACATCTGGTGCCGCGTCCTCGGAGTCACCGGGATAGGCGCCGACTCCCACTTCCTCCTCAGCGGCGGCGACTCCCTGCGGGTGCTGGAGATGCTGTCCGCCGTACGCGACAAGTACGGGGCGGACCTCCCCCTGATCGATTTCCTCAAGGACCCGACCGTGGTCGCAGTGGCCCGGGCGATCAGCACACACGTCGAACAGGAGCAGTCGTGTTGAACCTGCCGCACGAGCGGGACGGCGGCCCGGCCGCCGGGCGGGAAGCGCTCCCCGGTACCACCCGGATCCTCGTCGGCAACGACTTCAGCGAGGACGTACGCGACGACCGGGGTTGGACCGGCTGGTGGGTGCAGCGCCTGATCTGGTTCGCCCGGGACGGTGACATCCTGGTGCTGCCGACGGACCCCGAGGATGGCTTCCTCTCCTACGTGACCAGGCTGACCGGCACCGACCCCGACACCCTCGCGTTCGTGGTGCCACCCGCCACATCCGGCTCCGAGGGCACGCTGAGGCCAGAGCGGCTCGCGGCTCCCGAGTGCACGGCCGCCCTGGCTGCGGCGGTCGGCGACCGCGAGGTGGTGCACCTGTCGGCGCTGTGGCCGGACCCGGCGGTGGCCCGGCTCGCGCGGTCGCTGGGCGTGGAGCACGCCATGCCGGGACACGGATTCGTGGCCCAGTCGGGCGGGCTGCTCACCAACAGCAAGTCGGCGTTCCGGATGGTGGCCGGTGGGCTGGGCGTCGGTATGCCTCCTGGGCAGGTCTGCACCAGCCGGGAGGTGGCGGAACAAGCCATCCTCGACCTCCTCGACGGGGGCGAGCCCGTCATCGTCAAGCACGACTTCCTCTCCGGTGGCCACGGCAACGAGATCCTCACCACCGGAACGCCCGTCCGCCCGATCGGTGCCCGCCGTACCGTGACCGTCCACGGCCGCGCGGACGTGCACAGCTACCTGGCGGACCGCTGGGACTGGCTGACCGCGCAGGGCCGGGGACGTCCGGTGGCCGAGCGCTACGTACCGGACAGTTCCGCCTTCTTCGCCGAGTACCTGGTGGACGACGACGGCCCCCGTCTCGCCGGAACCGGCGAGCTGCTGTCCGCACCGTACGCCGTCGGCCAGGTGATGCCGGCCCCCGGCCTGGAGCCGGTGGCGTACGAGGACCTGATCGAGGGCGCCGAGCGGCTGGCCCTTGGTCTGCATGCCATCGGCTACCGGGGCGTCCTCTGCCCGGACGCGATCGTCACCCCGGACCGTGAGGTGCTGTTCACCGAGTTCAACGGCCGGGTCACCGGGTCGACCCACATCTACGGGGTGATCGGCGAAGCGGTCGTCGGCCCGGGGTACGGCAAGGACCGGATCATCCTCGAACGGGTCTGGCCGCAGGGCTGGTCAACCCCGTCATTCGCCGAAACGGAGACCCGTCTGATCGAGACGGGCCAGGCGTACTCCCCCGAGACCCGTACGGGCGTGGTCCTGACCAACGCCTTCGACGGCACCAACGGGGTGATGTACTGCGTCGTCGCCGAGGACCTGGACGAGGCGTGGGCCCGCGACCGAGCCCTGGACCCGCTCTTCACCACGGCCGGAAAGCCCTGAAGCTCTCAAAGCCCAGTCCCAAGCACCACTTTCCAGCACATCGAATCCCGGAGGCACCCCGTGGAAGGCACAGCGCACACAGCAGGCACGGACGGCGCAGCAGGCGTGCAGGAGAAGCTGGCCGGACTCTGGACGGACCTGCTCGGCTGCGACGAAGTGAACGACGACACGGACTTCTTCGACTGCGGCGGCACCTCCATCGCCGCCGTCCACCTGGCCGCACGGATCCAGGCGATGTTCGGCGTCCCGGTGGACGCGATCGAGGTGGTCGTCGAAAAGAAGTTCGGCAGTCTCGCCGCACTGATCGACTCCCGGCTGGCCACCACGCCTTCCTGACAGATTTACCCGGGGCTGCCCGGCCCCGGGTACGGCGTCAGCCGTCAGTGCTACTACATCTGGCTCCGCCGTTTCGAGGCCGAGGGGCTGGAAGGGCTGGAAGGGCTGAAGGACCGCTCAAGCGCACCGCACCACACTGATCGGCCTACAGTACGTGGACCTCGCCGACGAGGGCAGCGCGAGCGCCCCTCAGTGTCACTAGGCCGGGCACCCGGCCTCAGCCGTTCGCCACACAAGCCCGGCAGTTCCTCTCCCCGGCCCGCCCGGTGCCCTTGGACACCAAGCCGACGTAGGAGCGAAGGCTACTCAGAACCGAGAATGAGAGACAGCTACTGACTGACCGGTGACGCACCCGCTAGCGATCGCGCGCGGATTCCGCCTCGATCACGTCCAGCACCTCCCGCGCGCGATCGACCAGGTACATGTGGTCCCCCGGGCACTCCGCATAGCTGAACGCGCCCGTGGTCGCTCTCCGCCACTCCTGGCCCTGTTCCGCGCTGACCAGACCGTCGTAGCTGCCCCGTATCGAGCAGATCGGCACCGACACCGGTTCGTCGGTGCTCGGCACGTAGTTCTCGTGCATCTCGCAGTCGGCCCGTAGCACGGGGACGATGAGTTCACGCATCTCCGGGTGATCGAGAGCCTCGTGCCTGAATCCCGCGAACTCCTCGACCCGGGCGAGGAACTCCTCGTCCGGGAGCCCCGTCGCCCGCCTTTCGCGCTGTGTCCACGGCCCCGGCGAACCACTGACGACCAGCCGCTCGACGTGCACGTCGCGCGCGCTCAGCAGGTGCGCCAACTCGTAGGCGAGCACCGCGCCCAGGCTGTGCCCGAACAGCACGACCCGCGCCCCCTCACCGAGGGTCGCGGCAATGCCGTCGACCTCGTTCTTGGCCGCCTCGACGACATTGAGGTACGGCGTCTCCAGCATCCGCCGCTCCCTGCCGGGCAGTTCGAAGGCAACCACGCGCCACCGGCCGGCGGACAACGCCTGCCACGGGTGGAAGAACGAAGCGCCTGCTCCCGCGAACGGCACGCACAGCAGCGTGGTCCGCTCCCCGTGGTCCGCGGACGTGCCGGATGCCTTCACCCCGACCAACCCCAATCATCCATTCGATGGTTCGTCAAACCGATTCCGGAGAATCGGTGTCCGGTCATATCGCGAACTCGGAAAGGGCTCAGTGCCCGCCGAATGCGAAGAAACAGGCGTCGATGCCGAACTGGTCCACGCCGAGTAAACGGCTGCGGAATCCCCGTGCAAGAGACGACAGCGCGGGGCTGTCCGGTCACTCCGCCAGCTTGCGGTTGATGACCTCGCAGATCCGGGCCGCGGATTTGGGCATGTGCAGGTCGTGGTGGGTGGCGTCCACGTCGTACTCCTCGATGGCACCAAGGACGTAAGGCCGCCACCTGGACGCCCAGGACGCCTCCTTGTTGTCCGACTTCGCGTTGAAGAACAGCACATCGCCGCGGTAGACCGGCGATTCGAACTCCGCCATCCTGGACTGGTTGTTGGCCCCCACTTGCGCCATGTTGTCCAGAAAGTGGCCCATGTCATCGGGATTGATGAACTGGCCGAAGACTTCCTCGACGTCCTTCCGGTAGGCCGACGGCGCCCAGCGGGCCACCGGCTTCCACGCGCTCGCCGGTTGGGCGTCCAGAATGGCCACGAGGGCGATCTCGTGCCCACGCCGGTCCAGCGCCTCCGCGACGGCGTGCACGACCGTGCCGCCGTAGGACCAGCCGACCAGGTGGAAGGGCCCCTGCGGCTGGATCTTGAGCATCTGGGTGACGTAGTCCTCGATCATCTCCTCCACCGACCCCGCCACCGCGCTCATACCGTCGGAGCCGCGGGACTGCAGGGCGTAGGCCGACCGGTCCTGCAGGTACGGCGCGAAGGTGAAGTACGCCCAGCCAAGGCCACCTCCTCCGTGGAAGAACCACACCGGCGGCTTGCCCGTACCGGGATCCCTGTTCAGGGGCAGCACGACCGCGAACGAGTCGGCGTGTTCGTCGGGAACGCTGCCGAGGAGCAGCAGCGCGGCCAGCTCGGCCACCGTGGGGTACTGGATGATCGTCCTGAGAGGGACGTCGATGCCGAACTGGTTGCGGATGCGGGCGCTGAGCCGGGTGGCCAGGATCGAGTGCCCGCCGAGATCGAAGAAGCCGTCGTCGACGCCGACCCGCTCCAGGCCGAGCAGCTCGCCGAAGAGCGCACACAGCTTTTCCTCATGGGAGTTGCGCGGCTCTCGGCTGCCCACGGTGGCCGCGTGCTCCGACGGCAGCGCTCGCCGGTCGAGCTTGCCGCTCGGAGTCAGCGGAATCTCCGAGAGCGGCACCACCGCGGCCGGGACCATGTAGTCCGGGAGGCGCCCGCGCACGTACTCGGGCAGCTCGGCCAGCAGTGAACCGATCGACTTGGCGAGAGCGGGGGCGTTCGCCCGGGCCCGCCCGGCCACAGCGCCGGGAACGAACCCTCCGGAGACGGTCCGCGGCTCGGGCAGCAGCACCGCGTCGAAGCCGTGGACGGCCTCGCCCGACCAGGTGATGACCGCGTCCCGGCCCTGCCGCCGCGCCCATGCGGCGAGCTCCTCCGGATCAAGCGGCCCGCCGGAGAGGGCGGCCGCACTCGGCGCACCGGCTGACGGCACCGCGGCGGCCTCCCCGACCAGCCGCGCGTTCGGTATCCCGGTCACCCGTATCGGGCCGCCCGCCCGGTCCGCACGGCCGCCCAGGTCAGCCAGGTCGGACACCTCCCGGCCCCACGCCACCGCGGGCACTCCGGCCAGGTCGAGCACGTCGGCCGGCTCCTTGTGCAGGACGACCTCGTAGCGGTGCCGGGTCAGCTCGTTGTGGGCCTTCCCCGCCTTCAGGCGGATGTCCACGCCACCGGCGTGACCGCGCGCCCATGCGGCGAACCACTCCGGAGCGACCACCAGCTCCCGTTCGGCGAGCAGCGCCCTCTCCACCAGCGTCCGCAACTCGTCGTCCGACGCGCGGGGATGCGCCGCACGCTGCACCGCGGTCAGCAGGACCCTGAGCGTCGTGGCGTTGCGGACGTCACCGACGATGACCCGGCCGCCGGGTGCGAGCAGTTCCATGGCCTGGCGCAGCACCCGGTCCAGGTAGTCGACACCGGGGAAGTACTGCACCACCGAGTTGAGCACTACGGTGTCGAACCCGGCCCGGGGCAGTCCCGAGGTGTCGTCGGCCGACTGGACGCTCAGCCGGACGCGTTGGCCGTAGCCGTTCTGCTCGGCCTGGGCGCGGACGCGGTCCACCACCGTGGCCGAGATGTCGGTGCCCCAGTACTCCTCGACCTCTCCGGCGATCCTCGCCAGAAGCAGACCGGAACCCACGCCGATCTCAAGGACCCGTCGCGGAGCGAACCGCAGCACCTGCGCGACCGCCGCGCCCTGCCACTCCAGCATCTGCTCGCGCGCGATGGGCTCACCGTCGTACGAGGACCTCCACAGCTGGAAGTCCTCACCCAGCACCGCATCGCCCGAATCGGCGTAGCTGTCGTCGTAGACCCGGCGCCACTCATCCACCTGAGCACCGGCATCGGCCGCCGCGGCATCCGGCTTGGGCACCACGTACGCGACGATGCGCTTGTCGCCGTCCTGGTTCTCCCGCACCACGACCGCGGCCCGGGCCACTCCGGGATGCCCGGTCAGCGCATGCTCGATCTCGCCCAGCTCGATCCGGAACCCCCGGATCTTCACCTGGAAATCGGTCCGCTCGATGTACTCCAGCCGGCCGTTCCCGTCCCACCGCGCCAGGTCCCCGGTGCGGTACATCCGCGCGCCCGCCTCGCCGAACGGGCAGGCCACGAACCGCTCCGCGGTCAGGTCGGGCCGCCCCTGGTATCCGCGGGCCACCCCGGCACCGGCGATGTACAGCTCACCCGGCACCCCGCGCGGAACCGGGCACAGCCGCGAGTCGAGCACGTACACCCGGGTGTTCCCGACCGGCAGCCCGATCGGCGGCGCACCAGCCCCCATCTTCACGGGCGCCACGGTCGACCAGATCGTCGTCTCGGTCGGACCGTAGACGTTGAACACCTCACCGGCCTGGTCGGCCAGGGTCTCGGCCAGCCGCGCGGGCAGGGCCTCCCCGCCGACCAGGATCCGCAGACCCTCCGCGCCGTTCGGCTCGTCCATGAGCAGCATCTGCCAGAACGCCGGTGTGGCCTGCACGACGGTGATCCCGTGGCGACGCATCATCTCCACGACGGCCGACGGCTCGACGACGGCCTCCTTCCCCGCCAGCACCACCGTCGCACCGGAGATCAACGGAAGGTACAACTCCATCGCCGCGATGTCGAACGAGACCGTCGTCACCGCCAGTACTCGATCCGCGGACGACAGCGGAACCCTCCGACGCATCGTGGCCAGCAGGTTCGCCAACGCGCCCCGTGAGACCGCCACGCCCTTCGGCTTCCCCGTCGAACCCGAGGTGTAGATCACGTACGCGGTGTTCTCCGGCGAGACACGCGGAGTCGGCGCCACGTCCGGATACCCCGAACAATCCGCACCCGCCAGCAGCTGGGCATCGAGCACCAGCACCGGATCCGAATCCTCGAGGATGTGGTCGATCCGCGAACGCGGGTGGTCCGGATCAACCGGAACGTACGCCGCACCGGCCTTCAGCACCGCGAGCAGCGCCACCACCAGATCCACGGACCGCGGCAGGCACACGGCGACCAGCGACTCCGCGCGCACACCGCGGTCGGCCAGCCACCGCGCCAGCCGGTTCACCCGGGTGTCCAGCTCCCTGTACGTCACCGACTCATCGCCGCACACCACCGCGGCCGCCCCCGGGAACACCTCGGCCTGCCGGGCCAGCGACTCCACCAGGTCCAGTTCCAGGAGCGGCTCGTCGGTGTCGTTCACCTCCACGACCAGTTGCTGCCGCTCCCCCGCGAGCACCACGTCGACGTCCCCGACGCACATGCCCGGATCCGCGACCAACTGCTCCAGGACAAGCGCGAACCGGGCGGCGACGGCCTCGACCGTCCCCCGGTCGAACAGCTCGGTAGCGTACTGAAGGTCACCCCGCAGCGAGCCCGAGTCGTCCATGGCCATGTTGAAGAACAGGTCGAACATGGCGGTCGACGTAAGGTACTGCTCGAACTCCACCTGAAGTCCGGCGAGTTCGAGCTCTTGCCGCGTCCAGTTGTGCCAGGCGAACATCACCTGGAACAGCGGCTGGTAGGCCGCGGAGCGCTCGGGGTTGACCGCCTCGACCAGCATGTCGAACGGGACGTCCTGGTGCTCGTAGGCCGCCAGCGACTTGTTCCGCACCTGCGCGAGCAACTCGGTGAACGACGGATCACCGGAGAGGTCCACCCGCAGCACCTGGGTGTTGACGAAGAACCCGATCAGATCGGCCAGCGCTTCGTCGGTCCGCCCGGCGATCGGACTGCCGATCGTCACGTCCTCCCCGCCGCCGAGCTTGCTCAGCAGCACCGCCAGCGCGGCGTGCAGGGCCATCGACATGGTCGCCCCGCGCTCGTCGGCGAGCTTCTGCAGCCCGCCCGCCACCTCCGGCTCCACGACGATCCCGACCGCGCCGCCGCGCGAACTCCTCTGCACGGGCCGCGGGCGGTCCAGGGGCAGGTTCAGCGGCTGCGGCACCCCGGCCAGTTCCTCGCGCCAGTACGCGATCTGCGTCGCGGCAAGACTGTCCTGGTCCGCCGCATCACCGAGCAGCTCGCGCTGCCACATCGTGTAGTCCTTGTACTGGACCGGCAGCGGCTCCCACCGCGGAGCCCCGCCGTCCCTGCGGGCGTTGTAGGCAGCGGCCAGGTCCCGTGCCAGCGGCGCACCCGAGGAGCCGTCCGTGGCGATGTGATGGATCACCAGGACGAGGACGTGTTCCTGGGGGGAACTGCGGAACAGGCGCACCCGCACCGGGAGTTCGCCCGCCAGGTCGAACCGGTAGGCAATGGCATCGGCGACCGCGTCGGACACGTCATCGGGCGCCACCTCGATGACCGGCACCTCCAACAAGACCTCCGCCGCCGGAAGGATCCGCTGATGAGGCTCACCGTCGTCATTCGTCACGTAGACGGTCCGCAGGACCTCGTGCCGGTCGACCACGTCACGGACCGCCGCGGTGAGGGCGCCCCGGTCCAGGGGACCGGTAAGCCGGAAGGCCGCCGGCATGTTCCCGTTCTCCGACCCGTCCTCCATCTGGTGCAGAAGCCACATGCGGCGTTGTGCGAATGACAGCGGAATCATTGGGTTTACTCCTCTACGAACATCTTGCGCAGGCCGGGACGGCGGGGAGCGGCCGATTCCTCGGTCCAGGCGGCGAGCGCGGCCACTGTCGGCAGGTCGAAGATCTTGCGGATGGGTATCTCTATCGCCATCTCGGCGCGGGCGCGGCTGATCAGCCGGGTGGCGAGCAGGGAGTGCCCGCCGAGCTCGAAGAAGCCGTCGTCGATGCCGACCCGGTCCACGCCGAGCACCTCGGCGAACAGGTTGGCCAGGGTCTCCTCGCGGGGGGTGCGGGGTGCCCGGTAGGCGGCACCGGTGTACTCCGGTTCGGGCAGCGCGGCCCGGTCCAGCTTGCCGTTGGGGGTGAGCGGCAGCCGGTCGAGGACCACGAAGGCGGACGGCACCATGAAGTCCGGCAGCCGCTCCGAGGCGAAGGCGTGCAGTTCCTTCGTCTCCGGGCCCGAGAAATCGCCGTGCTCCCCCATGGCGGGCACGACGTACGCGACCAGTTGCCTGCCGGTGCCGCTGCCGCGCCCGTCGCGAGCGATGACGGCGGCCTGCGCGACGCCGGGGTGTGCGGTGAGCGCGGCCTCGACCTCGGCGGGCTCGATGCGGAAGCCGCGCACCTTGACCTGCGTATCCCCGCGGCCCATGTACTCCAGCTGGTCAGCGCGGTTCACGCGGGCCAGGTCACCGGTGCGGTACATACGTGCGCCCTCCGGGCCGAACGGGTCGGCGACGAAGCGCTCTGCGGTCTGTGCGGCGCGGCTGTGGTAGCCCCGGCCCACGTTCCCGCCGACGTACAACTCGCCGACCGCGCCCGGTGGCACCGGAGTCAGGCCGGGGCCGAGGACATAGGTCCGCATGTTGCCGAGCGGGGTGCCGACGGGCGCACTGCCCGCCCAGCCCCGCGTGTCGCCGTCGATGGTGAAGGTGGTGGCGTAGAACGACTCGCTCTGCCCGTAGGCGTTGACGATGCGTACGCCCGGAAAGGCGTCCCGCGTCTTCTCGACGAGCGACGAGGGGAGGGCCTCGCCGGCGAAGACGACCGTCTCCACGCTGGTGCGGTCGGAGATCTCGTCGACGAGTTCGGCGAAGGCGGACGGCACCGTGGAGATGACGCTGCCGCTCCAGCCCTTCCGCTCGCCCAGTACCAGGACGTCCTGGACGACTTCGACGACGCCACCGGTGGCGAGGGCCGTGAAGATCTCGAACACCGAGACGTCGAAGTTGACCGACGTGCCGGCGAGGAGCCGCTTGCCCGGCTCCATGCCCACGCGAGAGGCGAGCCGCAGCACGCCGTTGACCACGCATCCGTGGGTGATGGCGACGCCCTTGGGCTTGCCCGTGGAGCCGGAGGTGTACATCACGTACGCCAACTGGCCTGCGTGGAGCGGCAGTTCGAGGACGGGCTCGTCTCCGGACAGGTCGAGCGCGTTGAGGAGGACATCCGGGGCGTCGTGCTCCGGCAGCGCCGCGACCGTCGTGGAGTCCGTCAGGACGAGGCGCGGTCGCGCCTCGTCGAGGATGGCCTGGAGGCGGTGGCTGGGGTACCTGGGATCGATCGGCAGATACGCGCCGCCCGCCTTCAAGACCGCGAGCAGGGCGACCACCAGGTCCGACGACCGCGGCAGTGACACCGCGACCACCGACTCCGGGCCCACGCCACGGCGGGCCAGTTCTCGCGCCAGGCGGTCGGCCCGGGCGTTCACCTCCCGGTACGTGAGCGACTCGCCCCCGGCGAGCACGGCGACCTCGTCCGGGGTCCGGGTCGCCTGCGCCTCGACGAGCCCGGTGATCGTGATGTCCGGAGTCGGGACGGCCGTGTCGTTGAACTCGACGAGGAGTCGGTCGCGTTCGGCCGGCTCCAGGACATCGAGCTGCGCGATCTTCAGTTCGGGCTCGGCCGCCAGCTGTTCCAGGATGCGCACGAATCGAGCCGCGTACGCCTCCACCGTGTCCCGGGCGAAGTCATCGGGGGTGTACTGGAGGAGGAACTGGAAGTGCGACTCGACCGCCGCCATCAGGGCCAGTGGGTAGTGCGTGCCGTTGGACGGGCGCAGGCCGGTGAAGGCGATTCCGTCCGCGGCCTCGGTGGCGGCGCCGATGCCCTCCTGGTCGACCGGGTAGGACTCGAAGACGACCAGCGTGTCGAAGAGGGTCTGCAGACCGGCGGACTGCTGGATCTCCGTGAGCCCGTAGTAGTGGTGCTCCACAAGGCGGGCCTGCCGGCCCTGAAGCCGGGTAAGGACTTCGGCGAGAGTATCGCCGGGCGCGTACTCCACGCGTACGGGCAGGGTGTTGATGAACATCCCGACCATCGACTCGATGCCCGGCACCTCGGGCGGGCGCCCGGAGACGGTGGCGCCGAACACCACGTCCTGGCGGCCGGTGAGCTGGCCGAGCAGCAGCGCCCAGGCGCCCTGGACCAGGGTGTTGATGGTGACGCCCAGCTCGGAGGCAAGCCGGTTGAGCTGGTTCCCCACGTCGAGGGGGAGTTGGAATTCGACCTGGTCGAGGCCGTCGCCGCCCGCGGATCCCGGAGCGAGCAGGGTCGGCTCCTCGACCCCGTCGAGTTCGGCCGCCCATGCCCGTGCCGCCTCGTCCTGGTCCTGCCTCGCGCGCCAGGCCAGGAACTCACCGTAGCTCCGCGTGCTGGGCAGACCGCTCGCGTCGCCGTTGGACGCGTAGAGCAGCAGCAGATCCCGCAGCAGCAAGGGCGCGGACCAGCCGTCGTACAGGGCGTGATGGACGGTCATCACGAGTTCGGCCCGATCGGGCTTGAGAACGACGAGCGTCAGTCGCATCAACGGCGGGGTGTCCACGTCGAAGTGGGCGGCCCGGTCCTGGGTGAGGAACTCCTCGAGCGTCTCGGTTCGCTCCGCCTCGCCGCCCCCGGTCAGGTCTAGGTGCTGCCACGGCAGGGTCACCCCCTCCGCCGGCACCACCTGCACGTAATCGCCGTCGGCCCGGTTGACGAACGCCGTACGGAGGTTGGAGTAGCGCCCCAGCAGCGCCTGCCCGGCCCGGCGCATCCGCTCCGGGTCGACCTCACCGGAGAGGTGGAACACGAGCTGCACGTGGTAGGCGTCGAACGAGGATCCGGCCAGCATCGAGTGGAAGACGATCCCGGACTGCGCCGGGGTCACCGGCCACACCTCGGCCAGGTGGCCGAACCGGGCCTCCCAGGTGTCGATCTCCTCCTGGCTCACGTTGACCAGGGGCGCGTCCGTCGGGGTCATTCCGCCGGCTCCGGGTGTCGCGGCGTGCTGGGCCAGGGCGGTCAGCGCCTGGACCCAGAGCCCGGCCAGCTCGGTCACCTCGTCCCGGGAGAGCACACCGGTGGGGAAGCCGAAGTAGGCGGTCAGCTCCTCACCGTCGGGGGTGCTGGTGGCCACCGCGTTGATCTCCAGCGCCGACAGCACCGGCATGTCCGCGTTGGGAGCGGCGATCAGGTCGCGCTGTGTGGTGTCCGGTGCCCAGCCCAGGCCACGCAGTTCCTCGGGGATGTCCGCGCCGGAAGTCCGGCCGAGGTAGTTGAACCCGATCTGCGGCTCCCGGCTCGTGGACAGCGCGGCGGCGGTCTTCGGGTTGAGATGGCGCAGCGGGCCGAAGCCGATGCCGTTGTCCGGGACCGCCCGCAACTGCTCCTTGACCGCCTTGATCGCCCGGCCGGCGGCCGGACCACCGGCGAACGCGTCCGCCACGTCGACGCCGGCCAGGTCGAGGCGCACCGGATACATCGCGGTGAACCACCCGATCGTGCGAGACAGATCCGCGCCGGGCACCATCTGCTCTTCCCTGCCGTGCCCTTCCAGCCGGACCAGCGTCGAGGAGGCGGGCACACCCCGCGACTGACGCCAGCGGGCCAGCGCCAGCGCCAGAGCGGCCAGCAGCCCGTCGTCGACACCGCCCCGGAAGACCGCGGGCCCCATGTTCAGTACGGTCTTGGTGACGTCTGCCGGCACCTGGATGCGCACCGTGTCCACGGTCGCGGAGACATCCCGCGCCGGGTCCAGCTCCCGTGCTCCGAGTACCGGATCGTCCTCGCGCAGGATCTCCTGCCACACGGGCAGTTCCGCCACCCGCTCCGGACTGGCCGCCTCGTCGGCCAGGGCGTGCGCCCACCGGCGGAACGAGGTTCCGGTGTCCGCCGGTTCCGAGGTGCGGCCGTCGCGGACCTGCTGCCAGGCCGAGACCAGGTCCGGTACGAGGATCCGCCACGACACCCCGTCGACGGCCAGATGGTGCAGCACGATCAGCAACCGGCCGGCGCCCGTGTCGGAGGTGAACCACACGAACTGCGCCATGACACCCGCGTCCGGGTCCAGCCGATCCGCGGCCGCGTCCAGCTCGGCGTTCACATCGGCGTCGCCGTAGGAGACTTCCCGCAGCAGCGCGCCGGCGTCCACACTGCCGGGCGGCTCGATCCACAGGCCCGGCCGCGCCCGATCGAGCCGGGAACGCAACACGTCGTGCCGATCCAGCACGGCCTGCACCGTCGCCATCAGCCCCGCACGGTCGATGCCCTCGGGCACGGTCAGCATGCCGGACATGCAGAGCCGGCCAAGGCCACCACCGAGCGCGAGCACGTGCTTCGCCGTCGGCATCAGCGGAGCCCATCCCGTGCCGCCACCAGGCAGTTCGGCGAGGGTCACGCGTTCCTCCGCGCGTCCTTCGACCAGTTCCGCGAGCTGGGCGACCGTGGGGTGCTCGAAGATCTCCCGCGTGCTGATCTCCACGCCACGCGCCCTGGCCCGCGCGACGATCTGGATGGAGCGAATGCTGTCTCCGCCGCTGACGAAAAAGTTGTTGTCGATGCCGACGCGGTCCACGCCGAGCACTTCGGCGAACAGCGCGCTGAGGGACTCCTCAACCTGATTGCGCGGTGCCCGGCCGGTCGATACCCGCGCGTCGTCCGGCGCGGGCAGCACTCGGTGGTTCAGTTTCCCGCTCGGAGTCAGCGGAAGCTCCGAAAGCGCCACGAACGCGGGAGGGACCATGTAGTCGGGCAGCCGCCCACGCAGGTACTCGGGCAGCTCGACGAGCAACGGACCGACCGACCTGGCCAGCGCGGGGGCGTTCGCCCGGACCCGCCCGCCCGCTCCGCCGGTCACGAACGAGCCCGAGACATTCCGCTGCCCGGTCCGCCGGTCGGGCAGCAGCACCGCGTCGAAGCACCGCGTGTCCTCTCCCGACCAGGTGAGAACCGCGTCCCGACCGTGCTCCCGTGCCCACCGGAGCAGTTCCTGCGGATCGACCGGTTTACCGAGCCGGGACGCCGGCTCAAGGAGACCTGTCGCAGCAGTCAGGGCGACCTCCTCGACCAGACGCTCATTGGGTATCCCGGTCACCCGCACCGTTCCGCCCGCCCGGTCCGCACAGCCGCCCAGGTCGGCCAGGTCATACACGTCCCGGCCCCACGGCACCGACGGCACGCCGGCCAGGTCGAGCACGTCGGCCGGCTGCTTGTGCAGGACGACCTCGTAGCGGTGCCGGGTCAGCTCGTTCTGCCCCTGCCCGGGCTTCAACCGGATATCGACCGCGGCGGAGACGTCTCCTGCCCGCTCGGTGAACCACTCCGGGGCGATCACCAACTCCTGCTCGGCGAGCAGCGCCTTCTCGACCAGCGTCCGCAGCTCGTCGTGCGAGGCGTGAGGGTGCGCCGCACGCTGCACCGCGGTCTGCATGACGCGGCATGTCGCGGCGTTGCGGACGTCACCGACGATGACGCGGCCGCCCGGCACGAGGAGGTCCATCGCCTGGCGCAGCACCTGGTCCAGGTACTCGATACTCGGGAAATACTGCACCACCGAGTTGAGGAATACGGTGTCGAACCGACCATGAGGCAGCCCGGACATGTCGTCGGCCGGCTGGGCGCTCAACCGGACCCGGTCGCCGTATCCGGCCTGTCCGGCCTGCGCCCGGACCCGGTCCACCACCGTGGCCGAGATGTCGGTGCCCCAGTACTCCTCGACGTGGCCGACGATCTTCCCCAGGAGCAGACCGGAACCTATACCGATCTCCAGCACCCGCCGCGGCGCGAACCGCAGCACCTGTGCCACCGCGCCGTCCTGCCACTCCAGCATCTGCTCACGCGGGATCGGTTCACCGGTGTAGCTGGAGTTCCAGCCTCGGAAGTCCTCGCCCAGCCCATCGTCGAACTCGGAGTAATTGTCGTCGTACAGGTCGCGCCACTCATCCACCTGAGCGTCGGCATCAGCCACCGCGGCATACGGCTTGGGCACCACATAGCCCACAAGCTGCTTGTCGCCCTGCTGAGTCTCACGCACCACGACTGCCGCCTGCGCCACACCGGGGTGCATCGCCAGCGCGTGCTCGATCTCACCCAACTCAATCCGGAAACCCCGGATCTTGACCTGGAAGTCGGTGCGGCCGATGTACTCGACCTGGCCGTCCTTGTTCCATCGCACCAGGTCCCCGGTGCGGTACATCCGGGTTCCCGGCGCACCGAAGGGGCAGGCGACAAACCGGTGCGCGGTCAGGTCCGGCTGCCCGAGGTAGCCCCTGGCGAGGCCGGTGCCGGCCAGGTACAGCTCACCTGCCACGCCGGGCGCGACGGGACGCAGCGCGGCGTCCAGCACGTACACCTGGGTGTTCCACACCGGCGCGCCGATCGGCAGCCGGTCCGCACCCGGTGTGTGCTTCCGCGCGGTGACCTCGACCGCCACCTCGGTGGGGCCGTAGAGGTTGTGCGCGGCGCATCCCGGCAGCAGGCTGACGACCTTGTTGGCCAGCTCGGCCGGGAACGCCTCGCCTCCGGCCTCCACCCAGCGCAGACTGGTGCACTCCGCCGCCGAAGGCTCAGCGACGAACACCTCCAGCAGGGAGGGCACGAAGAAGACGCCGGTCACCCCCTCCCGCCGGATCAACTCGGCCAGGTACGCCGGATCCCGCTGCCCGTCCGGACGCGCGATCACCACGGCCGCACCGGCCAGCAGCGGCGTGAACGACTCCGGTACCGACGCGTCGAAGCTCGGCGACGAGCTCACCAGCACCCGGTCCTCAGCACCGATCTCGAAGTAGGTCCGACGCCAGGTCAGCATGTTCATGACCGACCGGTGCGACACCTGCACACCCTTGGGGGCACCCGTAGAACCCGACGTGTAGATGACGTACGCGACGTTGTCCGGCGACAGCACCCGCTCCGGGTTCGTGTCCGGGTACCCGGACACGTCCGGAAGCTCTTCGTCGAGCACCAGCAGCGGCTTGGCACTGCCCAGCAGATATCGCACCCGGTCCTCGGGCAGCTCGGTGTCCACCGGCAGATAGGCCGCACCCGCCTTGAGCGCCGCGTAGATCGCCACCATCAGATCCACCGACCGCGGGATACGCACCGCGACCAACTGCTCAGGGCCCGCGCCCTGTTCGACCAGCCAGTGCGCCAGCTGATTGGCACGCCGGTTGAACTGCCCGTACGTCAGGGTCTCCTGCTCGCCGATCAGCGCGACACCGTCGGGCTCGCGCTCCACCTGGCCCTCGAACGCGTCCGGCAGCGTGTCCGCGGCCACCGGATGCGCCGTGTCGTTGACCCCGTGCACCAACCAGTCCCGTTCCTGCGCGGACAGTACCTCGATGGCGCCGACCGGCACCGTCGGGTCCTTGAGCGCCTGCTCCAGGACGCGCACGAACCGGTCGACGATGTGGACAGCCGTGGGGTGGTCGAACAGGTCCGTCGCGTACTCCAGCATTCCGTACGCACCCCCGGACGCGTTCGGGACGATGTTGAAGAACAGGTCGAACTTCGCGGTGCCGGTGCCCGCCGGGACGAGGGTGACCCGCAGACCCGGCATCTCGATCTCCGGCCACACGAACTGCCAGCCCAGCGCTGTCTGGAACAACGGCTGGTATGCGGTGGAGCGGTCCGGGGCAAGCAGCTCCACCAGCCGCTCGAACGGTATGTCCTGGTTGTCGTACGCGGCGAGGGCTTTGTCCCGCACCTGCTCCAGCAGCTCGCCGAACGACGGGTTCCTCGACAGATCGGCACGCAGCACCCAGGTATTGACGAAGAACCCGATCAGATCACCGAGTTGCTCGTCGGCGCGCCCCTCGATCGGGCTGCCGATCGTCACGTCCTCCCCCGCGCCCAGCTTGTTCAGCAGCACCGCCAGCGCGGCCTGAGCCAGCATCGGTGCCGTGGCACCGCGGTCCACTGCCAGCTTCTGCAGCCTGGACAGCAGCTCGGGTGCCAACTCGAAGGGGACACCGCCGCCGCGGTGGCCGGCCACCGTCGGCCGTGGTCTGTCCAACGGCAGTTGCATGGGCTGCGGCACCGCAGCCAACTCTTTTTGCCAGTAGGCAAGTTGCGGCGCGGCCACGCTCTCCGGGTCGGTTTCGTCACCCAGTAGCTGCCGCTGCCACAGCGCGTAGTCCGTGTACTGCACCGCGAGCGGCGTCCACTCGGGCGACCTCCCCTGGTGGCGAGCCGCGTACGCCGTCATCAGATCGCGCAGGAACGGCGCCATCGACGCCCCGTCCGCGGCTATGTGGTGGAACACGAACGCCACGACGTGCTCCTGCGGGGCGATCCGGAACACGGTCGTCCGCAGGGGAAGCTCCGTGCCCAGGTCGAACACCTCGCATGCGGCCTCGTGCACCGCGGGGTCCACCGCGTCCGCGGCCGTGTCGACCACCCGGAAGGGGAGGGCTGCCTCCTCCGGAGGCAGGATCCGCTGCTCCGGGGTGCCGTCCGCGTCCTCGACGACGAGGGTGCGCAGGCTCTCGTGCCGGGTCGCGACATCCGTCACCGCCGCGGCCAGGGCCGCCGTGTCCAGCGGCCCTTCCAGGCGCAGCACGAACGGCTGGTTGTAGGTCGCTGACGGGCCCTCCAGGCGGTGGAGGATCCACATCCGGCGCTGGGCAAAGGACAACGGGATCATCGACGCTTCTCCTGTACGGTCATCCGTCGCAGCTGGGGACGTTTCGACGTGGCCAGTTTCTCGATCTGCTCCGCCAGCTGGGCAACGGTCGGATTGCGGAACACCGTCGTGACCTTCACGTCGACGTTGAGCTCATTGCGGATTCGGCCGATCAGCCGAGTAGCCAGCAGCGAATGCCCGCCTTGGGCGAAGAAGTCGGCGTCGATGCCGATCTCCCTCACACCGAGCAGTTCCGCGAACAGCCGGCAGAGGACTTCCTCGTTGTGGTTGCGCGGCCCTCGTCCGGTCGCGGCTTCGGCATGGTCGGGTGCGGGGAGCGCGTTGCGGTCGACTTTGCCGTTCGACGTCAGCGGAAGCCCGCCGAGGATCATCAGGTGAGTGGGAATCATGTAGTCGGGCAGCTGCCGCTCCAGATGCGCGCGCACATCAAGAGTGAGCTGGGCCGGGCTGTGCCACCCGGCGGGCACCGGGGTGGCCGGAGCCGGAGCGTCGCGGCCGGCGCGGGTGGCGTACACCTGGCACATTCCGGTGCCCTCAAGCCCCTGCGGGGTTTCCACGACGATGTGGAAGCCCTCGGCCGTCAGCATCTTCGTCACGACCGCGACCCGGTCGTCGATGTCGTGCACCTCGGCCACGACCTGGCGGATGATCGGCCAGTGTTCCGGCTCGATCCCTCGCAAGGCAGCCAGCTCGCTCTTCTCCGCGTCGACCTTCAGGAGATCCACCGCGGTGAGCCCGTGGTCCCGGATCACCTGCGACACGGTGCGCAGTTCCACGTCGACCCGCGTGCTCGCCAGCCGCTCGGCCAGCAGTTCGGTCAGCTGGTCCTCTCCGGCGCCCTGTGTGCCACGCTCGTTGGCGATCACCCGGCGCAGCGTTTCCCGCTCCGCCGCCTCGTCCGCGAAACGCCCTGACATCAACGACATCTCGGGGTAGTACGTGAACTCCGCGCGCCCCGCGGCCTCCGAGATCCCGCAGTCCGTCACCACCGCATCGAGGCCGTGCAGGTATGCGTTGATCCGGTAGAACTCCGCCGACTCCGGCATCGGCTCGCACGCGTACACCCGCACATCGCGCGCCACCGACCCGGCCCACAGCCCGAACATCCCCACGTGCCCGCCCACATCGACGACACACGCGCCGTCGTCGACGCTCACACCACCGCGTGCGTACTCACCGCGCTGGAAGATCTCGTCGTACAGATAGGTGATGTTCGACTTGTTGCGCCCCGCCACCAGCATTCCGTTCGGCAGCTCGTGCAGTTCCACCCCGGCGAGACGCCCGGCGCCCTCCAGCTCGCGGAACCGCGCCACTCCTGGCGCCACCTCGGAATCGACCACCGCGTAACCGGCCAGCTGCCGGCCACCGGTGGCGTCCTCGCGGGCGATCACCGCGGCCTGCCGCACGGCCGGATGGCGGGACAGCGCGGCTTCGATCTCGCCCAGCTCGATACGGAAACCGCGGATCTTCACCTGGAAGTCGGTTCGGCCGATGTATTCGAGCCGACCGTCCTGGTTCCACCGCACGACATCGCCGGTGCGGTACATCCGGGCGCCCGACCCGCCGTAGGGGCACGCCACAAACCGGTTCGCGGTCAGCGCGGTCTGACCGAGATAGCCACTCGCGAGCCCGATGCCGGCGAGGTACAGCTCACCGGCGGCTCCAGGCGGGACCGGGCGCAGCGCCGTGTCCAGCACGTACACCTGGGTGTTCCAGATCGGCACGCCGATCGGCACAGGACCGGAGTCCTCCGGGGCACAGGCGTGGTACGTCACGTCGACGGCGGCCTCGGTCGGCCCGTACAGGTTGTGCAGTTCGACGCCCGGCAGGGTGCGCGCGAAGGCGTCCGCGGTCTCCCGGGGCATGGCCTCACCGCTGCTGAACACCCGGTGAAGCTCGTCGGCACACCCGGCGGCGGCCGTCTCGTCCAGGAACACCTGGAGCATCGACGGCACGAAGTGGCAGGTGGTGACGGACTGCTCGCGTATCAACCGGGCCAGATAAGCCGGATCCTTGTGCCCGTCGGGCTGCGCGACCACCAGCGCCGCGCCCTCGAGCAACGGCCAGAAGAACTCCCACACCGACACGTCGAACGACGAGGGCGTCTTCTGCAGCACCCGGTCCTCGGAGGTGAGCCCGTACTCGTGCTGCATCCAGCGCAGTCGGTTCACGATCGCCCGGTGTGGCACCTGCACCCCCTTGGGGCGGCCGGTGGAGCCGGAGGTGTAGATGACGTACGCGGCGTTGTCCGGCGAGAGCGCACGCTCCGGATTCGCCGACGGGTAGCCGGACACTGTCGGAAGTTCTTCGTCGAGCACCAGCAGCGGCTTCGCGCTGTCAAGCATGTGCCGCACCCGCTCCTCGGGCAGATCGGTGCCCACCGGCAGATACGCCGCACCCGCCTTGACCACCGCGTAGGTCGCCACCATCAGATCCACCGAACGAGGGATGCGCACCGCGACCAGTTGTCCGGGGCCCGCACCGCGCTCGACCAGCCAGTGCGCCAGCTGGTTGGCACGCCGGTTGAACTCCCGGTAGGTCAGCGTTTCCCCCTCCCCGATCACCGCGACGCGATCGGGGTCACGCTCCACCTGGGCCTCGAACGCGTCCGGCAGCGTGTCCGCGGCCACCGGATGCGCCGTGTCATTGACCCGCCGCACCAACCACTCGCGCTCCTGGTCGCTGAGCACCCCGACGGCGCCGACGGGTACCGTCGGGTCGGCGAGCATCTGCTCCAGCACCCGGACGAGCCGGGCGGCGATCACCACGGCCGCGTCGCGGTCGTAGAGGTTGTTCTGGTAGTCGAGGGAGAGCCGCAGGTAGGGGTCGGAGGAGTTGAGGCTGAGCGGGTAGTGCGAGCCCGCGAACGGCCGGATGGCGTCGATCGTGAAGCCCGCCGAGGTGTTCGCGTCGACGATGCCCTCGCGGTCGACCGGGTAGTTGTCGAACGCGATCATCGTGTCGAACAAGGCGGGCAGCCCGACGTCGCGGTGGATGTCGGCCAGCCCGTAGTAGTGGTGGTCGAGCAGCGCGGTCTGCCGGTCCTGCAGCCCGGTGATGATGTCGGCCACGCTGTGGTCCGGTCGGCAGAACACTCTGGTCGGCAGGGAGTTGACGAACAGGCCGACCATCTCGTCCGAGCCCGGCAGGTCCGCGGGGCGACCGTTGACGGCGGCGCCGAACACCACGTCCTGCTGCCCGGTCAACTTCGAGAGAAGGATCCCCCACGCGCCCTGCAGGAGCGTGTTCAGCGTGACCCCGAGTTCCGCGGCCCGCCGGGCGAGTGCACGCCCCTTGTCGATCGACAGCGGTACCTCGACCCGCCCGAGGGCGGACGCCTGCTCCTTGAGGGGAGTGTCCGGGGCCACGAGGGTCGGCTGCTCGAATCCGGCGAGTTCGGCCTTCCACCGGGCAGCCGACGCCTCCCGGTCCCGTGTGGACAGCCAGGCCAGGTAGTCACCGTAGCTTCGGACCGGAGCGAGTTCGAGGGTCCCGGAGTACAGCTGGATCAGTTCCTTGAACACCAGCGGCGACGACCAGCCGTCGAACACGGTGTGATGCGCCGTGATGATGAGTTTGACCTGCCGCGGCCCGCAGGTGAGCAGAGCCAGGCGGAACAACGGAGGCCGGGCGGGATCGAGTTGGTCGGCCCGGTCCTCGGCGAGGGCCTTGTCGAGCACCGTGTCCTGCTCGTCTTCGCTCCGACCGGTCAGATCGATGTGCCGCCACGGTAGGGCGACGTGTTCCGCCACGACCTGCACCGGATCGCCGTCGGCTCCGATGAGGAACGCGGAGCGCAGGTTCGGATACCGGTCGAGGAGCGCCTGCCCGGCCGCCCGCATGCGTGCCGGATCCACGTGTCCGGACAGATGCAGCACGAACTGCATGTGGTAGACGTCGAAGGAGCCGTCGGCGACCGCAGCCTGGAACTGGAGCCCGGACTGCCCCGGTGCCTGCGGCCACACCTCGACCAGCCGTCCGTAGCGCTCCTCCCAGGTCTCGATCTCGTCCTGCCGTACCGAGACCAGCGGGGTGTCGGAGGGTGTGAGTCCGCCGATGTCCGGGCGTGCGGCGTACGCGGCCATACCGTGCAGCAACTCGACCCACAGCTCGGCCAGTTCGGAGGTCCGCTCGCGGGACAGCACCCCGGTGGGGAACATGAAGACGGTCTGCAACCGGGTGCCGTCGGCGGTGTCCGTGGCGACCGAGTTGACCTCCAGCGCGGACAGCGCGGGCAGATCCGGGTCGGGCATCGGAACCAGCTCGGCGGACCAGGACGCCGGTCCCCAGCCGTCCGCGCGCAGGTGCTCGGGCACGTCGGCGTCGGAGATCCGGCCGAGGTAGTTGAACCCGATCTGCGGCACCGGGTACTCGGCGAGCTGCGGGGCGGTCTCCGGGTTCAGATGGCGCAGCAGTCCGTAGCCCACGCCCTTGTCCGGGATCCCGCGCAACTGCTCCTTGACCAGCTTGATCGCCTTGCCGGCCGCGGGGCCGCCCGCCAGCACATCGGCGAGGTCCACCCCCTGCGCATCGACCCGGGCCGGGTACATGCTGGTAAACCATCCGACGGTCCGGGAGAGGTCGGCCCCGGGGACGATCTCCTCCTCACGGCCGTGCCCCTCCAACCGGACCAGGGTCGAGCGGTCCGCACCGACCCACCGGTTCACCGCCAGGGCGAGCGCGGCGAGCAGCACATCGGTCCCGGTGCCCTTGAACGCCGCGGGAAGCTTGGTCAGCACCGCCTCGGTGACCTCGGGGGACAACTGCACCCGCACGGTGTCGACCGTGGACATCACATCCGCCGCCGGGTCGAACGCCCGCGTGCCCAGCGGGGGGTCCGGCGCCTCAAGCAGGTCCCGCCAGTACGCGAGTTCCGCTTCCCGCTCCGGGGAGAGCGCCTCGGTCCGCAGCGCCGACGCCCAGCGGCGGGCCGACGTCCCGACCGCGGACAGCTCGGGCGACCGGCCGGACCGGACCTGCTGCCACGCCTCGGCGAAGTCCGACATGAGGATCCGCCAGGAGACACCGTCCACCACCAGGTGGTGCAGTATCACGAGCAGCCGGCCCGCGCCCGGCTTCGCGGCGAACCAGACGAAGTCCGCCATGATCCCGGCTTCCGGGTCGAGCCGTCCGGTCGCCTCGTCCAGCTCCGCCTTCGCCTCCCGCAGCGAGGACGGCTCGTCCCACCGGCCGTCGCAGTCGACCCGGCGGATCAGGTCCTTCGCCCGTACGGTGCCCTGTGGACGCACGACGAGGGAGAGCCCGTCGCCGCGCACCAGCTGCGCGCGCAGAAGGTCGTGCCGGTCGAGCACGGTGTCCAGCGTCGCGGCCAGCCCGCTCTCGTCGATGCCCGCGGGCAGCTCCAGCGCCATCGCCATGGCGAATCGGTTCAGCCCGCCGCCGCGCTCGAACACATGGCGCGCCACCGGCTGCAACGGCATCGGGCCGACACCGCCACCCTCGTCCTCCGCGAGCGCGGGCGCCCGGTCCCGGCGGGCGGAGGCCACCTCGGCCAGCCGGGCCGCCGTGCGGCACTCGAAGATCTCCCGTGTGGTGAGGTCCAGGCCCCGGGCCCGGGCCCGCGCGACCACCTGGATGGACCGAAGGCTGTCCCCGCCCACGGCGAAGAAGTCGTCGTCGGCACCGACCCGGTCCACGCCGAGTACGTCCGCGTACGCCGCGGCGATGATCGCCTCGGCCTCGGTGCGCGGCTCCCGGTACTCCTCGCCCACGAACTCCGGTTCGGGCAGCGCCGAACGGTCCAGCTTGCCGGTCGGCCCGAGCGGCAGCCGGCCGAGGGTCACAAAGGCCGACGGCACCATGTAGTCGGGCAGCCGTGCCGCGACGAATTTGCGCAGCTCGGCGGCCGAAGCACCGGCCAGCACGTCCGCCACATCACCGATACCGCCGGCGCCGTCGTCACCAACGGCGCCGTCGCCGACGTGCACCACGTACGCGACGAGCCGCCGCCCGCCCGAGGGCGCCTCCTGGCTGGTCACCACCGCCTGGCTGATCCCGGGGTGCAGCATGCACGCCGCCTCGACCTCGGCGGTCTCGATGCGGAAGCCACGCACCTTCACCTGGCCGTCGGCCCTGCCGACGCACTCCAGTTGACCCCGCGGGTTCCAGCGGGCCAGGTCGCCCGTGCGGTACATCCGCTCGCCCGCGGGGCCGAACGGGTTCGCCACGTAGCGCTCGGCGGTCATGCCGGGGCGGCCGTGGTAGCCGCGGCCGAGGCACGTCCCGACCACATACAGCTCACCGATCACGTCCTGCGGCACCGGGGCAAGTCCCGGGCCCAGCACGTAGGCGCGCATGTTCCCCAGCGGGGTACCGATGGGCGCGACGTCGGTGTCCGCCCATTCCTCGGACGCCGCGAGGGAGAACGTTGTGGCGTAGAAGCTCTCGCTCTGCCCGTAGGAGTTCACGACCTGCACGCCGGGCAGGAACTCGCGTACCTGCCGCACCAGTCGGGCCGGGAGCACGTCGCCGGCGAAGACGACCGTACGCACGTCCGTCGCCTTCTCCAGGTGGCCGACCAGTTCCCCGAGCACCGAGGGGACCACGCTGATCACGTGGCCGTCCCAGGAGTCCCGCTCGGCGAGTGCCAGCGCGTTCGGCACCACCTCGGCCGTGCCGCCGGTGGACAGAGTGGACAGCAGCTCGAAGACCGAGACGTCGAAGTTCACCGAGGTGCCGGCCAGCATCCGCCACCCGGGCGGCGCGTCCAGGACGCGCACCAGTTCCCGCACCCCGTTGACGACATTGCGGTGGGTGATCGCCGCACCCTTCGGCTTGCCCGTGGAGCCGGAGGTGTACATGACGTATGCCAGGTTGTCCGAACCCAACGGCGAGATCCGGCCCGCGTTGTCCGGTGGCCCCTCGGGCGAGGCCCATTGGGCGCGGTCGTCGAGGTTGACGGCCGACATGCCGTTCTGCGGCAGGTCCCGCCACGTCTCGGTGTCGGTGACCGCGAACCGCGGAGCCGCTTCGGACAGCACGGTCTCCGCGCGCCCGCCGAGGTACTGCGGATCCATCGGCAGGTACCCGGCACCGGACTTGAGGATGCCGAGCAGGCCGACCACCAGGTCCTCCGTGCGCGGCAACGCCAGCACCACCAGATCCTCCGGCCCGGCGCCACGCCGGACCAGCTCCCACGCGACGCTGTTCGCCCGGTCGTCGAGCTCCCGGTAGGTCAGCGTCCGGTCGTCGCACACGATCGCCGGGGCGTCCGGCGTCCTGGCCACCTGGTGTTCGAACAACTCCGGGATCGTCAGCTCGGACACCGCTGTGACGGTGTCGTTGAACCGGGTGAGCACCCGGTCCCGCTCGGCTGCGTCGAGCACGTCGATACCGCCGATCCGGCTCCCCGAGTCGGCCGCGAGCCGGCCAAGCACGCGGACGAACCGGTTCGCGAGGCCCTCGACCGTGTCCCTGTCGAACAGGTCGGTGGCGTACTCCAGCCGGCAACTCGCTCCGCCCGAGCCGTTCGGGATGATGTCGAAGAACAGGTCGAACTTGGCCGTTCCGGTCTCGAGCTTCTCGCCCTGAGCGTCGAGGCCGGGGAAGTCCATCTCCGGCACGGGCGGCTGCCAGGCGAGCATCACCTGGAAGAACGGGTTGTAGGCGGTGGACCGGTCCGGGTTCAGCAGCTCCACCAACCGCTCGAACGGCATGTCCTGGTTGTCGTACGCGGCGAGGGCCCGCTCCCGCACCCGCTGGAGCAGCTGGCCGAAGGTCGGGTTACCGGAGAGGTCTACGCGCAGCACCCAGGTGTTGACGAAGAACCCGACGAGGTCTCGCAGCTCCTCATCGGTGCGACCAGCGATCGGTGCGCCGATGGGCACGTCGTCACCGCAGCCGAGGTGGTGCAGGAGGACCGCCAGCGCGGAATGCATGACCATCGAGACCGTGGTGTCCGCTTGCGCGGCCAGCTTCTCCACGGACCGGAGCAGGTCCGGGTCGATCGAGAACGGGACCATATCGCCGCGGTGGCTCTTCGCCTTCGGGCGCGGGCGATCGGTGGGTACAGCCAGCGGCTGTGCCAGATCCGCCAAGGTCTGCCGCCAGTACTCCAGTTGCTTGGCCGCCAGGCTGTGCGGATCGGACTCGTCACCGAGCACGTCCCGCTGCCACAGCGTGTAGTCCGCGTACTGCACCGGGAGCGGCTCCCACGCCGGGGCCCTGCCCTCTCTGCGGGCCGCGTAGGCCGTGATGAGATCGCGGAACAGCGGCCCGAAGGACTCCCCGTCCACGGCGATGTGGTGCATCACCAGCACCAAGGTGTGCTCGCGCGGTCCGCACCGCACCAGCCTGGCGCGGACCGGCATGTCGGCGGCCAGGTCGAAGGTCCTGGTGGCCGCCTCGCCGACCACCGCCGGCTCCTCCTCCTTCGCGACCTCGACGACCGGCAGGTCGAACGGCTTCTGGCCGGATGGCAGCA
Source organism: Streptomyces sp. NPDC051217 (assembly GCF_044455465.1). Classification (NCBI taxonomy): domain Bacteria; kingdom Bacillati; phylum Actinomycetota; class Actinomycetes; order Kitasatosporales; family Streptomycetaceae; genus Streptomyces; species Streptomyces sp. NPDC051217. The sequence goes on from NZ_JBITEV010000012.1 coordinate 190,107, forward strand.
CCTGCTGGTGCGGGACGCCGTCGTCGTCCTCGACGATCACCGTACGGAGGACCTCGTGCCTGTCGATGACATCGCGGAGCGCCGACTCCAGTGCACCCACGCTCAGTTCGCCGGTCAGCCGCAGGGCGAAAGCGCCGTTGTACGTCGGCGAAGGGCCTTCGAACCGGTCCACGAACCACAGCCGGCGCTGCGCGAACGACAACGGGATCATTGTGTCTCCAAATCGGTAGAGCTAGCAGGGAGCAATCCGCCGCTCAGTTCTGATCGAGTACAGCCAGGAGCTCGGCGTTGTAGAAGTCGTCGATGGAACACGCGCCTGACACCGTCGAGAAGTACCGGTCGATCAGCTCCTGGTGACCGACCAGTTTCCGTAGCATCTCCGTTCGCCCCTCGGGCTTGAGCTCGGCCACGTTGAGCGCGCCCTGGTAGACGTCGGAGAAGGTGTCCTCCACGTCGTCCTCGTAACGCTTCAGTGCCTCCTCGAGCGCCGCGTCGTCATGCAACCCGTCCCCGATGTGCTCGGGGAGTGACTGGGCCTGGACGAAGGCGTCGGTGATACCGCGGGCAGTGATGGAGTCCTTGTGGTGCACCGCGTCACCGAGCAGTACCCATCCGGGTCCGTAGGCCTTGCGGAAGTAGTTCTCCTGGTGCCCCGTGCCGTACATCTGCTCCGCACGCCTGCCCGCCGACATCCGCTCGTACAATTCGGGGGACGTCGAGCGGACGGCTTCGAGGTAGGCGGGTTCCACCGCCTTGCGGACCTCGGGAAACTCGTCCTGCGGGAAGTAGGTCATGATCAGCGTGAGGTCGTCGTTGGTGCGGACCGCGACGATCCAGCGCCCCGGCCGCTCGTACACCTCGAAGCCCGCGGGAACCCCGGCCCAGTAGCTGTAGTAGACGCAGGACATCCGCGGGTGCTCGACGACGTTGCGCGCACCGACCTTGCGCGCCACCAGCGATCTCATGCCGTCCGCGCCGACGACCAGCCGCGCCCGGTCCGTCGCCTCGGCGCCCCCGGGCGTCGTGTACCGCACCCCGACGACCCGGCCGTCCTCGAACACCAGGTCGTTGACCGCGCAGCCCTCCCGGAACTCCGCACCGGCCGCCACGGCACCGCCCGCGAGGATCGGGTCGAGCACGAACCGCCTCGGAGCATAGGTCGTCCGGTAGCCGTCGACCGGCAGGGAGAAGCCGTCCAGCCGGACACCGGGCCCCTCGTAGCTCTCGTGATCGATCGGCGGGCAGCCCGCGTCTCGGAGTTCGTCGAGCAGCCCCCAGCGACCGAGCAGCGCCACGCCCGGCTGGTGGATGTAGTGCGAGGACAGCGTGTCCTGCGGGAACCGCGCTTTGTCCAGGAGCAGGACCCGGTACCCCTGCCGGGCGAACAACATGGCCGCCGGCGAACCCGCACAACGGGCACCTATGACAATAACGTCGTACATGGCGCCTCCCTATACCAGATAGTTTCGGATTCCAAAGCGGCCTCAGCCGGAAACCCTTTGTAATGGCACGCGCCGCCGAAGCAGCGGATAAAAAAACCGTTGCCGAGTATGCATCTGAACGACACGGCATCAAGCACGCCTGACGCTATGGGGTTACCGCACCCAGGGATTCGATGTACGCGGAAATGGAAGCCACCGTCGGGTTGAGGTACATCTGGTCCACCGGGACTTCGACGTCCAGCTCTTCGATGAAAGCACCCTGGATCTTGGCCATGATCACGGATTGGCCGCCCAGGGCGAAGAAGTCGTCGTCGACCGATATGTCATCACGCCGGAGTTCCCGGCACCAGATGGCGCGCACTTCATCGGCAATCATCACATTCCTCTCGGGTGTTGTTCAAGGTCCTTCGACTATGCCATCGTGCCGCTACCGGTGTATTCGTTCCGGAATGCTTCAATCAGCGCCGCGCGGTCCACTTTCCCGTGCGGGCTCAACGGAATCCGCGGGATGTTCGTGAACCTGGCCGGCACCATGTTCCGCGGCAGCGTCGCGAGGAGTCGGGTGCGCACGTCGTTCTCGGGGAGGTCGTCCCCCTCCGGGACGACGAACGCGATCAGCTCGGCCTCGCCGGAGTCGGTGTACCTGACCACCACGGCGGCCTCCCGGACCCCGGCCAGCCTGCCGAGCGCACGCTCGATGTCGGTGGGATCGATCCGCATACCCCGCACCTTCACCTGCGCGTCCATCCTGCCGACCACGACGAGTTCCCCGTCCGGGGTCACATAGCCGCGGTCGCCCGTGCGGTACAGCCTGCGCGCCACGCCGTCGACCACGACCGTCGTGAACCGCTCCGATTCGGGACCTGTGCCGCCCAGGTAGCCCGCGCCGACGCTGGTCCCGGAGATGCAGATCTCGCCGTACTCCCCCGCCCCGACACCGCGCATCCGCTCGTCGAGGAGGTGGAGGTCGGTGTTGTAGGCCGGCCTGCCGACCGGTGCGATGTCGTGTTCGCCGGGCCGGTACTCGGCGAGGTCGTAGGACGACGCCACATCCGTGCACTCGGCGACGCCGTACTGGTGCAGGAGGGTGCACGTGTTCCCCGCGCGCCGCGCCCAGTCCACGATCCGTTCGACGTGCAGCCGCTCCCCGCCGAACAGCACGTAGTCCAGCCCGGCGAGCGCCTCACCGCCACGTGCGGTCTCCCAGTCCACCAACAGGTACAGCGTGCTTGAGGCGCAGTGCACCGTGCGTATCTCGTGCTCCGTCAGCATGCGGTAGGCCATCGCGGCGTCGAAGTTCCGGCTCGCCATCAGGTACTGGGTGGCGCCGCAGAACAACGGCATCATGAGGCTGCGCTGGGAAAGGTCGAACCCGAACGCGCTGACGACCAGATTGTTCGACCCGCGGTGCAGGCGGTACTCGAGCATCAGCCAGTTCAACAGGTTGAACCAGCCCTCGTGCCGCACCGCGGTCACCTTCGGTGTACCGGTCGACCCGGACGTGAATACCGCGTAGCACACGTCGTCCCCGGTGACCGGGACGTCAGGACTGGTCACCGGCAGACCCGCCAAGTGATCGGACAACCGCTCAAGGTCGATGACCTCGCCGGCCGTCGACTCGACCAGCCCGACCGTCGCCGGGGAGGCCACGATCAGGGCGAGATCGGGCATCTGCCCCAGCAGCAGCTGGAGTCTTGCCGCCGGGTAGGACGGGTCGAGCGGTACGTAGGCCGCGCCGGCCTTCAGCGTCCCGAGGATGGCGACGACCATGTCGACCGAGTAGTCGAGACAGACGCCGACCTTCGCACCTCGGCCGTGTCCGCGCGTGGCGAGGAAGTGCGCGAACCGGTTCGCCTTGGCGTTCAGCTCCCCGTACGTCACCCGCCGTCCGGCACAGAAGACGGCGACGGCGTCCGGGGTGGCTGCCACGTGCGCCTCGAACTGCTTGTGGACGACGGGCGCCGAGGGCAGAGCAAGGCGCTTTCCCTGAAGGATCATCAACTGACTCCGATATGCGAGGTGTCCGGTCGGGCGAGCCGCCGGCACACCACGGGGAACGGGGCTTGTCCGGCACTCTGGGCGGTGCGCCTGCTAGGCGGTGCGCCGATCGGCGGCGTCGAGCACCTGGGCCACCCACTTGTCGACGGGCAGACCGTGCGCGGCGGCCACTTTCGAGTAGGTGTCCAGTTGACTGGCGGACAGCTCGATGGTGAGCGTGGTGACCTTCCGCCGGTGCTTGTCAGCGCCCGCGGATTCGGCCGGCCGGGGTACCTCTTGCTTCTCGTCGCCGCTGCTCGGGGGGATGCGGGTCTTGTCGGACTGCTCGGCCAGGCTGGCGCGAACCATCCTGCGGAGTTCGTTACGCGACCACTTCTGCTGTTCGGCTTTGCCCAGCCAGTAGTCCTGCTCCGGTGGCGACAAGCGGGTCACCTCGGCGTGGTGGGCGAAGCTGAGGCTGTCCCGTCTGCGGTGGTGCTCGAACCGCCGTGCCACCCAGGCATAGTTGCGCAGGGTCTGGTAGTCGAGCCCTGTTCTCTCGATCGCCTCCCGGTAGCGCCGCAACCCATAGGTGGTCTCCCCGAAGGTCAACCAGTCGGCGAGCCACCACACCGAGGAGTTCGTCAGCTCGCGCAGGCTGGCCCCGATCCGCTCCCAGGACCGCTCCGACAGGTTCTGCGGGAAGGTCATCCCCGTCTTGTGCACCTGCGCCTGTTCCCCCAGGAAAGACAGAACCACATCGCCCTGCGCGAGCTCACCGCCGGTGTCCACCGGCCCCGCCTGGTAACCGCTCGCGGTTCTCACAGGACGCCCCCCACCATCTTCACTCTCCCAACCGGAGTGTTTGTCTGGGCGCGACTCGTTGACCCGCCGCGCATCGGGCTCTCGGTACATGCGAGGGCCGACTGTACGAACATCGTGGTCCGTTCCTCCGGGGAATCCGACCGACCCTCAGTCCGCCGCCATGGCCTCCCGCAGGCTCCTCGGGCGCAAGTCGGTCCAGTTCCGCTCGACGTACTCCAGGCACTCGGCCCTGGCCGCCTCGCCGAAGACCACCCGCCAGCCTGCGGGCACCTCGGCGAACACCGGCCACAGGGAGTGCTGGTCCTCATCGTTGATCACGACGTAGAAGAGGCCGTCCTCGTCATCGAAAGGGTTCGTGCTCACTGTCACCATCCTTGAATCGTCACGGGGGGGGTGTCTGGAAATCGGAAATCGTCAGGGCTGGGCGCGGGTTCACAGATCGGCGTCGTCCTGTCGACAGGACACCCGGCATCCGCGGCCACCCTGGAATGCTGACGCCACGCTAGGACTCGACCGCCGATGCCGCAAGGACAGCGGAAATGCCGACGTTCCGGTCGTCCGCCCGGACGGGTATCCCGCTGGGGTTCTGTGCCACGATGGCCGAGCGGTGGTCCGTGGACGGTCTACTCGAATTCGGGTTCAGCCAATCTCCTCCCGCCGAGGCGATTGAGAAGGCGCGTTTAATTACGGGCCTGCGCGGGTGGCCCGCCAGGGCCCGGTCTCCCGAACGGGAAAGACGTCGGAAGAGCCCCGTCCCGGCCGAACTCCGTCGTGCGGCGGCCACTGCGCTCGCGCCGCAACGAAAGCAGACAATTTCCTGACTGACTCCATACCGTCGTGGTAGCCAGCACTCGCACGGCTCGGCATCCACCGTCCATCTGCCCCGGACGACACTTCCGAGCCGTCCGGTAGTCCCCGCCTGGAGGCGATGCAGTGACCAAGCCGACGACTTCGGAACGCGACGGGATGCCGTTGCTGTGTCTTCCGTTCGCCGGGGGCGGAGCGAATTTCTTCCGCCCGTAGAACGGGATGGGCCTGAGCGGGATGGTGGCCACGCCGCTCCAGTTGCCCGGACGCGAGCGCCGACTGGACGAGGAGCCGTACCGGGACCTGCACGCCGCGGCGGAAGGATTGCTTCCGGCCGCGCTGAAGGCCGCGGGCTCGGGACCCGTCGCCCTGTTCGGGCACTGCTTCCTCGGCGCGGCGCTCGCCTACGAACTCACCCGGCGCATCACCGACACCGGGTGCAACGGGGTGGCGCACCTGTTCGTCAGCGCGGCGCGCCCGCCGTCCACCTCCGCGCCCTCGCCGCCAACATCCGCGCCGACGCCGAAAGCCGGCACGACGGCGCGGAGCCCGGGTGGCGGGGCGAAGTCGAGTGGACGCTGCTACGGCTCGAGAACACCGCCGCCCAGCTAACCGAGGCAGCGGCGCCAGCGGGCATCAGGACGTATCGCCGGAGCAGTAGAAGCGACAGCTGACGCCGGGTCGAGGTTCGCCGGGGCCGTTCACGCGGGCCGCCGGGAGAGCTCGGTGGTCAGGGCGATTACCGTCGTCGACTCCGCGGCACGTGACGTTGAGCGACAGTCCGTCCAGCGGCCCGCCGACCAGTGCGGGCGTACGTCTGGTGCGGGAACGTGCCCCCTGGTGCCGCTCGTACGGTCGACGTCATGACTTCAGAGGACACGCGTGAGCCGATACGCGGGCCGATCGCCTGCCCGCCGTGGTGCAACGAGTTGCACACCGATCCCATGGACATCACCGTCGAGGACGGACTGATCCACGTGTCCGCCGACTGCGCAATCACCCCCGTCCAGGGGCAGCCGCGCGTCCTGTTCAACCTGGTCAGCTACGAGAACCCGCAGGAAGGCCTGCGCGGACCCGTGCTGGAGCTGACCTTCGACCTCGGCGAGGGATTCCCGCCGCCGGAGTACGAAGCCACCCACCGCGGTGAAGTCGACGACTTCATCGACCAGCTCCAACGGGCGGCTGCCGTACTCCGCCAGTGGCGCACCGCCGTCCCCGCCCGGTAAGCACCCCACGGCAGGTAGACGAGCCGTCGCGGGCGATCAGCGCCGGGCGTGACGCCCGAGAGGCGCCGGCGCTCCGACGGAAGGTTCCTTCTGACCAGGGCCGGCGGCCATCCCTCCGGGCGGCTAGTCTCCCGGCTGCGAAGCGCCGTTCGAGATCGGCTTCCGCCGGCCACGCCGAGGCGACGGTTGTCGGGATAGGCGCCGTGCCGACCCGCACAGCATCTTTGGCGGGTACGGGTACGTACCCGTACCCTGAAGAGGTGGAAAGGATCGCACCCATGACTGACGCCAATGTCCGTATCCCTGAAGAAGCAAGAGACCGGTTCGCGGCGGTCGCCGCCGCGGAGGGCCTGTCGGTGCGGGCATACCTCGCCCGTCTCGCCGAGACGCTGCTCACCCCCCAGGAGCGGGCCGAGCGCGCCGAGCAGGCCCGGGCCCTGCTGAAGGAGTGGAGCGGCTACAACCCGGACACGGCCGAGGAACGGAGCCTCGACAGCGAACTGGACAGGCGCCTGGCCGAGGCAGGCGGCCAGTGAGCAAGGAGGTGCACATCGTCCTGGACGAGACGGCGATGGCCGCCGCCGGACAGGGCAACATCCTGGCCTCCCGGCTGATCCACCGCGCACATGCCGAACCGGGCTGGTACCTGTACGCGCCGGTGTGTGCGCTGGTAGAAGCCGACCGGGCGCGTCCTGGCACAGCCGAACACCTGGCAGCAATGCCGGGCCTCGCCGTCCTCGAGCTGGACCTGCCGGCCGCCCTGACTGTGGCCCGCCAGGCAACCTGGGCCATCGCCCACGCCCAGTACGCGGCGCAGCCCGCCCCGCAGCGTCCCGACGGAGCGATCGTGGCGACCACCATGCCCAAACGGTGGGAGGACCAGCCGGTCCGGGTCCTGGACCTCACTCCATGAGCCGCGCCCGTGCCGAGCGCCAGGCGGAGGCCCCCGAGGAAGGGGAACAGGCACTCGGGTACTCCGTGTACCTGGCACGGTCCACCAGCAGACCGGTGCGCCCAACTCTTCGACACTGACGAACCGTTCACGACCACCGGTTGTCTAGTTCCGAGCGGCTGCACCACGGCTACGCCCGCCCAGCCTGCGTGAGGGTTCTTCGTCGAGGTAAGCGGGCAGTGCCAGGGCCGGGGCGGTTGGGGCACGGAACTCATCGGGCTCAGAATGCGCCGACGGTCGGCACCGAAATGGTGCCGACCGGGCGCTGGGCGGGCGCGGGCCAACGCGCCTGCCGCCGTCCTGAGGTTCGGGCTTGCGACCAGTCGCCGTCAGGAGAACACCGGCCGCCGAGCAGCCGGTGTCGAGCTCGCCCGGACGCTCGCGTTCGTAACGGCGGATCACGGTCCCGGTGGGACGGTCGAGCCACGACAGCCGGCTGAGGCCGTGGCGGGTCAGGATCCGGTGGACGGTCGAGGCGGGCAGGCCCAGGACCGGGCCGATCCGGGCGGGGCCGAGTTTGCGGGCCTGGCGCAGGTCACACACCCGGGCCTCGACATCGGCCGGGGTGCGGTGCGGCGTCGTGCGCGGACGGCTGGACCGGTCGTACAGCCCGGTCTCGCCTTCGGCCCGCCACCGACGCATCCACTTGTGGGCCGTGGCCCTCGACACGCCCATCTCAGCGGCCACATGGGCAACCGGACGGCCTGACGCGACACCTTCGACCAGCAACCGCCTCCCGAAGACGGTCAACCGGGCATTACGGTGGGACACGAAGACCTCCGTGCGTGGTGTGGAGCCTAGACACCTCCACCACACCGGAGGTCTTCGCCATGATCAAGACCCGCCGAGTGTCAACAACGCTCGTGATCAATACACCTAGCCGCCGACGGCACCCGCAAACGCGTCCGCGTCTATGGCACCACGCGGAGAGAAGCCGCCGAGAAGATCGCCGACAGCAACCGCGGCCTGCCCGTCGCCACCGCAAACAGCACGGTGGGCGACTACCTCACGTACTGGCTCAGCAGCGTCGCCGTCCACCGGCTCCGCGAGAACAACCACACCCGCTACGCCACCTGCGTCCGCCTCCGCCTCATCCCCGGCCTCGGCACCAAGAAGGTCGCGCGCCTCGCCGCCAAGGACGTACGCACCTTCCTCGACCGCCTGCGCACCACCTGCCAGTGCTGCACCCAGGACACCGAACGAAAGAAGTGCTGCGCGGTCGGCGACCCTGCCAGAGGCGGCTGTCCCCGTTGACCGTGACGTACGTGCACTCGGTCCTCAAGTCCGCCTTGGAGCACGGCGTTCGCGAGGACGAGCTGCCGCGCAACGTCGCCCGGAACGTCAAGACCACCACGCACCGGCCGAGGCGCTTCCAGCCCCTCACTGCGGTCGAGGCCCGCCAGTTCCTCGACGCGGCCCGCGCCGACCGGCTCCACGCGCTGTACGAACTCGCCCTGCGCACCGGACTCCGCAAAGGCGAACTCCTCGGCCTCCACTGGGAAGACCTCGACCTCGCCATTGGAACGGCCAGCATCCGGCGCTCGCTCCAGCGCACTCGCACCGGCGGCCTCACGCATCTCCCCACCAAGACCCGGGCGTCCGAGCGCCATATCGCGCTCCCGACCGAATGCATCCACTCCCTCAAGAAGCACCAGGAACGGCAGGACAAGGAGCGCGAGACCGCGGAGTCAGCCTGGCAGGACAGCGGCCTCGTCTTCACCACGCCCACAGGACGACCTCTCGACCCGGCCAACCTCCCCCGGCGCTTCCGCAGCTTCCTCAACCGGGCCGGCCTCCGACGCATCCGCTTCCACGACCTACGACACTCGACCGCCACCCTGCTCCTCGAACAGGGCGTCGACCTCACCGTGATCAAGGAACTCCTCGGCCACGCTCACATCGGCGTCACCGCCGGCGTCTACGCCCACGTCCGGCTCCGCCTGCAACGCCAAGCCCTCGACACCCTCGGCAACGCCCCTCGGCCCAACCGACGACGACCCCGACGATCCGCCCGCGACAGCGGTCGTCCGCTGACGTTGCCGTCAGCGTTGCCGTCAAACACCCCAGAAGCCCCGCCGGATTCCGGCGGCGCTTCCCATTCATGCTCGGAAGTAGTCCCGATCAGATTCTATGACATGACCATTCGGTCCACCTCTGGGAGCGAAGTCGGGGGCTCATCGCCATACCAGGCATATTCAAGCCCGGAAAACATGCCCGATTCAGTCCAGAGAATGACTTCGCCAACAAGCTCACCCTCCTCGTCAATAACCGTGCAAGTTACCGGCGCAACCCCAGTTGGGATAGGAGCACGAAGTGCGTCATCCGTGACTCGGAGGTCAACACTCGCAGAATTGGATCCCCATAGGGCCACCACCCGAACCTGATCAAGTTGATGACGGAGCTCTGCCGCTCCAGGGAAATCCACTTGCAGAATCCGCTCCGTTACCGCCCGCTCCTTAGCAGTCAGCGGGCGGGGTTCAACGGGAACCCGCACCTACTTGCCTCCAGGGAACTTATCGGGGTTGAACGCCGTGCCGACTCTCGGAACGCCGTTTACGACAGCTCCTCGAATAGTCACGTTCTCACCATCAATGACTCGACCCACTTCAAATCGCCCCACTGCCGGAAGGTCGCTTACATCTCCCAGACTGTCCACGATACGCCGCATTGCCTGCTCACGGCCGCCAGAACGAGCGACTAGGTCCGCGAAGCCATGCTTCTCCGGATCGATAACATGCTCCAGCTTTGCCGGCGTACTCGCCTACTTGTAGGTCTCGTCCAGGATTTTCGGACAGAGTCCACCCGAATTGTGTACGAGTACCGGAGTCTCGCCCGCAAGTACGTAGTAGGTGTGGAGGTCGTCGACGGTGAGGTTGTAGACCGTCGTTGACTTGGTGTGGTGGGTGAGGGCGGTGATTTGGGTCCAGGTGCCGGTGCTGGTCTGGAGCCATTGGCCGGTGGTGAGTTCGTCGGCTTCGATCCAGCGGCCGAGGGCCGGGGCCCAGAAGGGGTGGCCGTCGGTGGCGGTGAGGGTGCTGGTTTTGCCGGTGTCGAGGGTGATGTCGACCAGTTGTTTGTCGCCTGTGCCCTTGATGAGGGCCGTTACCGGTCGGGGGCCCGTTTCTCCGGTTTCGGGGTCGGTGGCGTGGACTTGGTCGCCGATCTGGATGTCCTTGATCGGTTTGCGGGTGCCGTCCGCGAGGAGGACCGGGGTCTCCGCCGTGAAACTGTTGGGGAATTTCGCTTTGCAGCCGGGGCCGGGGATCGCCGACTTGGTGTTGTCGATCTTGCCGAGACTTGCCCATTTGCCGATCATGCCGTCGGCGCAGCCCCATGCAGCGGAGGTGCCGACCTGGCCCCAGTTGACCTTGCGGCCGGAGAGGCGCTGCCCCAGCCAGTCCATGCCTGCTTCGCTGAGACCGCCGATGACGCAGTCGGCCAGGAGCGGGCTGTTGCCGGTGGGGTCTGTGTAGGTCGTCGGGGAGCTGAGGGCGTACTGGTAGAGGTTGGTGCCGCCCGCGTAGCCGATCGGGTCCTGGGAGATGAAGCGGCCGGACTCGGGGTCGTAGTAGCGGTTGCGGTAGTGGAGCAGGCCCGTGCCGTCGGACTCGCGGCCCGTGAAGGTGTACGGGTTGGTCGAGGCCGCCCCGGATGTCGTCGGCTGGCCGTAGGGGTCGTACGTGTAGCTGGTGGCGACCGTGCCGTCCGCGTTCGCCAGGCCGACCACCGTGCCCAGCGCGTCGGTCAGGTAGACCTGCGTCGCACCGTTCTCCGTGCGGGTCAGGTACTCGTCCAGACCCGACGTGGCGACCGTCGCCTTCGCAGCGCCGGCACCGTCCTGCTCCACCAGCGGGTTCGAGCCGTCCGTCAGGTACTTCTGCGTCGTGTCGCCCAGCTTCTTGGAGCTGCGGATACCGAGGGGGTCGTAGCCGAAGAGCGCGGCTGAGCCGCCCCCGGTGGGGGTGACGCCCGAGAGCTGGCCCCTCGCGTTCCAGTTGTACGTTCTCTTGCCGTCGGACTTGAGCTGCCCGTCCGCGTCGTACGTGAACGAGCGGCCTCCCAGGGACGTGACCCGGTTGTCCTTGCCGAACACCGCCCCCGTCTCGGCCGCCGGCAGAGCGACCGACGCCAGGCTGCCCGTCAGGCCGGTCTGGAGGCCCCGGGTGTCACGGGTGTAGGTGAGGTCGCCGACGGCGGCGGCGCCGCAGGCGTAGTCGATCGCCGAGACCACGCCCGTCTTGTCGAGCGTGGTGGTGCGTGTGATGCCGCCCGGGAGGTTCGCCGTCTTCTCCCGGCCCACCGCGTCCAGACCGAACCGCACCTCCTGCCCGCCCGAGGTGACAGAGGTGAGGATGCTGGACCTGTCGTAACCGTAGACGGTGGTGGTCCCGGCCGCCGTCATCTCCTTCCGGCGGTCCGCCCCGTCGTAGTCGTAGCCGACCGTACCCGTCGGGCCGGTGAGCGTCTTCAGCCGGTCGTAGGCGTCGTAGCCGAAGCTCTGGTCGCCAGCCTGCGTGTCCGTGATTGTCTTCGGGAGGTCCACGGCGTCGTACGCGTACGTGGCCGTGGACTCGGCCACGCCGGCCGCGTTCACGCCGTACTTGGTGTTCTTCGCCCTGCCCAGCAGGTCGTACTCGGCCGTCGCGGCCAGGCCCGAGCGGCTGGTCGCCTTCGTCAGCCGACCCGCCGCGTCGTACCCGAACAGCGCCTGCGCACCCAGCGGATCCGTCACCGACTCCGTACGGTCCGCGTCGTCATACGCCCACGTCGTGCTGTTCTGCCGGGCATCCGTCAGCGTCTTGAGGTTGCCGTTCTCATCGAAGTCCAGGGACGTCGACTGGCCGAGCGGGTCGGTGATCTTCCGCGTCTGGTTCAGCTCGTCGTACGTGAGCGTCGTGCGCGAACCCGCCTCGTCCGTGACCACGGTCGGGCGGCCCGCCGCGTCCAGGAACTGGGCACCCGTCCTCTTCAACCGGCGCGTGGAGCCGCCGTCGTCGGTGAAGACGGCGGTGCCGTTGCCGAACGCCCCGCCATGGTCTTCATTCTGGTCAAGTTCTTCGAGGGGGTGCCGCGCGAACTGGAGGTACCCAATCTCTTCGGCCGCGCCAGCGTCTTCGGCGACGCCGCTGTGTCTACACCGGGATCTTCGAACGTGCCGATCCGGTCCCGGTCGCTACGTTCCCCCGCTCGTGGCCGACCCTGTCCCTTCTTCCCTAAGGCTGCGTGTATGTGCGGAGGCTAGCTTGGCGATGAGGGAACGTAGGGGGCCGCGGCGTCGCCTGCTCAGGTCGATCTTGCTTCTGTCGTGGGGTACCGCTGCTTGAGGGGGTGGGACGGCTGGTGATTACAATCGTCTCTCATGTCGAAGCTTGACGAGCTGCTGGTTGACGTCGCCGTTCTGGTGGAGTCCGGGCGCAGTAATCAGATGTCTCTGACCGTGGTCGCTGGTGGTGCTGTCATCACGGGGCGGCTGGCTCCCGAGGCCGTTTGGAGGCAGCGGGTGTCGGAGGTTTTGGCGGACTCGGCCCGCCTGAACGATTTCTCCGCCGTGTTCACCGCCGCGGCGCAGGGGGAGGGGCAGCCCACGCATCTGCATTTCCATTTGGCGCGGATTCTGCAGGGTGCGGTGGGGATCCCCGAGACGGGCGGGATGTACCGCGTGGCGATCGAGGACATCAGTGCCTGGACCGTCGGCGACGTCAGCTATTCCGACGACTGACCCGGTGTCGTGCCGAGAATGCCTCGGTACGCGGTGAGGGTCCGACCGGCTTGTTCCGGTGGGACCCTCACTCGTTGTTCTGGTGGCGGCTCGCGCCTGCCCGTCTGTCAGAGGGCCGCAGGGTCGCCGAGCATCGCGGATGCCTGTTGGAACGGGGTGGGGACGCGGGTGGGCGCGGCGGCCGGGGGAAGGCCGCGGCAGGTGAAGCCGAGCCGGGTCATGGCCCGCAGTACTTCGCCGGCGCTGAAGTCTCGGCGGTCCTGACGTGTGACGACCTGTCCGACCTGCTTGACGGGGTACGTGCGGCGGCCGATGATCACGGACTCGCCGGAAGCCTGTTCGGGCTTGACGCCCTTCATCGATTCAAGGACGCCGCTTTTGGTGAGGTCGAACGGGAAGCGGGCGATGACACAGCGCATGATGCCTCACAGGGAGAGGAACGAAGAGGGAGTGGTTCTGCCGCGGTGAGGCGGTTCAGCGGGCAACGGCGAGAACGCCCAGAGCGCTGCCGTGTTCGTCGACGACAGGCAGGGCATCGACCTGGCTGCAGCCCATCGTGTGCTCGGCTTCGGCCAAGGGGGTCACGGGACGGGTGAACGGTCCTCGGTCGCCGAGGATGTCGCGCAGCTGGATCCGGTCGGTGTACGCGGAGCTGTCACGGGCCGCGGTGAGCTGGGCCTGGGTGAGAAGTCCGGTGCACAGGCCGTCGTTGTCGCAGACGAGCAGGTGCCCGGTGCGGGCGCTGGCCAGGACGGACAGGGCGACCTCGACGGTCATGTCGTCACAGACCTGCGGTCCGCCGGTGTCCATGGCGTCGGCCACCGTCCTGTGAACGGGAGTGGCACTCGCCGGGCGGGGCTGCATCTGAACCAGCGTCAAAAGGTGCCTCCTGCGTTGGTGGGTCAGTTTCCTGATCACGAGATTTCTACGCCGCCGCGTCGAAGGAGGTCTGCCGCGCTGTCATGCGCCGGGCAGCCGAAGCGGGGCTGCGCCGGCCGCGTGAGGACGTGCTGCGCTGACGCCGCTCGGGAACCGGAGCGGTGATCGTCACGGGAATACCGGAAGGGGCTTGGGCGCCGGTGATCCGGCTGAGTGCCTCTTCGCCGGAGCGGACCTGGGTGGTCTGGGGCACGATGCCGGCCGCTGTCATAAGGCGCGTCATGTCCCGGCGCTGGCTGGGGGTGACCAGGGTGACGACACTCCCGGATTCCCCGGCCCGCGCGGTCCGGCCGCCGCGGTGGAGGTAGTCCTTGTGGTCGGTCGGCGGGTCGATATTGACGACGAGGTCGAGGTCGTCGACGTGGATGCCGCGGGCGGCGACGTTCGTGGCCACGAGCACGGTGACGTGCCCGGTCTTGAACTGGGCCAGGGTCCGGGTGCGCTGCGGCTGTGACTTCCCGCCGTGCAGGGCGGCGGCCCGCACCCCGCTCTTCAGCAGGTCCTGTGTCAGCCGGTCGACAGCGTGCTTGGTGTCCAGGAACATGATCACCTTGCCTTCACGGGCCGCGATCTCCGTCGTCGTCCGGTGCTTGTCTGCGCCGTGGACGTGCAGCACGTGGTGCTCCATCGTGGTGACCGCGCCCGCGGACGGGTCGACGGAGTGGACGACGGGGTCGGTGAGGTAACGGCGGACCAGGCTGTCGACGTTGCGGTCGAGGGTGGCGGAGAACAGCATCCGCTGGCCCTCGGGGCGTACCTGGTCGAGCAGTGCGGTGACCTGGGGCATGAAGCCCATGTCGGCCATCTGGTCGGCCTCGTCCAGGACGGTGATCGCGACCTGGTTGAGCCGGCAGTCACCGCGGTCGATGAGGTCCTTGAGCCGGCCCGGCGTCGCCACGACGACCTCGGCACCACCACGCAGCGCGTTGGCCTGCCTGCTGATCGACATTCCGCCGACGACGGTGGCCAGGCGCAGCCTCACCGAGCGGGCGTAGGGAGTGAGTGCGTCGGTTACCTGTTGTGCCAGCTCACGCGTCGGCACGAGCACCAGGGCCAGCGGCTGGCGGGGCTCGGCGCGCTGACCGGCGGTGCGGGCCAGCAGGGCCAGGCCGAAGGCGAGGGTCTTGCCGGAGCCGGTGCGCCCGCGTCCCAGGGCGTCGCGGCCCGCGAGGGTGTTGGGCAGGGTGGCACCCTGGATCGGGAACGGGACGCTCACGCCTTGCTCGGTCAGTGTCGCCAGCAGTTGGGCGGGCATGTCGAGGTCGGCGAACGCCTCGACCGCGGGCAGCGCCGGCGTGATCGTCTTAGGCGGGGCGAACTCTCCCTGGACCGCTGCGGGCCGTCGGCCGTGGCTGCCCGAGCGTCCCGTCCCGCCGGAACGGGCCGGGGCGGGCGAGCCGAAGCGGGCTCCCCGCCTCGACCCGGCGGTGGACCCGAAAGCGGGGCCCTCGGACCGACGGGGGCGGGAGGAACGGGCGTTCGTACGTGTGGGGTTCATGGAGAACCTTCCTTGATACGGCGCGCATCAAGGAATTCCCGCAGCCGAAGAACAGCGCGGGGAATCACAAGAACGAACCGACTGGGATGCGAAAAAGGAATGGGGCTTGCACTGAATCCGGTGCGGGATACAGGCGATGAAATAGGTGACGTCATGTGGACGTGAAATGTCATACGTCGACCGGTACAGCTCTGAAAAGGTGCCCACCTGGGATGGGGCAGCCGGTGGCGCTGTTCCACAGGTGACACCGCTGTGGGAAATGCCCGTGGCTGGGGCCCACGCCCCGAAGGGTGCGGGCCCCAGCCACCGAGTACACGTCAGGCGGGAACGATGTTCTCAGCCGTCGGGCCCTTCTGGCCCGTCACGATGTCGAAGGTGACCTTCTGGCCTTCGAGCAGCTCACGGAAGCCCTGGGCGGTGATGTTCGAGAAGTGGGCGAACACGTCAGCGCCGCCACCGTCCTGCTCGATGAAGCCGAAACCCTTAGCCGCGTTGAACCACTTCACAGTACCTGACGCCATGTCATATCTCCTTTAGGGGCAGTACGCCGGAACCCGTAATGCACGGATTCCGGGTCGCCGCGATGATGCCCTGCCCGGAGAACAACCGGAAATACAATGAAGCTTCCGTCGGCCGAAAATGTCCACGAGGAAGCTTGAAGTTTTGGGAACCACAACTGCAACTGGGATCGACAGTAGCATGAGGTAGCGACCCGTGTGCGGTGAATGACTTCGCTCCGCTGGTTGCCGTAAAAACACTCCCCGCACCGAGCGTTAAACCCTCATCTCGCGGTTATAGATATTGCCCCGCTCGGAGAGTAGCGTTTCAGGAAAAGCAGCGCTGTTCAGGGCTCGGAGGGCACAATTAATCCGGTGTCGCCGTCTCGCCCGGCGTCCGCCCCATCGGCCCGTGGCCGGTCTCGACACAGGTCGGAGCGGCAGTCAGTAGATGGCGAGGATGATGACGATGTAGTGCGCGGTGAAGGCTGCCACGGTCAGCGCCTGGAACCTCGTGGAAGCCGAACCGGCGAGGTGAGGGGTCGGGGCGCTGGAGGACATAGACGACTGCGCCCGCGCTGTAGAGGAGACCGCCGGCCACGATCAGTGTGAGCACGGCCGCCCCGGCGATCACCCCGAAGGAGAGTTTCACTAGGTCGAAGACCGTCTTCGCATCGAGCTTGGCGGTGGTGTCGATCTCCTTGAAGTCGAGCAGCATCACCAGCCCGTAGAAGACGCCGCCGGTGAACAGGACCGCAGTGACGAAGGAGAGGGTCAGTGCACGGCCGACCTTCCATAACCGCAACTCCCGCTCGTTCGGGGTGGATCGTGGCCTTCGATTGGCTGTCATGACGATGAAGACAAGGCGCGGAAGTCGGTGGTTGCAGCCAGCGTTGGTGGTCGGGTCGCCCGGGGGAATCGGGGGTTGAGGAACATCGGAACGAGACCCGGCTGCTCTCTGATCTCGCCAGAGTCGGCGCCTGTGCATGGGTTGGCCGCAGCTGGCCGGCGCGGCGAAAGCCCCCGGCGCCGTCCCCATGAAGTCGCGTACGTGGACTCATGAGGTGAACGTCAGTCGGCCTCGGCCATACGCAGCCGCAGGCTCGCCGGGCGCATGTCGGTCCAAACCTTTCCGATGTGGTCGAGGCACTCCTGCCGGGTGCCTTCGGCCCCTTCGGCGTGCCAGCCCGCCGGGAGGTCGCGGGGCACGGGCCAGATCGAGTACTGCTCCTCGTCGTTGCGAACCACCCTGTACGAGATGTCGTCGCGGTCGAACATCGGCGTGTGCCTTTCGGAGGGAGAGTTGGTGTGTCCGTGTGCCGGGAAGACTCGTCGAGGGCGCCTTCAGCTTTCCTTCCGGCTGAACGAGGACCGCTATCGACGCGCGGTCAGGCGAATGGGCGCGCTTGTGTAGCCCCATATGAGGTTCGAGCGCAATCGCCGCGCGGGCCCGGCCGGCTCGATCGCGGCGACCCGGCGAGCGATCTCGCCGAACAGGACGGTCAGCTGGAGGGCGGCCAAGGCACTGCCCAAGCAGTGGTGCGTCCCGTTGCCGAACGCCAGGTGGCGGTTCGGTGATCGGCCCAGATCGAAGCGATCCGGCTCCTCGAACACCTCGTCGTCCCGGTTGGCGGCCGCGTTGAACACCACGATGCGATGGCCCGCCCGGATCTGCTGACCGGCGAGGTTGGTGCCGACGGTGGCCGTCCGCATGACGTGCAGGGCGGGGCTGGTCCAACGGAGTATCTCCCCGACGGCAGTCCGCAGGATCCCGGGGTCGTCCGCCAAGCGGCGTAGCTGGTCCGGGTGATTGGCTAGCGCCAGCACGCCGCCGGCGGCAGCGTGCCGCGCCGTTTCGTTGCCGCCCGAGATCAGGCCGTCACAGTTGAGAAAGATCTCCTCGTCGGTCAGCGGCTCGCCGTTCACCCGCGCCTCGACCATTGCCGTGACCAGGTCGTCGCCGGGCGCCCGTCTCCGGTAAGCGACCAGGTCGCCGTAATAGTCCATGAGGTCCGCGTGCGCGGCCGCCGCGGAGTACGGGTCGGCGGTGCCCTCGGAGCCGAAGGCCAGACCTGTCTGGGCGAGCATGAATTCCCGGTCCTTCTCGGGAACGCCGAGTAGGTCGCAGATGACCGACACTGGCAACCGCGCCGCCGTTTCGGCGAAGTCCACCGTCCCGGCGTCGATGGCCGCGTCCAAGTCAGCAGCCACGATGTCGCGCACGCTGGCTTCCAGCCGGGCCACGGTACGCGGCGTGAAGGCACTGCCGAGCACGACGCGTATCTGGTGGTGGCGCGGGGGATCCGTGACGATCAACATGCGACCGGCCGCCGCATCGTTGGCTGCTTGATCGAGGTCGAGCCGCATGCCGCGCTCTGAGGTGAAGAGCGCAGGATCCTGGTAGACCGCCAGCGCATCGCGATGGGTCAGCACCGCCCAGAATCCGGTACCGTCAGACCGTTCGTTCCAGTAGGGCCGCCGCTCAGCGCGCAGAAGCCGCCAGGCAGCGACCGGGTCTCCGTGGGAGTACAGGTCCGGATCTCCCAGATCCATCGGCCCCGCGACTTCCGAGGACGACGGGACGGTGGCCGGCGTCAAGACGGCTCCCCCGCGGCGCTGCGCACGGCGTCGACGAAGTCCGCCAACACCGGGTGCTCGAAGAGGAGCCGGACCGGAAGGCGCACGCCGAGGCTCTCGCGGAGCATGGTGATCACGCGGGTCGCGGCCAGCGAATGACCGCCGATGGTGAAGAAGTTTTCCGATGCCCTGATACCAGAACGACTCAGGATTTCGCCCCACACCTGCGCCACCTCGGTGGCAAGTGGGGAGGTCGTGGCGAGGCCGGCCGGTGGGACCAAGGTTCCGGGCAGCGGGAGCGCGCCGCGGTCCAGCTTGCCGCTCATGTTGTACGGCAGTTCCGGCAGCACGATCACGGCTGACGGGACACAATGGCCCGGCAGCCCGGCTCGGCAGTAGTCCAGCACATCTCCCTCGGCGAGACGACCGGGAGCGCCCGAGACGACGTACGCCAGCAGCGCGTCCTCGTGGCGCACCACCGCGGCCTGCCGGACGTCCGTATGGCTCGCCAGGAACGCTTCGATCTCGCCGAGTTCGACGCGGAACCCCCGTACCTTCACCTGATGGTCGGACCGGCCGAGGAATTCAATAGTCCCGTCCGGCAGGACTCGGGCTTGGTCGCCGGTGCGGTAGAGGCGCGCTCCGGGAGCATCCGCGTAGGGATCCGGCACGAAGCGTTCCGCGGTCAGTGCCGGCGAGCGCAGGTAGCCACGGCCGACCACCTCTCCGCCGACAAACAGCTCGCCGGTGAAGCCCGGCGGAACCCACTCCAGGTCAGCGGTAAGCACGCGAACGGTAACTCCGGGCACAGGCTGTCCGATTGGCACCCGCTGGTCTTCGATCGGCGTCACGGGATGCCACGTCGACCAGATCGAGGCCTCCGTAGTTCCGTAGAGGTTGAAGAGGCGTCGGCTGGCCGACCAGGCGTCGGCCAGCGAGGGCGGGCACACCTCGCCGGCCAGTGCCAGCGTGCCGAGGTCGGGCAGTGGACGATCCAGAGAAATCGCCGCCAGAGTCGACGGGGTCAACGTGGCGTACGTGATGCGCTGCTTTCCGAGGTAGTCGGCAAGGTCGGCGACAGGCACCGCGTCCGGCCCCGGGCAGTGCAGCGCCGCACCGGATCCGAATGCTTGGAGCATGTCGAACACCGAAGCGTCGAAGTTGGGCGAAGCGTACTGGAGCACCCGGTCACCCGGGCCGAGCCCGAACGTCCGGCGTTGCGCGGCGACCACGACGCCGAGACCGCGGTGCTCAACGGCCACGGCCTTCGGGCGGCCGGTGGATCCAGAGGTGTAGATCAGGTACGCGAGAGTGTCGGACATCACGGCCGGACGTTCGTGAAAGGTCAGGCGGTCGGTGTGGGCATCGAGGTCGGCCACTTCCACCACTGGCACGCCGGCGAACCGGCACGCGATGTCGGCCGTGATGACCAGGCCGGGCATTGCGTCCTCGATCAGGTAAGCGAGATGCTGGTGTGGAAACTGGGGATCGAGCGGCACATACGCGGCCCCGGCCTTCCACACAGCCAAGATCGCCGTGACGGTGTCGGCGCCCCGGGGCATCGACAGACCGACAATCGACTCGGGCCCGATGCCCCGGCGGCGCAATGCTGCCGCCCAACAGTCGGCCCGCTGGTCCAGCTGCGCGTACGAGTGTGTGCCATGGTCACCGACCAGCGCGACCGCGTGTGGCGTTCGCGCGGCCTGGGTCTTGAAGAGCTCCGCAGCGTGCCAATCACCATCGACGCTGGAGGCAGTGCCTGCAACAGCGCTGAGCCACTCACGCTGGCGAGGCGCTACGGTCGGTAACTGGGTGATCGGGCGATCCGGACTACCTACCCCCGCCCGCAGCAGCAGTTCGAACTGGTCTTGGAGGGCACGGATGACGTCCGCGGGCAGCATCCGCTCGTCATGGTTCCAGACGCCGACATATCCTCCGTCTTCGTTGAGCACGGTGAGAACCAGGTCAGCGTCAGCCGGCGGCCTCTGCAAGGAGAGCTGCTCGATCCGAACGGTCGGCAGCGTCCTGGTCGGCCGTTCTACGTCGGCGAGTTGGAACATGACGTCGCAGAACGGCTGTCGTCCCGGCAGCCGCACCGGGTTCAGCTCAGCGACCACACGCTCGTACGGGACGTCCTGGTTGCCGTACGCCTGCAGGATCGTCTCGCGTATCCGACGGTGAGTCTCGGTGAACGACGGCATGCCGGACAGATCCGCGCGCAACGCGACCGTGTTCACGAAGAACCCGACAAGTAGCTCGGTCTCCGGCTGCGTCCGGCCGTGGAGTAGCGAACCGATGACAATGTCGCGTCGCCCTGTGAGTCGGTGCAGAAGAACCGCGTACCCGGACAGCAACACCATGAAGAGTGACGAGCCCTGCTGACGGGCGAACCTTTCGAGGGAGTCGATGAGGTCGAGCGGCAACCGTCGGCGGCTGGTTCCCGGGACGTGGCCCCGCTCGTCGCCCACCGTGCTCAGGTCCAGCTGTTCGCACTCCGCCAGCTGCCCGCGCCAATATTCGACTTGCGCGTCCGCCTCCGAACCGGCCAGCCACTCGCGCTGCCACGCAGCGTAGTCCGCGTACTGGATGGGGAGTTCCGGCCAGTCAGGTTCTCCGCCATCGCAGCGTGCGCGATACGCTTCGCAGAGATCGTCATGGAGTACCTGCAGCGACCATCCGTCGGCGATTATGTGGTCCAGGGTGACTAGCAGAACGTGATGTTCAGCGGTGAATCGGATAAGACGCCACCGGCTTCCCGGGCTTCGGGAAACGTCGAAGGGCTTTGCCAGTTCGTCACGGGCGATCTCGGCGAGGCGGTCAGTGGCATCGCCGTCGACCGCATCGACCACGACGAGATCCACGGCGATTGCGGGCGCAATCCGCTGATGTCGTTCGCCGTCGTAAACCAGGGTCGTGCGCAGGAGCTCGTGCCGGGCGACGACATCGTTGACTGCCTGTCGCAGTGCCGTCACGTCCAGGGTGCCGTGGAACCGCAGCCCTGTCTGGATGTTGTACCGCGCGGCGTTACCGGCCAACTCCTCCAGCACCCACATGCGGTCCTGGGCCGGTGAGGTCGGCGCGGTGAAGGACCCGTCCATTGCTGATGTGGTCATGAGGTGTGGACCTCCCTGGTCGCGGATCCGGCACGGGTACTTGGAAACGGTCTGCGATGCCTGTCTTGACACGCGGGGTAAGGGCGGCAGACGCGTCGGGGCAAAGACCTCGGGGGTCTCCGGGGCGGGATGGCCCGGATCTCGTCGGCAAGTTGTTCTGATAATTCCCGGCCACTCGCCGCCGGGTCGGGAAAGGATCAAGCATCGGCGGCGACTTCCGGAGTGAGTCGGGTGATCGCCGCTGCCATTCCCGCCACCGTTGGATTCTCGTACAGTTCCTGAATCGGAATCCGCACGGTGAGACGGTCAGCGACCATGGCGAGCAGCCGGATCGCGTGCAGGGAGTTGCCGCCAAGATCGAAGAAAGTTTCGTCCCGGCCCACCTCCCGGCGGCCTAGGGCATCGGACCAGATGGCGCAAACCCGCCGCTCCAACTCGCCGACGGGTGGCGTGACTGCCAGCCGGTGTACCGCCGGGTCGGCGCCCATCGCGGTGGAGATCCCCACCACCTCGGCGACGTCCAGCCGGTCCGGCACCAGGTCCTCGACGATCGCCGGATTCGCCGCGTCGAGCCCGATGACGAGATAGTGGTCGGGCAGCCCGAAGACCTCCAGGAACAACCGGAGGCCGTCGGTGGGGTCGATGGATCGGAATCCGCGACGCCGGGCGGGGCCGACTGGCTGCCCCCGGTTCATCCCAATGCCGGTCCACATGCTCCACGCCAGACACCGCACCTCACGGCCCCGCTCGTACCGCCAATGGTCGGCGAAACCGACGAGGAAACTGTTGGCCGCCGAATACGCTCCGAACGAATGGCCGCCGAACTCACCGTTGACCGAGCCGAACAGCACCAGCGACGCCTCGGGACGCGTTTCGAGCACCTCTGCCAGGCTCAGCGTGCCAGCGACCTTGGGGTGATACTGCTCGACGAACGCCGACGCCGACTCCTGGGCCAGAGTGTGCCGTTCCAGGTCCGCCCACTGGCCCGTGGGGTCTGCGCTCGCCAGGTGGAAGACGCCGTCGAGTGGGCGCTCCCACCGTCGCTCGGCTGAGGCTACCGCGGCATCTACCGCGGCCGTGTCGCCGACATCGAGCTGGTGGTACTGGACGTCGCCGAGCGTCGTCAGCTCGACGAGCCGGTCCGCGTCTGGGTGCGAACGCCCGATTACCACGGCCCGGATGCCGAACACGGCCAGGAGATAGCTCAGCAGATCGTGTCCTATTCCGCCGAGGCCACCGGTTACCAGGTAGAGCCCGCCCTCGGTCACGGGCGGCTTGGCGGAAGACTCAGCCTCGTGCACCGGCACGAGCTTTGGCCGCCATCGCCGGCCCTGCCGCACCGCCACGATCCCGGCGTATTCGCGGTCGGCCAACTCGCCTCGTAGCGCAGGAGCCCACGCGCGGGGGTCGGCGGGCAGATCGAGCTGCCGGACGACGACCGAGGCTGTCTCGGCCCTTGCGGTGCGCACGAGGCCCGGCACGCCACAGGAGCCGAGGTCGACCCGGTCGCCAACGGCAGCGTGCACCGCTCCCGCCGTGACAACCAGGACGAGCGGGTTGCCGAACTCGCCGTCGGCCAGGCATCCGGTTATCGCGGCCAGCTCGGCTGTGACGATGGCGAACCGCGACGGCGGCGCTCCCTCGCCGGCGAGCGGCAGGGCATACACGATGGTGGATAATGGTCCGAGCTCGGCGGTAGCGGCCGTCAGCAGCCGATGCATTTCCTTGCGCTCGTCCGCGCGCACCCGGGAGCGGCTCGCCGCGAGGTGCGGCACCAGCACGTCGAGCCGCGGCAGGTCGGAGTCCTCCGCCAGGACCAGGCAGGGTCCGGCAGGCTCGCTGCCCGGGGTAACTGCCGGCACCTCGGTCCAGTGCCGCCGGAAGATCCACGTGTCGTCCTCGTTCCGGGTCCGCCCGGCGACGACCCGGTCGGCGAAGGCGCCGGCCCGGAACGCCGTCACCAGCGCGCTGCGCTGGATTTTCCCGCTCGCGGTCTTCGGGAACTCCGCCTCGGTCACGGGGACGACCAGGTCGGGACCGAGACCGGACTCGCGGACGAGCCGCGCGCGGATCTCGTCGACGATCCGAGCGACGGCGTTGGCTTCCCACCGCTGCGGTACGAAGAAGACCACCATCTGTTCGGAATCGGCGCCCGGTTCCCCGACACCGGCCACCGCGGCGTACGTCACCTGGACACCGTCCGCCTGTTCAACGATCTGTTCGAGCTCGTGCGCTGGGTAGTTGATGCCGCGCACGATGATCTGGTCCTTGCGTCGGCCAGCGATGATCACTTCGCCCTCGTAGACGAATGCCAGATCCCCCGTGCGGAACCAGCCGTCGGCGAACGACTCGAGGTTGGCCTCGGCGTTGGCGAAGTAGCCGCGCATCATCGTGCGTCCACGTATGAGCAGCTCACCAAGCCGGCCCTCGGGCAGCACCACGCCAGTGTCGTCGACCACGCGGATCCGCACGCCCGGGATGGGCTGGCCGACCCGGCACAGCACCATTGCACCGCCGTCGGCCGGATCCACGGTGCGGATGTCGCCGCCCAGTGACGACCGATCGATGGCGACCGTGCCGACAGAGGGGTCCCTGCGGCGCAGCCGGGAGTAGGTCACGCCGGAGCAGGTCTCGGACATGCCCCAAGAGGGCGTCATTGCGTCGGCTGACAACCCGTGCGGCGCGAGCAGTTCCAGGAACCGTTGGCTGGTCGCGAACGCTACCGGTTCACCGCCATTGGTGATCTCGCGCAGGCGGGACAGGTCCCAGCTGCGCTGCGTGCAGATCTCCTCCGCAGACGCGTTCACCATGGCGAACGCGAAGTTCGGCGCCCAGGTGTTCGTCGCGCCGTAGCGGTCCGCCCAGTCGAACCACAGCAGCGGGTCTGCGAGGAAGTGGTCGATCTTCGCGTTGACGTGCAGGCAGCGCAAGAACACGTCACGCACGTTGTACATGGCGACGGTCACGTGGTCGAACGGCATCCAGATGAGGCTCACGTCGTCGGAGGCGAGGCCGCAGTGCCGAGCGACAGCGTATGTCCGGGCCGCGACACTCGCGTTCGTGTGCTGAACGCACTTGGGGAGCCCGGTGCTGCCCGAGGTGAGCAGGTTCAACACCGGCGACTCGCCAGTGGCCGGATACCAGTCGGAGTCGCGTACGTCGGCCCGGAGTTGCGCCACCGTGAGCACACGCGCTCCGGGTTCGTCCCACAGCTTCCGCACCGCCGCCAGCGAACCCGCCGTGGCGGTGTCAGTGAGCAGCGGTGGGCGTCCCAGCAGGATCCACGCACTGTACGTCTTCCGGTTGGCCTCGTTGGGCCTCTCGTACGTCGGAGCTACGGCGACCGGCGTCGGTAGGAAACCGCCCAACACGCAGGCCCAGAATGCGATCAGAAATTCGCGGTTGTCCTGGAACTGGAACAGCGCGGCATCCCCCGGGCGGAGACCCGCCGCGCGAAGGCCAGCGAGCGTGTGCTCGGCCTCGGACAGCAGTTCGGGGTACGTCTGCAGCACGTCGTCGTTACCTTGGGTGATAAAGATTGTTCCCTTATCCGGCGCCAGTTCGGCTGCTGCCCGCAACGCCTCCTGAAGCGTAGTCGGTGCGTCCGGCGGGATGCTCGAATCACCACCGTCAAGCTCGGCCATCGTCGTCACACCGTCCACCGCAGGAGCGGTCGGCTTCAAGGACCTCGACCGCACAGCGGTCCGGATGCGCTCGCGCTCGACGGCGTACGCCTCGGTCACGCCGGGGACGTCTGGGACCGCGGCGACGATATCGTCGAGATTCTTACCGTCAGCTTCTCCCTTCTTACGACGCCGCACCGGCGTTTCGCCGGCGACCAGCGCAATCACCGGGGCCAGCGCATGGAGGAAATAGAAGTGACCGCCCGGGTAGGTGCGGAGCTCGAACGGCCCTGTCGTGCAGTCCCTCCATCCCCGTACGTTCCTCGGCGTCCCGCGCGGGTCGCTCTCGCCGACGAGCGCGGTGATCCCGCAGTCCAGCGGCGCACCGGGGGTCGGCCGGTACTGCTCCCACAGCGCGAAGTCGGCGCGTAGGAGCGGCAGCAGGGAGCTCATCATGTACTCGTCCTCAAGGATCTCCGGGTCGATGCCGCCGAGTGCGGCCACCCCCCGGTGAAACTTGTCGTCCGGAAGCTGGTGGAGCTGCCGGACACCCCGGGCGCCCGGTGCGGGTTGCGCGGAGAGGAAAAGGTGATCCGGCTCCCGATATCCGCGGAGGCGCAACTCCTTCGCCGTCTCGTAAGCCAGCATCGCGCCACAGGAGTGTCCGAAAAACGTCAACGGACCGTCCAGAACTGGCCGTAGTGCCTGAGACAACGTTGCCGTCAGCGGAGGAACCTCGGTGAACGGCTGCTCGGCCACCCGGTTCTGCCGTCCCGGTAGTTGCACCGCGACCAGCTCGACGTCGGGGGGGAGGAGCGGGGCCCAGTCCGCGTAAGCCGCGGCGCCAGCCCCTGCGTGGGGGAAACATACGAGGCGACGCCGGCTTCCCGGCCGCCGTGCACGCCAAAGATACGGGGTTTCGGGAACAAGCTTCGGTACGCCCGGGGTCATCGGACCGGCCGGAACGACGAACAATTCATGACTCGGTCTCCTTGGCCATCCGCCGCAGCCGCGGACGGGCTGCCGAGGCGATGTCGTCCCAGCGGGCCGCCAACTCGGCGACGGTTGCGTATTCGAAGACGGCGCGCATGGGAATCTCCACTCCCATCTCGTTCCGGATCCGTCCGATCAGACGGGTCGCTCGCAGCGAGTTGCCGCCCAACGCGAAGAAGTTCGCCTCCGGCGCGACCTCTGGCACGCCCAGCGCGTCGGCCATGAGGCAGCAGAGACGTTCCTCGCGCTCGGTGCGGGCCATATGGGGCGGCGCGTCCACCGGGTCGGGCAGCAACCGGTGGTCTTCCCGCCCGGGCGGGAAGACCGACAGCCGGTCCAGCTTGCCGTTCGGCGTCAGCGGTATCCGGTCGGGGACCATCAACCCTCCACAGTGAACGTCGGCATCCGGAAGGGCACCGAAGGTGGTTCCGACCACTGGCTAGCTGTATTGACTCGCAGGGTTGTTCACACGGCTGATGGGCGGGTGTCCGCCCAGTGCGGTGTGGCAGCGGTGGTGGTTGCAGGGGAGGCCTGGGCCCGGTGCACCAGCTCATCGATCAGCTGGTTGTCCACGGCCTTCGCCGACACATCCGCTACCGGCTCGACGGCTTCGCGCTCGGTCACGCTCCCACTGGTCATCGATGCATCTTCCATGATCGGGAGTTACACCGAACGATCTGCAGCCCCGGCGTCCAATGTGGTCCAGCCATCCTGTGCGATCTGATCGCTGATGATCTCAGGAGTGCTCGTGAGCAGATCGGGCATCACGGCCATGGCTTTCCCGAAGTGTTCGGAACTTGTGTGCGCCTGGGCCGCTTCGGGGCCTGCGTATCCCTCGATGAGCAGGTACTGGTGCGGATCGGTCAGGCTCTTGAACCACTCGAACAGGATGTTCCCCTCTTCGGCTCGGGTCGCCTCAGCGAAGTCCTTCCGCAGAGCGTCCCAAGCCGTGCTCTGCTCGGGGCGTACGGTGAATTTGATGACGGTGAGCAGCATGTAGATCCTCCGGTGATGTGGTCCTCTGTAGGCCGTGAGGCGGCGTTCGAGGGGCAAGAGCGCGGCTGCACTTGATTGGCGTGGCGTTGGCTGGCTATACGGCTGCGCTGGCGGGCTGGGTCTGCCCGCAGCCCTCGCGTGCACGCCGTGAAGTGTGCGCTCGTGGTGATCAGCTGGTGTGTGCGTAGAAGTTGGCCTGGCCGTTGGAGGCGGTGAGCCCGCCGTCGACGCAGATGTGGGCGCCGTTCATGTATCCAGCGTCGGCTCCGGCGAGGAAGGCGATGACCGCGGCGACCTCGGCCGGCTCGCCGGCACGGCCCATGGGCACCCGCTCGGCGAACTGGGCGTGCGGGGCACCTCCTTCGGTGAAGGTGTCGTGCAGGAAGGGGTTGGTGAGGATCGCGCCGGGGTGGATGGCATTGACGCGGATCTCGTGGCCGTGGTCGAGGGCCATGGCGTTGGTGAGGTTCCTGATGGCGCCCTTGGTCATGTCATAGACGGCTTGTCCCCAGTCGCCGCCCAGGGCGGCGTTGGACCCGACGTTGATGATGCTGCCGCGGGTGGCGCGCAGGTACGGCAGGGCGGCTTTGGAGGTGAAGACGGTGCCGTCGATGGCGCCTGTGATCGTGCGGTAGTCCTCGGGGCTGGTCTGCTCGATGGAGCCGATACCCGAGGCGGCAGCGTTGTTGATCAGCACGTCTATGCGGCCGTGCTGGTCGGCGGCGGTATCGAGAGCCGAGGTGATGGCCTGCATGTCGGAGGTGTCCGCGACCATGGGATGCATCCGCGCGGGGTGGGGGCTGTGTTCGGCGGTCTCGTGCAGGGTGGTTTGGGTGCGGCCGATGAGGATAACGGTGTAGCCGTCGGTGGCGAAGCGGTGCGCGGTGGCGGCTCCGATGCCGCTGCCAGCGCCGGTGATGACGGCCACACGTCCGGAGTTGGGCTGGTTCACCAAGTTCTCCCTTCTCTTCGCCAGGGGCTGCGAGGGCGCGTGCTGTGTGGCCAGGCCGCTCCTTCCCGCTGCCGCTGTGCGCAGCGGGAAGGGGCGGCCGCGGCCGGTCAGGTGTGGGTCGCGTACGGGGATCGGGGCGCCGGGTCTGCGGGCACGGTGGGGTCGGTTTCGCTGAGGCCGTATCGCTGGTGGAAGGTGCGCAGCGGGCCGGGGGCGTACCAGGCGATGCGGCCCAGTACGCGCATGGAGGCGGGTACGAGGACGCCGCGTACGGCGATGGCGTCGATGAGGATGGCCAGTCCGCTGCCGAGGCCGAACATCTGCATGAAGCTGAGTTGGGCGGTGCCGAAGGCGAGGAAGCTGACGGCGAGCAGGCAGGCTGCGGCGCTGACGATGCGTCCGGTGTGGCCGAGGCCGTGGGTGACGGCGTTGTGGTTGTCCTCGCCGGCGTCGTGGAGTTCCTTGATGCGGCTGGTGACGAAGACTTCGTAGTCCATGGACAGGCCGAAGGCGATGCAGAACATCAGCACGGTCATGGCCATTTCCATCGGCTGTGGGGTGAAGCCGAGCAGCCCGGACAGGTTGCCGTCCTGGAAGATCCAGGTCATAACGCCGAGGGTCGCTCCCAGGCTGACCAGGTTCAGCAGCAGGGCGCGCAGCGGCTGGACGATGCTGCCGGTGAACAGGAACAGCAGCACGAACGTGGCGAGCACCACCAGCAGCACGGCGAGTGGCAGCAGGTCGCCGATGGACTCCTTGGAATCCACCAGTTCGGCGTCCACACCCCCCACCAGCGGTGTGGTGTTGGCGGGTGGCTCAAGGGCGCGCACCGTGGCGACCAGATCCTGAGCGGCGTCGGACTTCGGCGTGAGATCGCTGACGACACTGATGCGCTGCGCATCGTCGACGGCAAGGGCAGGGTTGCCCGGGAGACCGGTGGCCAGCTGTCCGTCGGTGAAGGCCCTCTCGGCGGTTTCGACCCGTGCCACGCCGCTCAGTTCGGACAGTTGCCCCGCATACGCGGTCAAGGGTTCCTGGCCGACGCTCTGGTCGATGACGATGTGCAGGGCACTGTCGTCGGCGCCGTTGAAGTTGTCCTGCAGGGAGGTGGCCACCTGTCGGCTTTGCGCTTCGATGGGCAGTACCCGCTCGTCGGGCGTGCCGAAGGTGATGTTCAGCAGCGGGGCCGCAGCGATCAGGAGCACCGCGAGGACGGGCAGTGCGGTCAGGGCCGGTCGGCGCATGACCTTTGTCGCCAGCCTGCCCCAGAATGGCGCCCGGCTGGTCGTGCGGGGGCGCTTCGCCCAGGGCAGGCGTCCGGCGTTGACGCGGTGGCCGAGCACGACGAACAGGGCCGGCAGGACGAGCAGGGTGCTCACCGCTGCGATCGCGACGACGCCGACACCTGCGTAGCCGAAGGAGCGCAGGAAGTACTGCGGGAACACCAGCAAAGTGGCCAGGGCTGCGGCGACGGTCGCGGCGGAGAAGGCCACCGTGCGGCCCGCGGTGTGCACGGTCCGGCGCACCGCGTCCTCCACGCTCGCACCCTCGGTGAGCTGTTCGCGGAAGCGGCTGACCATCAGCAGGGCGTAGTCGATGGCCAAACCCAGCCCAAGGGCGGTGGTGAGGTTGGTGGCGGTGTTGGACACGTCGGTGAGGCTGCCAAGCAGGGAGAGCTGCGCGAACGAGCCGGCGATGGCGAGCAGCGCGATGGCCAGCGGCAGCAGGGCCGCAACCACGCCACCGAAGACGAACAGCAACAGAATCAGGGTGAGGGGGATGGCGATGGCCTCGGCCAGGACAAGGTCGTCGACGACCTGCTCGCCCAGATCACTACCGACCGCGGCCCCTCCCCCGGCCTGCACCTGCAGGCCGCCCTCCTTGGAGCCGGTGTAGTTGTCGATGACGCTCTTGGCGTTCTTCGCCAACTGCGTTTCGTCACCCTGGACATGGGCCAGCACCAACGCTTCGCGGCCGTCCTTCGAGCGCAGCGATTCGGCGTTCGTATCCCAGAAGGAGACGACGTTCCTCAGGTGCGGTTCCTGCTTCAAATCCCCGACCAGCGCCCGGCCGGCGCTTTGTGCGCCCCCGGCGTCGATGCGGCCTTCCGCGGCGCGCACCAGCAGGATCAAGTTCGTTTCGCCACCGAACTTCTCATCGATGACCTTCGCGGCCCGGCTCGACGGCGAGGTCGGGTCGTCGAAGCCGCCCCCTTTCAACTTGGTGAACGCCCCACCCCCGAGCAGTCCCAGGCCCACCAGAGCCACCACAGCTAGGACAAGGATCAGCCGGGAGCGGCGAATCGCCAGTTCGGCAAAGCGAGCAAACACGCGAGAACCCCTTTGTACAACGCAGACAGGCGCCGACACATCGACAGCAACAGAAACGGACAGAGAGCACAAAACCGACTCTCCGGGCGCAGGCGTAAGCATCGAAGAGAGACGGCAGCCGCCGACAGGGCCCCCTCGACCACCGCCTTGCACTTACGACGCTAGGGGCAGCACTCAGAATTTGGCAGTGTTAGATTTTTCAGACAGCTTGCGGCGTTCTTCTGTGAGGCTAAGTCCGGTCGTCGTACGGTTGGTTCATGTCCATTCAGATGGCTGTCGCGGCTCTGCCCACCCTGCGTGAACGGCGCAGAGCCGCCGCCACCCGGGAAATCGTCGAAACTGCGGAGCGCCACATCACCGCGCACGGGCCGCACGCCCTGTCACTGCGCGCCGTAGCCCGCACCCTGCAGATGACCGTGCAGGCCCTCTATCACTACTTCCCGAACCGGGACGCCCTGGTCACCGCCCTCATCACCAAGGCATACGACGACCTCGCCGAGGCCGTACAAGAAGCCGTCGACACCGCGCCGCACGAGGCGGACCCGCCGCGGCTGGTGGTGGCCGCGGAGGGATACCGCCGGTGGGCCATCGCCCATCCCGAACGCTTCCAACTGCTCTACGGGGCCCCGCTGTGGCACTACAAGGCCCCCGTCGACGGACCGACCACCCAGGCCATGCAGCGCATGAGCGCGGTCTTCCAGCAAGAAATGTTCGCCGGCTTCACCACAGACCAACTCGCCGCGATCGACGCCCCTGCCCTCGCCCCCAGCGTCCGCGCACTCCTGGACCATTCAGCGGGCGAACCTGGTCACCTGCCGGCCCCGGCGACCGCTCTCATGCTCAGCGCCTGGGGGCACATGCACGGCCTCGTCGTCCTGGAGGTCTTCGGCCACACCCCGTTCCTCGCCGGGCATCAGGACGACTTCTTCCGCACCTCGATGCGCCACATGCTCCAAGACATCCACCGACGCGTCCCCTCCCCCTGACACAGACAGTCCTCGTGCGAGAACCCCACAGGTTGCAGTGCTTCGTCAGCCCGGTACCCCCCGGTTCTGCCACGGAGGGATGAAGTTGGTCAGTGCTCGTGGTCGCGGTGCTCGCGAACCGGACCGGCCGCACCGGGGTCTGCTGACCGATGCCCGCTGATCCAGGCAGGCCCCGACGAATCGACTGGTGATGAACGCCCGTCGCAGCACGCGCGACGGTCCGTGATGCTTACGTCAGCAACCTCGGACAGGTTCAAGAAACTCAAGCCGGTTGCCAAGCTTGTCGAACGTGTAGAAGCGACCGTGCCCAGAGAAGCTGTCATTCCAGGTGACCATCACGCACTCGCCAAGTCACTCTCCAGCGCAGCAACCGAGTATCGCGGGCCCGGCATCATGATCGACGGCGGCCTCACCTGCTCGGGCGCCACCGGAACCGGTGGTCGACCCCCTCGGCCCGGTAGCGGTCTCCGCCGTCCAACCGCACCTCACCCACAAACCGCCGAGCACCGTCCGGCGCCTGACGGAATGGCGCGAGAAGCAATTCCAGTTCGTCGTGGCATCGACCCCTCCGGTCCCCGGATGCTCGACCGTCCCGGCTTCACCAGCCTGGTACCTGACGAAGATCGTCCACTGCTCGCGCTCCATCGCCACTGCAGCCTCGCTCGCGGGCCACACGTGGTACTCGTCGGCCTCGTCTGCGGGGTCATAGTCCCAACCCTCGTAGTGGTGCGGGACATCATCGATGACCGCGAGTCCTTTACGCGGGCCGTCGTCGCTCGGCCACATCGGCAGGTTCCCGAACGGCGCCGAGCCTGGCCCCCGCCGATGGCAGGACCTGATTACTCGTGGGAGGACGAGGGAGGTCAGCGTGGCAGCTCGTAACTCAGAGTCGGCCGTCCGTCATGCAAGTGGCAGCCGTGCGCCGGCTCCGTAGCAGGTGTTTGCGGAGGCGGGGACGGCCGGTCGGGGGCGGTGAGGGCCGTCCCCGACCGGCGGACCGTGCTACTGCCGGTACAGGTTGATCTTGTCCTCGCCGATCCTGGCACGCAGCCCGGGGTCGTCGATCCCCAGGTGCTCGGACGGCGCCGCGCACAGGACGGCCACCTTGCCCACGTTCTGGTTCGTCTGGACAGCGCGTGTCGCTTCGCCCGCGTCGTCCAGGGAGAAGACCTGGGACAGCGTCGGATGGATCATCCCCAGACCGATCAGCCGGTTGGTCTGCGCGGCTTCGTGATAGTTGAAGGCGTGGGACCCGATGATGCGCTTGAGCCTCATCCACAGGTACCGGTTGTCGTACTCGTGCTGGTAGCCCGTCGACGAGCCGCAGGTGACGATGCTGCCGCCGCGTTTGGCCACGTACACAGAGGTGGCGAAGGTCTCGGCGCCCACGAATTCGAAGACGATCTGCGGGTCTTCGCCCACCAACGAGCGAATGGCCTCGCCGAGGATCCTGCCTGCCTTCGGGCTGCGGAAGCCCCCCTCCGGCAAGTTCAGTTCGGAGCGGTTGATCACGTGCTCGCATCCCTGCGCGCGAACCAGTCGCGCCCTTTCCTCCGATCCCACCACCGCGACGGGGATACCGCCGCCGTTCTTGACGAACTGAATGGCGTAGGAGCCCAGGCCGCCGGCGCCTCCCCAGATCAGGACGACGTCGCCCTGCTTCATCGTGGCCCCGTGCGGGCCGACCAGCATCCGGTAGGCGGTCGCCGCGCACAGAGTGCTCGCCGCCGCCTCTTCCCAGGAGAGGTGCGCGGGTTTTTTGATCAACTGGTTGGCCTTGACCAGGCAGAACTCTCCGAGCGAGCCGAAGTTCGTCTCGAAGCCCCAGGCCAGCTGGGTCTCGGTCATCATGGCGTCGTCGTAGGTCGCGTGATCCTCCTCGTCCACGTGGATGGGCGATATGACGACCTTGTCGCCGGGCTTCCAGTTCTTGACGCCCGCCCCGACGCGTACGACCACACCCGAACCGTCCGAACCGAGCTGGTGGTACGGGAGGTCGTGCCGTGCGCCGTGCCAGCCCCGCCTGCCGAACTTCTCCAGGAAGGAGAAGGTCGGGACCGGTTCGAAGATCGCCGACCAGACGGTGTTGAAGTTGATCGCCGCCGACATGACCGCGACGATGCACTCGTCGGGAGCCAGCTCGGGCATGTCCACCTCACCGACATGCAGTGACCTGCGGACATCCTTGTCGACCTCGTCCTCGAAAATTCCGACCTCGTCCTTGAGCAGATGGGCGGCCCGGTAGGTCGACGGCAGGTCGAGTGAGAGCAGTTCCTCCGGCTCGGCACCGGCGACGACAGCTTGAAGCAGATCAGACATTGAGCGGTCCTTTCGACAGGAGGATGTCCGGCGCGACGTGCGCGTCACGAGTTCGGGGGGAGCGGGAAGTACCCCACCCGGGTGAAGAAGTCGACATGCTTTCTGAACAGTTCGCGGCTCGCCGGCGGGCAGGAAACGCCGCTGCCCTCCAGCGCCGACGCCGTCTCGCTGTCGTCGACAGGCGGGTAGAAGGAGTCAGGGTTGTCGGTCATGACCTCGAAGGCGTCGAGCAGCGGCAGGAGCGCGTTGTCCGGAGCGGCGGTCACCAGGTCACGCCAGGTGTTCCAGTCCCGCTCGGGGAGCGGGTATCCGTAGTCCCGCAGTTCCCGGACCATCTCGCCGAAGGCCATACCGCTGCGGTTGCACACGTGGAACGTGCCCCCGGCGGCATCCGGCTTCCGGGACACGTGCAGGATCGCGGCGCTGGTGTATCCCACCGGCATCAGCCTGAAGGTCACCGGGATGTCGCGGGGAACCGCGCCCGCCTGCAGCATGCCTTTCAGACTGAGCCAGACGAAGTCGCGGGTCTGGCAGGCGCCCGTCTCCTCGTCGCCGGCGATGAGGTCGACCCGGTAGAGGGAGACGGGAAGACCGCGGTCCCTGGCGAGACCGATGATCTGCTCGGCCACCCACTTGCTCTGGGTGTAGCCGGTGGGCAGCGTGCTGCCGGGGCCGGTCGGGTCGGTGGTCCGCAGGGGCACCCCGCCGGTGTCCTGGCCGACGTATACGCCGAGGGTGGAGACGAAGTGGACGGGCACCGTGCGGTGCCGGGCCGCGAGGCGGAGGATCTCCTCGGTGCCGCCCACGTTGGCCGCCTTGACGGTGGCGTACGGCCGTACCCAGTTGACGGCGGCTCCGCAGTGGTAGACCGCCTCGGCCGAACGGGACAGAGCGTCGAAGTCCTCGGGGGAGAGGCCGAGGGCCGGCTCGGCGAGATCGCCGACGACGACCCGGAGACGGCCGGGGTCGATGTCGTCCCAGAGGCCGTACCACTCCAGATTGGTACGCAGCCGGGCGAGCGCGTCCGTCCCGTCGCGTCCGCGGACCAGACAGAGCACCCGGGCCCGGGTCGTCCGCATCAGGTCACGCAGGAGGTAGGCACCGAGGAATCCGGTGGCACCGGTGAGCAGTACCTCCCGGGGATCCTCGACCACGCGGAGGACCTCGCCGGCCGGCCGGATGTCGTCGGCCAGGCGTATCTCGGCGGCGAAGTCCACGGACGGCTGGTCGGCCCTCGTGTCCGGCCCCGTCCCGCCGAGCTGGTCGAGAAAGAAGTCGGTGAGCGCGGCCAGGGTGGGATGGTCGAACACCAGGGTCGTCGGCAGTCTCAGTCCGGTCAGGGCGCTGAGGCGGTTGCGGAACTCGACGCCCGTGAGGGAGTCGAAGCCCATGTCGGAGAAGCGCTGGTCGAGATCGACCGTTCCCGGACCGACATGCCCGAGAACGGCCCCTGCCTCGGCACGTACGGTCTCCAGGATCCGGGTGCGCCGCTCCTCCTCCGGCAGAGCCGCCAGGTCGGCGCCGAAGGTGTCCGTGGCCGCGTCGGTGTCGCGTACGGAGGGGCGGGAGACGACCCGCAGCAGTGCGCCCAGCACCGGTGGCGCCAGTTGGGCCTGATCACGCAGGGCCGTGAGGTCCAGGGGCGCCGCGAGCACCGTGGCCGGGCCGGAGGCGAGCGCGGCGTCGAGCATCGAGGGTCCCCGGTCGGACTCGATGGGCGGGTAGCCGGAGCGTGCGATGCGGTCCACGTCCGCGGCGCTCAGATCGCCCGTCATACCGGTCTGTGACCACAACCCCCAGGCCAGCGAGGTCGCGGGTAGTCCCAGGCCCGCCCGGTGTTCGGCGAGACCGTCGAGGAACGTGTTCGCGGCGGCGTAACTGGACTGACCGGCGCCGCCGATGACACCGGCGAGCGAGGAGAACAGCACGAACGCCGACAGGTCGAGGTCGCGGGTCAGCTCGTGCAGATGCCACGACGCGTCGATCTTCGGCCGCAGGACTCTGGCCAGACGCTCAGGGGTGACGGACATGATCAGCCCGTCGTCCAGGACGCCCGCCGCGTGGACCACCGCGGTCAGCGGCCGGTCCGCCGGGATACGGGACAGGAGCCCGGCCAGGTCGGCCCGGTCGGACGCGTCGCAGGCCGCGACGGTGACGCGGGCGCCGAGAGCGGTGAGTTCGGCCGCCAGTCGCCCGGCTCCCGGGGCGTCGGGACCGCGGCGGCTGGTGAGCAGCAGATCGCTCACCCCGTGCTCGGTCACCAGATGACGGGCGAACAGCGCGCCGAGCGTGCCGGTACCGCCGGTGATCAGCACGGTGCCGTCCGGCGCCCAGCGGCCCGACGGTGCTGTCGGGGTGTCGGCGGGCAGCCTCCGCAGACGCGGCAGCAGTACCCGGCCGGCCCGGATCGCGGCCTGGGGCTCGCCGGAGCGCACCACGGCGGAGAGCGCCGCCGAGGTGGCGGGGGCGGCGGGAGCCCCGTGGTCGCCGAGGTCGTTGACGTCATTGACGTCATTGACGTCGTCGAGGTCGATCAGCACGAAGCGGCCGGGGTTCTCGGACTGTGCCGAGCGGATCTGTCCCCACACCGCCGTCGCGGCCGGATTCGTCACCGCCCCGGATCCGGCGGCCACCGCACCGCGTGTGACCAGGACCAGAGGGATACCGGCGAGTCGTTCGTCGGCCAGCCAGTCCTGGACCAGGGCCAGCACCCGGTGTGTGTGCCGGTACGCGGCGGCCACGGGATCGGTGGCGGTAGCCCCGTCCCCGTCGGCGGGGACCGCCGGGACACCGATGTCGCAGCGGACCGCGTCCACAGGGCTGCCCGCCTCGACGGCCTTGGCCAGTTCACCGGTGTCGCTGTAGTCCCCGGCGCCGATGGCCGCCCAGCGAACGGGCTCGACGGGCTCGGAGGCGGCGATCGGCGTCCAGTCGGTGCGGAACAGCGCGTCATGGTCCCTTCTGCGGGCGCTGTCCAGTTCGCCGGCCGTGAAGGGAACGAGGACCAGGGAGCTGATCGTCGCGACCGGTTGTCCGGTCCGGTCCGCCAGAAGGACGGCCAGCGCGCCGTCCTCCCCAGGGGTGAGTCGTACCCGTAACGCCGTCGCGCCCGTGGCGTACAACTGGACACCGCTCCACCGGGCCGCGAGCCGGACACCGGACCCCGCTCCAACGCCGGCGCCAGTGAGGAGCGCCGCCTGCACCACTCCTTCGAGCAGGGCCGGGTGCAGTCCGAACCGGGCCCCGTCCGCCACGGTCTGCTCGTCCAGCGACACCTCGGCGAACACCTCCGGCCCCGACGCCGATCTCCACAGGCCGGTGAGTGACCGCAGCCGCGGCCCGTACCCGAGACCCGCTTCGTTGAGCCGCTCGTAGGCGCCGTCCAGTGTCACGTCCCCGGCGTCCGCCGGCGGCCACTGGCCGAGCGGAGCGACGGCGGCCGGTCCACGCAGGCTGAGTCGCCCCTCGGCGTGCCTGGTCCACTCCATGTCCCCGTCCTCGGGCCGGGCGTACACGGCGACCGTGCGTCCCCGCTCCTCCGGCGGCCCCACCCTCACCTGTGTCTGCACCCCGCCCTGCGAGGGCAGTACCAGCGGTGTCAGCAGATCCAGCTCGTCGACGGCGGTGCAGCCGACCTCGTCACCGGCTCGTATCGCCAGTTCGACCAGCGCCGACGGCGGCAGTACGACGGTGCCCGACACCTCGTGGTCGGCGAGCCACGGGTGGCCGCCGAGAGACACACGGCTGCTGAACAGCGTCTCGTCGGTCCCCGCCACGGCCACCGCGGCGCCCAGCAGCGGGTGTTGTGTCGAGGCCATCCCCAGTCCGGCGGCGTCCAGCGCGCGGGTGCCGGTGGAGTACCAGAAACGCTCGTGCTGGAAGGCGTACGTCGGCAACGGGACCTGCCGCGCCCCTGAACCGGCGAAGGCGCCCACCCAGTCGATCCGGACGCCGCGCACCTGGAGCTCGGCGAGCGAGGTGAGGAAGCGGTCCATGCCCCCCTCGTCCCGGCGGACGGTGCCGGTGACGACGACGCCGTCGCCCAGGTTCTCCTGGAGCGACGAGATCAGCACCGGGTGGGCGCTGACCTCCGTGAAGACCCCGTAGCCCTGTTCGGCCAGGGCCCGGACGGAGCCCGCGAACTCCACCGGCTGCCGCATGTTGGCGTACCAGTACGCCGCGTCCAGACGGGTGGTGTCCAGCCAGTCACCGGTCACCGTGGAGAAGAACGGGACAGAACCCGCCAGGGGCCGCACCGGGGCCATGGCCGCCAGCAGCTCCTCCCGGACGGGCTCGATCTGGGCGGAGTGGGACGCGAAGTCTGCGGGGAGCTGTTTGGTCCGGGTGCCGTCGGCGGCACACTCCGCGAGAAACTCCCCCAGGGCCTCCCGGTCGCCGCTGACGAGCACCGAACTGGGGCCGTTCTCCACGGCGACCGACAGACGGCCGTCCCAGGTACGCAGCCGCCGTTCCACCTCTTCACGGGACAGCGCGACCGCGCCCATGCCTCCCGCGCCCTGGAGCGAGAGAGCGATCCGGCTGCGCAGGGCCACCACACGCGCGGCGTCGCCGAGGCTCAGCCCGCCCGCGACACAGGCCGCGGCGATCTCGCCCTGGGAGTGTCCGACGACGGCCGCGGGTTCGTGTCCGTAGGAGCGCCACAGCGCCGCCAGAGAGATGTGGACGGCGAACAGCACCGGCTGTATGACGTCCAGTCGTTCCAGCGAGGGCGCTCCCTCGGCGCCGCGCAGCACGTCTTCGAGTGACCAGTCCACGAACGGTTCGAGAGCCTGGGCGCACTCGGCGATCCGTCCGGCGAACACCTCCGACGTGTCGAGCAGAGAAGTCGCCATACCGGCCCATTGGCTGCCCTGTCCGGGAAAGACGAAGACGGTCCTGCCGGTCTCACCCGCGACGCCTCGGACGACCGTACTCGCGGACTCGTCGGCGGCCAGCGCGTCCAGGCCGGAGAGAGCCTCCTCCCTGCCGCGGGCGACGATCACGGCGCGGTGCTCCAGGGCGGCGCGCGTGGTGGCCAGGGAGTAGGGCAGATCCAGCGGGCGGTGGTCCTCCTCCGTAGTCTTTTCCCGCAGGTACGACGCGAGGCGTGCCGCTTGCGCGCGCAGTGCCCGCGGGGATCTGGCCGACACCGGCCACGGCAGGGCGGCCGTCGGCAGGGCGGAAGTTCGGTGGACGGCCGGTGCGCCCGTCTCCGCCGGTTCCGCCGGTTCCTGCGGCGGGGCCTGTTCCAGGATGACGTGGGCGTTGGTGCCGCTCGCGCCGAAGGCGGACACCGCCCCGCGCCGGGGCGCTCCGGTCTCTGGCCACGGCCGCGTCTCGGTGAGCAGTTCGACCTCACCCGCCGACCAGTCCACGAACGGGGTGGGCTCGTCGATGTTCAGCGTCCTGGGAAGGATGCCGTGCCGGATGGCCTGCACCATCTTCACGAGACCGCCGACGCCCGAGGCCGCCTGGGCGTGTCCGATGTTGGACTTCAGCGAGCCGACGAGGAGCGGCCGGCCCTCCGGCCGTGCCTGACCGTAGGTGGCGAGCAGGGCCTGGGCCTCGATGGGGTCGCCGAGCCGGGTGCCGGTGCCGTGGGCCTCGATGGCGTCGACCTCGCCCGGAGTCAGCTCGGCGGCGGCGAGCGCCTGGCGGATGACCCGCTCCTGCGACGGCCCGTTCGGTGCCGTCAGTCCGTTGGACGCGCCGTCCTGGTTGACGGAGCTGCCGCGCACGACCGCCAGCACCCGGTGGCCGTGCCGGCGCGCGTCGGAGAGCTTCTCCAGTACGAGCAGACCGACGCCCTCGGACCAGCCGATGCCGTCGGCCGCGGCGGCGAACGGCTTGCAGCGGCCGTTCTCGGAGAGTGCCCCCTGTTTGCTGGCGTCGACGTATCCCCAGGGGTGCGCGGAGATGTACGAGGCACCCGCGAGCGCGAGTGCGGACTCCCCCGACCGCACCGACTGGGCCGCCAGGTGCAGGGCCACCAGCGACGAGGAGCAGGCTGTGTCGATGGACACCGCGGGACCTTCGAGGCCGAGAACGTAGGCGATGCGGCCGGATGCCATGCAGCTGAGTTTGCTGGTCATGCCGTAGCCCTCGAACTCCTCGGGGCTGTCCAGGTCCAGGTAGCTCTGTTCCACCAGGCCGGCGAAGACCCCGGTTCTGCTGCCCTTCAGGGAGAGCGGGTCGATGCCGGCGTGTTCCAGTGCCTCCCAGGCACTCTCCAGAAGCACGCGCTGCTGGGGGTCCATCGCCAGCGCCTCGCGCGGCGAGATGCCGAAGAAGGCCGCGTCGAAACGGGTCGCGGACTTGAGGAATCCGGCCTGACGGATGTACATGCTGCCGGGTTTGGCCGGGTCCGGGTCGTAGAGGGCGTCCACGTCCCAACCGCGGTCCGTGGGGAAGTCGGAGATCTCGTCGCGTTCCCCGACGGCCAGTTGCCACAGCTCGTCGGGGCTCTCCGCGCCGGGGAAACGGCAGGACATGCCGACGATCGCGACGGGTTCCTGCCGGCCCGCCTCCAGTTCGGTGACGCGCCGACGCGTCTTCTCCAGGTCGGCGGTGACCCACTTCAGGTAGTCGACCAGCTTCTCTTCCTTGGACATGTGCTCCCCGCTCTCCTTCCGGTGGGCCGTCACCGGCCCGGCCCGCGGCCGAGTTCGGTGTCGATGAAGTCGAAGATCTCGTCGGCCGACGAGCCGGCGATCCTGCTCAGAGCGTCCTCGGAGCCGTGCTGGGACCCTTCTTCCGCGGCGGAGGGGCTCAGTCTGGCCAGGAGGGTCTTCAGCCGTGTGGTGATCATGGTCCGGTCCAGATCCTGGCTGCGTGGGCCGAGTCCGGCCACGGTCGCCTCCAGTGCCTTGAGCTGGGTGAGGAGGGACCCTCTGGACGGTGTCCCGGCCGGCTGCTCCGCCGCGGCGGCCTCGTCGAGGACGAGCCGGATGAGCGCGGCGGGCGTGGGGTGGTCGAAGACGAGGGTGGCGGGCAGCCGCAGCCCGGTGGCCGTGGTGAGCCGGTTGCGCAGGTCGACGGCGGTCATCGAGTCGAACCCCGCCTCCTGGAAGGATCGTTCGAGACCGATGGCGCCGGGGTCGGTGTGTCCGAGCACGGCGGCCACTTCGGTGCGGACCAGTTGCCGTACGAGCGTGTGGCGCTCGTCGTCGTCCAGCGCGGCCAGCCGCAGCGCCCAGGCCCCGGGGCCGGGCCCCTTGTCGGGGTGCGCCGCCTCGGGCGCGGGGCGCAGCGGCCCCCGGACCAGGGTGCGGAACAGCGGCGGGACGCCGTTGTCGCGGGCGCGCAGTGCGGACGGGGCGGCCACGGCGGCCAGCAGCACCGGATCCGGAGCCGGCGTGTCCGGCGTCCGGCCGGGACCGGTCACCCCCAGTGCGGCGTCGAAGGCCGCCGCCGCGAGTTCGGCCGTCAGCGGCCGGAAGGCGGCGCCGGGCGATCGGTCCCGGCCGGTGCCGTTCCCGTGCCCGGTCAGCTCATGCGGGCCCCAGGCGAGTGACAGGGCCGGCAGCCCGCGCGCGGCGCGTCGTACGGCGAGGGCGTCCAGGTACGCGTCCGCCGCGGCCCGGCACACCCCGCCCGGCTCGCC
The DNA here is from genome assembly GCF_044455465.1 of Streptomyces sp. NPDC051217. Taxonomy (NCBI): domain Bacteria; kingdom Bacillati; phylum Actinomycetota; class Actinomycetes; order Kitasatosporales; family Streptomycetaceae; genus Streptomyces; species Streptomyces sp. NPDC051217. The sequence goes on from NZ_JBITEV010000012.1 coordinate 231,481, forward strand.
GACGGTCCCGGCCGTGGACGAGAACAGGACGAAGGCGGCCAGGGGGGAGCCTTCGGTCAGCTCATGCAGGTGCCGCGCGCTGTCGGCCGCCCGCAGTGCGCCGTCCAGGCGGTCGGGGTCCAGCTCATGGACCGTGCCGCTGTCCGCGATGTCCGTGGCGTGGACGACCGCGGTGAGGGGGTGCCGGCCGGGGACTCGCGCCAGAACCGCCGCGAGAGCCTGTCGGTCCGCGAGGTCGCAGGTCTCGAAGGTGACGTCGGCGCCGAGCGCCGCCAGATCCGCGGTCAGCTCCCGCGCACCGGGCTCGCGGTCACCCTGATCGCCGACGAACAGCAGGCGGCGCACGCCGTGACGGGCGGCCAGACGCCGCGCGAAGAACCCGCCGTCGCCGACGCCCCCGCCGGTCACGAGCACAGTTCCGTCGGGGTCGAGGACCGGGACGTCACGGCCGGTGGCAGCGGGCACCCGCGTCAGTCGGGGCAGGAGAAGCCGGTCCCGGCGTACGGCCGCCTCGGGCTCGCCGGAGGCGAGGAGTGAGGTCAGGAGAGCGAACGGCACGCCGAGGAACGTCGCGGCCTCCGGATCCTGGCCCGGAAGGGCGCGCAGATCCGCGAGCGGATCGGAGAGCCGGTCGGCGTGCGGATCCGCGTCCACCAGGACGATCCGTCCGGAAGCCTCCGGCTGTGCCGAGCGCAGCAGTCCACGGACCGCCGCGGCCGACAGGTCGGTGACGTCCCCCCGGTCTCCTTCGCCGGCCGCCGTGCCGCCACGGGTCACCACCACCAGCCTGGTTCCACCGAGGCGTTCGTCGGCCAGCCACTGCCGCACGACGGCCAGCGCGCCTCGCGTGGCTTCGTGCAGGGCTGCGGATGTGCCGCCGTCGTCGGGCGGGGCCCAGGGAACGAGCACGGCGTCGACCGGCACACCGGAGTCGGCGGCGCTGCCGACCGCGGCGAGGTCCGGGTACTCCTCGGTGCCGAGGACCGCCCAGCCCGTCGGTTCCGCGGGCCCGGTCACGGCGGCGGGCGTCCACTCCACCCGCAGCAGCACATCGTCCGCCCCGCCCGGGGTGGCCTCGAAGAGTTCCTCGGGGATCTCCCGGTACGTCAGGGACTCGACACCGGCCACCGGCCGGCCCTGTTCGTCCGTCAGTTCCACGGCGACGGTGCGGTCGCCGGTCTCGGTCAGCACGGCCCGTACCGCGGTGGCGCCCGCGGTGTGCAGCCGCACGCCGCGCCATGCGGCGGGTACGGTCACGGTGCCTTCCCCCCGGGGGAAGCGGTGGCCGAGGAGGGCTTGGTCGAGGAGCGCCGGATGCAGCCCGTACCGGTCCGCTTCCCCGCCGAGTTCGGCGGGCAGCCGGACTTCGGTGGCGGTGGCCGCGTCACGGGCGACGCCGCCGTCCGGCCGGGTCGCGACCGCGCTGTCCGGGCCGAGACCGCCCTGGGCGTGCGCGGTCCACGGTGCCTGTCCGTGCTCGGTTTCGGGGCGCGCGTACACGGTGACGGAACGCCGTCCTTCGGCGTCCGTTCCGCCGACCCGCACCTGGAGCTGTACCGCTCCCCCGGTGGGCAGCACGAGCGGGGCGGTCAGCGACAGTTCCTCCAGCACCGGCGTTCCGGCCTCGGCCCCGGCCCGAAGGACCAGCTCGACGAGGGATGCGGCGGAAAGGACGGCGTTCCCGAGCACCGTGTGGTGCTCCAGCCACGGGTGGGTACGCGTCGATACGCGGCTGGTGAACAGGAGGTCTTCGCCGCCCGCCAGAGCCAGTGCCGTGCCGAGGAGCGGATGGCCCGTGGGGTCCGGCCCGGGTCCGGTGGCGGCATGGACCGTGGCCGTGTCCAGCCAGTAACGTTCGCGCCGGAAGCCGTACGCGGGCAGGTCTACGCGGCGCGCACCGCTCCCGGCGTGGAGAGCCTGCCAGTCCACCGGAACGCCGCGGACGTGGAGCCTGCCCACCCCGTGCAGGAGGGTGCCGGGCTCGGACCGTTCGCGCCGGAGCAGCGCCAGTGCGGTGTGCTCGCCGTCGTCCGCTTCGAGGGTGTCGTGGGCGAGCGCGGTCAGAACCGCGTCGGGGCCGATCTCGACGAACGTCGTGACGCCGTGCTCCGAGAGCGTCCGCAGTCCGTCGGCGAGGCGGACGGGCTCACTGACGTGCCTGACCCAGTAGTCGGCGTTCGCCAGTTGGGCGTCATCGGCGAGTTCGCCGGTGAGGTTGGACACGACGGGGATGCGCGGTGGCCGGTAGTCCAGCCCGGCGGCGATCCGGCCGAATTCCTCCAGCATCGGCTCCATCAGCGGTGAGTGGAACGCGTGCGACACCGCGAGCCGCCGGGTCCTGGAGCCTCGCGCCCGCAGCTCCGCGGCCACCTCCAGCACGGCGGCCTCCTCGCCGGAAACCACCACCGCCCGTGGGCCGTTCACCGCCGCCACACCCACCCGGTCACGGTCGGCCAGCAGGGGCAGCACCTCTTCCTCGGTCGCCTCCACCGCCACCATCGCGCCACCGGCCGGTAACGCCTGCATCAGCCGTGCACGGGCCGCCACCAGCGTGCAGGCGTCGTGCAGGGACAGCACCCCCGCCACATGGGCCGCGGTCACCTCGCCGATCGAGTGCCCGGCGACGAAGTCCGGGCGTATTCCCCACGATTCGACCAAGCGGAACAGCGCGACCTCGACCGCGAAGAGCGCCGGCTGGGTGTAGCCGGTCTCGTCCAGCCCGTCACCGGCTTCGATCACTTCCCGCAACGGGCGTGGCAGCGACGGGTCCAGCAGGTCGCACACCGCGTCGAACGCCTTGGCGAACACCGGGAAGGCCTGGTGCAACTCCCTTCCCATACCGGCCCGTTGGGCTCCCTGGCCGGTGAACAGAAAAGCGGTCCTGCCTCCGTTCACGACTCTGCCCGGCGGCCGGTCCGGCATATCGTCGCCGTTGGCCAGTGCGGTCAGGCCGGCCAGTGACTCCTCGCGGGTGGACCCCAGTACGACGGCGCGGTGCGCCAGGGCGGCCCGGGTGGTGGCCAGCGAGTAGCCGACATCCACAAGGTCGTACTCGGGCCGCTCGCTGAGGTGACGATGGAGCCTGGCGGCCTGGGCACGCAGTGCTGTCTCATCACTGCCGGAGATCGGCCATACGACGGGAACGTCCGTCCCGGAGGGCCGTGTGGCAGGCAACTCGGCCTCCGGTTCGCCCGCTTCGATGATCACGTGCGCGTTGGTCCCGCCGAATCCGAAGGAGGACACCGCGGCACGGCGCGGACGGCCCTCCTCCGGCCATGGCACGGACTCCGCCAACAACCGCACCGCACCCGCGTTCCAGTCGACATGCGGCGACGGATCGTCCGCGTACAACGACCGAGGCATCACACCGTGCCGCATCGCCTCGACCATCTTGATGATGCCGCCGACACCCGCCGCGGCCTGCGCGTGCCCGATGTTCGACTTCAGCGACCCCAGCCACAAAGGCCGCCCCTCCACCCGGCCCTGCCCATACGTCGCCATCAACGCGTGCGCCTCAATGGGGTCACCCAGCGTCGTCCCCGTACCATGCGCCTCCACCACATCCACATCCGCGGACCCCAACCCCGCACTCGCCAACGCCCCCCGGATCACCCGCTCCTGAGAAGGACCGTTCGGCGCCGTCAGACCATTCGACGCACCGTCCTGATTCACCGCCGACCCACGCACCACCGCCAGCACCCGATGCCCCAGCCGACGTGCGTCCGACAACCGCTCCACCAACAACAAACCGACACCCTCGGCCCACCCCGTCCCACCGGCCCCCGCCGAGAACGACCTGCACCGGCCATCCACAGCCAGACCACGCTGACGCGAGAACTCCGTGAACGCCACCGGCGACGACATCACCGTCACCCCACCCGCCAACGCCAGATCACACTCATCCCGACGCAACGCGCCAACCGCCAGATGCAACGCCACCAACGACGACGAACACGCCGTATCAACCGTCAGCGCCGGACCCACCAACCCGTACGTATAAGCCAGACGCCCGGACGCGACACTGCCCGCGCTGCCGCTGAACAGATAGCCCTCCGGGCCGTCCGGCGACAGCAGAGGACGTGAGCCGTAGTCGCTGTACATCACCCCGGTGAACACACCGGTGGAACTCCCCCGCAGTGTCCCCGGATCGATCCCCGCGTGCTCAAAGGTCTCCCACGCCGTCTGCAACAACAGACGCTGCTGCGGATCCGTCGCCACAGCCTCCCGCGGAGACATCCCGAAAAACACCGGATCGAACTCATCCGCGTCATACAAAAACCCACCCTGACGCGTATACGACGCACCCGCACGATCCGGATCCGGGTCATACAACCCCTCCAGATCCCACCCACGATTACCCGGAAACTCCCCCACCGCATCAACCCCACCCACCACCAACCGCCACAACTCCTCCGGCGACCCCACACCACCCGGAAAACGACACCCCATACCCACAATCGCCACCGGCTCGTGCTGCTTCTCCTCCACGTCGTGCAGACGCCTGCGCGCGTCGCGCGCGTCGGCGATGGCGCGCTTGAGGTAATCGCGGAGCTTGTCCTCGTCAGCCACTGCTCTCAGCTCTCCCAATTCGGGGATGGAACGGCAGGTCGGATCGGTCGGGTCAGGTCGGGTCAGTCGAGTTCGTCGACGAAGGCGAACAGCTCGTCGTCCGTCGCGGAGTTCAGGTCCTTCTCCGGGGCGGTCTCACCGTGGTCGCTGCGGTCGTCCGCGGCGAGCTCCAGCAGTTCCCGCAGCCGTACGGCGATCCGCCCGTCCGCCGCCCCGCCTCCGGCGGCCGGCACCGCGGACCGCAGGACGGCCTCCAGCCGGTCCAGTTCCTCCAGGACGGGGTCGGCGGGCGTGACGTCCGCCGCCAGCCGCGCACCGAGGTACGCGGTGAGAGCGGCGGGGCTGGGATGGTCGAAGACCAGAGCGGTGGGCAGCCGGAGGCCGGTGGCGACGGTGAGCTGGTTGCGCAGTTCGACGGCGGTGAGCGAGTCGAAGCCCAGCTCCTGGAAGGGGCTGCCGGCCTCGATGTCGCCGCCGTCGCCGTATCCCAGAACGGCGGCCACCTGCGTACGTACCAGATTCTCCACCGCTCGTTCCCGTTCGGCCGGGGGCAGCGTGGACAGGCGTTGCGCCAGGGACGGTCCGGCAGGTGCGGCGGCGGCCTGTACGGCACGGCGCGGCGGCGGGGCGAGCAGACCCCGCAGCATCGGTGCCGCGGTGCCCGCCCGCCGGGCGGTGGTGTCCACCCGGGTGGCCGCGACGACGGCCTCGTCCGAGACCACGGCCGCGTCGAACAGCGCCATCGCCTCGTCCGTGGGCAGCGGCCGGAGGCCGAGGCCGGCCAACCGCCGCAGGTCACTGTCGGCCAGATGCCCCGTCAGCTCACTGGACTGCTCCCACAGGCCCCACGCCACCGACACCCCGGGCAGCCCCTGGGCACGCCGGAACGAGGCAAGCCCGTCGAGAAAGGCATTGCCCGCGGCGTAGTTCGCCTGGCCCGCCGTACCCAACAGCCCCGCCACCGAGGAGTACAGGACGAACGCCGACACACCCCGCTCACGGGTCAGCTCATGCAGATTCCAGGCCGCGTCCACCTTCGGCCGCAGCACCCGCTCCAGTCGCTCGGCCGACAACGAGCCCACCACACAGTCGTCCAGTACACCCGCCGTATGCACCACGGCGGTCAGGGGGCTCTCCGCGGGAACCGAGTCCAGTACCTCCTCCAGCGCATCGCGGTCCGCCGCATCACACGCGGCGAACACCACCTCGGCTCCGAGCCCGACCAGTTCGTCCCGCAACCCGTCCGCGCCCGGAGCGTCCGCCCCCCGCCGGCTCAGCAGCAACAGGCGGCGCGCCCCGTGCCGCGTCACCAGATGCCGCGCCACCACACCGCCCAGAACACCCGTCGCCCCCGTCACCAGGACCGTGCCGCCGGCCCACGACACCGTCCCCTCCGCGGCGGCCGGAGCCATCCGCGCCAGTCGCGGCACCAACAACTCGCCCCCGCGCACGGCCACTTGCGGCTCACCGCACACGATCGCCCGGCCCAGCGATTCCTCCGACTCCTCCGGGCCGGCCGCCATGTCCTGATCGACCAGACCGAACCGGCCCGGATGCTCTGTCGACGCGGACCGGACCAGACCCCACACACCCACGGACGCCAGATCCGCCGGCCCTTCCTCAGCCACGGCGACCGCGCCCCGGGTCACCACCACCAGGCGGGAGCCCGCGAAACGCTCCTCCGCCAGCCACCCCCGCACCCAGCCCAGCACGTTCCCCAGCAAAGCTCGCGAAGCCGTCGCCACATCGGTGCGGTCCGCCGACGAAGGCAGCCGGAGCAGCACCGTGTCCGGAACCTCCGGTGGCAAGGCATCGAGGTCCGGATACGTTCCTCCGTCGCCCACCTCGGTCCAGCGGGCGGGATCCACCGCGTCGGGCGCCGGGACGGCGGACCATTCCACCCGCAGCAGGCCGTCCTGCCCGGCCCGTGCCGCGGATCCCGCGGCACGCAGCGCGTCCCCCGACAGTGGGCGCAGTGCCAGCGAGTCCACCGACGCCACGGGTGCTCCGGTCCCGTCCGCCACGGTCAGTGACACCGATCGCGTACCGGACATCGCCAGCCGCACCCTCAGCCGGTCGGCGCCCACGGCGCCCACGCGCACTCCCTGCCATGCGAAGGGCACCACCGCCGGAACGTCCTCACCGGTGACACCGGGCAGCAGCGCGTGCAGGGCGGCGTCCAGCAGAGCGGGGTGCAGCGCGAAACCGGTCGCGTCGGCCCGGTGCTTCTCGTCCAGGGCGACCTCCGCGTACAGCTCGCCGTCACCCCGCCACACCCGGCCGAGCCCCTGGAACGCGGGCCCGTAGGCGTAGCCCGCCTCGTGAAGCCGCTCGTACACACCACGCAGGTCCACCTCCGCGGTCCCCGGGGGTGGCCATGCCACGAGCGCTTCCGGTGCGGCGGCCCGGTCGTCGTCCGGCGCGAGGAGACCTGTCGCATGGGTGGTCCAGGGGTGTTCGCCGCCGGTCGAGTCGTCCTGCTGCCCGTAGACGTCGATATGCCGTCGGCCGTCCGTGTCCGGCCGGCCCACCACGACCTGGATCCGCACCCCACCGCGCTCCGGCACGATCAGCGGCGCGGACAGTGTCAGTTCGGCCACCTGTGGGCAGCCGGCCTCCTCCCCGGCGCGGACCGCCAGTTCCAGCAGGCCCGTGCCGGGGAACACCGCCGTACCGTGCAGCGCGTGATCCGCCAGCCATGGATGCGTGGCCGACGACAGCCGACCGGTCAGCAGAGTGTCCCCACTGTCGGCGTGCCGCACAGCCGCGCCGAGCAACGGGTGGCCCGTCGGGGTCAGGCCCAGTCCGGCGGCGTCGGCGTCACCGGCCGCGGCGCTCAGCCAGTAGCGCTCCTGGCGGAACGCGTAGGTGGGCAGGTCGACGCGGCGCCCACCAGGGAACAGGGCGGTCCAGTCGAGCGGCCCGCCGTTGAGATGGGTGCGGGCGAGCGCGGTGGTGAAGGTGACGGGCTCCGGTCGGCCTGACCTCAGCACGGGTGTCAGGGTGGCTCCGTCCGCGGTGAGGCATTCCTGCGCCATGGCGGTGAGGACTCCGTCGGGGCCGAGTTCCAGGTACTCGGTGACACCGGCCGCTTCGAGGAGCCGTACACCGTCCTGGAAGCGCACGGACTCGCGGATGTGCTCGGCCCAGTAGTCGGGGGACCGCAGTTGGTGCGCGTCGGCGAGTTCCCCGGTGACGTTGGAGACGACCGGGATGCGCGGCTCATGGAAGGTGAGACCGGTCAGAGCCTGCCGGAACGCGTCGAGGACATCGTCCATGTGCGGGGAGTGGAAGGCGTGGCTGACCGGGAGACGCCTGGTCTTCCGGCCCCGTGCGCGCCACAGTTCCGCGACTGCGTCCACGGCGTCGCTGTCGCCGGAGACGACCGTTGAACGGGGCCCGTTGACGGCGGCCACGGAGATCGCGCCGCCGTGGGCCCGCAGCGTCTCGCGGACTTCGTCCTCGGATGCCTGGAGGGCGGTCATCGCTCCTCCCTCGCGGGCGGCCTGCATCAGCCTGGCGCGTGCGGCGACGACGGCGCAGGCGTCGGGCAGGTCCCACACTCCGGCCAGGTGGGCCGCGGTGACTTCGCCGATCGAATGGCCCAGGAGGTAGTCCGGCACCACACCGTGGTGTTCGAGCAGCCGGTACAGAGCGGTTTCGACGGCGAACAGCGCGGCCTGGGTGAAGGCCGTCTGATCAAGCAGCGCCGAGTCCGCGGAGCCCTCCGGTGCGAACAGGACGCTCGTGAGCGGACGGGGCAGGGCCGGGTCGAGGTGCTCGCACACGGCGTCGAGAGCGGCGGCGAACACGGGCGAGTTCTCGTAGAGCCCGCTCCCCATCCCCAGGCGCTGGCTGCCCTGCCCGGAGAGCAGGAACGCGGTTCGTCCGCGGGGCGCGGGGGCGTTGGTGCCGGCCGGGGCGGTGGGGCGCAGGACATTCGGCGTGCTGTCCCCGTTGGCCAGTGCGGTCAGGCCGGCCAGTGACTCCTCGCGGGTGGACGCCAGTACGACGGCGCGGTGCGCCAGGGCGGCCCGGGTGGTGGCCAGCGAGTAGCCGACATCCACGGGGGCGTGGCCGGGCCGTTCGCTCAGGTGACGGTGGAGCCTGGCGGCCTGGGCGCGCAGTGCTGTCTCGTCGCGCCCGGAGATCGGCCACAGGACGGGCATGGTCGTCCCGGACGGCGACTCGGCCAGTTCGGGTTCACCCGCTTCTTCGGGTTCACCCGCTTCGATGATCACGTGCGCGTTCGTTCCGCTGATGCCGAAGGAGGACACCGCGGCCCGGCGCGGACGGTCCTCCTCCGGCCACGGCGTAGGCCCGGTCAGCAGGCGTACCGCGCCGGCGTCCCAGTCGACATGCGGCGACGGATCGTCCGCGTACAGCGACGGCGGCATCACGCCGTGCCGCATCGCCTCGACCATCTTGATGATGCCGCCGACACCCGCCGCGGCCTGTGCGTGCCCGATGTTCGACTTCAGCGACCCCAGCCACAAAGGCCGCCCGTCCGGCCGGCCCTGCCCGTATGTCGCGAGCAGGGCGTGCGCCTCAATGGGATCGCCCAGCGTCGTCCCCGTACCATGCGCCTCCACCACATCCACATCCGCGGTCCCGAGCCCGGCGTTCGCCAGCGCCTGCCGGATCACGCGTTCCTGGGACGGGCCGTTCGGCGCCGTCAGACCATTCGACGCACCGTCCTGATTCACCGCCGACCCGCGCAGCACCGCCAGCACCCGGTGACCGTGGCGCCGCGCGTCCGACAACCGCTCCACCAGCAGCAAGCCCACACCCTCCGCCCACCCCGTCCCGCCGGCCCCCGCCGAGAACGACCTGCACCGCCCGTCCGCCGCCAGACCGCGCTGACGCGAGAACTCCACGAAGGTGTTGGGTCCTGACATGACGGTGACGCCGCCCGCGAGGGCCATGTCGCATTCGCCCCGCCGCAGTGCTTGGGCGGCCAGGTGAAGGGCGACCAGGGACGAGGAGCAGGCGGTGTCGACCGTCAGTGCCGGGCCTTCCAGTCCGTAGGTGTAGGCCAAACGCCCGGACGCGACACTGGAGAGGTTGCCGGCCAGCAGGAAGCCCTCGAATTCCGCCGGGGCTTTCGGGAGCCGGGAGGCGTAGTCGTCGTACATGGCGCCGGTGAACACACCGGTGGAACTCCCCCGCAGTGTCCCCGGATCGATCCCCGCGTGCTCAAAGGTCTCCCACGCCGTCTGCAACAACAGACGCTGCTGCGGATCCGTCGCCACAGCCTCCCGCGGAGACATCCCGAAAAACACCGGATCGAACTCATCCGCGTCATACAAAAACCCACCCTGACGCGTATAAGACGCACCCGCACGATCCGGATCCGGGTCATACAACCCCTCCAGATCCCACCCACGATTACCCGGAAACTCCCCCACCGCATCAACCCCACCCACCACCAACCGCCACAACTCCTCCGGCGACCCCACACCACCCGGAAAACGACACCCCATACCCACAATCGCCACCGGCTCGTCGGAGAGGGTCACGGCCGCTGTCCGTACGGCGGCGGGCGGCGGGTCCGAGATCCGCGCGTGCAGATGGCCGGCCAGTGCGGTGGCCGAGGGATGGTCGAACACGACGGTGGCGGGCAGCCGCAGCCCCGTGACCGTGCTCAGCCGGTTGCGCAGGTCGACGCCGCCCAGGGAGTCCAGACCGATGTCCTTGAACGCCCGGTCGGGGTCGACGGCGGTCGCGTCCGGATGTCCGAGCACGCCTGCGGCCACGGAGCGGACGAGGGCGAGCACCTCAGCGGGCCGTTCGTCCTCGGGTAGTTCGGTGATCCGCCGCTCCCACGGTGTGGCGCTGTCGGTGGTGTCCTCGCCGGCGCCGCTTCGTCGGCGGGACGGAGGAGCCGGGGCGAAGCCGGCCAGGTCGCGCAGGACGGTGGGCACCGTGGTGGTTGAAGTCCGCCGCCCGCCCGGGTTCAGGCGCGCGGGTACGAGCAGGGCGGCGTCGGTCTCCGTCAGGGCGCGGTCGAACAGGGCCAGGCCCTGTTCGGGGGTGAGCGGCGCGAACCCGGCACGGGCCCAGCGGGCGAGGTCCGCCTCGCCGACGGTGCCGCCCATGCCGTGGCTGCCGTCCCACAGGCCCCAGGCCAGGGAGATGCCGGGCAGACCGTGGGCGCGGCGATGGGCGGCGAGTGCGTCGAGGCCGGTGTTGGCGGCGGCGTAGTTGGCCTGTCCTGCGGTGCCGGTGATCCCGGAGACGGAGGAGAACAGGACGAACGCGGTGAGCGGGTGGCTTCTCGTCAGCTCGTCGAGATGCCGGGCGGCTTCGGTCTTGGGCCGCATGACCGCCTGGAGCCGTTCGGGGGTCAGGGATGCCACGGTCGCGTCGTCGAGTACGCCCGCGGTGTGTATCACGGCGGTCAGCGGATGCTCCGCGGGCACGCGCTCCAGCAGAGCCGCGAGAGCGTCGCGGTCGGCGACGTCGGCGGCGGCCACGGTCACCTCGGCGCCCAGCGCGCGCAGTTCGTCCGTCAGCACGCGGGCGCCGGGGGCCTCCGGTCCCCGGCGGCTGGCGAGCAGCAGGTGGCGTATACCGTGGTTGGTCACCAGATGGCGGGCCAGCAGTGCGCCGAGTCCGCCGGTGCCGCCCGTGATGAGGACGGTCCCGTCGGTGTCGAGGCCCGTGGCCGCCGTGGCCGGGGACAGCGCCTCGGAGTCCGTGTGCGCCCGCGTGGCGGTGCGGGTCAGGCGTGGCACGTGGAACCGGCCGCCGCGGACGGCGACCTGCGGTTCCGCGAGGGCCAGGGCGGCCGACAGGGACGTGTCGTCGGTGGCCGGGTCCAGGTCGATCAGTGCCACCCGGTCCGGATGCTCCGACTGTACGGCGCGGATCAGGCCCCATACGGGCGCGGCCGACAGCCCTGGCACCTCCTCGCCGGGCAGGACGGCGACGGCCCCGGTGGTGACGACGGCCAGCCGGACACCGGCCGGCCGCTCGTCCGCCAGCCAGGCCTGTGTCAGGCGCAGGATCCGCTCCGTCTGCGCGGTGCCGTACTCGACGGCGGCTGTGCCGGTCCGTACGACGACGGTTGCGGCGCCATGGGCCGGCGACAAATCAGGGTTGTCGCCGGTGAGTTCGCACCAGTCGGCCGCGCCGGCGGCGGGGGCGGGGACGGTGGGCCAGTGCAGTGCGTACAGCTGTTCCTGTCCCGCGGCCACCGGGGCGAGCCGGTCCCGGGCGACCGGGCGCAGGACCAGCGACGCGACGGTGGCGACGGGTTCGCCGGTGGCGTCCGCGAGGGTGAGCGAGGCGGAGCTGGTGTCCGTGTCGGTGGTGATACGGGCGCGCAGCGAGGTGGCCCCGACGCTGTGGACGGTCAGGCCCGTCCAGGCGAACGGGAGAAGGATCTGGCCCGGCTCCGCTCCGTCCGCCGCCCCGAGTACGAGGGGGTGGAGCGCGGCGTCGAACAGTGCCGGGTGGAGGGCGAATCCGGCGGCGGCCTCACGTTGGTCATCGGGCAGCCGCAGGTCCGCGTAGAGGTCGCCGTCGGCCCCGCGCCACAGGGCGTGCAGGCACTGGAAGGCGGGTCCGTAGTCGTAGCCGGCGGCGGCGAGCCGGTCGTAGACGCCGGTGAGCGGCTCCGGCCGGGCGCCGGCGGGCGGCCACTGCCGCAGTGTCGCGGCCGGGGCGGCGGGCGGCCGGGCGCCGAGCGCTCCGGACGCGCACCGGATCCACTCCGCCGGCCCGTCGTCACCCGTGTCGGGCCGGGCGTTCACGGTGAACCGGCGGGTGGCTGACGCGTCCGGCGCACCGATCACGATCTGCGTGCGCACGGCCTGACGGTCCGTCAGTACGAGGGGTGCCTCCAGAGTCATCTCCTCCACGTACGGCGCGCCCGCCCGCTCGCCCGCCGCGACGGCCAGTTCCAGGAAGGCCGTGGCCGGCAGGAGGACGGCGCCGCCGATCATGTGGTCGGCGGACCAGGGGTGGTTGGCGGGCGAGAGCCGGCCGGTGAGGATGAGTTCGTCGCGGCCCGCGACCTCGACCGTCGCGCCGAACAGCGGGTGTCCCGAGGTGTCCAGACCCAGGTGGCGCGGGTCGCCGCCGCTCCGCGGTGCCAGCCAGTAGTGCTCACGCCGGAAGGCATAGGTGGGCAGTGCGACGGCGGTGCCGCCGGGGAAGAACGAGGCCGGGTCGAGTCCGGCGCCCGCCGCGTACGCCTGCGCGAGCCCCGTGACGAGGGTCTCCGCCTCCGGACGGCCGCGCCGCAGCAGCGGCACGACGGTGACCGGCTCCTCGGCGAGGGTCCGGTCGGCCATGGCGGACAGGACCGCGTCGGGACCGGCCTCGACGAACACCGTCGCGCCTTGGTCCCGCAGGGTGCGGGTCGCCTCGGCGAAGCGCACGGTCCCGCGGATCTGCCGCGTCCAGTAGTCCGGCGAGCACAGTTCGCTCTCGAGGGCGAGCCGTCCGGTGAGGGTGGACACGAGAGGGATGAGCGGTGCGTGGTAGGTCACGGCGGCGGCGGTCTCGCGGAACTCGTCCAGCACACCGTCCATGTGCGGGGAGTGGAAGGCATGGCTGACGGTGAGCGTACGGATCCTGCGGCCACGGGCCGCCCAGCCGGCCGCGACCTCGCTCACGGCGTCGGCGTCACCGGAGATCACGACGGAGTCGGGCGCGTTGACGGCGGCGACGGAGACCTCTCCCTCGTGGCCCGCCAGGCCGGCCGCCATCTCCTCCTCGCTCGCCTGGACGGCGACCATGGCTCCGCCCCGCGGCGCGGCCTGCATCAGCCGGCCGCGGGCGGCGACCAGCCGTGCCCCGTCGGCCAGGGAGAACACGCCCGCCACATGAGCGGCGGCCAGTTCGCCGATCGAGTGGCCCGCGACGAGATCCGGGGTCATGCCGTGATGTTCGAGCAGCCGGTACAGGGCGACCTCGACGGCGAACAGCGCGGGCTGGGCGTAGGCGGTCCGGTGCAGCGGACCGTCGCTGTCACCGTCGCCATCACCGTTGCCATCACCGTTGCCGTCGCCGTCGCCGAACATGACCGTGCGCAGCGGCCTGTCCAGGTACGGGTCGAATTCCGCGCACAGCTTGTCCAGAGCCTCAGCGAAGACAGGGAATTCCTCGTACAGTTCGCGCCCCATGCCGATGCGCTGTGCTCCCTGCCCGGTGAACAGCATCGCCGTACCGCCGGCCCTGGCGGCGCTGCCGCGTACCAGACGTGGGTGGTCCTCCCCCTGTACGAGGGCGTCGAGTCCGGCCAGCAGGTCCGCGGTGTGTGTGCCGGTGACCAGGGCCCGTTCCTCGAACGCCGTACGAGTCGTGGCGAGCGAGAAGCCGATGTCGGCCGGCCGCGATTCCGTGCCGTCCAGGAGGTGATCACGCAGCCGCTCGGCCTGGGCGCGCAGCCCTGCCGCGTCCGGGCCCGAGACCAGCCAGGGAACGGGTGTCGTCACCTCGGGCGCCGATGGGGCCGGCTCCGCGTCGCCCGCTTCGACGATCACGTGGGCGTTGGTCCCGCTGATACCGAACGACGACACGGCCGCACGACGAGGACGGCCGGTCCGGGGCCACGGCCGGGGCCGGGTGAGCAGTTCGACGCCACCGGACGACCAGTCGACGTGCGGGGTGGGTTCGTCCACGTGCAGGCTGCCCGGGAGGGTGCCATGCCGCATCGCCTCCACCATCTTGATGAGTCCGCCCACGCCGGCCGCGGCCTGCGCGTGTCCGATGTTGGACTTCAGCGAGCCCAGGAAGACCGGCTCGGCTCCCTCGCGTCCCCGCCCGTACGTGGCCAGGATCGCCTCGGCCTCGATCGGGTCGCCGAGGGAGGTGCCGGTCCCGTGCGCCTCGACGGCGTCGATGTCCCCGGTGCTCAGCCGGGCGTCGGCGAGCGCCTGGCGGATCACCCGTTCCTGCGACAGGCCGTTCGGTGCGGTCAGGCCGTTGGACGCGCCGTCCTGGTTGACGGCGGTGCCCCGGACGACGCCCAGGACCCGGTGGCCGTGACGGCGGGCGTCCGAGAGGCGCTCGACCAGGAGCAGCCCGGCTCCCTCGGCCCAGGACGTGCCGTCGGCGGAGGCCGCGAAGGACTTGCTGCGGCCGTCGGCGGCGAGCCCGCCCTGGCGGGAGAACTCCACGAACATTCCCGGCCCCGACATGACCGCCACCCCGCCCGCCAGGGCCAGCGATGATTCGCCGGACCGCAGTGAACGGACCGCCATGTGCAGCGCCACCAGCGACGACGAGCACGCGGTGTCCACGGTGACGGCCGGGCCGATCAGGCCCAGTTGGTAGGCGATCCGGCCGGACATGACGCTGGTGGTACTGCCGGTCAGTACGTGGCCGCCCACGTCGTGGCCCGTCTCGTGCATACGGGGTCCGTAGTCGAGCGCCGTGCCGCCGACGAACACACCCGTGCGGCTGCCGTGCAGCGACCGCGGATCCAGACCCGCTCGTTCGACCGCCTCCCAGGCGGTCTCCAGCAGCAGTCGCTGCTGCGGGTCCATGCCGAGCGCCTCGCGGGGCGAGATACCGAAGAACGCCGCGTCGAACTCGCCCGCGCCGTACAGGAATCCACCGTGGTCGACGTAACTCCGTCCGGGCAGGCCGGAGTCGGGGTCGTACAGGTGCTGGTCCCAGCCTCGGTCGAGGGGGAACGCGGAGATCGCGTCCACGCCGTCGGCGACCACGCGCCACAGGCCTTCCGGCGAGGCGACGCCGCCGGGATAGCGGCAGGCCATGCCGATGATCGCGATCGGTTCGCCGTCGTCCCCGGCCGTCGGCACGGCGTCCGCCGCACCCGCGTCGCCGGTGCCGAGCAGCCGCGCCACCAGGTGGTCGATGACGGCGGCGGGGGTGGGCCGGTCGAACAACAGGCCGCTGGGCAGCCGGAGTCCGGTGGCGGCGGCCAGGGCGTTCCGGAGCTCGACCGCCATCAGCGAGTCGAAGCCCAGGTCCCTGAAGGTGACGTTCAGCGCGACGTACTGGTCCTCCTCATGGCCCAGGATCGCGGCGACGTGGGCCCGGACCGTGCCGGTCAGCATCCGGTGGCGCTCGGCCCGGGGCAGAGCGGCCGGCAGGGCGGCCGGAGACGGAGCGGCCGGCTCGTTCACCCCGGAAGCCGGGTGTTCCGGGCCCGCGGCGGGGACGGCGTCCGGCGGCGGTACGGGGCGCCGGGTGGCGGCGCCGTCGATCCAGTGGCGCCTGCGCTGGAACGCGTACGTGGGCAGGTCCGCGCGGCGGGCGCCGGTTGCCTCGTACGCGGCCGTGAAGTCCACCCGGCCGCCGCGTACGAACACGGTGGCCAGCGCTGCCATCAGGGTCCGGGGTTCGGGGCGGCCCGCCCGGAGCGCCGGCGCGGAGGCCGCGGCGTCCGCGTCGAGGACGGACGCGTCCACCATCGCCGAGCAGACGCCGTCGGGGCCGAGTTCGAGATAGGTGACGACGCCCTCGGTCTCCATGGTCCGCACCACGTCGAGGAACCGGACCGGGCTCCGCACCTGCTCCACCCAGTAGTCGGGGGAGCGCAGTTCCTCCGCCGACGCGATCCTGCCCGTGACGGCGGAGACGAGCGGGATCCGCGGCTCGTGGAAGTCGAGCGTCCGCACCACCTCGCGGAACCGCGCCAGCATCGGCTCCATCAAGGGGGAATGGAAGGCGTGCGACACCTGGAGCCGTTTGGTCCTGGCCTCGCGGGAGGCCAGTTCCGCGGCGATGTCCGTGACCGCGTCCGCCGTACCGGAGATCACCACGGCGGTACGGCCGTTGACGGCGGCCAGCCCGGCCTCGTGCTCGTGCCCGGCCAGCAACGGGCGGATCTCTTCCTCGGTGGCTTCCACGGCGATCATCGCACCGCCGGCAGGCAGCTCCTGCATCAGGGAGCCGCGGGCCGCGACCAGCCGCGCCGCGTCGGACAGCGAGAACACGCCCGCGACATGAGCGGCGGCGATCTCGCCGACGCTGTGCCCGGCGAGCATGTCGGGCGTCACTCCCCAGGCCTCGACCAGCCGGTGGAGGGCCACTTCGACGGCGAACAGGGCGGGTTGGGTGAAACCGGTCTCGTCCAGCCCCTCACCGGAGGCGATCACCTCGCGCAGGGGGCGGGACAGCAGGGGGTCCAGCTCGGCGCACACCTCGTCGAACGCCTCGGCAAACCGCGGGAAGGTCTCGTACAGCTCTCTCCCCATGCCGACGCGCTGGCTGCCCTGTCCGGTGAAGACGAAGCCGAGCCGGCCCTCTCGCGCGGTGCCGGACACGACGGTCGGCGAGGGCCGTCCGTCGGCCAGCGCCCACAGGCCCTCCAGCAGTCCCGCGCGGTCCTCGGCCAGCACCACCGCGCGATCGGTGAACACGGACCGGGTCGCGGCCAGGGACCAGCCGACGTCCGCGGGATCCGGCGCGTCCCCGGCGGCGGCGAAGGCGTGCAGCCGCCGGGCCTGGGCGCGCAGGGCGTCCTCTCCGCGCCCGGACGTCACCCAGGGCAGCACGACGCCGGCGGGCCGTTCCCCGGGCGGCGGGTCGGCAGAGGCGCTCCGCGGGCCTTCGGACACGACGACGTGGCAGTTGGTGCCGCCCATGCCGAAGGAACTGACTCCCGCGAGCAGCGGACGGTCAGGACGGGGCCAGTCGGTCAGCTCGCGCTGCACCGACAGGCCCAGCCGATCGAGCGGGATCTCCGGGTTGGGGGTCTCGAAGTTGAGGCTGGGCGGCAGCAGACGCCGCTCCAGTCCCAGCAGCACCTTCAGCAGCCCCACCATGCCGGCGGCGCCTTCCAGGTGTCCGACGTTGGTCTTGGCGGAGCCGATCAGCAGCGGGTCGCGGTCGTCCCGTCCGTTGCCGAGCACCGCGCCGAGCGCCGCCGCCTCGATCGGGTCGCCGACCGGGGTGCCGGTTCCGTGGGCCTCCACGTACTGCACGGTGCGCGGGTCCACGCCGGCACGCTCGTACGCCTGGCGGATCACCTGTTCCTGGGCGGTGCCGCTGGGCACCGTCAGGCCCGGTGTGGCGCCGTCGTTGTTGACCGCGCTGCCCAGGATCACGCCGTGGATCCGGTCGCCGTCGGCCAGCGCCCGTTCCAGGGATTTGAGGACCACCACACCGCCGCCCTCACCGGGCACGAATCCGTTGGCGCGGGCGTCGAAGGCGTAGCTCTCGCCGTCCGGTGACAGCGCCCCGAACCGCTCCTCGGTGAGCGCGTTCTCGGCCAGGACGTTCAGGTTCACCCCGGCCGCTATCGCGGTGTCGGCTTCCCCGGCGCGCAGACTGTCGCAGGCCAGGTGCACCGCGACCAGCGACGAGGACTGGGCGGTGTCGATGGTCAGGCTCGGTCCGTGCAGATCCAGGAAGTACGAGACCCGGTTCGCGATGATCCCGCGGTTCAGGCCGGTCATCGTGTGCTGGGTGATCGCCCCGGCGCCGTGCTGGTAGAGCAGGCTCGTGTAGTCGTCGCGGAGCGTGCCGACGAACACCGCCGTGCGGCTGCCGCGCAGGGTCTCCGGCACGATGCCGCTGTCCTCCAGCGCCTCCCAGGCCAGTTCGAGGACAAGACGCTGCTGCGGGTCCATCACGGCAGCCTCACGCGGCGACACACCGAAGAACGCCGCGTCGAAGTCGCCGACCCCGTCAAGAAATCCGCCGCGCCTGCCGTCCGGCCCCTCGGTGAGCGCGCTCGCGCCACCGCGGAGCAGCTCCCAGAATTCCCGTGGCCCGGACACTGACGGCAGCCGGCAGGACATCCCGATAACAGCGATTTCCTTCATTGCCGACATTGCCAGACCCCCAAGGATCAACGACCAATTCGAGTTGCACACATCGGGAAAGCGGGCGACGTGTGTGGAGCGAGTGATCAGCAGTCTGCCGATACCAACCCCAACGACCGGTCACATACCGGTAATCACACCGCCGCAGACCGAAGGTGATCAGAACATTGCCCGCCGATGAGAGGGCGGTGGAGCAGGTCCCGGTAACTTCGCCGCACGTACCACCGGCTGATTTTCCATGCGAACGGCGGCGCATAAAAGCGGGGCCCGGAGCAGGAGTCCGCAAAACACCGAGGGAAACGGAGTACATTCCATGGCCATTTCAACCAGCAGCTCGGAACTCGTCAGCTCGGCCGAGGACCATGGCAATCGCTATGTGGAGGTGTTCAACTCGGGCGATCTCGACAGGATCAACGCGATGTACGCCGACGACGCCGTCTCGGTCTGGGAGCCGGGCCAGCCGCTCACGGGCGAGGCCCGGAAAGCCGCGCTCGCGGAATCCATGGCACGGAAGCCGAAGATGACCGCGACGATCCGCGAGTCGCACGTGACGAGCACCGCCGCACTGCTGGTGGTGGACTGGTTCATCGACATCCCGGCCGACGAGGACGGCGAACCGGAGCACCTCGAGGGCGTGGGTATCGACGTGCTGCGGCGAGGCGCGGACGGCGAGTGGCGATTCGCCATCGACAACCCGTACGGCGATCCCAGCTGACGCCGGCGCCGCTTCCGCCGCGCGCGCTCCCTCTCCGCACCGCTCTCCACCGCCCGGCGAACGCGACCGCCGCCGTCAACCAGACGGTCATCGCCCGGTAATCGGCCGCGCACACCGGCCTATTACCGGGCGATGACTGGGGCGCCGTCAGAATTCACCCGATCCCTGATCCGAACTCCTTCGAACCACCACGGGCCAGCGGAAATCCCATGGCCACCCGAACACCCAGGGAGACGAACAATGACCGAGTCCGATGCCGCGACAGCGGCCGTCCTGGACGCCGTAACAGCCGTCATTCCCAGACTCCGAGAGAACGGCGTACAGGCCGAGGACCGGCGGATGATTCCGGACGAAAACATCGAACTGCTCGAAAAGGCCGGTGTTTTCCGGTTGAGCGTTCCTCGTCGTTTCGGCGGGCTGGAAGCCTCCCTGGCCGACCAGTTCACAGCGGTGACGGAGACGGCCCGCGGCTGTTCCGCCACGGGCTGGGTCGCCTCGGCCTGGATCCAGGGCGCCTGGATAGCGTCGCTGTACCCGGACGAGGTGCAGAAGGAGATCTTCTCCACCGGGTCGGTACGGGTCTCCGGCGGGCTGGCCCCGACCGGGGCGTTCACGCCCACCGACGGCGGTTACACGCTGAACGGCAGCTGGGGCTTCAACACCGGCTGCAAGGGCGCCGACTGGAATCTGGTCGCGGGTGTCGTGGCGCATCCCGACGGCACGACGGAACAGGTGTACGCGCTGGTGCCGATGGACCAGTTCCTGGTCGCGGACGACTGGCGCGTCTCGGCGGCGATAGGCACCGGCAGTTTCACCACCTCGGCGCGGGACGTGTTCGTGCCCGCGCGGCGCGTGGCCGGGGTCGAGCAGCTGGTCGCCGGCACCGGTGAGGCCCGCTCCGGCGCGGCCGGCCGCGGCTACGGGCTGATCACCTTCGTCGTCGCCCTGTCCGTCGCGGTATTCGTCGGCGCCGCCAAGGGCGCGTACGACACCTTCACCGAGCGGCTGCCCGGCAAGGCCATCGCCTACACCAACTGGACGGAACAGCGGGAGCATCCGCTGACACAGATCAAGGTCGCCACCGCGGCGAACAGGATCACCGCGGCGGAGGTCCTGTCGGTCTCCTACGTCCGTCTCCTGCAGGATCGGGCGGACGCGGGCCTGCACCCGTCCGTCGAGGACAGCGTGACCGTGCGCGGACAGGGCGGCTTCGCCACGCAGTTGGTGAAGGAGGCCGTCGAGGCGCTCCACGAGGTCAGCGGAGCCTCCTCACTCTCTCGTGAACAGCACTTCCAGCGGTTCTACCGGGACGTGGAAGGGCTCACCCGCCACGGAATGATGACGCCCAACACCAACCTGGAACTGCATGGCCGGCTGCTGCTCGGCCTGGACCCGGACACCCATTTCCTCTGAGCCGCTCCGGCCCTCCTTTGACCTTCTCCCTTCCCCCCACACACACATCAACGAACCGATCAACTCCAGAACGAGGGAACAGTGAAGAACAAGACAACGGACGCACGCCACATCGCGGCGTCCCGCCGTGCGGTCCTGAAGAGCACCGGCGCGGCCGTGCTGGCCGCCTCCGCGACCGGTCTGGGCACCACCGCCGCGCGGGCCGCCACGGCTGACGCCACCGGCCCGGCCGCCGCCTCGTACGACGTGATCATCGTGGGCGCCGGATTCGCCGGTGTCACGGCCGCCCGCGAGCTGAAGGAGAAGGGGCTGCGGTCCCTGATCCTGGAGGCCCGCAACCGCGTCGGAGGCCGGACCTGGACCTCCGAGTTCGCCGGGCACCCCGTCGAGCTCGGCGGCGCGGCGGTGGACGCGAAGCAGCCCAATGTGTGGGCGGAGGCCAAGCGTTACAACATAGCCACCGTCGCTCCCGAGGGCGGTCTCGACAACTTCATCCTGCCCACCGACAGCGGGTTCGCGGTCGTGCCGCCGGCGGACGCCGTCGCCCGTATCAAGCCCGTGTTCACACGGTTCTTCGAGGAAGCCCAGAACCTCTTCCCGAATCCGTTCGACCCGTTCGACCGCGAGGCCCTGCTCAGGGACGCCGACAAGCTGTCCCTGCGTGCCCGTCTCGACCAGCTTCGGCTGACCTCCGCGGAGGAAAAGCTGATCAGCGGAACCACGGGCGGCCTGTCGGGCGGCTCCAGCACGCGCGGCGCGTACACGATGCTGTCCCAGATCTGGGCCATGTCCGGTTACACGTACGAGGGTTACCAGGGCATCAACACCTACGGTCTGCAGGGCGGCACGGTGGCCCTGCTCCAGGCCATGCTGAACGACTCGGGAGCCGATCTGCGGCTCAACACCCCGGTCACCAGGATCACGGAGGCGGGCGGGAGCGTCACCGTCACGACCAAGTCGGGCACGACCTACACCGCACCGCGGGTGATCATGGCCGTACCCGTCAACGTCTGGAAGACCATCGCCTTCTCGCCCGCCCTGCCGGCCGAGTACACCAGCGTGTCCAGTACGGGTATCGGCGCGCCCAACGTGAAGAAGTTCTTCATACGCGTCACGGACAACAGCGCCGGCGCCTTCGTCTCCCAGCCGGCGGAGGGCTTCCCCATGTGCCCGATCGTGTCCGAGGGTCAATTCCCCGACGGCAGCCAGCTGTTGCTGGCCTTCAGCACGACTCCGTCGTTCGACGCCACGAACCTCGCCACGGTGCAGAGCACGCTCCGACAGTTGGTTCCGGGGATCAAGGTTCTGTCCACCAAGGTCCAGAACTGGGGCTCGGACCCGTACGCGCTCGGCGGCTGGTCCATGCGTACCCCGGGCATGCTCACCGGGCCGTACCGGACCGTCCAGCAGCCGCACGGCAAGATCGCGTTCGCCACCAGCGACATCGCGACTGGCTGGAGCGGTTACATAGACGGTGCCATCGAGTCCGGTATCGCCGCCGCAGAGCAGACAGCCACTCGCGCGGCCGGCGCCAGGGCCTGACAACCCTTCCGCTGCCGCGCTGACGGCATGGCGGCACGCGGGACCGAGAACCGGCCGCCGGACTCACCGGCGGCCGGTTCTCGCCTTTACGCTGCGAACGCCCGCGCGGCCTCAGCACGCGGGACACGGTCCTACTCGGGGTTGCGGATGACTTCGATCAGGCTCGCGAGTGCGTCGGCGTCGTGGCCGTCCGCGACGCGCTTCGCCAGGAAGTCCTTGATCGGCACCATCAGATCGGGGCGGATACCCTGCGCCTCGCTGACCTTGATCATCTTGACCAGGCCCATCGCGTTCAGCCCGACGGTGGAGATGTCGGTGCCGAACTCACCGGCGTCGATCTGCTGAGCCGATCCTTGGATGGTGGGCACGATCACGTGGGTGATCCATGCCTCGGCGAACGGAAGCAGCGCCGACGCCGGCACCTTCTCAGTGCCGACCAGGGCGAAGGCGTGCAGGGCACTGGTAAGGGTGGACCACAGGATGCCGAGGAGAGCGAAGTCGTACAGCGACGCGATGCCCGCGTCGGCGCCGAGGTAGACGCTGTTGCCGCCGAGAACCTTCAGCGTCTCCTGGTGCGCCTCGAACGTCTCCTGTGAGCCACCGTAGAACAGCAACGTCTCCGGCAGGCCCACGGCCGGCGGAACCGTCATGATGTAGCCGTCGAGGTAGTCCGCGCCGATCCCGCGAGTCCACTCGGCCGCTTCGCGGGCGTCCTCGGGGATGCCGGACGTGAGGTTGACGATCACCTTGCCGGCGAGGGCGTCGCCCACCGGGTCCAGAATGGCGTGCATGGACTCGTAGTCGACCACGCAGACCACCACGAGATCGCTCGCGGCCACGGCGTCGGCAACGCTTCCGGCGCGCACCGCGCCCTTCTCCACAAGCGCGTCGCCCTTGCCCGGCGTACGGTTCCACACCGTCGTCGGATGGCCGGCGTTGAGGAAGGCACCTGCCAGCGCCACCCCCATCATTCCCAGACCGATCACAGTCACGGGCGCGCGGTTCTCTCCGGTCATCACGATCACACTCCTCTGAGCAAAAAAACGGTTCATATATGGGCATGCCCATGCTCGGGAGACCACCCATAGGGCGGCCTTTTCCTAAGCGGTTCTTTCTCAAAGTATCCCGAGGAACGAATGCACCTCAAGTACTTACCGCAAAGTGCGCACCTGGCCGGGCACCTGCCCGGTGCCGTCGGACGAGCGGAAGGCGCCTTTATGGAAAAGAAGTCCCGGTCCATTTTCGCCGGGCTGCGCCGCCAGGACCGAGCCGATGAATATCGTATGGTCGCCGGAATCATGGGTCTGGACTGTTCGGCACTCCAGCCAGCCGAGCGCTCCAGAAATAAGCGGCGCCCCGGAAAGCGGGCCGCGCCGCCAGTCGAGCGCGGCGAATTGAGCCGGTCCGAGCGGCCGTTTCTTGTCGGCGAAATACCGGGCGATCTCCTCCTGCTCCGCTCCCATGACAGACACCGCGAAGCTGCCGGCCGCAAGGATCGCGTCGTGCATCACAGCACTGTGGGACACACAGCAGAGAATCTGCGGCGGATCGAGCGAGACCGAATTGAACGCATTGGCCGTCATGCCGTGGACGTGCTCACCCCCCACGGTCACCACGATCACTCCGGTCGCGAACCGGGACATCACCTCACGCAGCGAAGAGCGCATGTCATCCTTCCCGTGTCAGTGCACGCCGCCCGTTCCCGCTCACCGGGGAGCGGCGTCCGGCCATTCACGCCCCGGTCGAGGCCGGGCCGTCGCCACGGTATCCAGCAATACCGGCGGGCCCGCCCACCCCCAGGTAACGCACCGTCAACCGGCCTCATGGAAGACCCCACTTACCGGCGCGTGACCGCCCACCGGGAAAGCGCCCGTAAATTCACGGCGTAGCCGTTACGGCATGGCAGGAAGGCCTTTCCTTCCGCCCGCGCCCTTTGTCAGCCGCCCTCGCACAAATGACACGGACAGGACCGGTATGAATTCCCCGTCACCACAATCCGAGCTCACCGACCCCGCCATGCAGGAATTCCAGTCGCTGCTGGGCATCGACGTCGAGTACGTGCGCGGCCAGGGCAACACCCTCTACTTCCTCGACGAGGCCGGGAAGGAAGTGCCCGTCATCGACTACGCGGGCGGCTACGGGGCCCTCGTCCTCGGCCACAACCACCCGGACGTGGTCGCCACCGCCCAGTCGTTCCTGCGGGACCAGCGCCCCGTACTCGCACAGATCTCCCGCCAGCCGGCGGCGGACCGGGTCACCGCGCGACTGAACGAGATCATCCGTCGGGAGACCGGCACCACGGAGCCCTATTACGCGGTGTATTCCAACAGCGGCGCCGAATCGATCGAAGTCGCGCTCAAGCAGGCGGAGTTCGACCGGGGACTGAACCTGCGGGCACTGCTCGCGGAGATCGCCGGCCACCTCGACGAGGCACGCGTGGCGGTCCGGTCCGGCGCGGCGGCACTGCCGGACGACACGGCCGGCGGCTTCGAGGCACTGGCCGCCCGGGTCGACGCCGCCAACGCCGCGGCGGCGGCCCTGCCGCCGGTCTTCCTCTGCCTGGAGGGCTCGTTCCACGGCAAGCTGGTGGGCAGTGTCCAGCTGACCCACAACCCGGCCCATCGCGGACCGTTCACGGCCTTGGCCGCGCAGGCCCGGTTCATCCCCGTCGACCAGCCGGAGGCCATCGCCAAGATCGCCGAGGAGGAGCGGGCCGTGCTTCTCGACCTCCGCGTCGAGGACGGCCGGATACGAGTGGTGGAACGGGACTTCTCGCTGCTCACGGCCCTCTTCATGGAGGTGATCCAGGGCGAGGGCGGCATCAGGGTGGTCACCGAGGAGCAGGCACGCGGGATCCAGCGGGCGTGCGCGGCAATCGACTGCCCGATCGTGGTCGACGAGATCCAGAGCGGCATGGGCCGGACGGGCGCGTTCTTCGCCAGCTCCCTGATCGGGCTGCGGGCCGACTACTACACCCTGGCCAAGGGGCTGGGCGGGGGTGTCGCCAAGACCGCCGTCACGCTGGTGCGCGCCAGTCGGTTCCGGCGGGAGTTCGGCCTCATCCACACCTCGACGTTCGCGAAGGACGGCCTCTCCCTCGCGGTGACGCTCACGGTGCTCGACATCCTGGAGGCCCACGGCGGACAGGCGTACCGGCAGGCCGTGGAGCGGGGGGAGCGGCTCACCGGGCTGTTCCGCTCCCTCATCGACGACTATCCGGACATCCTGAAGGAGGTACGCGGAAAGGGTTTGATGCTGGGGCTGGAGTTTCGCGGCCTGCCGGACACGGCGGACTCCCGCTCCGGTGACCCGACCCGGTCGGACATGCTCGGATATTTCATCTCCGGATATCTGCTGCGCGCTCACCGCATCCGCACCTTTCCGACCGCGAGTGCGGTCAACACCCTCCGGTTCCAGCCGTCGGTCCACCTGGCGGAGAGCGAGATCGCCGATCTCGAAAAGGCTTTGCGTGATGTCTGCGCCAAGCTCAGGGACCGGGACGAACAGGCATTCTTCGGACCCGCCCCTGTAGAGTGACACCCGGTCGACCGGACGGATGACATCCGTCCGGTCGACCGATAACCGTATTGCACCGTGCGACCGTTATCCATTACCATCGCAGCGTAACGGTCAGGTAAAAAAGAAATTTCCTGCCAGGAATTTCGGGGTGCAATCTTGAGTGTAAGGATCAGGCCGACACACTGCGGACTGGATTCCGCGATGGAAATCATCAGCGGTAAGTGGAAGGTCGTCATCCTCTGGGCGCTCTCAGAGCAGTGCCGCCGTTTCGGCGAATTGAAGCGGGCGATCCCGGACGTCAGCGAGAAGGTCCTGATCCAGCATCTGCGGGAACTGGAAGCGGACGGGATCGTGCACCGCGAGATCTATGAGGCGACACAGGTTCGCGTGGAGTACTCCCTGACGTCGCGGGGTGTCGCACTCAACGAAGCGCTCGAACCACTGGGCGTCTGGGGCCGGGAACACCTGCCCAGCAAGGTCTGACCGCCCGCGGTCTCCCGGCACGCGCACGCGACGGGGCAGTCGGTGACGCTCCCCCGGGCCTGCGCGGCGTCGGGCCACGGCCCGGGGGCGCGCATGGACAGGAGCGCACGGACGACGAACCGCCGGTGGTTCTCGTCGGGCGGCCCCTCGACTCCGGCCAGGGGCCCAGGGCCTGAGCGCCGTGGGCTGGTGGGCGCGGCAGGGGCCGCCGCGAAGTCGACGAGCTGGTCGACCGCGGCGTCCGACAGCGGCTGAAGGGTCATCGAGGTGAAATGCCCCTTGCCCCCACCCCAGTCCGCGCGTCGCCGGAGCAGCTCCGGGCGGGCGGCGGCCACCACGAGCAGAGGCACCCCCGGCCGGTCCGCCAGTCCGCTGACGAAATCGAGCAGCGCGTCGTCGGCCCGGTGGAGGTCGTCGATGACCAGTACCAGCGGCCTGTCGAGCACGGTCTGCCTGAGGAAGCACAACCAGGCGATCAGTCTCGCCTCCTGGTCCACCGGACCGTCCGCCGGCGCGGACCCGTCGAGCAACGGGATCAGATAGTCCAGCACCCCGCGTACACGGTCCTCGCCCACCAGCCCGCGCATTGTGGGTTCGAGCTCGGCCAGCGCTTCCTGACGGCTGCCGCCCGGCGGTATCCCGCACAGGGCCGACAGGACCGCCACTTGGACGGCGGAGACGCCGTCTCCTTCCGACGAGGACACCGGGCCGACGGAGAACCTGGCCAGATATGCCTGCTCCTCGATCACCTTGCCGAATTCGGCGATGAAGCGGGTCTTGCCGCTGCCCGCCTCGCCCAGCACCGTGACCAGGTGCGGGGCCGCCCGGTGCCGGGCCCGCTCAAGCAGTTCGGAGAGGAGACCGAACTCGAACTCGCGCTCCATCGTGGGCATCGCCTCGATGTTCATGACGCCGGCGCGGATACCGAGCACGGAGCCCTCCCCCATGCCGTCCGGGGAATACTCGATCACCGCCCGGGTGCGCTCACGCGTGCTGCCGCAGACCTGAATCCGACCGGCCTCGGCACGAGACAGCAGGGAGTGGCAGCGATCGAGCAGCGCGCCGCGGATCGTCGGCGTGCCCCCGCTCTCCCCGGCGTCGCTGTACCGCATCGCGGCCTCGCCCGTGGCTACCGCCGCGCGGAAGGACAACAGGGCGGGTCCCGCACTCCCGGGCCGGGCCCCCGGCTCGATCAGGCCGTCGAGGCCGTCGCGGACGGCCAGCGCGGCGAGCACCGCGCACCCGGCGTCGCCCCAGCCCTCGTCGCCCGAGTCGAACACCACCATGGAGACCGAGCCGATGGAAGCCGTGACGGTGCCGCCCAAACGCTCGACGCATTCCTGGACACAGCGCGACACACGCTCGAACAGCTCGTCGACATCGTTGTCGTATACAGGTTCCGCCGACCCGGCGTGTGTCTCCGCCACGAGTTGGGCGCCCACCAGGAGCACGCTGACCTGTCGTCGCTGGACCGGTCCGGCGGCCGGGTACGCGGGGACGGCGCGCC
The DNA here is from genome assembly GCF_044455465.1 of Streptomyces sp. NPDC051217. NCBI lineage: Bacteria > Bacillati > Actinomycetota > Actinomycetes > Kitasatosporales > Streptomycetaceae > Streptomyces > Streptomyces sp. NPDC051217. Next base: position 258,980 of record NZ_JBITEV010000012.1, read on the forward strand.
GCTCCGCCTCGACCGCGGCCGTCCGCCCGGCTCCGTCCGCCGTCTCCGGCCGGTCCGCCACGGGCACGGACACGGCGCGGTCCGCCTCCGCGTCGGACCGAGCCGCACCCTCCGCCCGTACGGGTGCATCGGCGCGCGCGAGGTCCACGACAACGTCCGGGTCCGAGGACGGCGGCCCCAGCGGCGCGGTGCTGACGGTCAGCGTCTCGGGCAGGTTCAGCGACGCGTCCTGGGCCAGGATCGCCTGGAGGAGCATCTGGAGCTCGCGGCCCGGCTCAAGGCCCAGTTCGTCCACCAGCGCCCGGCGGGCGCGACCGTAGACGTTCAGGGCGTCGACCTGTCTGCCGCTTCTGTACAGGGCGAGCATGAGCTGCCCGCACGACCGCTCCCGCAGCGCCGTGTCCTCGGCCATGGTCTGGAGGCTGCCGAGCACCGCGCTGTGACGTCCGCACGCGAGTTCCGCCTCGAAGTAGTCCTCCATCACGTCCAGCCGGGTGTTCTCCACCGCGGCCAGCTCGGGCCAGGCGATGCCCGTCTCGGCCAGGTCCGCCAGTACCGGCCCGCGCCAGAGATCCAGGGCCTCTCGGAGCAGCAGCGCCGCCGGCTCGGACTCCCCCTCGGCGAGCCTCGCCCGCCCCGCGTCCACCAGCCGCTGGAAGCGGTACAGATCGACGTCGTCGGGGTCGACGGTGAGCCGGTATCCCGGGGGCTGGGTCACTACGGCGGGGCCTGCGGCACCGTGCCGCGGTACGAGGACACGCCGCAGCCCCCATATGGCGTTCTGGAGGATCTTGCGCGCCGAGGTGGGGGCGTCGTCCACGGGCCATAAGGCATCGAGAAGCTGACTGGTCGCGACGACACGGTTGGCACTCAGCAGCAGATAGCCGAGCGTCGCTCTCTGCTTGGTGCCGCCCAGCGTCATCCGCTGACCGTTGTTCAACGATTCGATCGGTCCCAGGATCCGGAATTGCATAGCTCTCCCCATGGTCATGACTGTTCAACGGATTTCGATGGAACTTCCCGTGACATGGAACTTCCTGTGACACTTCCCGCCCCTCCGCCGAAGTGGGGAGGAAGTCGGCGGAAACTGCTCAGCGGGCGAATACCGAGGGCAACAGAAGAGACGCAGCCGGTCACTACAGGCGAGTCACTTACAGATGGGACACCAGGCTCCTTCGGGAGAATCTTTGCCAAGATGATCCGACCGTATCAGGAGGGCGCTTTCAGGTAAGTACCTACTTTCAGGTAAGTACTCAAAAATTCTCATGGCGGACCGGCGGGCCGGTGACGTGGCAGACCACCCGGTCTCGCGCCTGCGAGCCCACTTGTCAATGCCCGGACGCAGGAGCCCGGTTGACGCCGTATCGGGCCGTGCTCCACCCTCCCGACCTCGGGAGACGGCGTCCGGGCCGGGCCCGGGGCGACCGGTCACCGCACCACCACGGCCGGGTAACAAGAACGTCATCGACGGCGCCAGAATCCCGAGTTCCCGAACCGTTACCGCTCCGGGAACAACCTTTGCCAGAATTCAAGGAGTTATCGCGGCGCGTCGGCTCGCCACCGGAAAAATAATCCACAGAATCGCCGCCGGCCGCTCGATTTTCCGTCCATGGATACGTTTCGAGGAGCCTTGATGGCCAACATTGGCACCGATGTCGCTTCAGTACTGGAAGCGGTGCGGAGTATAGCCCCCAAACTCCGCGAAAACGGACAGGAGGCCGAGAACCGACGCTGGCTGCCCGACGAGAACATTGCCCTCCTGGACAAGGCCGGAGTGTTCCGAATAGCCACCCCGCGTCGCTTCGGCGGCCTGGACTTCTCCCTGGAGGACCAGTCACGGGTGCTTGCCGAGATCGCCCGCGGCTGCCCGTCCTCCAGCTGGGTCTCCATGGTCTGGGTGTCCAGCGCCTGGATGGTCACTCTCTACTCCGAAGAGCTCCAGAAGGAGATCTTCTCCAGCCCCTCCACCCGGATCTCGGGCGGCTTCAGCCCGACCGGCACCCTCGTCCCGGTTGAGGGCGGCTATGTGCTCAACGGCACCTGGGGGTTCAACTCCGGCTGCCACGGCGCCGACTGGAACATGATGCTCGCCTTCGTCGAGCGGCCCGACGGCTCTCTGGACGACGCCGTCGCGATGGTGCCGGTCTCCGAGTTCACCCTGACCGACGACTGGAACGCGTCGTCGTTGGCCGCCACGGGCAGTTCGACCGCGACCGCCGAGGATGTCTTCGTACCGGCGCACCGGGTGATCATTCCGTCGGAGGCGGAGGCCGCCGCGGCCGCGGGCGCCGAAGTCCCCGCGCTGCCCGCCGGCCGCGGCTACAGCCTGTACAGCTTCCTGTTCTCGCAGTCCGTCTCCACGTTCATCGGGATCGCGCGCGGCGCGTACGACCTGTTTCTCGAGCGGCTGCCGAACCGTGGCATCAGCTCCACCCCCTGGGACAAGCAGAGTGACCACCCCCTCACCCAGATCCAGGTGGCGACGGCCGCCAGCAAGATCGCGGCGGCCGAGGCGCTGGCAGCCGGCATGTACCGGACTCTCCAGGAGCGCGCCGACGCCAACGAGGAACCCACCCTCGAAGAACGGGCCGCGGTGCGCGGCCACAGTGCCTACGCGGTGCAGCTCGCCAAGGAGGCCGTGGAGATCCTTTTCAACGCCAGCGGCGCGTCCGTGATCAAGCGCGAGGTCCCGCTCCAGCGCTTCCACCGTGACATCCAGGGCCTGGCCCTGCACGGCTGGATCCTGCTCAGCTCGAACATGGAGGTCTACGGGCGCGTCATCGTCGGTCTGGACCCCGACACGCCGCTGCTGTGAGCACGACCGGGCCGGCCGCCCGGCACCTGCCGGGCGCCCGGCACCGAAAATCCACGAACCCGAAACCCACACCTGGGAGCGATACCGTGATGAGCGAATCCATCGTCCTGGAAGTCCCCGACGACGCCGACGAGCAGAACGACCTGCTCATTCGAATCTTCAATTCCGGCGACGGGGCTCTGTACGATTCCCTGTACACTCCGGACGCGATTTCCAATATTTCCGGCGGCCCGCTTTCCGGTGAGGAACGCACCGCGTTCTTCAAGGAGTTTCTGGCCACCGGACCGAAAATCAACTCGACGGTGCTTCAGACCTACACCACCGGTGACACCTCACTGCTCATCGTGGATTACGAAATGACCGTCCCGGGCCCGGACGGCGCCACCACGCAGCTGCGCGGCACCTGCACCGACGTGGTGATCCGCGACGAGGAAGGGAAGTGGCGGCTCGCTGTCGACCGCCCGGTGGCCGCCGAGGAGCACGCCGCGTAGCACTCCGCGGGACCACGCCCCGCCGCCGGACGGAAACCCGTCCGACAGCGGGGCTTTCCTTTTCCGCCGGCCTCTCCCGACATCTCGTAAGAAATTCCGCCGACACCGCGCACACCACCTTGCGCAAGCTGCCGAGGACGCCCAGTTACCGGGATATGACCGCGCGCATGAATAACACATGACAGGGGGCGGGTAGCGTAGTTCCGACCGCAGAAAAACGGTGCCCGCATTGCCGTCGGATCCGAATTCCGCGAAAGGACGCGCCATGGACCGTTGGACAGGGATCCTGCCGCATACCCCAACAGACGACGGGGGCGATGGATTCGCCCCGCCCCCGCCCGGAGCCGACGCCGGGCCGGACAAGGAGATCTCACCGTGACGACCGCCTCACCCGGTCCGCACGCGGACCAGGTACGCACCCTTCCCGACGCCCTGCGGCTGCGCAGCGAGAAGCAGCCCGACGAGACCGCCTACGTCTTCCTGCGCGACGGCGAGGAACCGCAGTCCACGCTGACCTACCGCGAACTGCACGACACCGCGACCGCCCGTGCCGCGGTGTTCGCCACGACCGGCCTGTCCGGCACGAGCGCCGTCCTGCTGTACCCCTCGGGCCTGGAGTTCATACGGACCCTGCTCGGCTGCATGTACGGGCGGGTGGCCGGCGCCCCCCTCCAGGTGCCGCGACGCCGCGAAGGTCTGCGCCGGCTGCGCCGGATAGCCGACGACGCCGGGACCTCCACCGTCCTGACCACAGCGGAGACCAGGGACGAGATGCTCGACCGCTTCGGCGGCCTGCCGGAACTGGCGGGGCTCACCCTGCTGGCCACCGACGCACCGGAGTTCACACGCGCGGCGGTCGTACGGCCCCCGGCACCGGCCGACCCCGACCCCGACCCGCAGGACATCGCACTGCTCCAGTACACATCCGGCTCCACGGGCGACCCCAAGGGCGTCCTGGTCAGCCACGCCAACTTCCTCGCGAACGTAGCCGAGACCGACGAACTCTGGCCGTGCGAGCCCGACGGCACCGTGGTGAACTGGCTGCCGCTCTTCCATGACATGGGCATGCTGTTCGGCGTGGTCATGCCGCTGTGGGCGGGCATCCCCTCGTACCTCATGGCCCCCGACTCCTTCATCCGCCGCCCGGCCCGCTGGCTGGAGGCCATCTCCCGATTCGGCGGCACCCACTCCGCGGCGCCCAGCTTCGCCTACGAACTGTGTGTGCGCGCTGCCGCGGAGGGCAAAACGGAGGCTGTCGGTGACCTGTCCCGCTGGCGCGTGGCTGCCAACGGCGCCGAGCCGGTCCGGTGGGGGACCGTCCAATCCTTCACCGATGCCTTCGCACGGCACGGTTTCCGTCCTCGTGCCATGTGCCCGGGTTACGGGCTCGCCGAGAACACACTCAAGGCGACCGGTGACGGTCCGGACCGGGAGCCGGCTGTTCTGTGGCTGTCCGCCGAGGCGCTCCGCGAGGGCACCGTGGAGATCACCGGTGAGACCGCCGAGAACTCGCTCCCGTTGGTCAGCAGCGGCACCACGGTCTCAGGCACTCGCGTACGGATCGTGGATCCGCGCTCCCGGCGGGCCTGCCCGCCCGGCCGGGTCGGCGAGATCTGGGTCAGCGGCCCGTGCGTGGCCGGCGGTTACCTGGGCCGTCCTGAGGAGAGCGAGCACACCTTCCGTGCCCGCGTCGACGGCGAGTCCGACGCGGCCGGGTATCTGCGTACCGGCGACCTCGGCTTCCTCAGCGACAGCGATCTGTATGTCACGGGACGGGTGAAGGACGTCATCATCCGCCAGGGCCGCAACCACTACCCCCAGGACATCGAGCTGTCGGCGGAGCGGTCCGTGCCCGGCCTGCACCCCAACTCCACCGCCGCCTTCTCCGTCGACGACGGTACGCGCGAGCGTCTGGTCGTGGTGGTCGAGGCCGACGGCCGGGTGCTGAAGTCGACGGGCGTGGAAGCCCTGCGGGACTGTGTGCGCCGGGCGGTTCACGACGATCACCGGCTGCCGGCCGAGGAAATCCTGGTCGTACGCCGCGGGGCACTGCCCAAAACGTCCAGCGGCAAGATCCAGCGCCGGGCGTGCAAGAAGCTGTACGAGGAGGGCGGGCTGCCGGTGTCGGCGGCGGCCCCCGCGAACGCCGCCGGCCCCGGACGTGAAGCGTGATGGGGCTCCGTGTGCCTGAGCGCAGTCCCGGATCCCGCATCCTCGGCGTGGGCGCGTACCGACCGACGCGCGTGGTGGACAACGACGAGATCTGCGCCCGTATCGACTCCAGCGACGAGTGGATCCGGCGGCGGTCCGGCATTGTCTCCCGGCGCATCGCCGGCCCCGGCGAGAGCGTCGTCAGCATGGCGGTGGACTCGGCCCGGAAGGCGATGGCCCAGGCCGGTACCGACCCGGCCGAGGTGGGCATGGTGCTGCTGGCCACCATGTCCTTTCTTGAGCAGGCGCCGGCCGCCGCCCCGCGCGTCGCCCACCTGCTGGGCGCCCGCTCCGCCGGCAGCCTGGACATCGGTGCGGCGTGTTCGGGCTTCTGTTACGCGCTGGGCCTGGCCGACTCCCTCGTCCGCTCCGGCGACGCCCGTACCGTCCTGGTGATCGGCTCGGAGAAGATGAGCGACATCATCGATCCCGACGACCGCGGCACCGCGTTCCTGTTCGGTGACGGCGCGGGCGCGGTCGTGGTCGGCCCGTCCGACACACCCGGCATCGGACCGGTGGTTTGGGGCTCCGACGGCGAACGGCACCACGTGATCGCCCATGACCGCACGTGGCTGGACGTCCGCGACACGGCCGGCCCGTGGCCCACGCTGCGGATGGCGGGCCCGGAGGTGTTCCGCTGGGCGACCCGCGCCGTACCGGAGATGTCCCGGCAGGCGCTGGAGAAGGCGGGGCTGGAGGTCGCGGACATCGCGGCCTTCATCCCCCACCAGGCCAACGCCCGCATTATCGACGCCGCCGCGACGTCGCTTCGACTCGCCCCGCACACCGTCGTCGCCAGAGACGTCGTCACCGCGGGCAACACGTCGGCCGCGTCCATACCGCTGGCCATGGACGAACTGCTGTCCCAGGGCACGCTGTCCAGTGGCGACCTTGCGCTGCTGGCCGGCTTCGGCGCTGGACTGGCCCACGCCGCCCAGGTGGTGGCGCTGCCGTGACAAGCAGGCTTCGTGGGCTCGGCGGGTCCCAAGGCCTGATCGGTCAAGGCTGTCCCGCCTGCCGGTAGGACCGGGCTCCGGCCGTCCCGGGCCCGCGTGCCCACAGGCACGAAGGAGCGCGCCCCCAGCACGGCACGGCCCCTCCCCTTGCCTACTCGTTGCCTCGCGATGGGGCTCCCGGCCTCCGGGTCCGGCATGACAACTCTCCTCTGTCGACCATGACCTGAGAGGGTGTCAGCGGTCCCGGAGGCACAGCGACGCGTCAGCGCCGGGCGGGGCCGCCGGCTCCCCGCCCCCCTGAGCACGGTCGAAGCCGCATCCGCGCTTCTGGCGGGCAGGTGGCCGGGGAACGGCGGGAGACTGTCGTCATCGGCGCTTTCGGGGAAGCAAGTCCCTTACTCAGCCGCCCCCTTGGCCGCTCATCGTTCCGCGTGCCGGGCCACGATCGGTTCATGACCGGTGAATGCCCGGTCCCATCTCATCGCCTGCCGTGCGGAATGGGCCGCGTACACCGTCCCTTCGCCGCCCCCCTGTCCACCGGCGAAGCGCGAGAGCAGGTCCTCGCCCCGTTCCGGCAGCCGGTCGAGCGTCAGGGTGCCTGCGTGGCGCTGCCCGCTGCCCCAGAACGGCCGCCGTTCCATCAGCTCCGGCCGGGCGGAGGCGACCACGAACACCGGAGCGGGCCGGGCTGTGGCGACCAGCCTCTCGACGCAGTCCAGCACCGAGTCCTCGCAGCGGTGGATGTCGTCCAGGCAGAGGACCAGGGGAAGTTGGCGCGCCGAGAGCGCCACCACCTCGATCCAGCTCTCGCGGACCTCCTCGTGGCTCGGGCCCATGGCGGCCGGGCCCATCAGCGGATGCAGTTGCCGCAGCCTCCGTTCGGCGTCCGCCCCGTTCCCGGCCAGCTCGCGTACGGCATCGGCGAAGTGGCCGTCCACGCCCGACCCGGGCGGCAGCCCACAGCAGGCGGTCAGGATGTCCCGAGCCAGCCGGGGCGCGTCGCCGACACCCTCCGCCGCGCCCACCCGGACCACCCTCACCTGTGGGGACCGCGGCGAGACCCGGCGTTCGAACTCCTCCAGGAACCATGTCTTGCCCGCGCCCTCGTCACCGACGATCGTCATCAGATGCGGGGCCTCATGGCTGCGGGAGCGGTCCAGCAGGCTGGTGACGATAGCGAGTTCGAGTTCGCGGTCGACCGGCTCCTGCCGCCGGGCGGACGGCCTCTCATACGTCTCTGCCCGGCTGCGCGGGCGGGGCAGAGGGATGTCCGCCCCCGGCTGCGCCACCGGTCGGTGGCGTGGCCGTAGCTCGGAGTCCCGTGCCGCGTCACCACTGACGTACACCTCGCCCGGCGGCACGGCGGCAAGCAGGGTCTGGGCGTCGTCGAGCAGCCGGCCGGCCACGGTGACGGGCGCGGCCGGGTCGTCGGGGTCGTGGCAGACCAGCGCCGAGCCCGCGATCACGACCGCGTGGAAGGTGGGTCCGGGCCTCCGGCCCAGCCGGTCGCGCACGGCGTACGCCGCCGCCAGCGCGTCCAGCGAGGCGGTCGGCCGGTCCGCGCGAAGCCCGAACAGGGCGACCGACACATATCCGAGCGAACCTGCGACCGTACCGCCGAACTCCTCGACTCCCTCGGAGAAAGCGCTGGCCGCGTCGTGCAGCGACAGGGCGATCCGGTCGTCCCCGAGCGCGGCGGCCTCACCGGTGAATCCGGTGCGCACCAGCACCACGCTGACCTGCCGCCGCTCGGCCACCGGTCCACCCGTGGTCCTGCCGCCGTCGCTCCCGCCGTCCGTCCCGGATCCGTTCTCACCGGATCCGCCGACGGCGGTGGGCGGGCTGCCCGGGCCGTGGTGCTCCCGCTCAGGTCCCAGCCGCTGTTCCTGGGGCGGGGGGGGCCCCCCCCCCCCCCGGGGGGGCGCCCCCCCCCCCCCGGGGGGCCCCCCCGGGGGGGGGGGGGGGGCCCCCGGGGGGCCGCCCACGCCCCCCGCCGC